>NZ_DASWTG010000093.1:0-6114 GCF_036402235.1 Sphingomonas sp. | reverse complement strand
CGGCGGCCCCTCCGTCATCGCTGCGCGATGCCACCTCCCCGTACCGGGGAGGAATTTGTCGATCTCAATTCGACTGAACTATCCCGCTCGCGATCAGTCTCTCGATCTCACCGGTATCGTAGCCGCATTCGCCCAGCACTGCGCGGCTGTCCGCGCCGAGCGCGCGCGGGGCGGTGTCGGGTGAGGTCGCGATGCCGTCGTAGCGGACCGGCTGGGGCAGGGTGCGGACCACGCCCGCGGGATAGTCGGGAGGCACGTCGAAGAAGCCGGTCTCGGCGAGGTGCGGGTCGCTGAGCAGGTCATCGATCCCGCTGACTTTGGAGCAAGGGACGTCGCGGGCCTCGAGCGCTTCGATCCAGGCGGCGGTGGTGCGGGCGGGGAGCGCGGCGGCGACGAGTGCGTAGAGCTCGCCGATATGGGCCTGACGCTGGCGGGGGTCGGCGAACCAAGCCTGTGCCGCGATATCCTCGCGGCCGATTTCGGCGAGGAAGACGCGCCATTGACGGTCGGTATAGGGGAGCACGGCGATCCAGCCGTCCGCCGTCTGGAACGGGCGGCGGTCGGGCGAGAGGAGGCGGGGGTAGCCGACCGCGCCGTCATCGGCGAAGGTCGCGCCGGCGAGATGCTCGTTGAGCAGGAAGGCGGCGAGCGCCTCGAACATCGGCACCTCGACCTGGATCGGCCCTTCCCGGCCATTGGCGCGCGCGACGAGCGCGGCGAGGATGCCGTAGACGGCGTGGAGCGCGGCGACCTTGTCGGCGAGGATCGTCGGCACGAAGCGCGGGTCGCCGCCGGTGGCGGTGGCGAGGCCGGCGATGCCGCTCGCCGCCTGGATGATGTCGTCGAAGGCGGGGCGGTCGCGATAGGGGCCGCGCTGGCCGAAGCCGATCGCGGCGCAATGGACGATGCGCGGGTTGATCGCGGCGACCGCGTCGAAGCCGAGGCCGAGGCGTTCGGCGGCGTCGACGCGCATATTGTGGAACAGCACGTCGGCGGTGCCGATCAGCCGGGCGAGCGCGGCGCGGCCTTCGGGTGCCTTCAGGTCGAGCGCGAGCATGCGCTTGTTGCGATTGTTGTTGACGAACAGCGCGCCGCCGCCCGTGCCCGAAGGATGCGCGTTGCGGGCGATGTCGCCCTCGAGCGGTTCGACCTTGATCACTTCGGCGCCGAGGTCGGCGAGGATCTGCCCCGCATAGGGGCCGAGCACCACCGCGCCGACCTCGATGACCCGAATCCCCTCCAGCAGCGGCAGCATTACCCGTCTCCTCTTCTTGACATTAATTCCTATACAGAGACAAATTGGTCCACAAATAGAAATTAACTGGAGTCGGGATGCTCGACGGGTTTGCGTTCGACAGGCTGTTCATCGGCGGGGAATGGGTGGCGCCGACCGATGGTGGCGTTCGGCCGAGCATCGATCCGGCGACGGGCGAGCCTTGGGGCGACGTCGCCTATGGCGGTGCGGCGGACATCGACCGCGCCGTGGCCGCGGCGAAGGCGGCGTTCGAGGGGCCGTGGCGCAGGATGCCGCCTTGGGAGCGGGCGGCGCTACTGCGGAAATTCGCCGATCTCTATGCGACGCAGGTCGATGCCCTGGCCGCAATCGAGACGCGCGACAATGGCCGGGCAGTGCGGGAATCGCGCGGCGATATCGGGCTGCACAGCCAATATTATCACTGGTTCGCCTCGCTCGCCGACAAGCTGGGCGGGCGGACGATCCCGATGGACGACAGCGTCCACGCCTTCACCACGCGGCATCCGGTCGGCGTGGTCGGCGCGATCACGCCGTGGAACGTGCCGATGATGGCGGCGGCGTGGAAGCTGGGGCCGGCGCTGGCAGCGGGCTGCACGGTGGTGCTGAAGCCCGCGGAATCGACTCCGGCTTCGTCGCTGGCGCTGGCGAGGCTGTTCGAGGTGGCGGGGTTTCCGCCCGGCGTGGTCAATGTCGTGCCGGGCGACGGGCCGGTTGCGGGCGCGCGGCTGGTCGAGCATCCCGACGTCGCCAAGATCAGCTTCACCGGCGAGGGATCGACTGCGAAGACGATCCTGAAGGCGGGCGCGGACACGCTGACTCGCTGCACCTTCGAGCTTGGGGGTAAGGCGCCGCACATCATCTTCGCCGATGCGGATATCGAGAATGCGCTCAACGCCGCGACGGGTTCGGCCTGGGCATTGTGCGGGCAGAGCTGCGCGTTGGGCAGCCGCGTTCTGGTCGAGCGGCCGGTCTATGATCGCGTGGTCGAGGCGTTCCGCGAGCGGGCGGGGCGCGTGCGCGTGGGCATGCCGCTCGACCCGGCGACGCATATGGGGCCGCAGGCGCATGCGCAGCAGCTCGACAAGACCTTGTCCTATGTCGGGATCGGCAAGGGTGAGGGCGCAGAGCTGGTCGCGGGCGGCAACCGGATCGACCGCGATGGCCTCTCGGGCGGTTATTTCGTCGAGCCGACGGTGTTCGCCAGGGTCTCCGCGAACATGCGGATCGCGCAGGAGGAGATTTTCGGGCCGGTCGCCGCGATCATCCCGTTCGAGGGCGAGGACGAGGCGGTCGCGATCGCCAACTCGACGCCCTATGGCCTCGCCGCGGGGCTGTGGTCGGGCGACACCGGGCGGGCTCATCGCGTGGCGGCGCGAATCGAGGCCGGCATGGTGTGGGTCAACACCTATCGCTACATCCGCTGGTCCACCCCCTATGGCGGCGTGAAGGCGAGCGGCTGGGGCCGCGAGAACGGGATCGAGGGGCTCGATCCGTTCCTCGAGACCAAGACCACCATTGTTTCCACGACGGGGAAATTCCCCGATCCGTTTGCGGGTTGAATGGTGCGCGAGGTTCTTCATTCCTCCCCCATCGGGGGAGGTGGCGCCGCGAAGCGGTGACGGAGGGGCCGCCGCGCAGACGGCGGTGAACGCTGTGATCTGGGAACGCCCTCTGCGGGGCGCCCCTCCACCGCCTTCGGCGGTCCCCGTCCCCCGTTGGGGGAGGAATAAGAAAGGATCTAGCATGCGCCTGAACGGCAAGCTCGCCATCGTCACCGCCGCCGCATCGGGCATGGGCCGGGCGGGGGTCGAACGCTTCGTGCGCGAGGGCGCGCAGGTGGCCGCGATCGACGTCAACCGTGAGGCGCTCGACGCGCTGGTTGCTGAGTTCGGCGCGGACAAGGTGACGGGGATCACCGCCGACCTGCTCGATCCCGAGGACGCCAAGGGCAGCATCCATAGCGCCGCGCAATGGCTGGGCGGGGCGGATATCCTGTGGGCGCATGCCGGGATGCCGGGGCCGGCATCGGTCGAGAATCTCGACCTTGACGCCTATCGCAAGGCGATCGACCTCAATGTCACCGCGGCGGCGCTGGGGGCCGGGCAAGTGGCGCAGTATATGCGCAAGCGGGGCGGGGGATCGATCATCTTCACCGCATCGGTCTCGGGCCTGGTGGGGTCGATGATGAGCCCGATCTACTCGGCCGCGAAATGGGGCGTGGTCGGGCTGACCAAGAGCCTCGCGCTGGCGCTGGCGGGCGACAAGATCCGCGTCAACGTGGTGTGCCCCGGACTTGCCGACACGCCGATGAAAGTCGGCTTCACTGGCCGCAGCGGCGATCCGGCCGAAGCGGCGGCGAACGAGGCGAAGCTGATCGCCAACGTGCCGATGGGGCGGCTGGTCCAGGCGGGGGAGATTGCCGATGCGGCATTGTGGCTGGCCTCCGACGAGGCGAGCTTCGTCACCGGCGTGGCGCTGCCGGTCGATGGCGGCTTCACGGCGCGCTGAGCGTGGCGCGGCGCCCGGACCGGCTGAACGCTTTTCCGGGGAAGGCGCTTGCGCCATATGGCTGGCATGAACACCGTCCGACAGGCCGCCAACGCGCTAGAAGTGCTGGAATATTTCGCGCGCCGCCTGCGCCCGGCGACGCCCGCGGAGATGGCGGACGAGCTTGGCTGGCCGCGCTCGAGCACCTTCAAGCTGATCGGCACGCTGGCGTCGATGGGCTATCTCTACGAGCCGCGCGGGCGGGGCGCCTATTATCCGAGTCCGCGCTGGCTGCTGCTGGCCGAGGCGGTGGCGCGGGCGGAGCCGCTGCCCGAGAAGTTCCAGCGGCTGGCCAGGGACCTGATGGAAGCGACCGGCGAGACGGTGGCGATCGCGGCGCCCGCGGGGGTGTTCGCGACCTTCGTCGACGTCGCGGAGTCGCGCCAGCCGGTGCGCTATTTCGCCAAGGTCGGCGACCGGGTGCCGATCCACGCGACCTCGGCCGGGCGCGCGCTGCTGGCGCAGATGCCGCGCGAGGAGCGCGAGAAACTGTACCGCAAGATCGACTTCGTCGCCTATGCGCCGACCACGCCGGTGGGAGCCGAGGCCGTCGAGGCGCGGCTGGCGGAAGCGGCGGAAATGGGCTGGCACCAGAGCAATACCGAGTACACGCCCGATCTGGCCGGCGTCGCGATGCCGCTGCCGGGGAGCGATCGGCGGCTGTCGGTCGTGGTGGTCGGGCCGGTGTCGCGCTGCCTCGAGCGGCGGCCGGAGATGGCGGCGGCGGTGCGCGAGCAGTTGAAACGGCTGGGGTGATTTCAATCCTCCCCCGCCAAGGGGAGGTGGCAGGCCTCGCGCAGACGAGGGCTGACGGACGGGGCGGGGGGCGATGTCGTTCGGATGTTCGACCCGGCCGCCGTCCTCCCCCTCCGTCGCCTTCGGCGCCACCACCCCCTGGCGGGGGAGGATTTGTAAGGCGCTCACACGCGTCGACAAACCATAACCAACGATCGGGGCGGCCACGGCACGCGCCCGCCAGGAGAGGCAGATGACCGACGACCCCCGCGCGGCGATTGCGGCCGCGCCGATGCACCGGCTGCAGATCGTGGTGGTCGCCTTGTGCATCGCGCTCAACGCATTGGACGGCTTCGACGTGCTGGCGATCAGCTTCGCCGCGCCGGGGATCGCCGCCGAGTGGGGCGTGGACAAGGCGACGCTGGGCGTGGTGCTGTCGATGGAGCTGCTCGGCATGGCGGCGGGATCGGTGCTGATCGGCAATGTCGCCGACCGCATCGGGCGGCGGCCGACGATCCTCGGCTGCCTGACGGTGATGACCGCGGGGATGTTCGCCGCGACGGCGGCGAGCGGGGTGGAGATGCTGTCGGCGATCCGTTTCCTGACCGGGATCGGCATCGGTGGGATGCTGTCCTCGACCAGCGCGATGGTCGCGGAATTCTCGAACGACAAGCGGCGCGGGCTCAACGTCGCGCTCAATATCGCCGGCTATTCGACCGGGGCGATCCTGGGCGGGCTGGTGGCGTCGGCGCTGCTCGCCTCGACCGGGGACTGGCGGTCGGTGTTCATGCTCGGCGGGGTGGCGAGCGCGGCGATGATCCCGCTCGCGGTGCTGTTCCTGCCGGAGTCGATCGAATCGCTGATCGCGCGGCGTCCCGCCAGGGCGCTTGAGACGATCAACCGCACGCTCGCGCGGCTGGGGCATGCGGCGGTGGGTGCATTGCCCGCATTGCCTGAGGTGCGGGTGAAGCCGTCGATCGCGTCGCTCTTCTCGCGCGATTTCCGCTGGGTCACGATCCTGCTGACGATCGCCTATTTCGCGCAGATCCTGTTCTTCTACTATATCCAGAAATGGATCCCGAAGATCGTGGTCGACCTAGGCTTCGATGCGGCGCAGGCGGGGCGGGTGCTGGTTTGGGCCAATGTCGGCAACCTCACCGGCGCGGTGCTGATCGGGCTGCTGAGCCAGCGCTTCAACCTTCGGCCGCTGGTGGGCGGGGCGATGCTCCTCGGCTTCGTCGCGATCGGCGCGTTCGGGCTGGCGGGCGCCGATCTGGTGCGGCTGTCGGCGACCGCGGCCGTGGCGGCCTTCTTCATCAACGCCGGGGTGGTCGGCCTTTATCCGATCCTTGCCCAGACCTATCCGGCGGCGCTGCGCGCGAGCGGGACGGGGTTCGTGATCGGCATGGGGCGCGGCGGATCGGCGGTCGGGCCAGTCGTCGCGGGGGCCTTGTTCGCGAGCGGGAGCAGCCTGCTCGCGGTGTCGCTCACGATGGGGCTGGGCGGATTGATCGCGGCGGCGATGGTGTTCCTGCTGCCGTGGGCGCAGCGGCGGGGTGTGACAGGCTCGCGACGGA
>NZ_DASWTG010000092.1:0-34055 GCF_036402235.1 Sphingomonas sp. | reverse complement strand
GGCTGCGCCTGCCACCTCCCCCTGGCGGGGGAGGATCGATTAGGGCTGTGTCAGCGCGGCGGGCGGGTGCCAAAGGTGACGATGCTCTCGCTGCCGTCTGCGGCGACCGCCGAGACGCCGACGAAATGGTCGTCGACCGGGATGTCCTTGAGCACCGTCTCGGTCAGCCCGGCGACGCCGCGCACGTCGGTCCAGTCCTGCATGTCGTTGCGGCGCCAGTAGACGCGATAGCCCTTCGCGCCCGCGACCGGGTTCCACTTGACCTTGATGTCATGCGAGAGCGCGCCATCGAGCACCACGCTTGACGGCGCATCGGGGGCGTTGGCGAGGCGGCGGATCGTCGCGACGTTGAGCGCGGTGACCTTCGCCAAATAGGGGAAGTCCATCTTGTCGATCGTGTCGCCATAGACGCGGCCATTCTCGGTCCGCAGATCCTGGTGCTGCTGGTCGTAATGCTCGGTGCCGACCGAGAAGCGGATTGCGGGATAGCCGAGGCGCAGGAAGGGCTCATGGTCGCCGCCGCGGCCGAAGCGGTCGGGGCGGCGGACGATGAAGGCGTCGAGGGCGCCCTTGTCCTGCTCGCGCATCCCGTCGGCGACCTTGTCGATCGCCTTGGCCAGCGCGCGGCTGGGGCCGTCATCCTCGCCGCCATCACCGCGGCGGCGGAGCTGCTCCTCGAGCGTATCGGACGCGCGAATGCCTTCGGAGAAGACGCGCACGCGATCGGCGACGCGCACGCCGTTCTGGCCCATCGTGCCGCCGACGATGTCGTTGTTGAGCACCGCGATCACCGTCCAGCCGCGCTCCTTGGCGGTCTCGGCAAGCAGGGTGCCGCCCATCAGCCCTTGCTCCTCGCCGGAAAGGGCGGCGTAGATGATCGTCGCCTTGTGCTTCTGCTTCGAGAGGATGCGCGCAGCCTCGATCACCAGCGCGACGCCCGATGCGTCGTCATTGGCGCCGGGGGCATCGGCGGTGGAGTTCATCACGTCGCTGACGCGCGAATCGATATGGCCCTGGACGATCACGACGCGCTTGGGATCCTCGCCCGCCTGGAAGCCGAGGACGTTGACGATCTCGACCCCGTTTGGCGCGCGCGGGCCGGTAAAGGTGCGGGCGATGTTGGCGACCTCGATGCACTTGCACGCCTCGCCGATGCGGTTGAGCTCGTCCGCCGCCCATTTGCGCGCGGCGCCGATGCCGCGCACCGGATCGGTCGCGGAGGACAAAGTGTGGCGCGTGCCGAAGCTGACCAGCTTCTCGACGTCCGCCTTGAGGCGTTCGGGGCTGGGGGATTCTTGAGCGGCGGCGGGGGCTGCGGCGAGCAGCGCGAGCAAGGGAAGGGTTCGCATGGGGATCAGCTTAGCCGGTCGATCGCGTCGCGGTCGAGGCTGCCGGGAATCAGCATCAGCGGGACGGGTAGGGCAGCCATGTCGCCGCTGGTGAAGTGCGTGACGAGCGCGCCGGGCTTGCCGCCGGTCGCGGCGCCGAGGACGAGCGCGGCGATTTCGGGATTGGCGTCGATCAGCTCGCGGATGATCCTGGGACCGTCGCCCTCGCGCACGGTAATGGTGGGCTTGAGGCCCGATTCCTGGATCAGCGTGCCCGCGGCACCCGCGACCAGCGCCTCGGCACGCTGGCGGGCCTCTTCCTCGATCGTCGCCATCACGCCGCCCCACTGGACGAAATCGGGCTTGGGAATCAGCGAGAGAATCTCGACCCCGCCGCCGGTCTTGACCGCGCGGCGTGCCGCGAAGCGCAGGGCGATCTGCGCTTCGGGGCTCTCGTCGATCACCACAAGATAGGTGCGCATGAAACTATCCCCTCCCGTTTCCCCATGGTGGTGACGCGGGAAGGCGTGCAGCGCAAGAGGTTGACGGGCGCGGGAGGGTTGACCCGCGCCGTTCATCGCGCAAGGGAGGGCCGAAACCACCACCCTGCGACAGGATCCTCCCCACCCATGTCGATCGACATCAAGATGCCTGCCCTTTCCCCGACGATGGAGGAGGGCACCCTCGCCAAATGGCTGGTGAAGGAAGGCGACACGGTCAAGGCCGGCGACCTGATGGCCGAGATCGAGACCGATAAGGCGACGATGGAGTTCGAGGCGGTCGATGAGGGCGTGATCGCCAAGATCGTCGTGGCCGAGGGCACCGACGGCGTGAAGGTCGGCACCGTGATCGCGGTGCTGGCGGGCGAGGGCGAGGATGCGTCGTCGGTCGCGGCGCCGAAGGCCGAGGCGCCCAAGGCTGCCGAAGCGCCCAAGGAAGAAGCGAAGGCCGCGCCGGCGCCTGCCGCTGCGCCCGCTCCGGCCTCCGCTTCCGCCCCGGCGGCGAGCGGCGATCGCGTCAAGGCGAGCCCGCTGGCGCGCCGCATCGCAGCCGAGAAGGGCGTCGACCTCAGCAGCGTGAGCGGATCGGGACCGAACGGCCGGATCGTCAAGGCCGACGTCGAGGGCGCGAAGCCCGGCGCGGCGCCTGCTGCACCGGCTGCGGCGCCTGCGACGGCGGCGCCCGCTGCTGCGGCTCCGGCCGCTGCGCCTGCCTCGGTCTGGTACGACGAGAGCATCCCGCACGAGGAAGAGAAGCTCAGCAACATTCGCAAGACGATCGCGCGCCGCCTGACCGAGGCGAAGCAGACGATCCCGCACATCTACCTCACCGTCGACGTCCAGCTCGATGCGCTGCTCAAGCTGCGCGGCCAGCTCAACAAGAGCCTGGAAGGGCGCGGCGTGAAGCTCTCGGTCAACGATATGCTGATCAAGGCGCTGGCCGTCGCGCTGGCTCAGGTGCCCAAGTGCAACGTCACCTATGCCGGCGACAAGCTGGTCAAGTATAACCGCTCGGACATCTCGGTGGCCGTTTCCACGCCGACCGGCCTGATCACCCCGATCATCCGCGACGCCGCGAATATCGGCCTCGCGTCGATCTCGACCCAGATGAAGGAGCTGGCCGAGCGCGCGAAGGAAGGGAAGCTCAAGCCCGAGGAATATCAGGGTGGCACTGCCAGCATCTCGAACATGGGCATGTTCGGCATCAAGCAGTTCGACGCGGTGATCAACCCGCCCCAGGCGATGATCCTGGCGGTCGGCGCGGGCGAGAAGCGGCCGTACATCGTCGACGACGCGCTGGGCGTCGCGACGGTGATGTCGGCGACCGGCAGCTTCGACCACCGCGCGGTGGACGGGGCCGACGGCGCCGAGCTGATGAAGGTGTTCAAGGCGCTCGTCGAGTCGCCGATGGGCCTGCTGGCCTGAGGGCGCCGTGCGCGTCCTCACCGAAGCCCTGCACATCGCCGCGGGAATCGCGGTCGCGCTGCTGATCGGCGCGCTTTCGGCCTGGGCCTATCCGCTGGCCGCGCGCGACGTGTGGCTGGTGACGGCGGTGGCGATCGCGTGCGTCATCGTGATGGGCATCGGGCCGATGCGGCGCGCGGTTGCAGCCGACGACAGTGGGAAGGACGCCGGCGATGCCTGACCGCGACCCGCCCGCCTTCGAGCCGACGATCCGCGTCACCACCATGCCCGCCGACGCCAACGCCTATGGCGACATCTTCGGCGGCTGGCTGATCGGGCAGATGGACATGGCCGCCGGCCTGGTCGCCGCGCGCCGGGCCAAGGGTCGGGCGGTGACGGTGGCGATGGACGCGATGCAGTTCCACGCGCCGGTGTTCGTCGGCGACGAGGTGTCGGTCTATGCCGCGCTCACCAAGGTCGGCCGCAGCTCGATGAAGATCGACGTCGAGGCCTGGCGCCGCGGCCGCCACGGCGAGGAGCGCGAGCTGGTGACGCAGGCCAATTTCACCTTCGTCGCGGTGGGCGACGACCGCAAGCCGCGGCCGGTGGAGGGCTGATGCGCAGGCCGCCCGCCCAACCTATCTATCGTTCAATCCTCATTCCCCAGGGGCTCTAGAAGACAATGGCTGAATCCTATGACGTGATCGTGCTCGGTTCGGGACCCGGCGGCTATGTCGCCGCGATCCGGGCGAGCCAGCTGGGCCTCAAGACCGCGATCATCGAGCGCGAGCTGCTGGGCGGCATCTGTCTGAACTGGGGCTGCATCCCGACCAAGGCGCTGCTGCGCTCGGCCGAGATCTTCCACTTCATGCAGCACGCCAAGGACTACGGCCTCGCAGCCGAGAAGATCAGCGCGGATCTGGAAGCGGTGGTCAAGCGCTCGCGCGGGGTAGCCAAGCAGCTCAATCAGGGCGTTACGCACCTGATGAAGAAGAACAAGATCGCGGTGCATTTCGGCACCGGCAAGCTGACGGGGAAGGGCAAGCTCAGCGTCACGGCGGAGGACGGCAAGACGACTGAGCTGGCCGCGAAGAACATCATCCTCGCCACCGGCGCCCGCGCCCGCGACCTGCCGAACCTGCCCGCCGACGGCAACAAGGTGTGGACCTATCGCCACGCGATGACGCCCAAGGAGATGCCCAAGAAGCTGCTGGTCATCGGATCGGGTGCGATCGGCATCGAATTCGCGAGCTTCTACAACGATATGGGTGCCGAGGTGACGGTGGTCGAGATGCTCGACCGCATCGTGCCGGTCGAGGATGCCGACATCTCCGCGCATCTTGAGAAGGCGCTCAAGAAGCAGGGCATGACGATCATGACGGGCGCCAAGGTCGACAAGATCGCCACCGACGCGAACGGCGTGAAGGCGACGATCACCGGAAAGGACGGCAAGGCGGTGGACGGGCAGTTCAGCCATGTCATCGTCGCGATCGGCATCGTGCCCAACACCAGCGACATCGGCCTCAAGGAACTGGGCGTCGATGTCGACGAGCGCGGCTTCCTCAAGACCGGGCCGGACTGCAGGACCAATATCGACGGCCTCTACGCGATCGGCGACATCACCGCGCCGCCGTGGCTGGCGCACAAGGCGAGCCATGAGGGCGTGATCGCGGCCGAGGCGATTGCGGGCAAGCATCCGCATGCGATGGACCCGCGCAACATCCCGGGCTGCACCTATTGCCACCCGCAGATCGCCAGCGTCGGCCTGACCGAGGCCAAGGCGAAGGAAGCGGGCTATGAGGTGAAGGTCGGCAACTTCCCCTTCATCGGCAACGGCAAGGCGATCGCGCTCGGCGAGCCCGAGGGTTTCGTGAAGACCGTGTTCGACGCCAAGACCGGCGAGCTGCTCGGTGCGCACATGATCGGCGCCGAGGTGACCGAGATGATCCAGGGCTACACCGTCGGCAAGACGCTGGAGACCACCGAGGCCGAGCTGATGGAGACGGTGTTCCCGCACCCGACGATCAGCGAGACGATGCACGAGGCGGTGCTCTCAGCTTACGGGCGCGCACTGCACATCTGATCGGGTACGGCTTCCGGCCTGAATCTCGGCAGCCGGGGAACCCTCGCGAAGGGCCGGGCGTTCGCGCCCGGTCCACAGGAGGGAAATCCCCATGAAACATAAACTTATGTTAATTTCGCTGCCCGCGCTGGCGCTGGCGGCGTGTGGCAGCAACGAAACGAGCAACGCCGCCGGTGCGTCCAATATGGCGGTCCCCGAAGCCGAAACCATGATGGGCGACAATATGGCTGCCAACATGGCCGACGCACCGATGGCGATGAGCGGCCAGCAGTTCGCCGACGCCGCCGCGGCGAGCGACGCTTATGAGATCGAATCCTCCAAGCTGGCCCAGGAAAAGGCGGAGAGCGCGGCGGTGAAGGAATTCGCCGCGACGATGGTCAAGGATCACACAAGCTCGACCGCCAAGCTCAAGGACGCGGCGGGCAAGGCTGATCCCGCGATCACGCCCAACCCCGCGTTGAACGCCGAGCAGACCGCCAACCTCGAGGCGTTGCGCGGCGCGAGCGGTGCGGCGTTCGATACGCTCTACAAGGAGCAGCAGGTCGCGGCGCATCAAAAGGCGCTGGCAGCGCTTCAGGGCTATGCGGCGAATGGCGACGTCCCGTCGCTCAAGACCTTCGCGGGCGACACCGCCAAGGTAGTCGAGGGCCATCTGAAGCACGTCAGTTCGATGTGACGCCTCGCCCGGCGGCTTGCGGCCGTCCGGGCAGCCGTTGCGGCGTTCAGCCTTTATTGGTGAAGCCGTGCCATGTTCCCGCACGATTTGCGGGAGCATGGCATGTCGGCAAAGGCGGTGTTGGGGATCGTCCCTGTCTTCTGGTTCGCCGGGCTGGCGATCTATCTCTATCGCGTCAATCAGACGATGGGCGAGGCGGTGCAGCAACAGCTGATGCCGATGATCCTAGGCCTGGGCGCGGTCAGTCTGGCGCTCGGCATCCCGCTCCTGCTCAAGCTGCTGCGGCTGGCGAGCGGCGCCGCGGCCAAGCCCAAGCGCCCGAAGATGCCCGCCGGCGCGGCACCGGGAAGTTTCGATGCGGACGCGTTGATCGCCCGCTATCTCGAGAAGAAGGCGGCGGGCGAAGCGTCGTTCGAGGTTCCGGACGCTGCCACGCCGCGCCCGACCTTCGGCCGCAAGGTCTGACGCACGGCGATCAGCCCGTTCGGGATACAGGCGAGAACCGGACGGCGATCGCCGCGTTGAGGTCGGCATGGCGAAGCAGGACGACCACGAAACGGTGTGGAAGAATTTCCACGAGGCGGTGAACATGACCGCGGGCGAGATCGAGGACTGGCTCGAGACCGAAGAGAGCCGCAAGGTCGGATTCAAGCGCGACGGTGCGAGCGAGAGCGTCGGGCACGCGTCGGGACGGCGGATCGTGGCGATCCTGCGCACGAAGCAGGCCGAGCTGGATGGGGGCGACTATGCGCACATGCGCAAGGTGGTCGGCTTCGTGCGGCGGCATCGCGGGCAGGGGCCGCATGAGGCGTTCCGGATCCCCACCTCGCGCTGGCGCTATTCGCTGATGAACTGGGGGCATGACCCCCTCAAGTGACGGTCAGCCGGCGGCCGCCTCGACCGTGGTCGCGAGGGGCGCGCGCGGGGCGTCGCTGCCGATCAGCGGGGTGATGGTCACGGTGGTGGCCCCGATGCGCCGCATGCGGCCGTCGATATGACCGCCATTCTCGATCGTGATGTTCTCATATTCGACGTCGCCGGTGATGCGCGCGGTGCGCTCGACGGTGAGCTGGCGCACGCGGACCGTGCCCTCGATCGCGCCGGCGATGCGGGCGCTCTCTGCAGTGACGCCGCCGACGATGTGGCTTTCGGCGCCCTGGATCAGCCCGGCGCAATCGACATCGCCCTCGATCCGGCCTTCGACGTGCAGCTCGGCACTGGCCTGGACGTTGCCCGAGATGACGACGTCGGCGCCGATCACGGAGAACATGCCGCGGCGGGCGCTGCCGTTGCTTCCGTTCGCCAGCGGCGTGGCCGGCCGGTCGTCACGAATCCTGGTCCCGAACATAGGTGCTACTCCCCCGCGGTCATGCGACCGGCGCCTACATCATATCAAAGTGCAGCGTTCCGCGCAGCCCGTGCGGGGGCGGGATTCGATGCGATCCGTCGCGATTATCATTCGCGTGAGGGGCAATCAGGGGCTGCGCGAGGATCCATGTCGCGGCGATCATGCACAGCGCGCCGATCGCGACCATCGGCATGCCGACTCCCAGATAGCCGATGATCGCTGCGGTCGAGCCGAGCTGGACCAGCGCGGCGAGCGTGAAGGCGCCGCGCGTGCCGCGTGATATCGCGAAGGCGAAGGTGAGGATGTCGGCGAGCAGGAAATAGCGCTCGTGCATGCGCGGGAGCAATCCGGCGGTCAAAAGCGCGGCGAGCGCGGCCATGCCGACCAGCCCGGCCTTGTCGAAGCGCACCACCTGCATCCGCGCTACGAAGGCCGCGGAGGCGCCGAGCGCGGCGGCGAGCGCGAGGGCGAACAGCTTCGGGGCATGCTCGGGCGTGATCGCGCCGGCGAGCGACCAGATGTTGGGCGCGTTGCGCGCGATCTCGTTGCTGAAGGTGCCGGCCTGGCGGAAATAGACGGTCGCGAGGTCCGCGGGCGGCCAGCCTGCGATCAGTGCAGGCGCCATCATCGCGAGCAACGCGGCGGGCGCGGCGAGCCAATGATGGAACGGCATCCGGCGGCGGATGGCGAGCGCGAGGAAGAGGGGCGCGACCAGCACCGCCTGCGCCTTGAACGCGACGGCGATGCCGCACCAGGCGAACATCGCGACGTGGCGGCGCTCGAGCGCCATCGCCACCGCCATCACGCAGGCGGCGACATAGATGGCATCGCACTGGCCCATCAGCAGCGCGTTGAATGCGACCGAGGGGAGAGCGAAGATCGCTGCCGCCCATTGCGCGCGCTGCGGCGCAGCGAGTGCCCCCAGCAGGCGATGGAACGACAGGGCGAGCGCGACAGTCCCGGCGATCGAGAGCAATTTGATCACGCTCATCGGGTCGAGCCATTGGGCGAGCGGACTCACAGCCGCGAGCAGGTAGAGATAGCTCGGCATGTAGTTGGAGAATGGCTCGGCAAAGGCCGAGGCTGCGCCGCGCGCGCGGATCGTCTCCAGCCAGGGGACGAGGTAGGCGGTCATGTCCGGCGTGTAGAGCGGCCAGAGCACCCAGGCCTGCACCGCGGCGACCAGTGCGACCAGCCAGATCGCGGGCGCGGGCATCGGTGGACGGATCGGCAGCGGCGGCATAGGCTGGCTTTGGCGGACCGCCCTGAAAATCGGGTTAAAGACAAGGCGGCGCCGCAGGTGGAGGGCGGATGGCGGATCGTGGCGGATTTCGGAGCAGGCTGGCCGTCTTGCCGATCCCGTCCTCGCCCGTGCTGATCCGCATCGCGGGCGCGTTTGCCGCGATCGTCGTGCTCGGCCTGATCGCGATCGGGGGGCGCTGCGCGTCGCCGACGATGGTGAGCTGCTCCGCCGAGACGCTGTTCAACGGCGGTCCCCGGCTCGACGTGCCGTACAAGGGGACGCGGCCCGCAGTGATCGCGCGGATGCTGGAGATGGCGGAGGTCAAGGCGGGGGATCACGTCATCGATCTCGGCACCGGCGACGGGCGCATCCTGATCGCCGCGGCACGCGAGCGCGGCGCGCGCGGCTTGGGGATCGATCTCGACGCGGTGCTGATCGGGAAGGCGCGGGCCAACGCGCGAAGCGCCGGGGTGGCCGACCGGGTGCGGTTCGAGACCGGCGATCTGTTCAAAGCCGATCTGTCGGCGGCGGACGTCGTCACCATGTACCTGCTGCCCGAGGTCAACTACCGGCTGTGCCCGCGGCTGCTCGCGCAGCTCAAGCCCGGCGCGCGGATCGTCAGCCATGCGTTCGACATGGGCGACTGGAAGCCGGACGCGACGCGACGGGCAGGGGGCGCGACCGTCCATTTGTGGCACGTGCCCCCGCTGGACAAGCGGCCGGCGCTATGCCCGGGCGCAACGCGCGCCTCGGCGCGGTGAGCGGGCTTCGCGCCGCCATTGACCGGCCAGGGCCGCAAGCGTATAGGCCGCGCGTTCCGCACCGGGGCAGGGAGTCGATTCTGTCGGCTTTTCGGCGTTCCGGGTGGCGCAAGAGCTGAACGGTGTCGGAGACTTGGGGCCGGGGGGTTCGCCCGCCAGGCCCTTTTGTATTGCACTACCAGGGCTCCCGCACAGTAACCGCCGGGCAACCGGTAACGAAAAAGGTGAAGGGCTTCATGCCGACGATCAACCAGCTGGTCCGCAAGGGCCGCGAACTGCAGAAGACCAAGTCGAAGGTCCCTGCAATGGAGCAGAACCCGCAGAAGCGCGGCGTCTGCACCCGCGTGTACACCACGACCCCGAAGAAGCCGAACTCGGCGCTTCGCAAGGTGGCCAAGGTCCGTCTGACCAACAGCCGCGAGGTCATCTCGTACATCCCCGGCGAGGGCCACAATTTGCAGGAGCACTCGGTGGTCCTGATCCGTGGCGGCCGTGTGCGCGACCTTCCCGGCGTGCGCTATCACGTTCTGCGCGGCGTGCTCGACACCCAGGGTGTCAAGGACCGCAAGCAGAGCCGTTCCAAGTACGGCGCGAAGCGTCCGAAGTAAGCCAAAGTAAGCCCCGGACAGGTTCCGGACCGGCTGAAGTTTAGAAGGAAATTCAAGATGGCACGTCGTCGTCGTCCCGAGAAGCGGGAAATCCTGCCCGATCCCGTCTATGGTGATCAGGTCCTGTCGAAGTTCATGAACAGCGTGATGCTGGACGGCAAGAAGTCCGTCGCGGAAGGCATCGTCTATTCGGCGCTCGAGGTTGTCGAGCAGCGCGCGAAGAAGGACCCGCTGGGCGTGTTCCACGAAGCGCTGAACAACATCAAGCCGGGCATCGAGGTCCGCAGCCGCCGCGTCGGCGGTGCGACCTACCAGGTCCCCGTCGAAGTCCGTCCGGAGCGTGCGCAGGCGCTCGCGATCCGCTGGCTCATCGCCTCGGCCCGCAACCGCAGCGAGAACACCATGTCGGCGCGCCTGTCGGGCGAGCTGCTGGACGCTTCCAACAACCGCGGCAATGCAGTGAAGAAGCGCGAGGACACGCACCGCATGGCGGAAGCGAACCGCGCGTTCAGCCACTACCGCTGGTAACAAACCACACTATATGATGGGGAGCCGGATCGTCCGGCTCCCCACATCGCTAAGGAACCCACGATCATGGCCCGCAGCCATCCGCTCGAGCGCTATCGCAATATCGGCATCATGGCGCACATCGACGCCGGCAAGACCACGACGACCGAGCGCATCCTCTATTACACCGGCAAGTCCTACAAGATCGGCGAGGTCCATGAGGGCACCGCGACGATGGACTGGATGGAGCAGGAGCAGGAGCGCGGGATCACGATCACGTCGGCGGCGACCACCTGCAAGTGGAAGGCCGATGACGGCAAGGGTGAAGAGCACCTGATCAACATCATCGACACACCGGGCCACGTCGACTTCACGATCGAGGTCGAGCGTTCGCTGCGCGTGCTCGACGGCGCGGTCGCCTGCTTCGACGGCGTTGCCGGCGTCGAGCCGCAGTCGGAGACCGTGTGGCGCCAAGCCGACAAGTACGGCGTGCCGCGCATGTGCTTCGTCAACAAGCTCGATCGCACCGGCGCGGACTTCTACTTCTGCGTCGATTCGATCATCGAGCGCCTGGGCGCGCGCCCGGCCGTGCTGTATCTGCCGATCGGCATCGAGGGCGGCTTCAAGGGCCTGGTTGATCTGGTCCAGAACCGCGCGATCATCTGGCTCGAGGAGAGCCTGGGCGCGAAGTTCGAATATCAGGACATCCCCGCGGACATGGCCGAAAAGGCGGCCAAGTATCGCAGTGATCTGATCGAGATGGTCGTCGAGCAGGACGACGAGGTAATGGAGCAGTATCTCGAGGGCAACGAGCCTGACGTCGCGACGCTGAAGAAGCTGATCCGCAAGGGTACGCTCGCCATGGCGTTCGTGCCGATCGTGTGCGGCTCGGCGTTCAAGAACAAGGGCGTCCAGCCGCTGCTCGACGCGGTGGTCGACTATCTGCCGAGCCCGCTCGACATCCCCGACGTGCAGGGCGTGAAGCTCGACGGCGAGACCCCGGATTCGCGTCCGCCGTCCGACGATGCACCGCTGTCGCTGCTGGCGTTCAAGATCATGAACGATCCGTTCGTCGGCTCGCTCACCTTCGCGCGCATCTATTCGGGCACGCTGTCGAAGGGCAGCTACCTGAACTCGGTGAAGGACAAGAAGGAAAAGATCGGCCGCATGCTCCTCATGCACGCGAACTCGCGTGAGGACATCGACGAGGCGCGTGCGGGCGACATCGTCGCGATCGCGGGCCTCAAGGAGACCACGACCGGCGACACGCTGTGCGATGCGGCCCACCCGATCATCCTCGAGCGGATGGAATTCCCCGAGCCGGTGATCGAGCTGTCGGTGGAGCCGAAGACCAAGGCCGACCAGGAGAAGATGGGCATCGCGCTCAACCGCCTGGCCGCCGAGGATCCCTCGTTCCGCGTTTCGACCGACCATGAATCGGGCCAGACGATCATCAAGGGCATGGGTGAGCTTCACCTGGAAATCCTCGTTGATCGCATGAAGCGCGAGTTCAAGGTCGAGGCGAATGTCGGTGCGCCGCAGGTGGCGTATCGCGAGTATCTCGCGAAGCCGGTGGACATCGACTACACCCACAAGAAGCAGTCGGGCGGCACCGGCCAGTTCGGCCGCGTCAAGGTCAAGCTGACCCCGGGCGAGCGCGGCTCGGGCTTCGTCTTCAAGGACGAGATCAAGGGCGGCAACATTCCGAAGGAATATATCCCCGCGATCGAGAAGGGCTTCCGCGAGACGGCGCTGACTGGTTCGCTGGTCGGCTTCCCGATCATCGACTTCGAGGTGCTGCTGTATGACGGCGCGTACCACGACGTCGACTCGTCGGCGCTGGCCTTTGAAATCACCGCCCGCGCGGCGATGCGCGAAGCGGCGCAGAAGGCCGGCATCAAGCTGCTCGAGCCGATCATGAAGGTCGAGGTCGTGACCCCCGAGGACTATCTCGGCGACGTCATCGGCGACATCAACAGCCGCCGTGGCCAGATCCAGGGCACCGACAGCCGCGGCAACGCGCAGACGGTCGAGGCGATGGTGCCGCTGGCCAACATGTTCGGTTACGTGAACCAGCTCCGCTCGTTCACGCAGGGCCGCGCGCAGTACAGCATGCAGTTCTCGCACTATGACGAAGTGCCGCCGAACGTGGCCGACGAAGTGAAGGCCAAGCTGGCGTAAGAGGTTTGTTGGGGGGATGCGCCTTGCGGCGCATCCGCGGGCCGGAGCCGCCCTTCCCAAACAAACTCAAAGGCTGGCGTTACTTGAATTGAACCGCTATGGGGCCGCGTTCTCGCGATTCCCGTAGCGGTCCGGGAAATTTGAATCAGAAGGTAGGAAACAATGGCGAAGGCAAAGTTTGAGCGGAACAAACCGCACCTCAACATCGGCACCATCGGTCACGTCGACCACGGCAAGACCTCGCTGACCGCTGCGATCACCAAGGTGCTCGCTGAAGAAGGTCTGTCGGAGAAGGTGGACTTCGAGAACATCGACAAGGCTCCGGAAGAGCGTGAGCGCGGCATCACCATCTCGACCGCGCACGTCGAGTACGAGACCGCCAACCGCCACTATGCGCACGTCGACTGCCCCGGCCACGCCGACTATGTGAAGAACATGATCACCGGCGCTGCGCAGATGGACGGCGCGATCCTGGTGGTGTCGGCCGCTGACGGCCCGATGCCGCAGACCAAGGAGCACATCCTGCTCGCCAAGCAGGTCGGCGTTCCCACGATGGTCGTGTTCCTCAACAAGGTCGACCAGGTCGATGACGAGGAAATCCTCGAGCTCGTCGAGATGGAGATCCGTGAAGAGCTCTCGAAGCGCGACTTCGACGGCGACAACATTCCGATCATCCGTGGTTCGGCGCTCGCCGCGCTGGAGAGCCGCGATGACAACATCGGCAAGCAGGCCGTTCTGGCGCTGATGGCTGCCGTCGATGAGTCGATCCCCGAGCCGGATCGTCCCCTCGACAAGCCGTTCATGATGCCGATCGAAGACGTGTTCTCGATCTCGGGCCGCGGCACCGTGGTGACCGGTCGCGTCGAGACCGGCGTGGTCAAGGTCGGTGAGGAAGTCGAGATCGTCGGCATCCACCCGGAGACCCGCAAGACCACCGTGACCGGCGTCGAAATGTTCCGCAAGCTGCTCGATCAGGGCCAGGCCGGCGACAACATCGGCGCGCTGATCCGCGGCGTCGCCCGTGACGAAGTCGAGCGCGGCCAGGTGCTCGCGAAGCCGGGCTCGATCACCCCGCACACCGACTTCCAGTCGGAAGTGTACGTCCTGTCGAAGGACGAGGGTGGCCGTCACACGCCGTTCTTCGCGAACTATCGTCCGCAGTTCTACTTCCGCACCACGGACGTGACCGGCACGATCGAGCTGCCTTCGGGCACCGAGATGGTCATGCCGGGCGACAACGTCGCGCTGGGCGTCAAGCTCATCGCGCCGATCGCCATGGACGTCGGCCAGCGCTTCACGATCCGCGAGGGCGGCCGTACCGTCGGCGCCGGCGTCGTCAGCGGCATCGACAAGTAAGCTGAAAAAGCAAGCGCCGCCCGGCTCCGAAAAATCGGAGCCGGGCGGTTGCTTTTTTATGAGGTGGCCTGTAATGGCGCGCCTCCAGTTTTTGGTTTGACAGCAAGAGGCCGGTCACCGGCCCCGCTCTTTCACATCGGTAGGGACATGGACAACAACATCCGCATTCGCCTGAAGGCGTTCGATCACCGCGTGCTCGACCAGGCGACCGGCGACATCGCCGACACTGCACGCCGCACCGGCGCTCTTATCCGTGGCCCGATCCCGCTTCCGACGAAGATCGAGAAGTTCACGGTCAACCGTGGCCCCCACATCGACAAGAAGAGCCGCGAGCAGTTTGAAGTGCGCACGTACAAGCGCATGCTCGACATCGTGCAGCCGACCCCGCAGACGGTCGACGCGCTGATGAAGCTCGACCTCGCCGCCGGCGTCGATGTCGAAATCAAGCTGGCCTGAGCCGGCTGATGCAGCCCCGATCCTCGATCGGGGTTGTTTCCGCTCCCCGTTCGCCGAAAAGGCCGGGTGAGGGGGTGGACAGGGAAGTGAAGCTGACGTAAAGGCGCCGCTTCCCGAACGAGATTCGCGATTCCACCGGGATCGCGCAGGGCAGGCCGGATCGATCCCGATCCGAAGTTCCAGCCGGAGCGCAACGCTCAAACGACATAGGGATACCGCCGGGCCTCGGTCCGGGTCTGCGTCCCCCGTCTTTCCTGCCCTCGGGCGGGAATTCAGCCCGGACGGGGGCTCGCATCGCATATTCGGGCTGAGGCACGCACCCTGTGGGATGGTCCATGGGGTGCCTCTGTTATGGAGTGAACTGATCATGCGCACTGGCGTGATCGCGAAGAAAATGGGGATGACCCGCCTGTTCCAGGACGACGGCCGCCACGTGCCGGTCACCGTCCTGAGCCTCGAAGGCGTTCAGGTCGTCGCCCGTCGCGAAAAGGACAAAGACGGCTATACCGCCGTGCAGCTGGGCGCGGGCAGCGCCAAGGCGAAGAACGTCGCCAAGCCGCAGCGCGGCCAGTTCGGCAAGGCCGAGGTGGAGCCCAAGGCGATCCTCGCTGAGTTCCGCGTGGACGAGGACGGTCTGCTTGACGTGGGCGCCGAGATTTCGGCCGACCATTATGTCGCGGGCCAGTTCGTCGACATTCAGGGCCGTACGCAGGGCAAGGGCTTTGCAGGCGGCATGAAGCGCTGGGGCTTCGGCGGCATGCGCGCCACCCACGGCGTCTCGATCTCGCACCGTGCGCTGGGTTCGACGGGTAACCGTCAGGATCCGGGCCGCGTCTTCAAGAACAAGAAGATGGCCGGCCATATGGGCGACAAGAACCGCACCCAGCAGAACCTGGAAGTCGTCGGCACCGACGTCGAGCGCGGCCTGATCTTCGTCAAGGGCTCGGTCCCTGGCTCGAAGGGCGGCTGGCTGTTCGTCAAGGACGCCGTGAAGCTTCCGGCCCACAAGGACGCGCCATTCCCGGCCGGCCTCAAGGCTGCTGCCAACAGCAACAACAACGCCCCCGCGGACACGCCGGCTGAAGAAGCCGCTGCCCCCGAGGCGACCGACGGCCAGGAGGGCTGAACGTGAAGGTCAAGGTACAGACCCTCGACGCCAAGGCATCGGGCGACATCGAGCTGAATGACGACGTGTTCGGCCTCGAGCCGCGCGCCGACATCCTGCATCGCGTCGTCACCTGGCAGCTGTGGAACCGCCGCGAGACGGCCCGTCCGACGCGCGAGCGTTCGGAAGTGTCGCGCACCGGCAAGAAGTTCGGCCGCCAGAAGGGCGGCGGTACGGCTCGTCACGGCGATCGCGCTGCCCCCGTCTTCATCGGCGGCGGCAAGGCGCACGGCGCGCGCAAGCGGGACTTCAACATCTCGCTGAACAAGAAGGTCCGCGCGCTCGGCCTCAAGATGGCGCTGTCGAGCCACGCCAAGGCGGGTTCGCTGATCGTCCTCGACGGCTTCGACGCGACCAAGACTGCGACGCTCAAGGGTCAGTTCGCTGGCCTGAAGGTCGGCAAGACCGCACTGGTGATCGACGGCGAGGCAGGCAACGGTTTCCTGGCCGCGCGCAACCTGGCGGGCGTCGACGTCCTGCCGGCGGCGGGTGCCAACGTCTATGACATCCTGAAGCACGACACGCTGGTCCTGACCCGCGCTGCCGTCGAGAAGCTGGAGGCGCGCTTCAATGGCTAAGAAGCAGGCAGAAGCGATCGACATCCGTCACTATGACGTGATCGTCGCGCCGCACATCACCGAGAAGTCGACGCTCGTCTCCGAGGCGAATGCGGTGGTCTTCAAGGTCGCCAACGACGCGACCAAGCCGCAGATCAAGGCGGCGGTCGAGGCGATCTTCGGCGTCGGTGTCACCGCGGTGAACACGATCGTCCAGAAGGGCAAGACGAAGCGCTGGAAGGGCAAGCCCTACACGCGCAGCGACATCAAGAAGGCGATCGTCACCCTCAAGGACGGTGACTCGATCGACGTGACGCAGGGGGTCAACTGACCATGGCGCTCAAGAACTACAACCCGACCTCGCCGGCGCGGCGCGGCCTGATCCTGGTGGACCGTTCGGGTCTGCACAAGGGCGGCCCCGTCAAGGCGCTGACCGAGGGCAAGCGTAAGACCGGCGGCCGCAACAACAAGGGTCATGTGACCTCGCGCGGCATCGCGGGCGGCCACAAGCAGCGTTATCGCATCATCGATTTCAAGCGCCGGCTGTGGGACGTCGAGGGCACCGTGGAGCGGATCGAATATGATCCGAACCGCACAGCCTTCATCGCGCTGATCAACTATGGTGCGGACGAGAACGGCAAGGATCGTCTGGCTTACATCATCGCTCCGCAGCGCCTGGGCGTTGGCGACAAGGTGATCGCGGCCAAGAAGACCGACGTGAAGCCGGGCAACGCGATGGAGATCGGCCAGGCTCCGGTCGGCACGATCGTCCACAATGTCGAGTTGAAGCCCGGCAAGGGCGGCCAGATCGCGCGTTCGGCGGGCACCTATGTGCAGGTCGTCGGCCGTGACCGCGGCATGGTGATCGTGCGGCTCAACTCGGGCGAGCAGCGCTACGTCCGCGGCGAGTGCATGTGCACCGTTGGCGCCGTGTCGAACCCCGACAATGGCAACACCAACCTCGCCAAGGCTGGCCGCAACCGCTGGAAGGGCATCCGCCCGCTGACCCGCGGCGTCGCCAAGAACCCGGTCGACCATCCGCACGGCGGTGGTGAAGGCCGGACCTCGGGCGGCCGTCATCCGGTCACCCCGTGGGGCAAGCCGACCAAGGGTGCGCGCACCCGTCACAACAAGGCGACGGACAAGTTCATCATCCGCAGCCGCCACGCGAAGAAGAAGGGCTAACCGATGGCTCGCTCCGTTTGGAAGGGTCCTTTCGTGGACCTGCATCTCCTGAAGAAGGCCGAGACGGCGCAGGAGAATTCGGGCCGCGCCGGTCCGATCAAGACCTGGTCGCGTCGTTCGACCATCCTGCCGCAGTTCGTCGGCCTGACCTTCAACGTCTACAACGGCCGCAAGTTCGTGCCGGTGTCGGTCAACGAGGACATGGTCGGCATGAAGCTCGGCGAGTTCGCGCCGACCCGGTACTTCCCGGGCCACGCGGCCGACAAGAAGGGTAAGCGCTAAGATGTCGAAGCCCAAGGCTCCCCGTCGCGTGAGCGACAATGAGGCGCTGTCGGTCGGCACGCAGATCCGCGGTTCGGCGCAGAAGCTGAACCTGGTCGCGGGCCTGATCCGCGGCAAGCGTGCCGGCGACGCGATGAACATCCTCGCCTTCTCGAAGAAGGCGATGGCGGTGGACGCGCGCAAGGTGCTGGCTTCGGCCATCGCCAATGCCGAGAACAACCACAACCTCGACGTCGACGCGCTCGTCGTCGCCGAGGCGTCGGTCGGCAAGTCGATCACCATGAAGCGCTTCCACACGCGTGGTCGCGGCAAGTCGACCCGCATCCTCAAGCCGTTCAGCCGGCTGCGGATCGTGGTGCGTGAAGTGCAGGAAGAAGCATAATGGGTCACAAGAGCAACCCGATCGGTCTGCGCCTGCAGATCAACCGCACCTGGGACAGCCGCTGGTTCGCCGAGGGCGCGGACTATGGCCGCCTGCTGCTCGAGGATCTGAAGATCCGCCAGTACATCCTCAAGACGCTGCCGCAGGCTGCGATCTCGAAGGTGGTGATCGAGCGTCCGGCCAAGCTGTGCCGCGTGAGCATCTATGCCGCGCGCCCCGGCGTGATCATCGGCAAGAAGGGCTCGGACATCGAGAAGCTGCGCAAGACGCTCGGCTCGATGACGAGCTCGGACGTGTCGCTGAACATCGTCGAGATCCGCAAGCCTGAAGTCGATGCCAAGCTCGTCGCCCAGGGCATTGCTGACCAGCTGGAGCGCCGCATCGCGTTCCGCCGCGCCATGAAGCGCGCCGTTCAGTCGGCGATGCGTCTGGGCGCCGAGGGCATCCGCATCAATTGCGGCGGCCGTCTGGGCGGCGCCGAGATCGCGCGTTCGGAGTGGTATCGTGAGGGCCGCGTTCCGCTGCACACGCTGCGCGCGAACATCGACCATGCCGAGGCGCAGGCCCACACCGCCTATGGCGTGTGCGGCGTCAAGGTCTGGATCTTCAAGGGCGAGATCCTGGGCCATGATCCGATGGCGACCGATCGCCTGAACATGGAATCGCAGACGTCGGGCGTTCGTCCCGCGCGCGAAGACCGTCGCTAAGGGTTAGGCACGATGCTGCAACCGAAAAAGACCAAGTTCCGCAAGGCGTTCAAGGGCCGGATCAAGGGCGAGGCCAAGGGCGGCGCGACGCTGAACTTCGGCTCGTACGGCCTGAAGGCGATGGAGCCTGAGCGGATCACCGCGCGTCAGATTGAGGCGGCCCGCCGCGCGATCACGCGTCACATCAAGCGTCAGGGCCGTTTGTGGATCCGCGTGTTCCCGGACGTTCCGGTGTCGAGCAAGCCTGCCGAAGTCCGCATGGGCTCGGGCAAGGGCGGCCTTGAATATTGGGCAGCCCGCGTCAAGCCGGGCCGCATCCTGTTCGAGCTGGACGGCGTTCCCGGCCCGCTCGCGGCGGAAGCGTTCGAGCGTGCGGCGATGAAGCTGCCGATCAAGACCAAGGTCGTGGCGCGCCTCGGCGACACGTCGCACCTGGAGGGTTGAGTAACATGACCAAGGCAACCGATCTGCGCGCGAAGAGCGACGATCAGCTTACCGAGGAGCTGGGCAACCTGAAGCGCGAGGCGTTCAACCTCCGTTTCCAGGCGGCGACCAGCCAGCTCGAGAAGCCGAGCCGCGTGAAGGAAGTCCGCAAGGACATCGCTCGCATCAAGACGCTGCAGAACGAGCGTTCGCGCTCGGCTGCGAAGTAAGAGGACAACGAACATGCCGAAGCGCGTGCTGACCGGGCAGATCGTGTCCGACAAGGGCGACAAGACGGTGGTCGTGAACGTGGAGCGCAAGGTCAAGCACCCGCTCTACGGTAAGATCATCCGCCGCTCGAAGAAGTATCACGCCCATGACGAGGCGAACGAATACAAGGCTGGCGAGACCGTGCGCATCGAAGAGACCGCGCCGATCAGCAAGCTGAAGACCTGGAAGGTGATCGAGCGGGTGAACACCCACGCGACGCCCGAGCGGGCCGACATCGCTTAAGTCCGCAAGGACTCGAGAGTTCAACTGGAACCGCCGGGCGAAACGTCCCGGTAGGCCAAACGAGAAGGAACCGGATCGATGATCCAGATGCAATCCAATCTCGACGTCGCGGACAACAGCGGCGCGAAGCGGGTGCAGTGCATCAAGGTGCTGGGCGGGTCGAAGCGTCGCTTCGCCGGCGTGGGCGACGTGATCGTCGTCAGCATCAAGGAAGCGCAGCCCCGCGGCAAGGTGAAGAAGGGCGACGTGCATCGCGCCGTCATCGTCCGCACCGCCAAGGACGTCCGCCGCGCCGATGGCTCGGTGATCCGCTTCGACGGCAATGCCGCCGTCCTGGTCAACAAGAACGAGGAGCCGATCGGCACCCGTATCTTTGGCCCGGTGGTCCGCGAGCTGCGCTCGAAGGGCTTCATGAAGATCATTTCGCTCGCCCCCGAGGTGCTGTGATGGCTGCTGCCAAGATCAAGAAGGGTGACCAGGTCATCGTCCTGTCCGGCAAGGACAAGGGCAAGACCGGCGAAGTCACCAAGGCGCTTCCGAAGGACGGCAAGGTCGTCGTCGCGGGCGTCAACATCGCGGTGCGTCACCGCAAGCCGACCCAGGCCAACCCGCAGGGCGGTCTGGAGCGCGCCGAGGCGCCGCTGCACATCTCCAAGGTCGCGCACGTGACCAAGGACGGCAAGGCGACCCGCGTCCGCTTCGAGGAGCGCGACGGCAAGAAGGTGCGCGTTGCGGTCAAGACCGGGGAGGTCATCAATGGCTGACAAGTACACGCCGCGTCTGCGCAAGCTCTATGACGAGAAGATCGCCAAGGCGATGACCGAGAAGTTCGGTTACAAGAACGTCATGGAAGTGCCGCAGATCTCGAAGATCGTGCTCAACATGGGCGTCGGCGAAGCCACCCAGGACAAGAAGAAGGTCGAGCAGGCCGCTTCTGAAATGGAGCTGATCGCCGGCCAGAAGCCGGTCGTCACCAAGGCGAAGAAGTCGATCGCGCAGTTCAAGCTGCGCGAGGGCATGGCGATCGGCTGCAAGGTCACGCTGCGCCGCGAGCGGATGTACGAGTTCCTCGACCGCTTCATCACGATCGCGCTGCCGCGCGTTCGCGACTTCCGCGGGCTGAACGACAAGTCGTTCGACGGCCGTGGCAACTATGCCTGCGGCATCAAGGAACAGATCGTGTTCCCCGAGATCAACTATGACCGCATCGAGAAGGTGCGCGGCATGGACGTGATCGTGACCACCACCGCCAAGACCGACGAGGAGGCTCGCGAGCTTCTCCGTCTCTTCGGCTTCCCGTTCCCGCGCGATGCGGACGGCGAAGCGAAGCAGGCTGCGTAAGGGAAAGAGAACTTAAGTCATGGCGAAACTGAGTTCCGTGAACAAGAATGAGCGTCGCAAGCAGCTGGTGAAGAAGTACGCCGGCAAGTATGCGAAGCTGAAGGCGATTGCGGCGGACACGTCGCTCGACGAGACCGAGCGCCTGATCGCTCGTCTCAAGATGGCCGAGATTCCCCGCAACGGGAATCCGACTCGCATCCGCAACCGGTGCGAGCTGACCGGTCGTCCGCGCGGCTATTACCGCAAGTTCCGTCTGGCGCGCGTGATGCTGCGCGATCTGGCCAACAAGGGCCTGATCCCCGGCGTCACCAAGTCGAGCTGGTAAGGGTTAGAAGATGGCATTGACCGATCCCCTGGGTGATATGCTCACCCGCATCCGCAACGGCCAGCGCGCGCGCAAGGACAGCGTCCTGACGCCCGCGTCGAAGCTGCGTGCCCGCGTGCTCGACGTGCTTCAGCGCGAAGGCTATATCCGTGGCTATAGCGAAGAGCAGATGGGCCCCGCGGCCGGCATCCGCATCGAGCTGAAGTATTTCGAGGGCCAGCCCGCGATCAAGTCGATCGCGCGCGTCTCGAAGCCGGGCCGCCGCGTCTATTCGGGCAGCAAGGAGCTGCCGAAGATCCGCAACGGTCTGGGCATCACCATCGTTTCGACGCCCCGTGGCGTTCTGTCGGACGCCGAGGCGCGCGACCAGAACGTTGGCGGCGAAGTGCTGGCGGAGGTGTTCTGATGAGCCGCACCGGTAAGAAGCCGATCACCGTTCCCGCTGGCGTCACCGCCAGCGTCGAGGGCGGCACGATCAGCGTCAAGGGCCCCAAGGGCACCCTGACGATGCCGACCGCCGACGACATCTCGTACGAGGTAGGCGACGGCACGATCACTGTGAAGCCGGCGAACGATACCAAGCGCGCCAAGGCCTTCTGGGGCATGCAGCGCACGCTGGTGCAGAACCTGGTCACGGGCGTGAGCGAGGGCTTCTCCAAGAAGCTGCTCATCACCGGCGTCGGCTATCGCGCAAATGCGCAGGGCAAGAAGCTCAAGCTTCAGCTCGGCTATTCGCACGACGTCGATCTCGAGGTGCCGGAAGGCGTGGAGGTGAAGACCCCCGACCAGACCACCGTCGAGATCTCGGGCAACGACAAGCAGAAGGTCGGCCAGTTCGCGGCCGAAATTCGCCGCTGGCGGAAGCCGGAGCCCTATAAGGGCAAGGGCATCAAGTACGAGGGCGAGTTCATCTTCCGCAAGGAAGGGAAGAAGAAGTAATGAGCAAGGGTCTCTCTCTCTTCGAGAAGCGCCGCCGTCGCAACCGGACCGCGCTGAAGGCGCGTTCGGGCAGTCGTCCCCGGCTGTCGGTGCATCGCTCGGGCAAGCACATCTATGTGCAGGTGATCGACGACGCGCAGGGCAAGACCCTGGCCGCCGCTTCGACGCTGGACAAGGACGTGCGCGGCTCGACCGGCGCGAACATCGACGCCGCCAAGGCTGTCGGCACCCGCATCGCGGAAGCTGCCAAGAAGGCCGGGGTGACGCAGGTCGTCTTCGATCGTGGCGGTTTCCTGTTCCACGGTCGCGTCAAGGCGCTGGCGGATGCCGCCCGTGAAGGCGGATTGGAGTTCTAAGAATGGCTGACGAACTGAACCAGGCGCCCGTCGAGGGCGCACCCGAGGCCGGTAACGAAGCCCCCCGTCGTGGCCGTGGCGGCCGTGGCGGCGATAATCGCGGTGGCCGTGGCGGCCGTGACGGCAACCGTGGCCGCCGCGACGACCGTCGCGGCGCCGAGGATGGCGGCGAAGAGCTGATCGAGAAGCTGGTCCACATCAACCGCGTCTCGAAGACGGTGAAGGGCGGCAAGCGCTTCGGCTTCGCGGCGCTGGTCGTCGTGGGCGACGGCAAGGGCCGGGTCGGCTTCGGCCATGGCAAGGCGCGCGAAGTGCCGGAAGCCATCTCGAAGGCGACTGCTGCTGCCAAGAAGGCGATGGTCCGCGTGCCGCTGCGCGAGGGCCGGACGCTGCACCATGACGGCCGCGGCCATTTCGGTGCGGGCAACGTCACCGTCCGTTCGGCGCCTCCGGGCACCGGCATCATCGCGGGCGGCCCGATGCGCGCCGTCTTCGAGAGCCTGGGCGTCGCCGACGTCGTGACCAAGTCGGTCGGCACGTCGAACCCCTACAACATGATCCGCGCGACCTTCGAGGCCCTGGGCGACCAGACCTCGCCCAAGGCGGTGGCGCAGCGCCGTGGCAAGAAGATCGCCGATCTGCTGGGCCGTGGCGGCTCGCAGACCGCCGAGGCTGACGCTGCGGCGATCACGGAGTAACGCGCATGGCGAAGAAGGAAGCAGCCAAGGCAGCCGGCACGGTGAAGGTGACCCAGACCGGGTCGCCGATCCG
This sequence comes from Sphingomonas sp., assembly GCF_036402235.1. Classification (GTDB taxonomy): domain Bacteria; phylum Pseudomonadota; class Alphaproteobacteria; order Sphingomonadales; family Sphingomonadaceae; genus Sphingomonas. The sequence goes on along the minus strand of NZ_DASWTG010000092.1, from coordinate 10,658 downwards.
CCGCACCAAGGATCAGCGCGCGACGCTGATCGGCCTGGGCCTCAACAAGATGCACCGCACGGTCGAGCTGCAGGACACCCCCGAGGTGCGCGGCATGATCCGTAAGGTGGCGCACATGGTGAGCGTCGAGGGCTAACGCCTGCGGCACCTTTCCAGGTGACAGATGGAGGAGAGGGGGCTATCGGCCCCCTTTCCGGTTTCCGGACTGTCCGGGAATCGAGCGCGACAAAAGCGAAAGCGAGTGCAGACAATGAAACTGAACGAGATCAACGACAATGAAGGCGCTCGTAAGGGCCGGATGCGCGTCGGACGCGGCATCGGTTCGGGCAAGGGCAAGACCGCGGGGCGCGGCCAGAAGGGCGCCAAGGCGCGCTCGGGCGTGTCGATCAACGGCTTCGAGGGCGGCCAGATGCCGCTCCACATGCGCCTTCCGAAGCGCGGCTTCAACAACCCGAACGCCAAGGACTATGCCGAGGTCAACCTGGGCGCGATCCAGAAGCTGGTCGACGCCGGCAAGCTGACCGCGACCGATATCGATCACGCGGCGCTGAAGGCCGTCGGCCTGGCGCGTGGCGGCAAGAATGGCGTCCGTCTGCTCGCCAAGGGCGAGCTGAAGGCGAAGCTCAACTTCACCGTCGCCGGCGCGTCGAAGGGCGCGATCGAGGCGGTCGAGAAGGCTGGCGGCAAGGTCACCATTCCGACGATCGTTCCGGCTGCCGACAAGCATGCCGCGAAGCATCGCGTGAAGCAGAAGGCGATTGCCGAGCTGAAGGCGTCCGGCAAGAAGGCCGCCAAGGCGTAACCCATTTGCATCACCCCGGCGCGGGCGCGCCGGGGATGATTGCCCAACGGGTTTCATGCCCTATATGAGCGGCGGGGTGGCGGAAGACGCTCCTCCGCCGCTTTGGTTTCCAGGATATTCGCGCACATGGCATCCGCAGCCGATCAACTCGCATCCGGCCTTAACCTGTCCAAATTCGGCCAGGCCACCGAACTCAAGAAGCGCCTGTGGTTCACCCTCGGCGCGCTGATCGTCTTCCGGATGCTGAGCTATGTGCCGCTGCCCGGTATCGATCCCACCCAGCTGGGCCTGCTCGCGCAGCGCACCCAGGGCGGCGTGCTCGATTTCTTCAATACCTTCTCGGGCGGCGCGCTGGAGCGCATGTCGGTGATCGCGCTGGGCGTGATGCCGTACATCACCGCGTCGATCGTCGTTCAGCTCGCCACTTCGCTGTCGCCCGCCCTCGCCGCGATCAAGAAGGAAGGCGAGAGCGGACGCAAGAAGCTCAACCAGTACACCCGCTACGGCACCGTCGCGCTCACCGCGATCCAGGGCTATGTCATCGCCGCCGGCCTGCAGGCGGGCGTCAACGGCATCTCGCCGGTGATCCAGCCGGGGCCGCTGTTCATCGTCGGCGCCGTCGTCAGCCTGATCGGCGGCACGCTGTTCCTGATGTGGCTGGGTGAGCAGATCACCAACCGCGGCGTCGGCAACGGCATCTCGCTGATCATCATGGCGGGTATCGTCGCCCATCTGCCAACCACCCTCGTCCAGCTGTTCGAGGGCGGCCGCAGCGGATCGATGAACCCCGTGACGCTGGTCGCGATCCTGGCCGCGGTGGCCCTGCTGGTTCTGTTCATCTGCTTCATGGAGCGCGCGCAGCGCCGCATCCTGATCCAGTATCCCAAGCGCCAGACGCAGCGCGGCGTGCAGAGCGAGCGCAGCCACCTGCCGCTCAAGATCAACACCGCCGGCGTGATCCCGCCGATCTTCGCGAGCTCGCTGCTGCTGATGCCGCTGACGATCAGCCAGTTCGCGGGCCAGCAGCAGGCGGGTCAGGGTTGGTGGAGCGACTTCGTCATCAGCCTCAACCAGTATCTCCAGCACGGATCGCTGGTGTACATGCTGCTCTACGGCGCCGGTATCATCTTCTTTTCGTTCTTCTACACAGCGGTTGTGTTCAACCCGGAGGAGACCGCGGACAACCTCAAGAAATATGGCGGGTTCGTTCCCGGCATCCGTCCCGGCAAGAACACCGAGGCCTATTTCGACTATGTGCTGACGCGTATCACCGTGATCGGCGCGGCCTATCTGACCATCATCTGCCTGGCGCCCGAATGGCTGGTCTCCCAGCTGTCGATCCCCTTCTATTTGGGCGGCACCAGCCTGCTGATCGTGGTCAACGTGACGATGGATACGGTGACCCAGATCCAGTCGCATTTGCTGGCGCACCAGTATGGCGACTTGATCAAGAAGGCGAAGCTTAAGGGCGGTCGACTCCGCTGACAGGCGGGGCAAGCTTAGGTTCAACGGTGCCGGTCCGCTCCCCCACCCGGCCACCCATATGATACTGCCGTTGGGTGACCGGGTGGGGGAGCGGGCTGGCGCCGCAACGAACAGAGGGGAAGTCTGTTGAACATCATCCTGTTGGGGCCTCCGGGGGCCGGGAAGGGCACCCAGGCGTCGCGGCTCGAGGACGAGCGCGGCATGGTCCAGCTTTCGACTGGCGACATGCTGCGCGCCGCGGTGAAGGCCGGCACGCCGGTGGGCCTCAAGGCCAAGGCGGTGATGGAGGCGGGCGAGCTCGTCAGCGACGAGATCGTCAGCGGCATCATCGGCGAAAGCCTGGATGGCCTCGGCGAGAAGGGCGCGATCTTCGATGGCTTTCCACGCACCGCCGCGCAGGCGGAGTCGCTCGATACGATCCTGTCGGACCGTGGCCGCACGCTCGATCATGTGATCGAGTTGGTGGTGGACGAGGACGCGCTGGTCGAGCGCATCACGGGCCGCTTCACCTGCGCCACCTGTGGCGAGGGCTATCACGACACGTTCAAGCTGCCCAAGGTCGAGGGCACGTGCGACCAGTGCGGCGGGACCGAGTTCAAGCGCCGACCCGACGACAATGAGGAAACGGTGCGCACGCGCATGGCCGAATACCGCGCCAAGACGGCGCCGATCCTGCCGATCTACGAAGCACGCGGCCTGGTGAAGCGCGTCGACGGCATGGCCGACATTGCCGAGGTGACCGCGGCGATCGAGGCGATCCTCGACGGCAAGACGTAAGCCGGGGCGTCAGAACGCAGGGAAGGGGGCTTCGGCCCCCTTTTTCTTTGGCTGTGAAGCGCGGGCGGACGCCGCGATCAGGGAATGACGATCTCGCTGCCCGTCTTGACCCGATCGAGCGCGATCAGGCTGCGGAAGCTCGCGACCGCCTCGTTCTCGTTAAAGAGGCGGCGGGTGAGCGCCTCATAGGCCGGCATGTCGGGCGCGACGATCACCAGCACGAAGCTGATCCCGCCGGTGACGTAATAGCATTGCTGGACCTCCGGCGTGGCCTGGAACAGCGCCCGAGCCGCGGCGGCGGTCTGCTGATGCTCGTTGATCATCTTGACCTCGACGATCGAAGTGATCGTCATCTGAGCCGCTTGCACATCGACGATCGCGACGTTGCGCGCGATGATACCGGCGTCCACCATCGCCGCGATACGTCGCTGCACCGCGGCGGCGGAGAGGTTCACGGTCTCGCCGATGCGCCGTTGGGGCGTCTTGTTGTCGCGCTGCAGGATCCGCAGGATCGCGCGGTCGAAGCTGTCGAGCGTGCGCCTTGCGGTGATCGATCGGTTCATAGGCGAGTTTTTGTTGCATTTGGCGCGCCGATCAAGGGCGCAAATCCCGCATCTGTGCTGATATCTCCCCGCGGCCGTTACAATGAGGTCGATCCGTGGAGTTAGCTGTCTCGCCGCCGTCCAGCCGCACCTATCTGGGTGTGCTTTGCGGCGCAGGTGCGGGCGCGCTGTGGGGGCTGGTGTTTCTCGCCCCGGAGCTGGTGCGCGGGTTCACGCCGCTTCAGCTCGCGATCGGCCGCTACCTTGCCTATGGCCTGCTGTCCGCTGCGCTGATCGCGCCGCGCTGGCACGCAATCCTGCCGGTGCTCAGCCGCCGCGACTGGCTGTCGCTGGGCTGGCTCGCGCTGGCCGGCAACACGCTCTATTATATCCTGCTGGCGGCGGCAGTGCAGGCGGGCGGGATCGCGATGACCTCGCTCGTCATCGGCTTCCTTCCCGTCGCGGTGACGATCATCGGCAGCCGCGATTCGGGCGCGGTGCCGCTTCGCAGGCTCGTCCCCTCGCTGCTGCTTTGCGCCGCTGGAGCGGTGTGCATCGGATGGCAGGCGCTGGCCGCGCCGGCAGCGGGAGCCGCGCAGCTGACCGGGCTGCTCTGTGCTATCGGTGCGCTGGCGTCTTGGACCGCCTTTGCGGTAGTCAACAGCCGCTGTCTCGCGCGGCTGACAAGCGTTTCGACGCAGGACTGGAACTTGCTGACCGGGCTCGTCACCGGTGCGCAGGCGGTGGTGCTGATCCGCTCACGCTGCTTATCGAGCCGCTCGATCACCCGGCGGCGGCGTGGCTGCAATTGGCGGGTGTGTCGATCGCGGTCGCGGTGCTCGCCTCGATCCTGGGCAATGCGCTGTGGAACCGGATGAGCCGGCTGTTGCCGCTCACCATGGTCGGGCAGATGATCCTGTTCGAGACGCTCTTCGCGCTGATCTATGGTTTCCTGTGGGAGCAGCGGCTGCCGCTGCCGCTGGAGATCGCCGCGTTCGGGCTGGTGGTGGCGAGCGTGCTGTCGTGCATCGCGGCGCACCGCCGGCACGCGGTTCACTGAGGAAGGGGCCGCCACTCCTGAAAGTGACGGCCTCTCAGCCCTCAGGACTGCGACGGCGTCCAGCCCTCCGCAGGATTGGTGTTGACCATCCACGGCACGCCGAACTTGTCGATCAGCGAGCCATAGCCGGGCGACCAGAAGGTCTCGGCAAAGGGCATCACCACGCGTCCGCCCTCGGACAGCGCATTGAACCAGCGCTCCGCCTCTGCCTTGTCCTCGGTGTGCACGGTGACGTCGAAGCCATTCTTGGGCTTGTCGACATTGGGCGCCCAATCGGTGTCCATATCGGCGCCCATGATCGACTGATCGCCGACATCGAGCCAGGCGTGCATCAACCAGTCCTTGTACTGCGGACCGACCGGCATGCCCGGCGGGCCGTCGCCATAGGGGATGGCGGCGGTAATCTTGCCGCCGAGCACCTTGGCGTAGAACTCAAAGGCTTCGCGGCACTGGCCCTGAAAGCTCAGGCTGGTCACGATTTTCATGACAGGCTCTCCTCGGTTCCGCCGCTCTGCGCGGCGCCGCCGCACTATAGACGCTTTAGCTGCGTTTTAGTGTCAGCAGACCGATCCGCCGTGCATGAAAAGAGGCCGCCGCCCCGGAGGACGACGGCCCGTCTTCTTGCTCAGCCCGCTCAGCGGCGCGCGCGGCGCTTGAACTGGTCGAGGCTGACGACGTTGCTCGGGCGCTCGAGTCCGATGCCCGAATAGAGCGTTGCCATCGGCTCGTCGGTCACTTCATGGACGGTGTCCGAGCCGAAGCCGTTGAACGCGGTGCGCATCGCGCAGCCATAGGCGCCGAGCATGCCGACCTCGATATAGTCGCCCGCCTGAACGTCCGCCGGCAGCTCGAACGGGCCAGCCATGTGATCCATGTCGTCGCAGGTCGGGCCGTAGAAGCTGAACTCCGCCGTCTCCGCATCCACGCCTTCACGCAGCAGCGTGACCGGGAAGCGCCAGCCGACATGCGCCGCATCGAACAGCGCGCCATAGGCGCCGTCGTTGATGTACAGCTCGTCGCCGCGGCGCTTCTCGACTCGGACGATCAAGCTGCTGTATTCGGCGCATAGCGCACGGCCCGGCTCGCACCACAGCTCCGCGCTGTACGAGATCGGCAGATTCTCGAACGCGTTGTGGATCACGCCGAAATAGGCGTCGAGCGGCGGCGGCTCCATGCCGGGATAGGTCGAGGGGAAGCCCCCGCCGACATCGACGATGTCGACCGTGACCGACGAGGCGACGATGGCGACGCGAACACGCTCCATCGCCTCGGCATAGGCCGCGGGGGTCATTGCCTGGCTACCGACATGGAAGCAGATGCCGAGCGCGTCCGCCGCCTGGCGGGTCGCGACGAGCAGCTCGGCCACGTCCTCCGGCTCCGCGCCGAACTTGGCGGCGAGGCTGAGCTTCGAATGATCCGACGAGACGCGGATGCGCACGCACAGGTTCAGATCCTGCGCACCACGGGTGGCGCGCACGATCTTCTGAAGCTCGTCCATCGTGTCGAGGCTGAAGGTTCGTACCCCGTGGACGAAATACGCTTCCTCGATCGCTTCCTCGGCCTTGACCGGATGCATGAAGCACAGCACGGCCTTGGGCAGCGCGCGGCGCGCCATGCGCACCTCGCCGATCGACGCGACGTCGTAATGCGTAATTCCGGCATCCCAGAGGATCTGGAGCAGCTCGGGAGACGGGTTGGCCTTGACGGCGTACATCGTCGTCCCCGGAAACTTCTCGACGAAGAATCGGGCTGCTCGCTTGGCAGCGTGCGGACGAACGAGCGTTACCGGCTCGACGGGACGAAGGGCTTTCGCTAGCCCGAGCGCGCTATGATGCTTGTGCAACTCAAGGGACCTCCAATTGCCTTGCGGCATACGGTGAAAACACTGCCTTGCGGTGGAAGTCCCATGGGGCAGCGGAGGGGTCATTTAGGGTCGGGGACCCCCCTTGTAAAGTGATTCCGGGACCGAACGAATGATGCGGGGTGATGCGTGACGATATTGCGGCAGCCGACTCGGGCAGGGGTGCGGGATGCGGCGGCGAAGGTGGCGGCGATCTTGCCGCCGACCCCGCTGCTGGTGGCGGAGATCCGCGGGATTCCGGTGATGTTCAAGGCGGAATGCCTGCAGCCGATCGGCGCGTTCAAGATTCGCGGCGCGTGGCACCGGCTGACCGCGATCGGCGACGAGCAGCGCGAGAAGGGCGTGGTCGCGTTCTCCTCGGGCAATCATGCGCAGGGCGTCGCATGGGCCGCGAAGCGACTCGGCATCCCGGCGGTGATCGTGATGCCGGCCGACGCGCCCGCGGCGAAGCGCGATTCGACGCTCGCGCTGGGCGCCGAGCTCGTCGCTTACGACCGGATGAAGGAGGACCGCATCAAGATCGCCGCGCACCTCGCCCATGCGCGAGGCGCGACTTTGGTGCCGCCGTTCGACGATCCGTGGATCATCGAGGGGCAGGGCAGCATCGGGATCGAGGTGCTGACCCAGGCCGCCGAGATGCGATTGCCCGATCCGGGCCGGATCGTGGTGCCGTGCGGCGGCGGCGGGCTGGCGTCGGGCGTGACGCTGGCGCTGCCCGAGGCGGAGACCACGATCGTCGAACCCGAGGGCTGGGACGACATGTGCCGCAGCCTTGCCAATGGCTGGATCGAATCGATCGGCGATTCGCCGCCGCCGACGGCGTGCGACGCGCTCCAGACCTTCCAGCCCGCCCAGCTGACCTTCGACGTGCTGTCGCGCCGCGGCGCGACGGGCGTGACGGTGAGCGAGGCCGAGGTACGCGCGGCGCAGCGTTGGGCGGCGCGCAAGCTGCGGCTGGTGGTGGAGCCGGGCGGCGCGGTCGCGCTGGCCGCGCTGCTGGCAGGCAAGGTCGATCCGACGCCGGACACGCTGGTGATCCTGTCGGGCGGCAATGCCGATCCGGAGGCCTATGCGAAGGTGCTGGGTTCGGCGGACTGAGCGCCGGCCCGGCTGACGAAGCTGACGGAAAACAGGGGTTTTGCGGCAAATGCGCCGGAAACGCCGCGGGTTTGCGCCGGCAACGCGCCGGATATGCGCCACCCGCGCGCCGCCGGCGCCGCGGCCACGCGCCACCGACGCGCCACCTGCGCGCCGGCAGCGGACAGGTATGCGACGGGTTGGCGCCGGTGACGCGGCCGAAGCGCGCCACTTGCGCGCCGTCGATGCGCCGCTCGTGCCGGGTTTGGGATATTCTGGCCGGTGTTCCACCGATCAGGGTAGATCAGACGGATTCCAACATTGGAAGGGTGGAGCGAGGAGTGTGGTTAGAATGCCTTCGGAAGCCCCGCATCCTTCAATGTGCCGTTGGCGGTATGGCGAACCTCACAGCTGCGATCGAGCACGAAGTGACGGTTCGTAATCGGCGAGTGCCAGATTTCATGGTCGCCCTTGCCGTTGCGCACGAAGGTGCAGCCCGCTTCTACGAGCAGCCGCTCCAACTCGCGCCCGTAGTCGCTGCCCACTCGTTCAGCACGCGACTGCCATAGGGGAATCGAATACAGGCTTGATGCCCAGGGAGGGCTTCGGAGCGGTACGCTTGGCCAGCTTAACACCGGCATTTTCGAGGATTTCCGCCACGTTCAGCTCAATAAGTTCGGGAGCGATCTCCTCAACCATCCGGATGAGGTCACCTGCGCTGGCTGCTTCCACGCGAAGGCCGGGAATATCGGATTCGGCAATATACCACCGGCCGGTTTCCTCGTCCTCGGCGAGATGAACCTTCAGTTCGACAAATTTGGGCACGGCAATCCCAACCTGCGGGCCATGCCCACAAGGCTATCAATGAACCCTTTATTTTCAGTATGCCTCCGCTGAACGTCACATATTTGGGGCGCGGTCCAGCCGCGTTCAACGTTCATGCCCGGCCTCCCATCACGGCTTATGTGCCATTAATTCGTGTAGAACGCAATTCGGGCTGGATTGTGCCTTGCTCGGAACGATCGCGATTTCGCCCTGAACACGCGGACTCAGCTATGTGAGTACCGGTCAAACCCGCTTTCTCCATCGCTCAGGAAGCGGAGCAAACGAAATCCAACATTGCAAGGGATAAGTTGTCCAGCTCCGCGGCGCCGTGGAACCTGGCACGAGGCCGGGACGACGGAGAAGGGGCGCCCGCTAACGACCGCTTTGCGGACGCTGCATCCCTTTCCCCTCGGGAGAGGGATGGGGCCCGCCGCGACGCGGCGGGAAGGGTGAGGGCAGGTTTAAGAGACAAGCGGCCTGCCCTCACCCTTCCGCCGACTGCGTCGGCTCCTTCCCTCTCCCAACGGGAGAGGGGCTTACGGCTGCTTCCACCCAATCGCAGACATCCGGTCTTCAAATCGCCGCCGCCGCCTCACCCCACGAACGCGCGTTCGATCACATAATGCCCCGGCTTGGCGTTCGAGCCTTCCTCGAAGCCGAGGCCGTCGAGCATCGCGGAGAGATCCTTGATCATCTCCATGCTGCCGCACAGCATGACGCGGTCGGTCTCGGGATCGAGGCGCTTCTCGCCGAGCATCTGGGGGCCGAACAGCGCACCATTCTCGATCAGCGTGCCGATGCGCTGACTGGTCGGGAAAGGCTCGCGCGTGACCGTGGGAAGATAGTTGAACTGAAGCAGCGCCTGATCCTGCACCAGCGGGTCGCCGGCGAGCTGCGCCTCCAGCTCCTCGCGGAAGGCAAGGTCGCTGACTCGGCGCACCGAGTGGACCAGCAGGACCTGGTTGAACATCTCATAGACGTCGGGATCGCGCGCGAGGCTGAGGAAGGGCGCGAGGCCGGTGCCGGTCGACAGGAAGAACAGCCGCTTGCCCGGCAGCAGCGCATCGGTGACGAGCGTGCCGGTGGGCTTGCGGCCAAGGAAGACCTGGTCGCCCGGCTGGATCAGCTGGAGCCGCGAGGTGAGCGGGCCGTCCGGCACCTTGATCGAGAGGAACTCGAGCTCCTCGGCATAGGCGGGACTTGCGATCGAATAGGCGCGCAGCAGCGGGCGGCCCTCGCCGGGCAGGCCGAGCATGACGAACTCGCCCGAGCGGAAGCGGAAGCTCTGCGGGCGCGTGATGGTGAAGCTGAACAGATGCTCGTTCCAATGGCGCACGCTGGTCACGGTCTCGACCGTCAGCGCCGCCGAGGGGGCGAGGGGGATATGGTTGCGGTCACTCATCACTTCAGTTTCCAATTTGCGCCGACGGGCTGAGGCCGATCGCCTCCAGTGCCGCCGCCGCGGTTTCGATCGCGATCTGGAGCGCGGGCGCGCTCGTCGGGGGGACGATCATGCCCAGCATCTCCCGCATCTCGTTTTGGGGCCGGCGCGGCGCCTGCTCGAACAAGTCGAGCAGCAGCGCCTCGTCGTCGCTGACGCGGCTATGGCCTGGAGCGCGGAAATACAGGGGTTCGCCAGCTTCGCAATTAAGAATTGCCATAGCCATGGAAAAGGATTGCAACGCCGCTGCCGCGTTCCACCGGGCGAAACCCTCGGCCAGCGCGTTGCACGGGCACTGGCGGCGATTGACCGCCTGAACCCAGCCGCGCGCCGCCCAGACGATGAAGCGGCCGCCGAGATCGAGCGAGGCAGTGGTGCGGTCGAGATAATGGTACACGGGCGCTCCCTTCGCGCTGCTCCTAGCATTCTGTTATTGCGAGTCAATCGCAATTATATCTTGGCTCGACGCGGAACGGCGCTTTGGGCATGGGGTGGCGAATGGACGATCTTCCGACCGCCGGTTCCACTGTCCTCGCCATCCTGATGCTCGCCGCCTTCGCGCTGGCGTGGGGCGGGGTGCGCCTCATTCGCAGGGGCGAGGGGCAGAAGGGCGTGCTGATGATCGTGTGCGCGCTGGTGGCATTGGGGAATGTGCTGATCTGGACGGTGTGAGGATGGCGATCTCCATAGCCCGGCTCCGCCGTCATCCCGGCCTTGTGCCGGGATCCACGATGCCTCAAGCAGCACGATCGAACCTCCTGTCCGTCACTCGCCTCCCGGTGGATCCC
>NZ_DASWTG010000091.1:0-29812 GCF_036402235.1 Sphingomonas sp. | reverse complement strand
GGGCGGCACGGAGGAGGTCGTAAAGCCCGCCCGGCATGCCGCTCACTCGCCCTGGGGTGCTTCAGGAGGAGGTGGCGTCATTCCATCGCGGCGGCCGCCGCGCTTCCACTTGCCCATGCGCTTGCCGCGTTCGTCGGCGGTGAGGGTGCCGTCTCCGTTCGCGTCCATCCGCGTGAAGCGGGCCTCGGCCGCGGCGCGGTTCTCGGCCTTGCTGATCAGGCCGTCGCCATTGGTGTCGATGCGCTGAAGCATCCGCTCACCCATGCCGCCGCCGCGGCGTCCGCCGGGCACGAAGTCGGCCATTTCGCCGCCCTTGCGCTCGGCCATGGCAGTGCGAGCGGCCTCGGTGCCGGCCTTGCGCTCATTGGCGTCGAGCTGGCCGTCCTTGTTGGTGTCCATCCGGTCGAAGCGCGCATCGGCGCGGGCGAGCATCTCGGCCTTGGTGACCGGCTTCTTGGGCGCGGCGGGGGGAGTCTCGCTCTGCATCGCGATCGCGACGCCGGCGGCGAGCATCGCGCCGATCGCAGTGGCAGTCAGAAGATTCTTCATCGGGGCAGGCTCCTGTCGGGGCGGCGAGGGGGGTGCCGCGGTGGTGCCTGTCTGAACGCCCGCTGTCGCAGCGCTATGTCAGCGCGTGGGGAAAGTGTCGCAATTTGTATCGGCAAGAGGGCTGGAAGGGATCTCCGCTATCGTTGCCGCCGGTACTCTCGCGAAGTTGACGAGGTTACGCAAAACGCGATTCATTCTGTCAACTTCGCCGCCTTTGTCAGACGGGCGTCAGGCATGACTATTTGTGACGCGGATCGACGAAATCAAAGAGCGGTTCCAGCTGCCGGACGATGCAAGCAAATCAATTCCAACATTGCAAGCGAGGCAGCTCTGGGGCGCGCTGACACTCTTGAGGTTCGTCCTAGCGGTATTTCCTGTGACCGCTGTTTTCGTAGCCTGGATGACCTAACCAGCATGAAATATCCGCAAAGGGGTCGTTTCCTTCGCTGCTCACCCAAAGATGGCCACCCCCTGCATCCCCTCCGCGACCAGCGCGCCATCGGCGTTCGACATCCGCATCGACTGGCTGGAATAGCCGTCGCGCGCGCGGTCGGTCTGGGCTTCGAGCAGCCACCAGCCGTCGCGGGTCGCGGCGCGGGGCTGCAGGATGTTGACGATCCAGGTGAGCGAGGACAGCGGCGTCATCCGCTCGAACAGCTTGAACGCCGCCGGGGGCAGCGCGTCGCCCATCGCCATCATCTCGACCTCCGGGTCCAGCCCCCCGCGCTCGATCAGCCGGCCCCAGCGCAGCCATTGCGTCGGCCCCGCCGCGTCCTTCAGATCGTAGAAATTGAAGTTGCCGGTGAAGAACTCCGCCGGGCCGGTGTAGAGTTGCGCGTCCGGGGGGGGCAGCGCGTGCGCAGCCGGTGCGGTGGCGTCATGGTCGATCGCCGACTGGAGCGCCGCCATGAACACGAAGGTGGTGCGCAGGCCGAGGCCCGCCTCCGACGCGATGTCCGCCTGGATGAACGCGGCGTTGCGCCCGCGGCGCAGCTTGGTCGCAGTGACGGTGACGGGGCCGGCGAGCGGGCCGACGAACGCCACCTGTGCCGAGCGGAGCGGGGGCAGATCCGGCTCGATCTGCTTGGCCGCGGCCAATGCGAGCGCGGTCGACAGCCCGCCATAGGCGGTGCGCCCCTGCAGCCAGTTGGAGGGGATCTCCGTCGTGAAACCCGTATCGCTGCACTGCGCCTGGGCGAGAAGGGCGGGGAGCGAGGTCATGCCGGTACGGTCTCCAGATAGCGGTCGCGCAGCTCGCGCTTGAGCACCTTGCCGATCGCGCTGCGCGGCAGTTCGTCGATCGGGAGCAGCGCCGCAAGCCGCTGGGTCTTGCCCAGGACGGCGTTGACCGACGCCAGTATCTCCGCAGCCGGCGTCTCGTCCGCAGGGACATAGAAGCCGGCAGGGGTCTCGCCCCATTGCTCGGACGGCACGCCGACCACCGCGCAATCGCGCACCGCAGGGTGCTTGGCGAGCTCGGCCTCGAGGTCGCTCGGGTAGATGTTGAACCCGCCCGAGATGATCAGGTCCTTCTTGCGGTCCATCAGCGTGAGGAAGCCGTCCGCGTCGAACCGGCCGACATCGCCGTGGCGGATATAGCGGTTGCCCTCGGCATCGAACCATTCGGCGTCGGCGCTCGCCTGCTTGCGGCCGTGATAGCCGCTCATCATCGCCGGGCTGCGGCCGACCACCTCGCCCATCTCGCCCTGCGGCACCTCGCGCCCCTCGTCGTCGATCAGGCGGATGTCGTGGCCGAGCACCGGCATGCCGACGGTGTGGAGCTTATCCGGGAACATGTTGCACATCAGCACGCAGGTGCCGCCGCCCTCGGTCATCCCGTAATATTCGACCAGCATGCCCGGCCAGCGCGCCAGCACATCGGCCTTGAGCGCAGGCGAGAAGGGCGCGCTGGTGCAGGTCTTGAGCCTGAAGGAGCTGAGGTCGAAGCTGTCGAAATCCTCCACCGCCATGATGCGCTGATACTGCACCGGCACCAGCATCGCATGCGTGCCGCGGTGCTGCTCCGCGGCTTCGAGGAAGGCGCGCGCGTCGAACTTGCCGAGCAGCACCGCAGTGCCGCCCCAGCCCAGCGTCGGGATGAAGCTCACCAGCGTGGTGTTCGAGTAGAGCGGGGTCGCGATCATCGTCACCGCCTCGCCGAACCCGGCCGCGGCATTGTGGGCGATATGCGCCCAGCGCATCGCGTGCGGCTGGACGATCCCCTTGGGCGTGCCGGTGGTGCCCGAGGAATAGATGATGTTGAACGGGTCCTCGGGCCGGATTTCGGCGGGAGCAGGCCTGGCCGCGCCCCCAAGCCAGCCGTCGAGCGCCATCCCCGCGTCGCTGCCGTCGAGCGCGACGCGCTTCGCCGCGACCGGTCGGTCGCCGAGCGTGGCCGCCGCATCGGCGTCGAGGAACACCAGCCCGGTGCCGCTGTCGGCGATCATCGCCGCCATCTGATCGCCGGTCGAGGAGGGCGCGACCGGGGCAGGGGCGCCGCCCGCGCGAATCGCACCGAGGAAGAGCGCGGCATAGTCGAGGCTCATCGCGCCGACGATCGCGACCGCTTGCCCCGGCTGAAGCCCGTCGCGCTGGAGCGCCGCGGCGATCGCGTCCATCCGCGCGTCGAGTTGCGCATAGGTGAGCGCGGCGTCGCCATGGACGATCGCGGGCTTGTCGCCGCGCTCACGCGCATGGGCGGCGATCAGGTCGGGCAGCGTGCCGAAGGGCTGCGCCAGGATTTCCGCTGCGGTCTGCATTCTCTCTCCTCGATTCGGATGAAACGCTAGGCGAAACCGCCATTGGCTGCCATACGCGATCTTCTAAAAATGAAAGGGAGAGGATGCTTTTCTACGATTCGCCCAATCCGGCGCCCAATCCGCGCCGCGTGCGCATCTTCGCCGCGGAAAAGGGGATCGACTTGCCCAGCGAGGAGGTCTCGATCCTCAAGGGCGAGCATCGTGGCGAGGCCTATCGCGCGATCAATCCGCTGGGGCAGACGCCCGCGCTCAGGCTCGACAATGGCGCGGTGCTGACCGAAAGCGTCGCGATCTGCCGCTATCTCGAGGCGCTGCACCCGGAACCCGCACTGTTCGGAAGCGATCCGCTCGACGCCGCGACGATCGAGATGTGGATCCGGCGGATCGAGCTCAGGCTGATGGTGCCGACGGGCATGATCTGGATGCACACCCATCCGTTCACCGCGCGGGTGATGCCGCACCAGTATAAGGACTTCGGCGAGAGCAACCGTCCGGCAGTGGAGCGCGCGCTGCGGATGTGCGACGATGCGCTGGGCGAGACGCCGTTCATTGCCGGGGAGACCTACTCGATGGCGGATATCGTGCTGCTGACCACGATCGATTTCGGGACCTTTATCGGGCTGACGGTTCCGGAGGAGCTGGCGCGGCTCAACGACTGGCATCGCCGGGTGTCCGCGCGGGCGAGTGCCCAGGCATGACCGGCGCCGCGAGCGATGCGATGCAGGGCATGGCCGCGATCGTCACCGGCGGGGGCACCGGGATCGGCGCGGCGGTGGTGCGCAGGCTGGCGGCGCGCGGAGTGCGCTGCGCGATCAACTATGCGTCGAGCCGGGACGCGGCCGAGGCGCTGGCGGCGGAACTGGGCAACGGATCGATCGCCGTGCAGGCCGACATCGCCGACGACGCGCAATGCCGCGCGCTCGCGGCGGCGGCGCTCGAGGCGTTCGGGCGGATCGATCTGCTGGTCAACAATTCGGGCAAGACCAAGTTCGCCAATCACGAGGACCTGGACGCGCTGTCCGCGGACGATTTCCTCGACATCTACCGGCTCAACACCGTCGCGCCGTTCCAGATGATCCGCGCCTGTGCCCCAGCGATGCGCGAAGGGCCGGCGAGCGCAGTGGTCAACATCGCCTCGGTCGCGGGCGTGTTCGGCAACGGGTCGTCGGTCGCCTATGCCGCGTCCAAGGGCGCGCTGGTGACGATGACCAGGAGCCTCGCCCGCGTCCTCGCGCCGGCGATCCGGGTCAATGCGGTCGCGCCGGGCTATGTCGGCACCGGCTGGTTCAGCGAGCGGATGACGCAGGAGGCGTTCGAGGCGTTCGAGAAATTCATCGCCAGCCAGACCCCGATGGGACTGGCCGCGCATGCCGAGGATATCGCGGGGCCGGTGGTCAATCTGCTCGACCCCGCCAGCCGCGTCATTACCGGCGAGACGGTGCTGCTCGACGCGGGCGCGCATCTCGACGTCGGCCTGTCGCGGCGGCCGGGCAGGGGCTGATCCCTCTGATCCTCCCCGCCAGGGGGAGGTGGCGCCGAAGGCGACGGAGGGGGAGGGCGGCTTCGTTCTATCAGCCTCTTGCCGTTGTGCTTCCGCCCCCTCCGTCAGCTGCGCTGACACCTCCCCCTGGCGGGGGAGGATCGTTGCCACCTAGCGCCGCGCCTCGGTCGCCATCCGCACCGCGAGGCCGGCGAGCACGGTGCCCATCAGCCAGCGCTGGGCAAGCGCGAAGCCCGGGCGGCGCTGGAGAAAGCGCGCGATGAAGGCGGCGCAGACGATGATCGCCGAATTGACCGCGACGCTCACCGCGATCTGCGTTGAGCCCAGCACCACTGCCTGACCCAGCAAATTCCCCTTGGCAGGATCGATGAACTGGGGGAGCAGCGAGAGGTAGAGGATGGCGGCCTTGGGGTTGAGCAGGACGGTCAGCAATCCCATCGAGAACAGCCGTCCCGGGCCGTCGCGCGGCATGTCGCGCACCTCGAAGCTCGACCGCCCGCCGGGGCGCACCGCCTGCCACGCCAGCCACAGCAGATAGGCGGCCCCGGCGAGGCGG
The DNA here is from genome assembly GCF_036402235.1 of Sphingomonas sp. GTDB lineage: Bacteria > Pseudomonadota > Alphaproteobacteria > Sphingomonadales > Sphingomonadaceae > Sphingomonas. The sequence continues at coordinate 24,447 of NZ_DASWTG010000091.1, read as the reverse complement.
ATCGCGTCATAGGCAAAGGGCACGGCCATGAGCAGCGCGGTGAGGCCCCAGGCGGCACAGAGCATGTAGACGGCGAAGCCCAGCGCGATCCCGCCGAGCGAGATCAGTCCTGCCGCGTGCCCCTGGGAGATCGAGCGCGAGACCAGGTAGATCATGTTGGGGCCGGGCGTCAGCACCATGCCGAGCGCGACGGCGGCGAAGGCGAGGAGATTGTCGAGTTCGGGCATGTCATCCTCCAGCATGAGAGCGATGCCCAGACGCGCGGCGCAACCCGTTCGCGCTTCCCGATGGTGTCCCCATCTTGCAGCGTCAGTCGCGCGGCGGTGGCGGAAACTAGGCGGAGCGAACGCGGCGGGTAAAGCGCAATGCCGCTAGGGCGGGCGCAACCGCAACTTTAGCGGGTCGCGGACGCCTCCGATGCGTTTTTCAGCCTTTGCTCATGTCGCGCTCATGCCGCTCACCTCGGCCGCTGCGAAGACGGGAGGGCAATTCCAGAGGGAGGCAGGCGCATGAGTGAAGCGAGCAGAGCGGCCGGCACGACGATGAGCGGGGCCTATCGCGGCGGCGCGGCCATCGCGGCCCTGACGTCGTTCCTGATCGTGTGGACCACGATCGTTCGCGACGACGGCACCGGCGGGGGCTTCTTCATGCTGATCCTGGCCGCGGCGGTCGGCGGGTACGCAGCCCGGTTCCGGCCGGACGGCATGGCGCGGGCGATGCTGGGCGTGGCGGTGATGCAGGTCCTGCTGACCCTCCTCATCGTGACCGCACCGGTGACCGCACAGGTGCCGGACGGCGTGTTCAAGGCCTGGCTGTTCGGGGGCGTCTTCACGGCGCTGTGGCTGGCGTCGGCGGCGTTGTTCAGCGCCGCTGCTAGGAGGGGGCACGGCAGCCGTACGGCGGACTGGGATGGGACGCGCAGGTTTCCGGATGACACCTAGCGAGCGGCCGCTCTCGATCCCATTACGGTCACGTTATGTGTTAAAGCAGCGCATGAAGATCTGGGTTCGCCGGTTCGCGACGGCTGGCATAATTGCCGCGTTGGTCACTGTCACAGCATGGTTGGTTCTTCTCGAAATTTTGCTGACCCTGTTTGATCCAATGCCGATGCTTCAACTCACGCTCCCTCTAATACTGGCATTGTCGTGGGCCGTTGGTTGGCAGGTCATTGCAGCGCTCAAGCGTTGGGCACCGGCGCGCCAGTAGAAGCAATCGAGCGGCAGCAAACCATCCAATCTCGGTCATTCGCCGAAGATGAGGCTGGTGCCTTTCCAACCCCATCTCCGGCGGGCGTGCGCTACGCCTTCGCCGTGTTCGCCGCCGTCTGGCCGAACAGGATTTTCTTCTGCGCGTCGGTCATCGGCGCGTCGCTGGGGCGAATCTCCTCGCCCTTGGCATAGGCGCGGATCGTGGCGGGGCGGGCCTTCACGGCTTCGAACCAGCGCTGCAGATGCGGGAAATCGGCGATGGTCTGGCCCATTGCCTCGTGCGGCACGATCCACGGATAGATCGCCATGTCGGCGATTGAATAGTCCTCGCCCGCGACGAAGGGCCTGCCCGCGAGCTGGCGGTCGAGCACGCCGTAGAGGCGGTTGGTCTCGTCGATATAGCGCTTCTGGGCGTAGGGGATCTTCTCGGGCGCGTAGCGGTTGAAATGGCCGTTCTGGCCGGACATCGGGCCTAGCCCGCCCATCTGCCACATCAGCCATTCCATCTGCGCGATCTTGTCGCGCTGCGCCGGGCCGAAGAACTTGCCGGTCTTGTTGGCGAGATAGACGAGGATCGCGCCGCTCTCGAACACGCTGATCGGCTCGCCGCCGTCGGCCGGATCGGTGTCGATGATCGCCGGCATGCGGTTGTTGGGGGCGATCTTGAGGAAATCGGGCTTGAACTGGTCGCCCTGGCCGATGTTGACCGGATGGATGGTGTAGGGAAGCCCGGCTTCCTCCAGGAACAGCGTGATCTTGTGGCCGTTCGGGGTGGGCCAGTAATAGAGGTCGATCATCGGCGCGTCTCCTGGAGGTTGAGCGCGACAGATGGGGTGGCGCGGTCGTTACGCAACCGGCTCCGGCGGCGAAACGGGACGGCGCAGCAGGAAGATCGCGACGATCGCCACCGCGATCAGCGCCAGCGCCGATGCGAGCGCGAACGCTGCGCCTGGAAAGCCATGCTCGGCGCCATAGGCCAATGTCTGCGTCAGGCTGAGCGGCCCGAAGATCGCGGCGATGCTGGCGATGCTCGCCATCCCACCCTGCAGCGCGCCCTGGTTCGAGGCGTCGACCATGCGGCTCAGCATCGCATTGAGCGAGGGATAGGCGAGCATCTGCAGCGCGCCCACCGTGAGCAGCGCATAGACCTGCCAGCCCTGATCGGCGAACGCATACCCGGCATAGACCAGTGCGCCGACGATCAGCCCGATCATCAAGGTGCGGGTCTCGCCCAGCGCGGCGATCGCCCGGCCTGTGACGAAGATCTGGGTCAGCGCCATCGCAGTGCCCGATGCGGCGAGCGACCAGCCGATCGCCTGGGTGTCCCAGCCATGCGCCAGCTCGGCATAAAAGGCCCAGGTCGCGGGATAGACCTGATGCGCGAGCTGCCAGATGAACATCACGATCAGCAGCGGCGCGGCGCCCTTGAGCCCGAACAGCGGCGCGAAGGTGCCGAGCGGGTTGGCGCGCTTCCACTCGAACGGGCGGCGATTCCCGGGCGCGAGCGTCTCGGGCAGCCAGATCGATATCCAGGCGGCGTTGATCGCGGCGAGCGCGGCGGCGGCGATGAACGGCGCGCGCGGCCCGAGATCGGCGAGCAGCCCGCCGAGCGCCGGGCCGATGATGAAGCCGATGCCGAACGCCGCGCCCATCAGGCCGAATGTCGCGCCGCGTTTTTCGGGCGGGGTCACGTCGGCGAGGATCGCATTGGCCGGGCCATAGACCGCGCCGGCGATGCCCGCGATCAGCCGCCCGGCGAACAGCCAGGCGATGGTCGGCGCGAACGCCATCAGCGCATAGTCCGCGGCGAAGATGAGCATCGCGGCGAGGATCACCGGCCGCCTCCCGAAGCGGTCGCCGAGATTGCCGAGGATCGGCCCGGCGAAGAAATGGGCGAGGGCGAAGACGATCGCCAGCCAGCCGCCGATGCGGGTGGCCTCGGGCAGGCTCTGTGCGGTCAGTTCGACGATCAGGGTTGGAAGTACGGGAAGGACAATTCCAAAGCCGATCGCGTCGATCAGGACCGCGGCGAGCGCGATTGGGACAGCTCGGTGGGAAAAGTGCATACGGCCCCTGCGGCGAAAGCCAACTTCGTCCACTACTTGTTCCACTTGTGGTGGTTGCGCAAGCCCCGGCTTGACGTAGGGTAATCCATACCGCATCTTCGAATGAGTCGGCCGCGACAGACGGTCAGGAGGATGCGAATGGCAACGACGGTCGATGGAGCCGGGGCGCAGCCGCGCGCCGCGACGGTGAGGGCGGAGGCGCCGCCGCCGATCGGGCTCGGCACGCGGGTGAGCTATGGCGCGGGGGCGATCGCCAACGGCGTCAAGAACGCCGCCTTCACCAGCTACCTGCTGTTCTTCTACAGCCAGATCGTCGGCGTCTCCGCCTCGGTCGTCGCGGCGGCGGTGGCGCTGACGCTCGTCGTCGATGCGGTCGCGGACCCGCTGATCGGGCGCTGGTCCGACATGACGCGCAGCCGCTGGGGGCGGCGCCATCCCTTCATCTACGGCGCGGCGATCCCGACCGGCGTATTCTTCCTGCTCGCCTGGTTCCCGCCCCGGGGCATGAGCAATCTCGAGGCGGGCTTGTGGATCTTCGCCACCGCCTCGCTCACGCGCGTCGCGATCAGCGCGTTCGAGATCAACACATCGGCGATGACGCCCGAGATGACCGACGACTATCGCGAGCGCACGCGGCTGTTCGGCCTGCGCTGGTGGTTCGGCTATGCCGGCGCCTTCGGCTTCACCACCCTGTGCCTGCTCACCTTCTTCGCCGCGACGCCCGACTATCCGCGCGGCCAGCTCAACCCCGCGGGCTATCCGGGCTTCGCGATCGCGGGCGCGCTGACCATCGTCGCGGCGATCCTGATCTGCGGCATCGGCACGCACAACCGCATTCCGTACCTTCGCCAGGCCGACGCGCGGCCCGCGCGCACGCCGCTGGCGGTGCACCTCAAGGAGATGGGCCAGGCACTGCGCAATCGCGCCTTCCTGTCGATCTTCGGCTTCGGCGTGCTCAAATATTCGGCGATCGGCCTCTACAGCTCGACCACGCTGTTCTTCAGCACCTATCTCTACCATCTCAACGCCGCGCAGCTCGCGATCATCACGATCGACAGCCTGGTCGCGGCGACGCTCGCCGCCCCGCTCGCGCCGATCATGTCGAGCTGGCTGGGCAAGCGGGCGAGCTCGATGATCTTCGCGGTGGTGGGGGTGGCGATCGGCCTGTCGCCGCTGTTCCTCGCCTATAACGGCATGTTCTTCGCGCCCGGCCACCCGTTGCTGGTGCCGACGCTGTTCGCGATCGGCGCGATCTATGGCGCGATGGTCGCGATCTCGCTGATCAACACCTCGTCCATGCTCGCCGACGTGGTCGAGGACAGCGCGGTCAGGATCGGGCGGCACGACGCCGGCACCTTCTTCGCCGCGTCGAGCTTCATGCAGCAATGCTCGACCGCGATCGGCATCTTCCTGGCCGGCAAGCTGCTGGCATGGAGTGATTTTCCGGAGAAGCCGCTGCCTGGCCAGGTGAGCGACGAGGCGATCCGCAGCCTCGTCATCCACTATATCCCGATGTCGATCGGCCTGTGGACGCTCGGCGCGCTGTTCCTGCTCTTCTACCCGATCACCAAGGCCCGGCACGAGGCGAACGTCGCCGCATTGAAGGCACGCGAGGCCGAGGCGCAGGCGCGCGAACAGGACAATGCGGCGCTCGGCGGGCCGGGGCGATAGCCCGGCCTGCTGAATCCGGATTGACGCGAAGCGCGCCATACCGCAAATTCAAATACGACGATCCGACAGATCGGAGCGAGAATCCAAAGTGGAACATGTCGTGGACGAAGTTTGCTTTTTCCCCCGATCATGTGTCCGCATTGCAGGGTTGAGAGGAGACGAAGGTGGCAACGCTGGCTGAACCGGTGACCGGTAGCGGAATCGACTCGTTCCGCGCCGAGGTGCGCGAATGGCTCGCGGCGAACTTCCCCGCGTCGCTCAAGGGCAAGGACAACAGCATGTCCGCCGTCGAGGGGCCGGGCGAGGAGACGCCCGACCAGGCCGCGTGGCGCAAGGCGATGGGCGAGAAGGGCTGGGGCGTGCCGACCTGGCCCAGGGAATATGGTGGCGGCGGCCTCAGCCGCGCCGAGGCCAGGATACTGGCGGACGAGATGGCGCGGATCGGCGCATGGAACCCGATCGGCGGGATGGGCGTGATGATGTTCGGCCCGACGCTGCTGGAATATGGCAGCGAGGCGCAGAAGCGCGAGCATATCCCGGCGATCGCCAAAGGCGAGGTGCGCTGGTGCCAGGGCTATTCGGAGCCCAATGCCGGGTCCGACCTCGCCAACCTGCAGACCTTCGCCGAGGACAAGGGCGACCATTATCTGGTCAACGGCCAGAAGACCTGGACCAGCGGCGGGCAATGGGCCGACAAATGCTTCTGCCTGGTGCGCACCGACAAGAGCCAGAAGCAGGGCGGCATCACCTTCCTGCTGATCGACATGGATTCGCCCGGGGTCGAGGTGAAGCCGATCCAGATGATCAGCGGCATGTCGCCCTTCTGCGAGACCTTCTTCACCAATGTGAAGGTGCCCAAGGCGAACCGCGTCGGCGAGGAGGGGCAGGGCTGGACGATCGGCAAGCGCCTGCTCCAGCACGAGCGCACCAATCTGTCGGGCGGCGGATCGCGGCTGATGCCGAGCGGGCCGTCGCTCGCCGACATCGCCAGGAAATATGCCGGCGCGGACGAGCAGGGCCGGGTGGCCGACCCCGACCTGCGGGCGCGGATCGCCAAGTTCGAGATGGACTGGCGCGCCTTCCTGCTCACCGCGATGCGGGTGCAGGCCGAGAGCAAGGCGGCGGGCGGGGTCTCCGAAGTCTCGTCGATCCTCAAGACCGTGGGGACCAAGCTGGGACAGGAGCGCGCCGAGCTGATGATCGAGATCCAGGGGCTCGCCGGCCTTGGCTGGGAGGGCGAGGGGTTCACCGATGCGCAGCTGCAAGCCACGCGCGCATGGCTCTTCGGCAAGGCGACGACGATCTATGGCGGATCGACCGAGATCCAGAACAACATCATCGCCAAGCGGATCCTGGGGATGCTGGATCATCAGTGAGTGAGGTTCGACACTCCTCCCCCGGAGGGGGAGGGGGACCGCGCTCGCAGAGCGTGGTGGAGGGGTAGACCGCCCCAAGCTGACCGGCCCGCTCGTGGAGACTACCCCTCCACCAGCTTCGCTGGTCCCCCTCCCCCTCCGGGGGAGGAATTGGGACGGTTCGATAACGAAGGAAAGACAGATGGCCGTTCTGACCGAAGAACAGACGATGCTGCGCGACATGGCGCGCGACTGGGCGGGGAATGAGAGCCCGGTCTCGGCATGGCGCAAGGTGCGCGATGCGAACGAGGCTGCGGGCTATGACGCCGGCGCCTATGCGACGATGGCGCAGATGGGCTGGACCGGGATCATCATTCCCGAAGCGCAGGGCGGCAGCGATTTCGGCTGGCTGAGCCTGGGGCTGGTGATCGAGGAGCTGGGCAAGACGCTGGCCGCGAGTCCGCTCGCCGCGTCGGCCGTAGCCGCATCGGCGATCCTGCTCGGCGGGAGCGAGGCGCAGAAGGCCAAGTGGCTGCCGCGCATCGCCAGCGGCGAGCTGGTCGCGACGCTGGCGGTGGACGAGGGGCCGCGCTTCGACCCGGCTTCGATCGCGGCGAAGGTCGAGGGCGGCAAGCTCAGCGGCACCAAGGCATTCGTCGCCGAGGGCGACAGCGCCGGGCTGTTCGTGGTTGCGGCAACGGATGGACTGTACCTGGTCGAGGCCGGGGCGGGCGTGAGCGTGTCGCGGCGGCACCTAGCCGATTTCCGCAGCCATGCGCAGGTGAGTTTCGACGGGGCGGCGGCCGAGAAGCTGGCGGAAGGCGGGGACGGGCTGCTCGACGCGGTGCTCGACCGCGCGGCGGTGCTGGCGAGTGCCGAGATGCTCGGCATGGCGAGCGCGGCGTTCGACACGACGCTCGCCTATTTGAAGCAGCGCGTGCAGTTCGGGCAGGTGCTGGCGACCTTCCAGGCGCTGCAGCATCGCATGGCGAACCTCTACAGCGAGATCGAGCTGATGCGTTCGGCGGTCGAGGCGGGGCTGGCGGCGATCGATCGTGGTGGCGACACGCGCCAGGCGGCGTCGCTGGCCAAGGGCAAGGCGAACGAGGCCGGCCATCTGATGAGCCGCGAGCTGATCCAGCTGCATGGCGGCATCGGCATGACCGACGAATATGATGCAGGCTTCACGCTCAAGCGGATGCGCGTGCTCGAGCAGATGTGGGGCAATGCGGCGTACCACCGCGACCGGTTCGCGCGGCTGAGCGGATTCTGACGGGCGGGCAGGCGTTACGCGCCCGGCGGGATCATACCGATTCAAAGTTGATGTAGTAGACGTTCACGCTGCGCACGCGCCCGTTCCGGAACTCTAGGATCATCCCGCTCCACAGTTCGCGGCGATCGCGGAAGGAGAGGTGATCCTGGCGCAGCATGGTCCGGTGCAGCTCGCCCGGCTCATATAGCGCTGCGCCGCCGGGCCGGGCATCGCCCCAACCGGCCGGATTGACGACGAACCCGCCCGCTTCCGCCGCGCGGATCGCCTGCTCCTTCGACGATCCGATCGTGATCCCCAGCGCGGTGCCGTCGGTATAGGTTTCCGAGAAATTGTAGAACAAGGGGCGATAGCCGGCGGCCCGCCGGGGATCGGTTCTTCCGATCTCATAGGATCGCGCCGAAGCGAACGCCATCGCGCCGGCGCCGAGGCCGGCGGCCGCGACGACGATCCCGGCGAGAAGCAGTTTCCCATATTTGCGCATCGCCCGAGCATATCGCGGCCGGGCAGATCCGCAATGACGGCGTCGACCCGCCGATCCCTGCGCCGACCGCCCCGGTTTAGAACAATCGTTTAGCATACCCTTGTTGCAGTGCGGTCGTTCGGACTCCGCATTCTACGCTAGTGTAAGTGGCAATTTGCAACGGTTTTGTTGGCTTGACCGATGGCATGAGAATCGATCTATTCGAGTTTACGGTATGGAGCCGCAAAGCGTTCCGGCCTAACGGGAGTGGGATCTATGAAGAAGCAGCTATTGGGGGCGTGCGGGTTCACGGCGCTCGTCATCGCGGGTGCGGCGCCGGCCTGGGCGCAGGACGGCGGCGAGACCGAGGTGGTCATCACCGGATCGCTGATCGCGGGCACGCCGGAGGATGCGGCGCTGCCGGTCGACGTGATCGGCGCCGAGGAGCTGGCCAAGCAGGGCAACCCGACGACGCTCGACCTGGTCAAGGCGCTGCCGAGCTCGAGCGCGTCGCTGGGCGATGCCAACCAGTTCGACAGCCGGTCGCAGGGCGCCGAGGGCATCGCCACGGTCAACCTGCGCGGCCTAAGCCCGCAGCGCACGCTGGTGCTGCTCAATTCCAAGCGGCTGACGACATCGGGCAACGGCGTGCCCGCGGTCGACATCAACATGCTTCCCTCCGCGGCGATCGGCCGGGTCGAGGTGCTCAAGGACGGCGCGGCCGCGACCTATGGCTCGGAAGCGATCGCGGGCGTGGTCAACTTCATCACCCGCACCAACCAGCGCGGCTTCCAGGGATCGGCGAGCTACCGCTTCATCGACGGCTCCGACGGCGATGTGGACGCGTCGATCAGCTATGGCCATGTCGGCGAGAATTTCCGCGTGCTGCTCGCCGCGGGCTTCCAGAAGCGCGGCCAGCTGATGGCCAAGGAGCGCGACTGGGCGATCCGCCCCTATGCCGAGAACCCGCAGGGCGGCTGGACCGGCGGCGGCAATCCGGCGAACTTCCTGTTCCTCGGCCCGCTCGGCGCACCCGCGTCCGGGATCATGGCCGATTCCGCCTGCGCGCCGCTGGGCGGCTTCGTCGGGAGCGACGCGCGCTGCTACAACCAATATTCGGTGTACGACAATCTGGTCGAGCTGGAGAAGCGCGGGCAGGCGTTCGTCGATGTCGAGATCGATGTCGCGCCATCGACCACCTTCCAGGTCACGGCGCTCTATGGCCGCACCACGGTGCCGCACTATCTGACCTCGCCCTCCTATCTGCTGACCCAGCCGCCATCGCCGGCGAGCGGCGCGATCAGCCAGTCGGGCTTCTTCGTGCCCGGCAACAACCCGGGCCTGATCGCCTATCGCGCGGCCAATCCGGGAACCCCGGCGGGTATCGGCGTGCTGTTCCCGACCTTGCTGTTCCGGCCCTTCCTGCTGGGCGGCAACCCCTCGACGCTGGGCGATGAGGGCGAGCCGGGATCGGCGCGCGGCATGCGCAAGAGCGAGAGCTTCCGTGCGACCGCGGAGCTGCGCGGGGAGATCAGCGAGGGGCTGAACTACAACGTCAATTTCACCTATCATAATTATTACCGCTACATCGACGGCTATGATTCCTTCGGCGATCGCGTGCAGCGCGCATTGCTGGGCTTTGGCGGGCCGAGCTGCACGGGCACGACGCCGGGAGCGAACGGGTGCCTGTGGCTCAACCCGTTCGGCAATGCGGTGGCGAGCAACCCCGCGACCGGCGCGACCAATCCGGTGGCCAACGGACCCGCCAACAGCGCGGCGCTGACCGACTGGTTCTTCGTCCGCTCCAACACCCGCGTGACGACCGACATGATCGTGGCCGAAGCCTCGCTGAGCGGCGGCACCGGCATCAGCCTGCCCGGCGGCGAGGTGCAGTTCGGCGTCGGCGCGCAGTATCGCGATACCTCGATCAAGGGCCGCTACGGCTCGAACAACAACCTGGCGCAGAACCCGTGCCGCGACTCGCCGGTCACCGGCAACACCAACCCGGCGGCGTGCTCGGGCGGATCGTCGCCGACCGGCGCGCTGGGCTTCCTCGGCACCAACGCGAATTACGACCTGCAAGGCGACGTCAAGGCGCTCTATGCCGAGCTGCAGCTGCCGATCGTCGACACGCTCAACCTGCAGGTCGCGGCGCGCTACGAGGACTATGGCGGGGCGACCGGATCGACCTTCGACCCGCAGATCCGCGGGCGCTGGCAGGTGACCGACTGGCTGGCGATCCGCGGCGGGTTCGGCACCACCTTCCGCGCGCCGCCGCTCAACGTGCTGACCAACGGATCGGTGACGGCGCTGCAGATCATCGACACCGCGTTCCGCCCGGTCGATGTGTTCGGCAATCCCAATCTGGTGCCCGAATCCTCGAAGAACTATGGCGGCGGCATCCTGATCAACGCCGGCGGGTTCAGCGCCAGCCTCGACTATTACCGCTACGACATCGAGGACGTGATCGTCTCCGACCCGCTGATCGCGATGGTCAACACGCTGTTCCCCAGCACCGGCGGCAACACCTGCGCGGCCAATGCGGCGCTGGCGGCGCGCTTCACCTTCGCGACCGGCGCGTGCACCGCGGCGACGGCGCGCACGGCGATCTCGCGCGTGCGCACCCAATGGCAGAACGGCGCATCGATCACCAGCGAGGGGCTGGACGCGGTGGTCGGCTATCGCAACAACGAGATGTTCGGCGGCTCCGGGCGCTTCGCGATCGGCGCCAATGTCAGCTATACGCTGCAGAACCGGATCAGCGACATCTTCGTCGAGGGCACGCTGGTGCAGGCCGGCTATGACGGCGTGGGGCTGCTCAACTACCAGACGACGCTCTACCCGGTTCCCGAGTGGAAGGGGCAGGCGCATCTGGAGCTGGGCGCCGGGGCGTTCGACGCGCGGCTGACCGTCACCTATATCGACGGGCTGTACGACCAGCGCGCCGACATCACCGCGGCGGGCGTCTATGGCCCGAATGCGGCGCTGGGCGGCCAGCGCGTCACCGGCGGCGCGAACATCGACAGCTTCACCACCGCGGACCTGACCGTCCAGTGGGCGATCAACGATCGCTTCACCCTGTCGGGCAGCGTCTACAACATCTTCGACCAGGACCCGCCGTTCGCGCGGGAGGATTATAATTACGAGCCGTTCGTGGGGAACCCGCTGGGCCGCAACTTCAAGATCGGGCTCAGCGCCAAGTTCTGAAGTTGCATCAGCACGAGGCCCCGCCGTTTGGGGAAGCGGCGGGGCCTCCCTCTTGTGGAGTGATCGAGCGTATGGCGACGAATGCGGCAACCGGCCCGGCGACGACGATCTCCCCGGCAGCGGGCCATCCCGACGCGCTCGCCATCCGGCGGCGCACCGCCACGCTGACGCTGCTCACCGCGGCCTATTTCTTCAGCTATATGGACCGGCAGATCCTCGCGATCCTGCAGGAGGATATCCGCCGCGAGCTGCTACTCAGCGACACGCAGCTCGGGCTGCTCGCCGGCTTCGCCTTCGCGATCTTCTACGCGACGCTCGGCCTGCCGGTGGCGCGCTGGGCCGACCGCGGCAACCGGGTCAACATCATCGGCATCGCGCTGGCGCTGTGGAGCGCGATGACCGCGGTGTGCGGCCTTGCCCAGAATTTCGTGCAGCTGCTGCTCGCGCGGATCGGCGTGGGCATCGGCGAGGCCGGGTCGAGCCCGCCCAGCCATTCGATCATCGCCGACCTCTACCCGCCCGAGAAGCGCGCGGGGGCGATGGGCATCTACTCGCTCGGCGTGGTGCTGGGCGCGGCCGGCGGCACGATGATCGGCGGCACGCTCGCGCATTTCTTCGGCTGGCGCGTGGCGATGTTCGCGGTGGGCATTCCGGGCATCATCCTCGCGATCGTCATCAAGCTGTTCGTGGTCGAGCCGCGCCGCGGGCTTTCCGACCCGGCGCATGCCGCGCAGACGCAGGGAGCGATGCCGAGCTTCGGCGAGGGCTTCCGCTCGCTGTTCGCCAACCGTGCCGCGGTGCATCTGGTGATGGGCGTCACCATCACCTCGCTGATCGGCTATGGGCATACCGCGTTCGGGCCGAGCTTCCTGATCCGCACGATCGGGCTCGACAAGCTCCAGATCGCCTCGATCGTCGCGCCGGTCGGCGCGATCTGCGGTACGCTGTCGGCGGTGCTCGGCGGGTGGCTGGCGAACAAGGCGGCGGAGCGCTGGGGGCTGCACAGCCAGGCGTGGCTGGTGCTGGCGATGAAGGGCGTGGGACTGCCGCTCTCCTTCCTGTTCTTCGCGGCGAGCGATCCGTGGATCGCGGTGCCGATCTACTGGGCGTCGCTGGTCCTGGTGAATTCCTATCTCGGCCCGACCTTTGCGCTGATCCAGGGGCTGGCACCGCTGCGCATGCGCGCGCTGTGGGCGGCGGTGACGTTGCTCGTCATCAACCTGATCGGGCTGGGGCTGGGACCGACGATGATCGGGGTGATCAGCGACGCGCTCAAGCCGTCGCTGGGCGATGCCGAGGCGCTCCGCTGGGCGATGCTGACCTTCGCCGCGGCGACGCCCTGGGCGCTGTTCCATTACTGGCGCGCGGGGGTGTGGCTGAAACGGGGGGTGAGCTGATCTGGCCGCGTGCCCGGCTTGCCAGCGGAACCGTCGCGGCATAGCTTCGCGTCTGTCCGCGCTGCGGCGCGGTCGGGCAGGGGAGTAGGCGCCGATGTTGCTGATCGCACTCATGCTTGCGGGCCAGCAGGCCGCGGCCCAGACCGCGCCTCCCGCGCAGGCCGATGTGGTGATCACCGGCAACCGGATGCGCGAGGCGTTGAACAAATGCCTCGCGCGCGCCTGCCCGCCCGAGGAGGAGGTGGACGCGGCGATGAACGCCGGGGCGGAGAGCTTCGCGGCGGGCCGCTACGAGGAGGCGAAGGCGATCCTGCGCCGCGCGGTCTCCCGCAACAAGCGATATGGCGCGCGCATGCCGGGGCCGATGTCCGACCTCTATGCGACCTATGCCGACGTGACCGAGCATGAAGGCGACAAGGAGGTGTTCAAGCACGCGACGCGCGAGAGCGTCGATGTGCTGCGCCGCGCCTATGGTCCCGGCCATTCGGCGGTGCTGCGCGCATCGGCGCGCGTCGGCGACATGTGGGTGAAGCTCGGCGACCTGACCAGCGCGGACGGGGAGTATAAGGACGCGGCCGGCGACGCGCAGCGAGCGGGCAAGGCGGATCTGGCGGCGGCGCTGACCTTCCGCCGCGCCTGGCTGGCGCTCAGCGCGCGCGACCTTGCGCGGTCGCGCCGGCTGCTCGAGCAGCTCGAGGGCAGTCATGGCCAGGATGCGCGCTTCGCCGGCCTGCTGCGCGTGCTGCGCGCGAGAATCTCGATCGCGAAGGGGGACGCGGGCAGCACCGACGAGCTGGTCGCCGCGCTGCGCGGGGCAGGCGGGGCTGAGCCGGTGCTGCTCTATGCGCCGCCCTATCCGGAGCTCGGCCGCGCGGGCGGGTCCGGCGTCGCGGTGACTGGCGGCGTCGACGTGATGGCCGCGCGCGCCGCCACGGCGGCCGACCATGGAGACCTGTTCTGGGCCGATATCGGATACTGGATCCGGCCCGACGGCAAGCCGGCCGAAGTCGAGATCCTACGCCCGGCCAAGGACGCGCAATGGGCCAAGCCGCTGATCAGGAATATCGAGGCGCGCCGCTACGCACCCGCCCGGCAGGACCCTGGCGGGGTCGGCACCTATCGCGTCGAGCGGTTCACGCTACGCCCTTCCTACGGGCTGCCCCCGGGCTCGCGCATCGAGCGGCGTACCGGAAAGCTGACCCTGCACGTGATGGACCTGACCAGGCTGGCGCAGCGCGACGGGGTGGCGCCGGGGCCGTGACGCGTCAGAAGGCGAGCACCCGATCGTCGAACAGGCCGAACACGATGGTCGAGGCGTAGAAGGCCACCGCCTTGTCGCGCGGCATGGTGCCAGCCCATTTGCGCATGTCGAACGCCGCGTTCTGCAGCGCCATCATCGTCTGGCTCGCGACCAGCGGATCGATCGCGCGGATCGAGCCCTCGGCGATGCCGTCCGAGAGCATGCCGGCATAGCGGCGTGCGATGCGGTTCGAGCGATCGACCATCGCGGTGCGCACGCGCGGGGGCAGGCCCGACAGCGCCGTGGTGCGCAGCAGCGGGCCGCGTTCGGAGAATTGCACGTCGAGCAGGGTGGCGATGATGCTGGTGAGCTTGTGCCAATGGTCGCCCGCCCCCACCTCGGCGAGGCGCTGGGCGTCGGCGATCAGGTCGAAGCTGCGCTTGTAGCATTCGATCACCAGCTCGTCCTTGGCGTCGAGATGGTGGTAGAAGCTGCCCTTGGTGACGTTGAGCTCGCTGGCGATCTTCTGGACCGATGCGCCGCGATAGCCGAGCTCGTTGATCAGCCGCGTCGCGGCGAGCAGGAATGCCTCGCGCCCCGGCTCGGCCTCGTCATGCGTCAGGTCGAGCATCTCGGGCGCCCACTGCGCGCGATCGGCCGCGATGCCGTGGCGGAACACGTCCATCAGCCGCGCCTCGACCCGCGGGTACTCGTCGGTCTCGTAGCGGACGAGCCATGCCGGGAGCCAGAAGGTATTCTCGAGCAGCACATGCGCGCGCGCGCCGTGCAGGTCGGTCTGGGTGCGGCTGGCGGTCTCGCCCCACAGCGCGCGGGTGCGGCGGAAGACGTGCTGCCAGCGGGCCATGAGCCGCTGGCGCATATCGCCCTCCATCGCGCGCAGGTCGGAGAGGATCGCGAACGCCTTCTCCTCGCCGCGGTTGATGCGGGCGAGCCGCTCCATGTTGATCGCGAGATAGCGGGCGACGCGGGCCTCGGGCGTGCCCTCGCGATGCGCCGCGTCGAGCATCTCGTCGAGCCGGTCGAGCGTGACCTCGAACGCCGCCGCCGCGAGATCCTCCTTGCGCTTGAAATAATAGGTGACGCTGGTGGTGTTGAGCCCCACGCGCTGCGCCACGTCCGCGAAGGTCATGCCCTTCGCGCTCTGTTCGTTGATGACGTCGGCGGCGGCCGCGAGGATCGCGTCGCGCTTTGCCCTGAACCGTTTCGTCTCGCCCCGCGCTTCGGCGGGGAGCCCCTCTTCGACTTCCATCGAACCAGATTAGCAGCTTTGATTCGAAGGAACAGTCCTAAAGCGGGTAGGATGGAATCGGAGTGATTCCGTGGCGTAAAAATGCCGCTCCACCCACTTTACCGAAAAACGGGTATGGCGTATTCGATTCGAAACACGGATTGAGGGAGAAGGATGATGGACTTCACGCTGACCGAGCGCGAGACCTATTTCCGCGATCGCGTGAAGGGGTTCATCGACCAGCATATCACCCCGCGTAACGGCGATTATCGCGAGCAGGCCTATACCGGCGAGCGCTGGAAGGTGCTCCCGGTGATCGAGGAGCTGAAGCAGGTCGCCAAGGCGCAGGGGCTGTGGAATTTCTTCATGCCGCCGCATTCGGGGCAGAACCATGTCGACGACAGCTTCGAGTTCGAGGGGACCCAGCTCAGCAACCTCGAATATGCGCTGTGCGCGGAGGAGATGGGACGCGCGGGCTGGGCGAGCGAGGTGTTCAACTGCTCGGCGCCCGACACCGGCAACATGGAGGTGCTGCACCGCTACGGCACGCGCGAGCAGAAGGATCGCTGGCTGCTCCCGCTGATGAACGGCGAGATCAGATCGGCGTTCCTGATGACCGAGCCGGATGTGGCGTCATCGGACGCGACCAATATCCAGACCTCGATGGTCCGCGACGGCGACCACTACGTCATCAACGGGCGGAAATGGTGGTCGTCGGGCGTGGGCGACCCGCGCTGCGCGGTCGCGATCGTGATGGGCAAGACCAATCCCGACGCCTCGCGCCATGCGCAGCAGAGCCAGATCCTGGTGCCGATGGACGCCCCGGGCGTGAAGGTCGAGCGGATGCTTTCGGTGTTCGGGTATGATCATGCGCCGCACGGCCATGGCGAGGTGGTGCTGGAGAATGTCCGTGTGCCGGTCGAGAATCTGCTGCTCGGCGAAGGGCGCGGGTTCGAGATCGCGCAGGGGCGGCTGGGGCCGGGGCGCATCCACCATTGCATGCGCTCGATCGGGGTCGCCGAGATGGCGCTCGAGCTGATGTGCAAGCGGCTGGTGAGCCGCGTCGCGTTCGGCAAGCGCATCGCCGATCACTCGATCTGGGAGCAGCGCGTCGCCGAGGCGCGGTCGAACCTCGAGATGATGCGCCTGCTCTGCCTCAAGGCGGCGGACATGATGGACAAGGCGGGCAACAAGTCGGCGCAGGGCGAGATCGCGATGATCAAGGCGATGGGCCCGCGCATCACGCTGCAGATCCTCGACGACGCGATCCAGGCGTTCGGCGGCGCGGGCGTATCGGGCGACACGCCACTCGCCAGCGCCTGGGCGAGCATGCGCACGCTGCGCTTTGCCGACGGCCCGGACGAGGTCCATAACCGCGCCATCGCGCGCAGCGAGTTCGGCAAATACGGGGAGTTCAAGGCCGACCGCCCGTCGAGCGGCGATATGGCGGCGACGCGGTAGGCGCTGGATACAACCGTTCGCCCTGAACTTGTCGAAGGGCCGCCCTTTTCTTCAGTGGGGAGAAGGACAGGGCTTCGACAAGTTCAGGGCGAACGGGTTTCAGGAGGATCGATTGAAAGCTGCAGTTCTGTTCGAGGCGAAACGGCCCCTCGAGATCCACGACGTCATGATCGACAAGCCCGGCCCGCGCGAGGTGCTGATCCGCACCGCGGCGTGCGGGGTGTGCCGGTCGGACCTGCACTTCGTCGACGGCGCCTATCCGCACGTCATGCCGACGGTGCCGGGGCACGAGGCGGCGGGCGTGGTCGAGGCGGTGGGGTGCGAGGTGACGCGGATCAGGCCCGGCGACCATGTCATCACCTTCTTCACCGTGTTCTGCGGGAGCTGCGAGTTCTGCGTCTCGGGACGGCCGTCGCTGTGCGTCGACAGCTCGACGCGGCGGCCCAAGGATGCCGAGCCCAAATTGCGCCTGTCCGACGGCACGCCGATCGCGCATTTCCTCAACCTCTCGGCCTTTGCCGAGCAAATGCTGGTGCACGAGAATGCGTGCGTCGCGATCAGCAAGGACATGCCGCTCGACCGCGCGGCGCTGCTGGGCTGCGCAGTGATGACCGGGGCGGGATCGATCTTCCGCGACAGCAGGGTCAGCCCCGGCGAGACCGTGGCGGTGATCGGCTGCGGCGGGATCGGCCTTGCGGCGGTCAATGCCGCGAAGATCGCGGGGGCGGGCAAGATCGTGGCGATCGACCCGGTGCCCGAGAAGCGCGCGCTGGCGCGGAAAATGGGCGCGACGCACGACTTCGACGCGATGGGCGAGGATCTGGTCAAGCAGGTGCTCAAGCTCACCGATGGCGGGGTCGACTATGCGATCGAGGCGGTGGGGCGGCCCAATACCGCCGAGCTGGCGTGGAACCTGCTCCGCCGCGGCGGCACCGCGACGATCCTGGGCATGATCGCGCCGGGCCAGTCGGTGAGCATCCCCGGTCCGACCTTCCTGACGGGGAAGAAGCTGCAAGGCTCGCTCGCCGGATCGATGCAGTTCCCGATCGATCTGCCGCGTCTGGTGCAGATGTATCTCGACGGGCTGCTCGACCTCGACACGATGGTGGCCGAGCGGATCCGGCTGGAGGACATCAACCACGCCTTCGACAACCTCCGCAAGGGCGACGCGGTGCGCTCGGTGATCGAGCTTTCATGAGCACGCCCGCAGGCCATCGCGGCGGGCAGCCGATGGAGGCGGTGAGCGACCTCGACACCGGCAAGCTGACCGCGTGGATGGACGCCAATGTCGCGGGATTTGAAGGCCCGCTGAGCTACGCCAAATTCCCCGGCGGGCAGAGCAATCCCACCTATCGCATCGACGCGGCGAGCGGCACCTATGTGCTGCGGCGCAAGCCGTTCGGGCCGCTGCTCCCCTCGGCGCATGCGGTGGATCGCGAGTACCGGCTGATCGCGGGGCTGCATCCGACGGGATTCCCGGTGCCGCGCCCCTATGGGCTGTGCGAGGATGACGATGTCGTCGGCTCGGCCTTCTACATCATGGAGCGGGTCGACGGGGTGACCTATTGGGACGGCGCGCTGCCCGACAAGACGCCCGAGCAGCGTAGAGCGATCTACAACGAGATCTGCGACCGGTTGGCGCAGCTCCACAACACCGATCACGAAGCCGCGGGGCTGGGCGATTACGGCAAGCCGGGCAGCTATTTCGAGCGGCAGGTGGGGCGCTGGACCAAGCAATACCGGCTCGCCCAGACCGACGACCTGGCCGATGTCGAGAAGCTGATCGAATGGCTCCCGCGCACGCTGCCGCCGCAGACGCGCACCAGCATCGTCCATGGCGACTATCGCATCGACAACATGATCTTCGACACGGACGCCCCGCGGGTGAAGGCGGTGCTCGATTGGGAGCTGTCCACGCTCGGCGATCCGATGGCGGATTTCAGCTATCTGCTGATGAACTGGTTCGTGCCGGCGAATGGCGCGTCGGGGATCGAGGGGATCACCGGGGGCGAGACGGGCATCCCGACCGTGGAGGACATGGTCGAGCGCTACTGCGCCGCCACCGGGCGCGACGGCATTCCCGACCTCAACTGGTATTTCGCCTTCGGCCAATTCCGGCTGATGAGCATCGTCCAGGGGATCAAGAAGCGGCTGCTCGACGGCAATGCCAGCAATGTGCATGCGCAGGAGACCGCGGCAAGGGTGCCGGGGCTGGCAGCTTCGGCATGGAAATTCGCCCAACTCGCAGGAGCATGAGATGAACCTGTTCGACCTGACCGGGAAGGTCGCGATCGTCACCGGAAGCTCGCGCGGGATCGGCAAGGCCTCGGCCGAGGCACTCGCCGATCATGGCGCCAAGGTGGTGATCTCGAGCCGCAAGCAGGATGCGTGCGACGAGGTCGCCGCGGCGATCAACGCAAAGCATGGCGCGGGCACGGCGATCGCGGTCGCGGCGAGCATTTCGGACAAGGCTGCGCTCCAGAATCTCGTCGACGAGACCCGGCGCGCGTTCGGGCGGATCGACATCCTCGTCTGCAACGCCGCGTCCAACCCCTATTACGGGCCGCTTGCCGACATCGCCGACGACCAGTTCCGCAAGATCCTCGACAACAACATCGTCTCCAACCACTGGCTGATCCAGATGACGGCGCCCGAGATGCGCGAGCGCGGGGATGGGGCGATCGTCATCATCTCCTCGATCGGGGGCCTGCGCGGATCGCCGGTGATCGGGGCGTACAACGTGTCGAAGGCGGCCGACTTCCAGCTCGCGCGCAACTATGCGGTCGAGTACGGGCCCGACAATGTCCGGGTGAACTGCATCGCGCCGGGGCTGATCAAGACCGATTTCGCCCGCGCGCTGTGGGAGGACCCCGCGGCCGAGGCGCGGGTGAACAAGGGCACGCCGCTGCGGCGGCTGGGCGAGCCGGAGGATATTGCGGGCGCGGTGGTGTATCTCGCCTCGCCCGCGGGCCGCTACATGACAGGGCAGGCGATGGTGGTGGACGGCGGAGTGACGATCTGACCACCCGTTCGTGCTGAGCCTGTCGAAGCACTGTGAGCGGTGGAAAGAAGAACAGCCCTTCGACAAGCTCAGGGCGAACGGAGGTTGAGATGCGTTTCACGGGCAAGTCGGTCGTCGTCACTGGCGCGGGCAGCGGCATCGGGCGCGCCGCTGCGCTCCTGTTCGCGGCCGAGGGCGGCCGGGTGATCGCCGCCGACAAGACCGAGGGTGCGGACGAGACCGTTGCGATGATCGCCGCGGCGGGCGGCGCCGCCAAGGCGATCCGCATGGACGCCGGCAGCGAGGCGGACGTGATCGCCACGGTCGAGCTGGCGGTGGCGGAATATGGCGGGCTCGACGTGCTGTTCGCCAATGCCGGCATCTCGGGCGGCATGGCCAACATCTTCGATACCACGCCGGAGCTGATCGCCGAGGTGCTGCGCGTCAACCTGATTGGGCCGTTGCTCGCGATCAAGCATGGCGCGCCAAGGATCGCGGAACGCGGCGGCGGGGCGATCGTGCTCACTGCCAGCGTCGCTGGAATTCGCTCGGGCGCGGGCAGCCCGGCCTATTCGGCGTCGAAGGCCGGGGTGATCAACCTCGCCGCGGTCGCCGCGCAGCAGCTCTCGGGATCGAATGTCCGCGTGAACGCGCTGTGCCCGGGCCTCACCGAGACCGGGATGACCAGGCCGACCTTCGACTATGCGCGCGAGGCGGGAAAGATGGACCGGGTCGGGCGGCTCAACCCGCTGCGCCGCGGCGCGCAAGCCGACGAGCTGGCGCGCGCGGCGCTGTTCCTCGCCTCGGACGATGCGAGCTATGTCAACGGGCAGGCGCTGGCGGTGGACGGCGGGCTCTCGTCGAGCCATCCGGTAACGCGCCAGGAATATGGCAAGACCGCGGTGTGAGCGCGGGATCGACTTGCGCCTGCAACGCCGCTGCGCAAAGCTCGTATCATGCTCTCGCTCTTCCTCGCCGCGGCGCCCGTTCCGTCCAATCCGCCAGTGCCGCCGGTCCAGGCCGCGCCGGGACTGGAAGCCGTGCTCCTGGACTTCGTTCCGGGCGCTGTCGATTGCGGCGGCGTCAATGTGCGCACCGTCTCGACGGCGGATCCGCTCACGATCGGCGTTATGCTGCCGCCGGGCATCAAGCTGCCCGATCTCGAGCTCAGCTTTCGCCTGACGGCCGACGGGCGCCCGCTGGACATCGGAACGCCGAAATCGGTGCCGGGCGCCGGCTTCTATCTCAACACCCGCGACCTTCCGGCGGCATTCAGCCTGTGGCGATTCGCGGCCGGAGGGCGGGAACGCAACTGCACGATCCGCTTCGCCCTGCGCCACCAGCCGATTGCGGCCGCGCCGATCGAGGCGGTGTACCGCTTTGCCGCGCTGATCCACCGCGGCGAAACGGGTGAGCGCGAGGCATTCGCGCGCATCCGGCCGACCGGTTGCGTCGGCCGCGGTCCGCCGGCCGTGCTGCTGAGAGGCTTTCCGGACTATTCAAAACTGCCGCCGGTGCCCGGCGCGCCGGCCTATAGCGTCGTCGCCTTCGACATCGACAGCGCGGGCGTGCCGGTGAATGTCGGCACCCTCACCGGCAGCGGGCAGGCGCAGCTTGACGAGGCGAGCCGCGATGCGGTGATCCGGTCGCGCTTTGGCGAAGGCGATGCGCGCGAACGCTGCACCTTGCCGTTCGTCCAATGGCCGCGTCCGCCGGTAGAAGCACCCGAGGACATCGATCTGGAGGCGCTGCGGTCTGACGGCGCAACCTGCGGTGACGTCAAATGGGCGGTGAAGCCGTCTGGCGACTATCCCATCGCCTTCCAGCGCCGGTCGATCGAGGGCTGGGCGATCGTCCGCTTCGATCTCACCGCCGCCGGGCAGCCGGTCAGGCCGGCGGTGCTGGCGAGCGCGCCGGCAGCGGCGTTCGGCGAGAATGCGCTGGCCACCCTGTACCGCGCGCGGGCCGAGGAGCAGGGGACCACGCGGACAGGGTGCGTCGAACGGGTGCGGTTCCGCATGCCGAACTAGGGCCGGAAGGCACGCGAATCGGATTTGACACGTTGCCAGGTTCGCCGCACGCTCCGAGAAGCAATTGGGGGACAGGGGATGCGGGGGATTCTCATCGGCCTGACGGCTGCCGGCGTTCTGGCCGGCGCGCTGCCCGTCGCCGCGCAGGACGAGATCATCGTCACCGGGATGCGCAGGCTAAATCCGGACAATGACGGCAGCCGGCCGGTCGAGCTGGCGGTGGTCACGCCTGCCCCGGCGCAGATGTTGCGCCGCACCGCAGATTTCGCCGTGCAGCAAGTCGTGGTGGTCAGCGACACGGTCGAGGAGGAGGAAGCGCACAAGGAAGTGCAGGCGATGACCCGCAAGGCGATCGACCTGTCCGCCGGATCGGGCGTCCAGCTTGCCAGCGGCGAGCTCGTCGTCGAGCCGCTGACTCCGGGCAATTACAGGGAGCTCAGGATCGAGGAGATCGACGAGGACGAGATCGACGGTCAGGCGGTGAAGTTCCTGGTCAAGGTGGCGCTCGTGCCGGGCATCGACGCCAAGGCTGCGCTTGCCCGGATCGACAAGTTCATCAAGGCCGTCCCCGCCGTCGGCCGTGCGGAGATCAAGGCCTATAGCGAGCTGACGCTGTCGGTGGTCGATCCCGAGCAGTATCGCGGGGCGATCATCGATCTGGTGGCGAAGGACACGGCGGCCACCAGCGGCCGCTTCGGCGCCGGCTACGGCGTCGAGGTGACGGGGCTGGACAAGCCGGTCCAGTGGAAACGCGCGAGCCTGACCGAGGTGCAACTGTTCCTACCCTCGGACAGCAAGGTGCGGCCGCGCAACTGAGCAGGTGGAGAACAGCCATGCGGAATCTATCCAAAGCCCTGGTCGCCCTGGTCCTGACCGCGAATGCCGCGCCCGCGTTCGCACAGGAGGTGATCGTCACCACTTCGCGGCGCGCGCCCGGCAATTTCGGCACCTATGCCGTGGATCTGGCCGTGATCCCTACGCAGCGCTCGGTCATCAGCCTGAAGCGCAGTGCCGACTATGTCGTGCAGACGGTGTGGCTCGCGGGCGACACGCGCGAGGCGGCGAAGCGCACGGAAGAGCTCGAGGCGACGTTGCGCAACGCGATCGACGGCGCGGGCAAGGCGGGGGTCGAAATCGCGCTCGGCGACTATGTCGTCCAGCCGCTGACGCTGACCAACTACAAGAGCCTCAGCTATATCGGGGACGGCAGGCCCGATACGTCGCGCGCGACCTTTCTGGTCAAGGTGCGGCTGACGCCCGGCATGAGCCTTGCCGCAGCCAAGGCCCAGATTGCGAAGTTCGTGGAATCGGTGGCGAAGACCGGGCGCACGACGCTGGCCGTGTCGGGGGAGCCGACGCTGAGCGTGGTCAATCCGGATCAGTATCGCGGAGCGATCGTCGATCTGATCGCCGCCGACGCAACGGTTCAGGCGGCGAAGTTCGGCGCTACCTATGGCGTGGACGTGAGCGGGCTCGACCGCCCCGTGGAATGGGCCCGCGCGGGCGCGACCGAAGTGTTCCTGTTCCTGCCCGCAACCTATGTCGTGCGGCGGAACTAGCGCGCAGCGCCGGTCTGGCGGATGACGTCGGCGAACATCACGCGCGCGACGACCGCGCGTCCTTCATTCTCGATATCCAGTGCGTCGCGCGCCAGCCCCGCGGGGTCGGATGTCCGCGCGAGGATCGTCCGCGCCATCCGGTTCGCCTCGGCCAGCGCCTCGCCGATGTCCCGAAACTCGCACCGGCGGTCGCTGGCGCGCTGCGGCGTGTTCCGGCGATGGAAATAGAATAGCGGCATCGGTCCGGCCCTGCGGCCATCCTCCTCAATCAACTGCATTTTATGCTGTGCTGACGGAAGTAGAACCCGATCGAATTCACTTGGTTCCGGCGGCTCCCGGAACTTGCGACGGACGGTTGCGGCACGGGGGATCCTATCCCCGCATCCGCATCAGCCCTTCCTGCGCCGTGCTCGCCACCAGCCGCCCGTCGCGGGTGAAGATGCGGCCGCGGTTGAAGCCGCGCGCATGGCCCGCCCAGGGGCTGTCGGTGGCATAGAGCAGCCATTCGTCGGCACGGAACGGCTCGTGCAGCCACACCGCATGGTCGAGGCTGGCCGACTGGAAATTGGGGGTGAACCAGCTCACCGCATGCGGGAGCGAGGAGGTGCCGAGCAGCGACATGTCCGACGCGAAGGACAGCACCGCGCGGTGCAATGCAGGATCGTCGGGCAAGGGTGCGATGGCACGGAACCAGCTGTGCGAGAGCGGCGGCGCCGTCTTGGGATCGAGCCAGTCGCGCGCGGCGACCGGGCGAATCTCGATCGGGCGGCGGCGCAGGAAGAAGGGGCGCATCGCCTCCGGGATCTCGTCGATCCGCGCGCGGCGCAATTCCTGCTCGGACCTGAGTTCCTCGGGCGGGGGCACGTCGGGCATCGCGTCCTGATGGTGGAACCCGCCTTCCTCGCGCTGGAACGAGGCGGTCATGCTGAGGATCGGGACGCCGCGCTGCATCGCGATCACGCGGCGGGTGGCGAAGCTGCCCCCGTCGAAATCGCGCACCACGCGATAGGTGATCGGATAATCCTCATTCCCTGGCCGCATGAAATAGGCGTGGAGCGAGTGGGCGATCTTCTCCTCGACCGAGCGCTGCGCCGCCTGCAGCCCTTGCGCGATCACCTGCCCGCCGAACACGCGTCCGCGCCCGCCGGGCTGGCGGTGGCCGCGATAGAGATCGACGTCGAGCTCCTCGACATCGAGCAGGGTCAACAGCTCTTGGACGATCTCCGCGTCGGTGCGGCGGGGTTTGGGCTGGTCCATTGTCTTTTCCCCT
>NZ_DASWTG010000090.1:0-3623 GCF_036402235.1 Sphingomonas sp. | reverse complement strand
CGTCGCCTTCGGCGCCACCTCCCCCTGGCGGGGGAGGATACGTTCAAGTCATCACCGCTCGCGGAACTGGGACCAGTCCGTCGGGCATTGCGCCACCGGCTTGGGTTTCGCCTGCGAGCCTTCGATCGTCCAGCATTCGTCGAAGATCGAGCAATAGCAGGAGCGGACCTGGAGCTTCCATCGCTCCTTCTCGAAGCGGTTCCACAGCGCCTTGTTCGCCGGGGTCTCGGCGACCTGCATGAACTTGACCGACTCCCCCGGGCGGGCGACGATGCCGGACGCGGGCGAGGTGGACAGGTTGAGTCCGCTATTGGCCTGAAGACCACAGCATTTGGTGAGCAGTTCGCGCGGATCGCGCACCGGCTGACCCCGATAGCGGATCTCGACCGGGCCGAGCATCGCCGGGCCGACGCCGTTGTTGTTCAGCACCAGCGAGATCACCCGCTCACCCTTCTCGTCCACATTGCTGGTGCCATAGGAGACGAAAGGCCACGCATCGGCCTGCTGCATCTTCTTCGTCGCTTCCGCCTGGACGAAGGTGGCGTAGGCGACGCCGAGCGAGATCAGCAGCGCGGGGGCGCCGATCAGGAAATGGCTGGCCATCAGCCAGGGCATCAGCTTGAGCAGCTTGGTCAGCCGGCCCGAGAGCCCGCCGTCGCGGCTGGAAAGCTCGGCGACCTTCGCTTCGAGCTGGGCGATGCGATCCTGATCGGGCGGTTGCGCGGTCATGGCGGATGGATAGCGGAGGTGAGGGCTGGCGACAACGCGGGGCGGTATTTGCTGCCAAATCCTCCTTGGCGGGGGGAGGTGGCGCGCGTAGCGCGACGGAGGGGGAGGAGCACCACCAGCGTTCTGGCATCCTCCCCCTCCGTCATGCTGCGCATGCCACCTCCCCCTGGCGGGGGAGGATTCACTTCTGCCGGTGCACGACTTGTGTGGATTTCCACACAGAATGATGGCCGCAATCGTGTCTGCCGTAACGGCATTGCCGCCAAATCCCTGCAAACCGCCCGATTGCGGTGGCGCGGAGCCGTGCCTAAAGGGAGCGGAGCCGGGAGAGAAGAATGTCAGAAGAAGCCAATGTCCAGTTTTCCGAGCGCGAGGCGCTGCTGTTCCACTCGGAGGGCCGGCCGGGCAAGATCGAGATCGTCGCATCCAAACCGCTGACCACGCAGCGCGACCTGGCGCTGGCCTATTCCCCGGGCGTCGCCGTGCCGGTGCAGGCGATCGCCGACGATCCCGCAACGGCGTATGACTATACCGCCAAGGGCAATCTGGTCGCGGTGATCTCCAACGGCACGGCGATCCTGGGGATGGGGAATCTGGGTGCGCTGGCGTCGAAGCCGGTGATGGAGGGCAAGGCGGTGCTGTTCAAGCGCTTCGCCGATGTCGATTCGATCGATATCGAGCTCAAGACCGAGGATGTCGACCGCTTCATCGACGCGGTCGAGCTGATGGAGCCGAGCTTCGGCGGGATCAACCTGGAAGACATCAAGGCGCCCGAATGCTTCATCATCGAGCAGACGCTTCGGGAACGCATGAACATCCCGGTGTTCCATGACGACCAGCACGGCACCGCGATCATCACCGCGGCGGGTCTGATCAATGCGTGCCTGCTGACCGGGCGGCGGATGAACGAGATCAAGGTGGTGGTGAACGGCGCGGGCGCCGCGGCGATCGCCTGCACCGAGCTGATCAAAGGCCTGGGCGTGCGGCACGAGAATGTGCTGATGTGCGACCGCAAGGGCGTGATCACCCCGGACCGCGAGGGCATCAACCAGTGGCAATCGGCGCATGCCGTAGCGACCGACCGCTCGACGCTGACCGAGGCGCTGGCGGGGGCGGACGTGTTCCTGGGGCTGTCGGCCGCGGGCGCGCTCAAGCCCGAGATGGTCAAGGACATGGCGCCGGCGCCGATCATCTTCGCGATGGCCAATCCCGAGCCGGAGATCCGGCCCGAGCTGGCCAAGGGCGTGCGCCCCGACGCGATCGTCGCGACCGGGCGCTCGGACTATCCCAACCAGGTCAACAACGTGCTCGGCTTCCCGTTCATCTTTCGCGGCGCGCTCGACGTGCGCGCGACGGGGATCAACGACGAGATGAAGATCGCCGCGGCGCAGGCGATCGCCGAGCTGGCGCGCGAGCAGGTGCCCGAGGAAGTGGCGCTGGCCTATGGCCGGGCGCACAGCTTCGGTCCCGACTATATCATCCCGGCGCCGTTCGACCCGCGGCTGATGGAAGTCGTGCCCGCGGCGGTCGCCAAGGCGGCGATGGATTCGGGCATGGCGACCAAGCCGATCCTCGACATGGCGGCATATCGCCACGCGCTGCGCGGCCGCCTCAACCCGACGACGTCGGTGCTGACGCTGGCCTATGAAGGCGCGCGCGCGCAGCCCAAGCGCGTGATCTTCGCCGAGGGGGAGGAGGAGGTGGTGCTGCGCGCGGCGATCGCGTTCCGCGAGGGCGGCTACGGCACGCCGGTGCTGGTCGGGCGCGACGATGTGCACGACCGGCTCAAGGCGCTGGGCGTGAGCGATCCCGAGAGCTTCGAGGTGCACAACAGCCGCCACTCGCCGCTGGTGCCGGCGATGGTCGATTTCCTCTACAAAAGGCTCCAGCGCCGCGGTTACCTGCGCCGCGACTGCGAGCGGATGGTCAACCAGGACCGCAACATCTTCGGATCGCTGCTGCTGCAGCTGGGCGAGGGCGACGCGATGATCACCGGCATCACGCGCCCCTATGCGCAGAACATGCGCGAGATCCGCCGCGTGATCGACGTGGGCGAGGGGCGCACCGCGTTCGGCGTGCACCTGCTGGTCGGGCAGAGCCACACCGTGTTCATCGCCGACACCACGGTGAACGAGCGGCCCAATGCCGAGGAGCTCGCCGACATCGCCGAGCAGACCGCGCAGGTCGCGCGCCGCATGGGCCACGAGCCGCGCGTCGCCTTCCTGAGCTACTCCAACTTCGGCAACCCCAAGGGCGCGTTCCTCGAGAGCATGCGCGAGGCGGTGAAGCTGCTCGACCAGCGGCAGGTGAGCTTCGAGTACGAGGGCGAGATGACGCCCGATGTGGCGCTCAACCCGCGCCAGCTGGCGAACTATCCGTTCGCGCGGCTTTCGGGGCCGGCGAACGTGCTGATCATGCCGGGGCTGCAGTCGGCGCACATCTCGGCCAAGCTGCTGCGCGAGCTGGGCGGGGATTCGGTGATCGGGCCGATGCTGGTGGGGATGGAGAAGCCCGTCCAGGTCGCGCCGATGACGAGCACCGCGAGCGAGCTGGTGACGCTGGCGGTGCTCGCGGCGGGCGGCGTCACGCGCTAGGCGCGGGCATTCGATTTGATCCTTCCCCCGCCAGGGGAGGTGCCAGCAGAGCTGGCGGAGGGGGCGGAAACGGAACGCCCAAAAGGCAATGCATCGCCGTCCTCCCCCTCCGTCGCCTTCGGCGCCACCTCCCCCTAGCGGGGGAGGATCGAGTGCCGCTTAGAGTCTGTCCTGTTTAGATTGAGGCATATCCGCTGTTTCTGAGATAGTTGGCGCATTCGTGGGGCGGGAAGGCGTCGAGGAGTTGGCCGATGCGTTTCCATGTTGCCTCGACGGTGCGCTCTGCGGCCTTGCGCAGGA
>NZ_DASWTG010000089.1:0-112090 GCF_036402235.1 Sphingomonas sp. | reverse complement strand
TGCCGGTGGCGGCGCTGATGCTGCGGCTGGGGCAACCCGACCTGCTGGGGGCGCCGGGTCTCGCCGACCTCGGCGGCGGCGCCTTCGGCGTCATGGCCCAGGCCTTCGCCGCGGCCGGCGGCGCCGTTTTCGGCAACCTCGGCCTGATCTTCGCGGTGGGCGTCGCCGTCGGCCTGGCCCGCGAGAACCACGGCGCCTCGGGCCTGGCGGGCCTCGTCTGCTTCCTGGTCGCCACCGAGGGCGCCAAGGCCCTGCTGGTCGTGCCGCCCGACGTCCTGGCCGCGGCGGCCGAGGGGGCGAAGGACCTCGCCGGCGCCGCCTGGAAGGAGAAGGAGATCGGCAAGCTGTCGATCCCGGCCGGCATCCTCTCGGGCGTCGTGGCCGGCGTGCTCTACAACCGGTTCTCGGACATCCGCCTGCCCGAGTACCTCGCGTTCTTCGGCGGCCGCCGCTTCGTGCCGATCGTCTGCGGCCTGGCCGGCGTGGTGCTGGCCCTGGCGTTCGGCTTCTCATGGCCGACGCTGGAGCGGGGCATGGATGCCCTGAGCGCCGGCATCCTCGGCCTCGGGCCGCTGGGCCTGTTCCTCTACGGCTTCCTGAACCGGCTGCTGATCGTCACCGGCCTGCACCACATCCTGAACAACCTCGCCTGGTTCCTGCTGGGCGACTTCAACGGCGTGACCGGCGACCTGAACCGCTTCGCCGCCGGCGACCCGACCGCCGGGGCGTTCATGTCGGGCTTCTTCCCGGTGATGATGTTCGGCCTGCCCGCCGCCTGCCTCGCCATGTATCACGAGGCACGGCCCGAGCGGCGCAGGGCGGTGGGCGGCATGTTCTTCAGCCTGGCCTTCACCAGCTTCCTGACCGGCGTGACCGAGCCGATCGAGTTCACCTTCATGTTTCTCGCGCCGTTCCTCTACGCGATCCATGCGGTGCTGACGGGCCTTTCGATGGCGCTGATGGACATTCTGGGGATCAAGCTCGGATTCGGCTTCTCGGCCGGGCTGTTCGACTATGTGCTGAACTTCAAGCTCTCGTCCCGCCCCTGGATGCTGCTGCCGGTCGGGGCGGGCTATGCGCTGATCTATTACGGCCTGTTCCGCTTCTTCATCCGCAAGCTCGACCTGGCGACGCCCGGGCGCGAGAAGGGCGAGGCAGCGGCGACGGCCCCGGCCGGCGAGGTGGCCGCCGGCAATGCGCGCGGCGAGGCGTTCGTCCAGGCGCTGGGCGGGGCCGCCAACCTGACCAGCGTCGATGCCTGCACGACGCGGCTGCGGCTGATCGTCGCCGATCAGGGCGCAGTCGACGATGCGGCGCTGACCGCGCTCGGCGCACGCGGCATCATCCGCCCGTCCGCCAATGCGACGCAGGTGGTGCTTGGCCCGATCGCCGATCTCGTGGCGGAAGAAATCCGCGCGGCGATCGGCGGCGGCGCCGCGCCGGCTCCGCGGGCCGCGCCCGCCTCGATGCCCGAGCCGGGCGACGCGCTTCCGGCCGCGATCCTCGCGGCGCTGGGCGGCGGCGACAATATCCGCTCGCTCCGCGCGCTGCATGGCCGGTTCCGCGTCGAGCTGGCCGACGCCGGCAAGGCGAACGAGGCCGGTCTGCTCACCGCCGCGCACGGCGTTGTCTCGCCGCAGCCGGGCGTCTACCACATCCTGCGTGACTAACCTGATCCTCCTTGCCGGGGCAGCGTTGCTGCTTGGCGCCGCGCAGTCCGCCCCACTCCTTCCGGTACATAACGGCGGCCGGATGGTTCTGGAGCCGACTGGTGCAACGCGCTTCGGCTGGCCCGGCGTCTATGTCGAGGCTCGCTTTCGCGGCAGCGCGGTCCGCGTACGGTTCGACGCACCGACCGACCATATCCGCCTATCGATCGACGGTGCGGAGCACCGTTTGTTTCGCGGCGCGGGAGCGGTTGACGTTACCATCACCGGCCTGTCGCCGGACGTGCATGTCGTCCGGCTTGAGAAGCTGACCGAGACTCAGTCGGGGTCGAGCCGCTTCATCGGCTTCGAGGTTCCGGGCGGCATCGATCTGGCGCCGCGCGCACGCAAGCGCCAGATCGAGTTCATCGGCGACAGTTTCACCGTGGGATACGGCAACACCGCGCCCGGCCCCGAGTGCACACAGCAGCAGGTGCACGACCTGACCGACACCAGTCAGGCGTTCGGGCCGCTGGTGGCCAAGGCCATCGGGGCAGACTACCGAATCCATGCCTTTTCGGGCTTCGGCATGGTCCGCAATTACAATGGCGGCTCACCGGACCAGAGCTTGCCCGCCATCTATCCCCGCGCGATCCCCGGCGAGCCGGCCACCGCGGGACCGGACCGCGGCTGGCAGCCGGACACGATCGTCATCAACCTCGGCATAAACGACTTCTCGACCCCGTTAAGGCCGGGCGAGGCATGGCGCGATGCGGGGATGCTGCGCACGGCCTATCGCGACCGCTATGTCGCGTTTGTGACCGAGCTTGCCGCGCGCGACCCGCAGGCGCGGTTCGTGCTGATGGGATCGGACCTGTTCTTCTCCGATGTCGAGGCGGTCGCGAAGCGGCTCCCTCCCAACTTTAGCAAGCGCGTGCGGACGGTGCGCTTCACCGGCCTTGCGCTGACCGGCTGTCACGGGCACCCCTCGCTCGCCGATCACCGGCGGCTTGCAGCGCTGGTCGGCGGCACGATCACCGCAGACTGAGCCACCTCAGGCGGGGCAGGCCCCCGCCGGCGGGCGGTGGCGGATCGCCTTGCCGCCCGCCTTGCCGGTGAGCTTGCCTCCGTCGATCACCGCGGTGCCGTTGACGATCAGCGTGCGCACGCCCTCGCTGGTAAGCTCGGGCTCGAGATAGGTCGCGCGGGGCCTATAGGCCTTGGGGTCGAACACCACGATATCGGCAAAATAGCCGGCCCTGAGATGCCCGCGCCGGTCGAGCTTGTAGAAATCCGCCGTGCGGCCGGTGCTCGAATTGATGAAGGTCGCGAGATCGATCGTCTTCTCCGTCACGACATATTTGGCATATTTGGTCGGGAAGGTGCCGTACATGCGCGGATGCCCCGCCGAGCCGTCCGAGCCGGTCATCACCCAGGGCTGCTGCATCAGCAGCTTGATGTCGGGCTCGATCATGTTGAACGAGACAATCGGCGACCCGCGGCCCTGGTCGGCAAGGATGATGCGGATCGCGGCCTCGATCGGGTCGACCTTCCAGCCCGCGGCCACCACGTCGAGCCGCTTGCCCGCCCAGGGCTGGCCCGCGCCGCGCAGCAGCACCGCATTGGCACCGCCGCGGCGGACGAGGTTGGGCGCCATCTCCGCGACGATGCGCGCGCGATCAGTGGGCGTCTCGAGCCGCTTGACCAGCGCCGCCGCGCCGCCGTCCTGCGCCCAGCGCGGCACGAGCGATGCGACCAGGCTCGAGCCGGATGCCTCATAGGGATATTGATCGGCGGTGACGTTCTGGCCCTTGGCGCGAGCCGCTTCGACCGCGGCGACGATCTCGCCCGCCTTGCCGTGCACGTCCGCACCCAGCGCCTTGATGTGCGCGAAGTGGACCGGAAGGCCCGCGGCGCGGCCGATCTCGATCGCCTCGGCGACCGAGTTCATCAGGCCGATCGAATAGGAGGATTCGTCGCGCTGATGCGTGTCGTAGATGCCGCCGCGCTTGGCCGCTTCCTGCGCGAGCGCGATCACCTCGGGCGTCCTGGAGAAGCTCTGCGGGGCGTAGAACAGCCCCGTCGAAAGGCCGAACGCGCCCTCGCACATGCCCTGCGCGGTCAGCGCCTTCATCTGGTCGAGCTCGGCGGGGGTCGGCGCGCGGTCGTCGTTCCTGAGCACCTTCACCCGCACCGCGCCGAAGCCGACGAACGTCGCGACGTTGGGGCCGATCCCGCCGCTATCGGCATGGTCGAGCAGCGCCTTCACCGTGCCCGCGCCCTGGCCATAGCCGTCGACGCCGGTGAAGATCGTGGTCACGCCCTGCATCAACCACGGCGCGACCAGCCGCTCCTGCGGGGTCTTGCCCCAGATCAGCGCGTCCGAATGGGTATGCGGATCGATGAAGCCCGGAGCGATCACCAGCCCCCTGGCATCGATCACCTTTGCACCGGGATATCTCTTCCCCGCGCCCGGCCCCACCGCGACGATCGCATCGCCGATCACGACGACATCACCGGTGACGGGCGTGGCGGAGCTGCCGTCATAGATGGTGCCGCCGGCGATCACGGTCGCCTGAGGCTCGGCCCCCTGAGGAGTGGGCGCGGGGGCCACCGCGGCACCGGGAAGCATGGCCGCGGCGGCGAGGAGGAGAGGAGCTTTGCGCATCATCAGTTCGTCCGGCTGAAGTGGAGCGTGACGCGGGGGATCTCGAGCGTGAAGCCGCGCGCATCGTCGTCGGGGGTGAGGGTCAGCATGTCGTCCTTGAAGCTGCCGTCCGGCGCGCGCTTGAGTAACCGGGCCGGTGCGTGGCTGCCGTCGGCACGCGTCACGGAGACCTCCAGCGCATCGCCCTTCATCGCCAGCGAATAGGTCGCGGCGAGATTGGGATTGCGATAGGCGCCGTTGATCGCGCTGCCGTCCGAGCTCGGCGCGCCGATCGCGGGCAGGCCCTCATTCAGCGCGGCGATCACCTTGTCGGCGTGCGGCGCAGGATCGACCGCGCCGTTGTTGCAAAGCAGGGCGATGCCCATGCGCTTCTCGCGCAGATGGCCGTAGAGCGTCTTGAAGCCCGCGGCACCGCCGGTGTGGTGAAACCAGTGATCGCCCACCAGCAACGCGTTGCCATAGGCGATCCCGCGCCCGGTGCGCAGCGCTGGCGCGCCGTTGAGGAACCTGCCCGGTTCGGCCATCCACTTGCTGATCTGCGGCGTCCACACCTTGTGCCCGGTGTCGATGTCGTGATCCCATTTGGCGAGATCGCCGACCGTGGTGATGAGGCCGCCCGATCCGCCGAACAGGGGATATTCGTCGGCATCGGTGACCTTGCCGTCCTTCACCACATACCCCCTGGCGACGTCGGGATCGGTGGTGCGACTGCCCAGCATGACGAAGCTGCGCGTCATTCCGAGCGGTTTCAGCACCTTTTCGTTGACATAGATCTCGAAGGACTGGCCCGCGGCGCGCTCGACGATCTCCGACAGCAGCAGATAGCCGCCATTGGTATAGTCGTACTGCGTGCCCGGTTCGAACTTGGCGTCCTGTTGGCGGTACACCGCCTCCAGCGCCTGTTTGCGGGTCGGGCCGGAGATGCGGTCATAGCCCTCGAGTCCCAGCAGCGAGAGCGAATCGCGCACCCCGCCGGTCATGTTGAGCAGCATCTGCACCGTCACCTTGTCGGCATAGGGTGCGAGCTCGGGAATGTATTTGCGGACGCTGTCGGTGAGCTTCACCTTACCCGCCGCGACCTGCTGCAGCAACGCAACCGCGGTGAACTGCTTCGACACCGACGCGGCATAGAATTGCGTGTCCGTCCCGATCGCGCGACCGGACGCGACGTCGGCGAGGCCCGCATTGACCAGCTCAGCCGGCTTGCCGCTCCGGAAGATGCCGACCGCACAGCCCGGCTGCGCCCCGTCCGCCACCCCAAGCACAGCGCGGATGCGGCCGGGTGCAGCCGGGTCGGCGGCGCCTGCAGGCCATGCCGCGAGCGCCGCCAGGGGAAGCATCGTCAGTCCAAACCTCATCATCCCTCTCCCCTCATTTCATGCCGCTCAGAAGTTCAGCCGGACCCCGCCGATGAACTGGCGGCCGATCGTGTCGAACAGCCCCCGCGTGGTGCCATAGCCGCCCGCGCCGGTAATCGGCGGATCGGTGTCGAGTAGGTTCTGCACCGCGGCGAACAGCGCGACCTTGCTCCCCTCGCCTTTCGGCTTGAACAGCGTCACTTCGCCCGACAGGTCGAAATAGACGCGGCCCTTCACCGTCAGCTTGTCGAGGTCCTTCGCCGTCATCGTCCGGTCGATATAGCCGCCGCCGACATAGCGCGCCGTGCCGCTCAGCCGGAAATCCTCCGCGACGTAGCTCGCGTTGACGTTCGCCTTCCAGCGCGGGTTGCCGCCGAGCGCCGCCACCGTCGACTGCGCCATGCTGTTGTCGAGCCGCACCGCCGCGATGCCGTCGTCCAGCTCGGTCTTGATAAGGTAGTTGACCAGCGCCTGGAAGGTGATCCTGTCCACCCCGACCGGCAACGAATATTGCAGCTCGACATCGACGCCGCGGGTCATTGCGCTGGCGAGGTTCACCGGCCCGCTGAACACGCTGGTGATACGGCCGGCGGCATCGCGCGTGATGAACGTGCAGGCGGCGGGGTTGACGGTGAAGCATTGCTGCACCGTTGCGGCGGGCGTGATCTGGATGATCGCGTCCTTGATCTGGATGTCATAGTAATCGACCGAAAGGCGCAGCCCGGGAACCGCGGTCGGCGTGAGCACTAGGCCTGCCGTGAAGGTATCCGCGATTTCGGGCTTGAGGTTCGGGTTGCCGGCGGTCAGCGCGGTGACGAGATAGCTCTGCCCCAGATAGCGCGGATCGAAATCGGTGACGTTGAGGTTGGAGCTGCCGCTCCGCTGGAACAGCTCTGCGAGCGAGGGCGCGCGGATGTCGCGCGATCGTGTGGCGCGCAGCCGGATCGAGTCAGTGAGCGAATAGTCGAGACCTGCCTTCCACGTCTCGACCGTACCCGAGGTGCTGTAATCGGTGATGCGGCCCGCGAGGTCGAGGCTCAACCGCTTGCCGACAGGGGAATCCTTGAGCAGCGGCACCATCAGCTCGCCGAACAACTCCTTGACGTGCACCTGCCCCGAATAGGGCAGGCTGGGCGCGCCGAAAGCCCCGGCCTGTGAGCGGACATCATAGTCGACCGCCAGATCCTGGTCGCGATATTCGGCGCCGATCGCGAACGCGACCGGCCCCGCCCAGGTCGAGAAGGGCTTGCCGCGTATCGTGGCTGCGATCGTGTTCTGGCGAATGTCGCTGGTGAAGCGCTGGACGCCATTCACGTAGAGCAGGGCCGGATCACCGGGATTGACGATGCCGAGCAGGTTCAGCGGCACGCAGCCATTGCCGGGATTGGCGATGGTCGAGCGGCAGATCGGATCGACGATACCGGGCGTGCGCGGATCATCGATCGCATCGAGCGCAAGCGTGTAGTTGCCGGTGACGCGGACGTTGCGCCCGATATTCTCGGTATAGTTGCGGCCATAGGCGTAATAGGCGTCGACCTTCCACCCCGGCGCGAACTCGCCGCTCAGGCCCACCGCGGCCTGGAGCGTGTCGGTGTCGAACCGGGTGCGGATGCGCGAATGATCGAGATTGTTCTTGCCGACGGTGATCGTCGCGACATTGTTGTCGGTCATCGTCTGGCGCAATGCCGCAGGCAGGAAGACATAGTCGGATCGCAGCGAATACTGGAAGCTGGACGGGATGTTGTCCTGCTCCGAATTGAACTTGTGATAGGACAGTTCGGCGAACAGCTCGAAGCTGCTGCCGACCTCCCAGGTCAGGCGCCCAAAGCCGCTGTATCGGGTGATCGGCGTCGCGCCGACCTGCTCGCCGACGCCGTTGAGGCCGTCGCCGCCGAGCATCGATCCCGAGCTGACCTGGGTGCCGAAGTTGAACGGGATCGGCTGGCCGCTGTCCGAGAACTGGATGCCCTTGAGGTAGCCCGGCAGGTTGACGATGCTGGTGATGGGCGAACCGTTGCCCGGGGTGAAGGTCGCACCCGTGATCACGCCGGCATGAGTCACGTTGCTGCTGCGCACGCCGCATTCGGTGACGAAGAAGCGCGGCTGCTCGGGCGTGCCGCGGCCGCCATCGCCCGCGTTGGGATTGGCAAGCAGGCCAGGGCCGCATGCGCTCCAGTCGCGATCGAACAGCCGGCCGATGCCGTTATTGTCGGAGAACTCGCCACCGACGACGAGGTGGAGCCGTTCGGTCACTTTGGTGCCCGCCGCGACCGAAGCGAGGATTTGGCGATAGTCGCCCTCCTCCGCTGCGCCGCCCTGAAGCGTCGCGCGGACGCCCTGCATGCGCGAGTTGATGCGCAGGTTCACCACGCCGGCTACCGCGTCCGCGCCATAGGCGGCCGAAGCACCGCCGGTGACGATGTCGACGCGGTCGATCAGCGATTGCGGAATGTTGTTGATGCTGACCGCGCCGGTCGGGTTGGTCGGCACGTAGCGACGCCCATCGAGCAGCACCATGGTGCGCGCATAGCCAAGCCCGCGCAGGTCGAGAAAGTTGCCGCCGGTCTGGGTGTTGCCGCCCGCATTGACCGCGCTGGTCGGGGTGAGCGACGGACGCACCGCCGGCATCTGGTTGATCACGTCGGCGATGCTAGGGGCAGCGACGCGCTCGATCGCGTCCATGCCGATCACGGTGACAGGCGTCGGCGTGTCGAAGCCGCTGCGCTCGACCAGCGAGCCCGTGATGACGATGTCCTGCGGCTCCTCGGCCGGTTCGGCGGGCGCGGTCTGCGCGAAGGCAGGCACCGCAACGAAGACGGTGGCGAGGAAGGACAGGTGCGCGCGCCGCGCGGCGCTCCTTTGGATGCGTTGCGTGGCGAGCGTCATGATCTGTCCCCCGATTATGTCGCGACGCAACATCCATGGGAGGAACGCCACAAATCTAGAACAAATATTTCGTGGCGCTATAGCTGCAGGTTATAGCGCTTTTCCGGGATTTGAGGGCCAGAGCGATCACACGCAAACGTGCGCACGCAGCCATGCCGCGGCGCAGCAAAATTGCCCGGCAATGACGGGAGCCTCAGTGCCCCCAGAATCCCGGCTCGGGCGGGTACATCAATCCATGCTCGCCCATATGGATGCCCCCCGGCCGATCCTCGGCCAGCCACAACGGCCCGTCGAGATCGGCGCAATCGGCCTGCACCGCGACCCTGAACGCCGCAGCGATCGCAAGCGAGGTCGAGATCATGCAGCCGACCATCACGCCAAGGCCGCGCCCCCGCGCGCCGGCCAGCAGGTCGAGCGCCTCGGTCAGCCCACCGGTCTTGTCGAGCTTGATGTTGACCATCTGATAGCGCGCCGCCAGCCGATCGAGATCGGCGGTTACATGACAGGATTCGTCGGCGCAGGTCGGCACCAGCCCACGGAAGCCTTCGAGCGCCGCATCCTCCGCGGCGGGCAAGGGCTGTTCGAGGAATTCGACATCGAGCTCGGCGAGCAGCGGCTGCAATGCCTCGACCTGCGCCATCGACCATGCCTCGTTGGCATCGACCACCAGCCGCGATCCCGGCACTTCGGGCCGGATCGCTCGCAGGCATGCCTCAGGCTCGTTGCCGTCGACCTTGACCTTGACGATCGCCGCCCCGCGTATCTTCCGGGCGGCAGCAGCCATCGCCTCGGGCGTGTCGATCCCAAGCGTGAGCGCGGTGTGGACCGGTCGGATCGCGACGGGCTGCGCGACGGTGCCGAGCTTCGCCTCCAGATCCCACAGAGCGCAATCGACCGCATTGCGCGCCGACCCGGGCGCCATCAGTGCGCGCAGTTCATCCCGGCCAGCGCCCTGCGCGATCGCGTCCTCGGCCGCGTGGAGCTGCTCCGTCACGCTCTCGACGCTTTCGCCGTAGCGCCCCGTCACCGACCCTTCGCCGCGCCCCACAGCGCCGTTCTGGCGGATGGTCACCACCGCCAGGTCGATCGCGGTGCGCGCGCCCCGCGAGATGCGGAAGGGCGTATGCAGCCCGCGCTGCTCGATGCCGGCGGTTACAGCTCGAAGCATTGGCCGAGCCGGTCGATGATGCGTCCGACGCCGTGCCGGACGGGATCGGAGCAAGGCAAGCCCAGCGCGTCCTCGGCGGCCTTGCACGCCGCGATCGCCGCTGCGTCGTCCAGCCCCTGGGTGTTGAGCGCGATGCCCACCGCGATCACGTCCGGGTTGGTCAGCCGCGCCGCCTCCAGATTGCGTTCGAGGCAGAGCTTCAGGTCGGGCACCGGATGGGTCTTCATATGCCGCATGATTGTGCGCCCCGCCTCGTGGCACAGCACCAGCGCGTCGGGCTGCGCACCGTGCAACAGGCCGAGCGAAACCCCGGCATAGGAGGGGTGGAAGAGCGATCCCTGCCCCTCGATCACGTCCCAGCCGCCATCCGCGCGCGCGGGCGAGAGCTGCTCGACCGAGCCCGAGATGAAGTCCGCGACCACCGCATCGACCGGCATGCCCGATCCGGCGATCAGGATACCGGTCTGGCCGGTCCCGCGGAAATCGGCCGCGATGCCGCGTGCACGCATTTCGCGTTCCAGCGCCAGCGTGGTGTACATCTTGCCGACCGAGCAGTCGGTGCCGACGGTGAGCACACGCTTGCCCGCGCGCGGGGCGCCGTTGCCGACCTTGAGGTCCTTTGGCGGCTCGCGCACGTCCCACAGGGTGCGGCCCAGCTCGGCGGCGCGCGCGGCGATCTCGGGCTGGTCGGACAGGCGCTGGTGCAGGCCGCTCGCGATGTCGAGCCCCGCCTCCATCGCCGCGATCACATCGGCGACCGTCGCGGGCGCCATGAAGCCGCCGGCGTTGGCGACTCCCAGCACCATCGTCCGCGCACCCGCCGCCACCGCCTCGGCGAAGCCCATGTCGGGCACGCTAAGGTCGATCGGCGATCCGGGCGAGCGCACTTGCCCGACTGCCCATTCGGGGCGCCACACCGCGATCCCCCGCGCCGTCTTGGCAGAGATCGGATCGGTCGCCTGGGCGATGTAAAGCAGATAGGGCGGCTGGCTCATAGGTGATTGGGTTCCCCGAAAGATGATCGGGTTGAACGGGAAACCGCCGGTTTCGCCAATAGAAAATTGGGAGCCGGGCCATAGCCCCGGGCTATGCCGGCCCGCCATATATGCACAGGTTCGGCTGCGCCCCGGCCTTGCCTGACGAGACGCAGTTCGTTCTACTGCAGCAACATTCCATGAACGCGCTCCCTACATCCTGACATGAAGGTGACCCGAGATGATCGCACGCCCGGCCAACGCGATGTGCCGCGCATGAGCGTGGTGCGTGCATGGTTCGCGATCGCGCTGTGGAAGCGCGTCGTGCTGGGCATGGCGTGCGGGCTGCTGCTCGCCTTGCTGTGGCCCGCGGCCGCGCCCAAGGTCGCAATCCTGGGCGAGCTGTTCGTGCGGCTGATCCGGATGCTGGTGGTGCCGATCGTGTTCATCAGCATCGCGTCGGGCATCACCGCGCTCGGCGATACCAGGAGGCTAGGATCGGTGGGCCTACGCACCGTGGGCTTGTTCGCGCTGACCACCTTCGCGGCGGTCGCCATCGGCATGACGATCGGCATCCTGCTCGAGCCGGGCGCCGGTGCCAATGTCGGTGGCGCCGCGCCACGCGACCTGGGGGCCGCCAAGACCGTCTATGAGCAGCTGGTCGGGATCGTGCCGCTCAACATCCTGCAGGCGATGGTCGATGGCGACATGCTGGCGATCCTGTTCGCTGCGACCTTGCTGGGCGCAGGCGTGATCGCGGCGGGCGATGCGGGCAAGCCGGTCGCGGGATTCCTCCAGTCGCTCTCCGCGGTGCTGTTCCAGGTCATCCGCATCGTGATGGAGGTGACGCCCTTCGGCGTGTTCGCGCTGATCGCGGGCGCGGTCGCCGCCAACGGCCTTGCCGTGTTCACCCATATCGGCCTGCTTGCGGCGGCGGTGGCGATCGCCTCGCTGCTTCAGATGCTGCTGGTCCATGCGCCGCTGATCCGCTGGGGCGCGGGCATGCCGGTCCCGCGCTTCTTCCGTAGCATCGCCGATGCGCTCGCGGTCGCCTTCTCGACCGCCTCCTCCTCGGCCACCCTGCCCGTCGCGCTGCGCGTCGCGTGCGACCGGCTGCGGATCGACCGCGCGATCGCCTCGACGACGCTGCCGCTGGGCGCGAGCATCGGCAAGGACGGCACGGCGATGTATGTCGGGCTTCTCAGCGTCTTCGCGCTGCAGGCGTTCGGCGTGCAGATCGATGCGGGCGTGTTCCTGACCTTGCTGTTCGTCGGGGCGCTGACCGCGTTCGGCACCGCGCCGATCCCCTCGGCGTCGTTGTTCATGCTGACCGCCGTCCTGCCAACCGTCGGCGTCACGCCCGAGCAGACGGCGCTGCTGGTCGGCTTTATCCTGCCGTTCGACCGGCTGCTCGACATGACCCGCACCGTGCCCAGCGCCTGCGCGAACCTGACCGTCTGCACGATCGTCGCGCGGATGGAAGGGGCGGTCGGGCGTGAGCCGACGCCCGTCGCGGAACCGGCGGAAGCTGCGGCCTAGTCTGCGCCCCGCCGGTGCCGCAGCCGCCAGACACCTAGCGTCAG
This sequence comes from Sphingomonas sp., assembly GCF_036402235.1. Taxonomy (GTDB): domain Bacteria; phylum Pseudomonadota; class Alphaproteobacteria; order Sphingomonadales; family Sphingomonadaceae; genus Sphingomonas. The sequence continues at coordinate 99,807 of NZ_DASWTG010000089.1, read as the reverse complement.
CAGCGGCAACACGAACACGATGAGCGTAGCGATCGCCATCGCGCGATAGCCGTTGGCAATCAACGCGACGAGGCCGATGGCGCTGGCGATGAACACCGATCCGATCGTGACCGCCGCGGGGACAGCGACACGCACCGATCGCGGCATCGCCCTCCCGCGCCGTTGATAGGCGGCATCGATCCGGGCGTTGAATGCTTGCACAAATCCGACGCTACACTCCAGCAAAGCGAAGAATACCATCGCCTGGAAGGCGAAGTGGAAGAGCGGGCTGCCGAGCGCGTCGAGGACGTGGTTCGAGGGCAGTTCCTCGTTCACGATGCGGGGATAGAAGCCGGTGAGGCAGACGAAGAAGGCGATCGCCGGCGCCATCGCCAGCGGCCCCGCGAGCAGACCCGACACGACCGCGTCGCGCCTGCTGCGCAGATGCCGCAGCACGGGAAGGATCAGCACCGCGCCGATGACGTTGTAGGAGGCATAGGTGACGCCGCCCATAAACCAGCCGTCGGTCGGCACCGGCATGGCGAAGCCCGCGCGGATCTGCGGCGTGTAGAACCACAGCACCAGCACGAGGAAGATCGCATAGACGCCGTAGAGCAGGACGGAGACATATTTGAACACCGCCTCCGCGGCGCTCTGGCCTGCCGCGCACACTGCCAGCACCGACACGACTAGGGCGAGCGTGCCGGCGATGTGCGGCAGCCCGAACAGCGCCGCGCCGATCGCGCCCGCCGCCGATCCGAACACCGACAGGACGAGGATCAGGAAGCCGAAATAGATGATCTCGAACGCGACGTCGAAGCGGCCGAGCAAGGGCCGGAAGAAGCTCTGATAGTCGGTCGCGCCAACCGCATAGGCGAAGCGGAAGGTGATCGCGCAGATCACGCTCCACATCACCATCGCGAGCAGCATGCCCCACAGCCCGCCCACCGGCCCCGCGGGCATGAAGAATTCGACCAGCTCGCGCCCGGTCGCATAGCCGCCACCGATCACCACCGCCTTGAACGCAAAGCCGGGGAGGAGGAAGCGGTTGATCGCCGACACCGCGCTCACTTCGCCAACTCCTCGAAGCTTGCGTTGCCGATCGGGTATCGCTGCCAGCCGTCCCGGTCGAAATGCCACCATTCCTGCGGATAGACGGTGAAGCCGTCGGCCTCCATCGCGCGGCGCAGCACTTCGCGCAGCCAGCGCTGCTCGTCGCTGCCGCCGACATAGTTGGAATAGGAGCGGCTGGAGAATTCGTCGTAGCGCCCGGTGGTGACGATCGGCTTACCGGTCGCGAGCTCGACCATCGTCAGGTCGATCGCCGCGCCGCGATTGTGGCGCGAGCCCTGGCTGGGGTCGGCGACGAACACGCGATTGGCGGGCGGGGTCGCGTCCCAGAACATCTTGGTGACGTACCAGGGACGATAGGCGTCATGGACCAGCAGGCCGAAACCCTGCGGCGCGAGGGACTTATTGATCCGCGCCAATGCTTCGGCCGCCGGACGCTGAAGGAACGCGCCCGACCGCTCGTAGATCTGCTGGCCGAGGAAGTTGTTGGTCCCGGCATAACGGACGTCGAGCCGGATCGCGGGATCGAGCGACTGTATCGCTACGAGATCGGATTTGGCCTTGGGTTCCGGCTCGACGGGGGGCGTCGCATGTCGAGCCGCTTCGCGCACGCCTGCGATGCCGGTCGCCATCAACTTGCGGATCGCAGCCTCGCTCTCGGCGCCGAAGTCGCGGCGGGGGAAACGGATCGCGCCAAGCTTTGCGGCGGTGACCTTGCCGGCGGCATCGCGCTCGAAGGTCAGCGCCTCGAGCGGATAGAGGCCGCGACCCTGCGGGAAGGCATAGTGATCCGCGCCGACGCGGGTGAGCGGAAGCCAGTCGACCCATTCGATGCGGACATAGGGTTTGCCGTCGCGCTGGTAGATGCGCAGCACATTATAGTCCCAGCCATATTCGCCGATCAGCGCGGCGAGTTCGGCATCGGGCGGCGGCGGGCGGCGCCATTGCGCGCGGGTGAAGCGGCGGCCGTCGAGCTCGACCCAGCTGGCGTCGGGCGCAACCGCGACGCCCTCGCGCCAGAGCTGCGCATCGTCGAGCACATAGCGGTTGCCGATGCGGCGCAGCTCGCCGGCCAGCTCGGGCGCATCGAGCACTAGCCGGCCGTCGAACACGCGCAGGTTGAGGCTGTCGCCGCCATTTTCGAAGCGGCCGCTCAGACGAGACGCTTCATCGCCGATGATCGCGGTGCTGCGCTGCCAGGCGGGGAGCGGGCGGCCTTCGCGCGCGGCGAGCCAGCTGCGCAGCGCGTGCGTGCCGATCCGTTGCGCCGCGGTGCCGGAATCGACCGTCGCGAAGAGGACGACGCCAATCCCGGCATCGGGCATCAGCTGCAGGCTGGCGACATGGCCATAGACCGCGCCGCCATGGCCGACGGTGCGCTGGCCATCGAGCGTGCCGAGCACGAAGCCGAGCCCGAAGGCGCGGGGTCCAGTCTTGCCATATTGCTTGCGCCACATCTCGGCGAGGCTCGCCGGGCGCAACACCTTGCCGCCGTCATTGAGCATCGCGCGAGCGAAGGCGCCGAGGTCGATGGTGTTGGTGTAGAGGCTGCCCGCGGCAGGCGTGCCGAGCTCGAGCGGCGGCGCAGGCCAGCGCCCGCCGTCGAAGCTTGCCATCTGCGAGAAGGCCACCGGGGTAGGCAGCGTGGCGCGATCGAACCCGCTCGAAGCCATGCCGAGCGGACGCAGCACCAGATCGACGACCGCCTGCGCGTAGGGCTTGCCGGTGACGCGCGCGACGACCTCACCCACCACGGCGATGCCGGCGTTGGAATATTTGGTGATCGCGCCGGGGGCGGCGACCAGCCGCGTCGCGTTGAGGCTGGCGACCGCGTCGGCCTGCCCTTTCGCGTCGTCGTCGAAATAATGGCCGCGCGGCGATTCGCGCACCAGTCCGCTGCGATGCGTCATCAGCTGGCGCAGCGTGATCGCGCCGCCGAACGGATTCTGCGGGCGGAAGTCGGGAAGGTAGCGCGTCACCGGCGCGTCCAGATCGAGCTTGCTCTGCTCGGCCAGCCGCATCACCGCGACATCGGCGAACAGCTTGCTGACCGATCCGGCGCGGTAGAGCGTCGCGGGGGTGGCGGGTACCGTGCCCTCCGCATCGGCATTGCCCCAGGCGCGCGACCAGACCACCCCGCTACGATCGATCAGCGCGACCGCGATCGAGGGGATTTCCTTGTCCGCAAGCTCGGCCTGCGCCGCCGCCTCGATCGAGGCAGTGACCGGAGCCGGGGCGGATAGAGTTTCACTTCTCAATCCTCCCCCGCCAGGGGGAGGTGTCAGCCGCAGGCTGACGGAGGGGGAGGAAACCCCACGCACGTGGCCGTGTCCTCCCCCTCCGTCACGCTTCGCGTGCCACCTCCCCCTAGCGGGGGAGGATTGAGAATTTGGCTGGATGTCGATTGCTCCCAGCGGGGCGGGCTGCGCAGCGGCGGGCGCGGCGCAGATCAGCGCCGCCGCCATCAGGGCGCGGATCACTGGCCGCCCAGAAGGTAATAATCGTAAGCGGTGCGCGCGATCTCGGCGATCACGCGTTCCTGCGTGTCGACGCCCTTGGTATCGCCCTTCACGAACACCGCAATGGCGAACTTGCCGCCGTCGGGCAGGGTGACGATGCCGACATCGTTGGCGATGCTCATCAGCGTGCCGGTCTTGTGCGCAACCACGGTGCCGGGCGGGAGCAGGCCCTTCAAGCGCTTCTCACCGGTGATGCAGCGTTCCATGATCGCGATCAGCTCTCTGGTGCTCGATGCGCTGAGCGCCTTGCCCGACTGGATGATCGTCAGCAGCTGAAGCATCGCTTCGGGGGTCGAGGCATCGCGCGGATCGGCATTGAACGGCGCATTGGGGATTCGCTTCTGGTCCATGTCGCGCTTCGCCGGATCGGCGGCGAAGGCGCGGTCGATACTCTCGCGGAAGGTGCCCGGCCCCGGGGTGATGTCGAGCGCGCGATAGATCAGCCGCGCGGTATCGGCATCGACACGCTGGCCGCTGGTCACGCCCACCTTGCGCAGCCAGGCCGTCACTGCCGCCGGCCCGCCCGCCTGGGCGACCATCACGTCGGTCGCGGTATTGTCGCTGCGCGTCAGCATCAGCTCGAGCAGATTGTGTACCGACAATGCGACGCCGGGATGCTTCATCTGCTCGGCGATCCCCGCCGAGTTGACGATCACAGCGGGGTCGACGGTGACCATCGTGTCGAGCTTCAGCTCGCCCCGGTCGATCCGGTCGAAGATCGCACCGGCGACCGCGATCTTGAAGGTGCTCGCCATCGGGAAGGTCTGCCCGGCATTGAGCGTGAGCAACGGCCCGCCGCCGATCCGCTGCACCGCCACCCCGACGGTGCCGTCGGTCTGCTTGGCGAGCGCCGCGAAGGCGGTTTCGAGCTTTGTCTGAATGGGTGCCGCCGGCGCCTGTGTGGCCTGGGCGCCGGCGGCGGGGATCAGCGGTGGCGCGGCAAGGCACAGCAGCGAAAGGGGAGCCAGCATCCGGCCTGTCCGAAAGTTCACGCGCACACGCAGTCTCCCCTTTTCGATCTGTCTTCTTGTCGTCCGTCAGAAGCTGAAGCGCACCCCCGCGGTGAATTGCCGGCCGATCACGTCGTAGAGGTGCCGCGCAGTGGCCCAGTCATAGCCGAGGATCGGCGGATCGGTGTTGAGCAGGTTGAGGATCGAGCCATAGGCCGCGACCTTGCTCTTGCCGCCGGTGGGACGGAACAGCGTCACCTCACCCGACAGGTCGAGATAGAAGCGGCCATTGCCGTGCATCTTGTCGCTGATCGGGGTGCCGTATGGCTTGGTGACGGTGGTGTCGCGGGTGATCAGGCCGCCGCCGATCCAGCGGCCGGTCAAGTTCACGCGATAGGTGTCGGTGCTGTAGCTGGCCGAGCTGGTGACGCGCAGGTTGGGCGACCCGTTCACGCCGTCGATGAAGGTCTGCGACAGCGTGCCCGCGAGGATCGTCTTCACCCCGCCATCGCCGATCAACTCGAGCTTGTTGATGTAGTTGGCGAGCACGCGCAGATCGAGGCTGCCGTTCCACAGATCGGTCCGGTAGGAAGCCTCGAAGTCGATACCTGCGGTCATGATCGACTGGAAGTTCGCGGGAGCTAGGCGGATGCCCGAGATCAGGCCGGGAGTACCGCCGGCTGCAGGCTCGCGCGTGATGAGCGCGCAGGTCGCGGCGTCGCCATTGTTGCAGCGGGTGACGATCTGCTGCGCGCTGAGAGCGGCGATCGCGCCCTCGATCTTGATGTCGTAATAGTCGATCGAGAAGCGCAGGTCGCGGGTCGGCGACACGATCATGCCGAGCGTCAGCGTATCGGCGATCTCGGGCTTGAGGAACGGGTTGCCGCCCTGGGTGGTCGAGACCGTGTAATTCTCGTTCGCACGCGCGCTGTCGGTGATGGGATAGATCAGCGTCTGCCCCGCCGCGAACAGCTCCTGGATGTTGGGCGCGCGGATGTCGCGCGAGCGCGTGGCGCGGAAGCGCAGGAAGTCGGTCATCGCATAGTTGACGCCGATCTTCCACGTCTCGACCTGACCCGACGTCTCATAGTCGGTGATGCGGCCGGCGAGATTGAGCTCGAGATTCTTGGCATAGTCCTGATCGGCGAGGATCGGGATCAGCAGCTCGCCGAACGCCTCCTTGACCTCCTCGGCACCCGAGAAGGGGATGGTGTTGCCGACGCGGAACACCGTCGCGCCGCCCGGACGGCTGGCCGAGAGCGGATCGGCGAGGACATCGACCTCGAACTTGCGCCAGTGGACGCCGCCCGCGAAGCCGACGGGACCGGCGGGAAGCGAGAAGAGGTTGCCGCGAACGATCAGGTCCGCGGTCTGCTGCTTCATCTGCCAGTCGCGGATCGAATCGCCGGTGATATAGTCGAGCGCGGCCGTCTGCGCGCCCGGCGCAACCACGCCGAACAGGTTGAGCGGGACGCAGCCATTGCCGGGATTGGCGATGGTCGAGCGGCAGATCGGATCGACCACGCCCGGCGTCGCGGGATTGTCGACCGCATCGAGCGCGTTGCGCCAGTTGGCGGTGATCCGCGCCCCGGCGAAGTCGGTATAGTCGCGCGCCTTGCCATAGGTGTAGGAGACGTCGTAGCTCCACGACCCGCCGAGCTTGCCGCGCAGCCCGGCGATGGCCTGCCAGTTCCACGTCATCTTGTTGATATAGCCGCGCGCATAATCGTTGATCGCGCGGCCCATCACGAAGCTGGTGATGTCCGGATTGGCATCGAGGATCGTGCGGATCGAGCCCGGCAGGAAGACATTGTCACGCTGGATCGTGATCTGGTCGTTGGCGGTGATCGACGGCGCGTTCTCGATGTCCGAGCGGGCATAGCCGAAGCTGGCGTAGAGCGTCGCGGCGGTATCGAACTCGAACTCGCCCGCGCCATAGGCGGCCCAGCGCTTGTAGGGCTGTTTCAGCACGGCGTCGCAGATGCCGCAAACGCCGTCGCCGCCCTGGTGCGCGTTGGCGGTCTGGTTGGTGCCATAGTTGAACGGCCCGGTCTGGCCGTTGCCCAGGAACTGGATGCCGCGCAGCAGCGCGGTGCCGTTGGCGCCGGTCGCGCTGTTGATCAGGCCGCCATAGGAAGTGTTCGAACTGCGCGGCTGGTTGACCAGGATATAGGTCGGCGCGGTGTTGGTCGGCGTGCTCGCGGGGTTGGCGATGACGGCATAGTCGCCCCATTCGCGCGCGCCATAGTCGAGGATGCCCTTGCTCCCCGCCGCCTCGGCGCCGACGATGATGTGACCGCGGCCCTGGGCGAACTTGGTGCCCGCGGCGATCGAGGCGAGATAGCTCTTGTTGTCGCCATAGTCGCTGATGCCGTATTGCGCGTTGCCGCGCACGCCCTGAAGCTTGTGGTCGATCTTGAAATTGACCACGCCGGCAACCGCGTCCGAGCCATAGGCGGCCGACGCGCCGCCCGTCACCACCTCGGCGCCCGAGATCATCGCCTGGGGGATGTTGTTGACGTTCACCACGCCTTCCGGCGACGACGGCGTCGGGCGCTTGCCGTCGACCAGCGTCAGCGTGCGCAGATAGGTGAGGCCGCGCAGGTCGAGATAATTGCCCGCCGACAGCTTGGACAGGTTGGTCGTGGCTTCCGGCGTGACGCTGGGCTTGAGCGCGGGGAACTGGTTGAGCGCATCGGCGATGTTGGGCGCCGCGACGCGATCGAGATCGGCGATGCCGACGACGGTGACGGGCGTCGGCGTGTCAAAGCCGGTGCGCGCGATCTGCGATCCGGTGACGATCACCTCTTCGGGCTCTTCCTCGGAGGCCGCCTGCGCCAAGGCGAAGCTCGGGAGAACCAGCGGCAGGCCGAACGCCGCGCCCGCCATGATCCGGCGCTTCCAGCTGCCGCGCCGCATGCCCATCGTCTCCGCCATTGCGTGTCCCCTATTTTCGATTCGTGAAAACCGTATCCCTGTGCGGCAATGGAGCCGCTCGTTCCGCGACTCTCTGAGTTCTGGGCTGGTAGTTGTTCTCTTATCGGAGAATTTCGTCAAGACAGAAAATGACATGGCGTGCAGGTGGCCGTGAAACTTCCATTCCCGATGCAGCAGCCCCACCGGAACCGATTTCAAATCCGCAAATCTGTGCTAAATAGCTGACAAATGACACCAAGCCTTGGAACCATCGTCAAACGCCTGCGCCAGGAGCGCGGATGGAAATTGTCGGATATGAGCAATGCCGTCGGCATACCGCTGTCGACCTTGTCGAAGATCGAGAACGACAAGCTCACGCTGAGCTACGACAAGCTCCAGCAGTTCGCGCGCTCGCTCAACATCCCGCTGACGGCCCTGTTCGCCGAGCCGGCGCCGAAGCAGGGCGCGCCGGTCGTCACCGGGCGGCGCAGCCTGGCGACGCTCGACCGCGCGATCCGCATCACCACTAACAATTACGAGTACAGCTATTTCTCCGGCGAGCTGCGCAACCGCCGGATGATCCCGATCCATGCGCGCGTGACCTCGAGGACGCTCGAGGAATTCGGAGAGCTGGTGCGGCACAGCGGCGAGGAATTCGCCTATGTCATCAAGGGCGCGGCCGTGCTCCACACCGAATTCTACGAGCCGGTGACGCTGCATGAAGGCGAGGGTGTCTATATCGACAGCACCATGGGCCATGCCTATCTGGTGGCGCCTGGCCATGACGAAGCGGTCATGCTGGTGGTATGCGCATCGGGCGACGAGCATCTTCAGGACGAGCTGATCGCGGAAGCCGCCGCGCGGAAGGGCGAGGATCCCTCGGCGGACGGCAGCGCGCCGCGCTGGTCACGGCCGAGCTGAGCCGCGAGTTTCTCAAAGTAGAATACTTTCCAAAATGAAAATCAGCGGCTAGCAATGCTTTCGTGGCGATTCGGGCTGACGCGAATCGCGAACAGGGGAGTGGCGCATGAAGCTGCACATTTTCGCCGCGGCGGCCGCGGCAGCCATCGCGGTCGCGCCGGTGCACGGGCAGGAACCGGCACCCGAATATGACATCGTGATCCGCGGCGGGCGCGTCCTCGACGGCGCCGGCAATCCCTGGGTCTCCGCCGACGTGGCGATCAAGGACGGCCGCATCGCTCGGATCGGCAAGGTCGCCGGCAAGGGCAGGCAGGAGGTCGATGCGCGCGGCCGCTATGTCTCGCCGGGCTGGATCGACATGATGGACCAGTCGGGCCGCGTGCTGCGCACCAACGGCATCGCCGAGAACAAGCTGCGCACCGGCGTCACCACGCTGATCGCGGGCGAAGGCGGCACTCCCGTTCCCGCCGATCAGGTCACGGCCTATTTCAAGGAGCTGGAGACCAAGGGGATCGCGGTCAATTTCGGCACCTATTATTCGCCGACGCAGGCGCGGCGCGAGGTGATGGGCGATGCCGCGGGCGCGCCGACCCCCGAGCAGATGACGCAGATCAAGGCCAAGGTGCGCACCGCGATGAATGCGGGCACGCTGGGCCTCGCCACCGCGCTGATCTACCCGCCCGGCAGCTTCCAGACCACGGACGAGCTGGTCGAGATCGTCAAGACCGCAGCCCCGTGTAACGCGGTCTATGCGACGCATATGCGCGACGAGAGCGAAGGGCTGCTCGACGGCATCAAGGAAGCGATCGCGATCGGCGAGCGCGCCGGGGTGAAGGTCGAGATCTTTCACCTCAAGGCGGCCTGGGCGCCCAAATTCGGCCAGCTGATGCCGCAGGCGGTGAAGCTGATCGCCGATGCGCGCGCCCGCGGCGTCGATGTCGCGGCGGACATGTATCTCTATCCCTTTGCCGGCACGGGTCTTGAGATCATCGCGCCCAACTGGGTGTATGAGAAGGGCTTTGCCGAGGCGGTGAAGCTGCTCAATGACCCGGCGCAGCGCGCGAAGATGAAGCGCGACATCGCCGCCGGTCCGCAGCCGGGCTGGACCAACATGGTCGTCTCGGCCGGCGGTTGGGACAAGATCGTACTGGGCAACGCGCACAATCCGCGCTGGGACAAATACCGGTTCAAGTCGCTCGCCGAGATCGCCAAGGCCGAGGGCAATGCCGATCCCGCCGACATCGCGTGGGACATCATGTTGGCCGCGCTGCCCAAGCGTGCGGTCGCGCTCTATTTCATGATGGACGAGCGCGACATCGAGCTGGCGCTCAAGCAGCCCTGGGTCTCGATCGGCAGCGATGCCGGCGCGGCCGAGGTGTTCGGCCAGATCGATGGCCTCGGCCTGCCCCACCCGCGCGCCTATGGCAACGCCGCGCGCGCCATCGCCGAATATGTGAAGCGCCGCCCGGTGCTGACGCTGGAGGATGCGGTGCGCAAGATGACCTCCTGGCCCGCGCACCGCATGGGCCTCACCGATCGCGGCGTGCTGCGCGAGGGGCTGCGGGCGGACGTCACGGTCTTCGACTATGACAAGCTCGACGACCGGGCGGCATTCGACCAGCCCACCGTTTCGCCGGTCGGAATCGACGATGTGATCGTCAACGGCCAGCTGGTGCTGGCCGGCGGCAAGGTGACCGGCGCCAGGCCGGGTTCGGTTCTGAAGGGTGCCTGCGCGGCGCCGGGAGCGCAACTCAAGTGACCAGATTGAAACTGACGACGAGGCTGGAGGAATGGGCGACGCACAGCCCGTTCCGTATCACCGGCAAGGTATGGACGAGCGTGCCGCTCCTGATCGTCGAACTTTCCGACGGCGAGCACATCGGCCGCGGCGAGGGTGCGGGCGTCTATTATTGCGACGATACCCCGGCAAAGATGATCCATGAGGTCGAGGCGGTGCGCGACGCGATCGAGGCGGGGATCACCCGCGCCGAGCTCGCCCAACTGCTGCCCCCGGGCGGCGCGCGCAACGCGGTCGATTGCGCGCTGTGGGAGCTGGAGGCGCGGCAGCAGGGCACGACGGTGATGGCGCTGGCGGGGATCAGCGATCCGCGCCCGCTGGTCACCGTGTGCACCGTCGGCGCCGACACGCCTGAGGCGATGGCGCAGCAGGCGCTCGCTTACGGCCCGGTTCCTGCGCTCAAGCTCAAGCTGACCGAAGACCCGTCCAATGCCGATCGGGTGCGCGCGGTGCGCGCGGCCTGCCCCAAGGCATGGATCGGGGTGGATGCCAACCAGGGCCTCAACCGCGCGACGACCGAGGCGCTGCTTCCCGTGCTCCTGGAGGCTGACGTGGCGCTGCTCGAACAGCCGGTGCCGGTGGGCCTCGACGCGACGCTAGACGGTCTCAAGTCGCGCATCCCGCTCGCCGCGGACGAGAGCGCGCAGAGCCTTGCCGATCTGCCCTCGCTGATCGGCCGCTATCAGATGGTCAACATCAAGCTCGACAAGTGCGGCGGGCTGACCGAGGCGCTGGAGATCGCGAAGCAGGCATCGGTGCTGGGCCTCAAGGTCATGGTCGGCAACATGCTCGGCACCTCCTGGTCGATGGCACCGGCCTATGTCGTCGGGCAATATTGCGACGTCGTCGATCTCGACGGCCCGCTGCTGCTCGGCCGGGACCGTGACGTCGCCGCGCACTATCGCCACGGCCACGTCGAGATTTCACCCCTGGTGTGGGGAGGCAAGGATGCAGCCGCCTTCGCTTGAACTGCCTGCCCCGTATCTGTTGTTCCTCGGCGACCTCCCCGAGCCAGGCTATGCCAAGACGGGTCTTGGCCTCGCCGAATGGGCGCGCGACCGCTGTGTCGGCGAGCTTGCCTTTGCCGGGACGGTGGTGAGCGCCGGCCTGCCGCGGATGACCGCCGCAGACGCCGTCGCCGCTGGCGCGCGTTCGGTGGTGATCGGGGTCGCCAATCCCGGCGGCGCGATCGCCGACAGCTGGGTCGCGCCGCTGGTCGAAGCGATGGGCGCCGGGCTCGATCTGGTGAGCGGGATGCATGGCCGCCTCGCCGATCATCCCGCCATGGCTGCGGCAGCCGAGCGCTATGGCGTGAAGCTGCACGATGTGCGCGTCCCGCCCGCGGGCATTCCGGTCGGCACCGGCGACAAGCGCAGCGGCAAGCGGCTGCTGACCGTCGGCACCGATTGCGCGCTCGGCAAGAAGTACACCGCGTTGGCGCTGGCCCGCGCCTTTGCCGCGCGCGGCGTGCCGAGCGATTTCCGCGCGACAGGGCAGACCGGCATCCTGATCGCCGGCGGCGGCATCCCGATCGACGCTGTCGTCTCCGATTTCGTGTCGGGCGCGGCCGAGCTGCTCAGTCCCGCGGCGGCGGCAGATCATTGGGACCTGATCGAGGGACAGGGGTCGCTGTTCCACCCGAGTTACGCCGCGGTCACGCTGGGCTTGGTTCATGGCAGCCAGCCCGATGTGATCGTGCTGTGCCACATGCCGGGGCGCACGGCGATCCTCGGGCGGCCCAGCTACCCGCTGCCCGCGCTCGATGTGGCGATCGACGCCTATCTGGGCGCGGCACGGCTGACCAACCCGGACGTGCGCTGCGCCGGAATCAGCCTCAACACCGCGGCGATGGATGCAGCCGCCGCCGCGGACGAGATCGCGCGCGTGGCGGATCGTTACGGCCTGCCCGCCGCCGACCCGATCCGCGGCGGCGCGGCTTTTGAGGCTCTGGTGGAGGCATGCCTGCGCTGACAGGATGAACTGACGACAATCGGGGAGTGACGATGATGCGGAAACGGTTCGGACTGGCACTTGTATCGCTTGCCGCGCTGGCCGGCGCTCCGGTCACCGCCACCCCCGTGCCGGCGCCGGCGGCAAGCGCACCCCGCCAGTCGGCGCCGGCCTATGACGTCATGCTGCGCGGCGGCACCATCTATGACGGCAGCGGCAAGCCCGGCGTGAAAGGCGACGTGGCGATCCGCGGCGAGCGCATCGTCTATGTCGGCCCCAGGGCGCCCGGCAAGGCTAGAACGGTGATCGATGCCAGCGGCATGGCGATCGCGCCGGGCTTCATCAACATGCTGAGCTGGGGGATCGAATCGCTGATCGCCGACGGCCGGGGCCTGAGCGAGCTCAAGCAGGGCGTGACGCTGCAGGTGTTCGGCGAGGGCGAGAGCATGGGGCCGCTCACCCCGGCGATGAAAGCGGACATGGTCCGCCGCCAGAGCGACCTGCGCTTCAACGTCGAATGGACCAGCCTCGGCGAGTATCTCGACTGGCTGGCGAAGCGCGGCGTATCGCAGAATGTCGCCTCTTACGTGGGCGCGGCGACGGTGCGCACCAACGTGCTGGGCGAGGGTGATGTCGATCCCGACGCAGGCCAGCTCGCGCGGATGCGCGCACTGGTCGCGGCGGAGATGCGGCAGGGCGCGCTCGGGGTCGGATCGTCGCTGATCTACGCCCCCGCCAGCTATGCCGAGACGCCCGAGCTGATCGCGCTGGTCGAGGAGGCCGCGCGCTGCGACGGCGGCTATATCAGCCACATGCGCTCCGAGGGCGACCGGCTGCTCGAGGCGATCGACGAGCTGATCGCAATCGCCCGCGCCACCGGCGCGCGCGCCGAGATCTATCACTTCAAGCAAGCCGGGCGCGACAACTGGCACAAGATCGACGCGGCGATCGCGCGCGTCGAGGCGGCGCGGCGCGAGGGGCTGAAGGTCACCGCCGACATGTACCCCTATGACATCGCGGGCACGGGGCTCGACGCGGCGATGCCGACCTGGGTCCAGTCGGGCGGGCTGGAGGCATGGATCGAGCAGCTGCGCAAGCCTGAGATCCGCGCGCGCGTCATCGCCGAGATGAAGGCGCCCGGCGTAGGCTGGGAGAATATGTACCGTGCCGCGGGCGGCGCCGGGGGGATGATCGCTGTCGGCTTCAAGAACGAGAAGCTGAAGCCGCTGTCGGGCAAGACGATCGCGCAGATCGCGGCGATGCGCGGCACCACGCCCGAGGACACGATCCTCGATCTGGTGATCGAGGACGGCAGCCGCGTCGGCACGCTCTATCGGCTGATGGACGAGAAGAACGTCGCGCGCGCCACGTCGCTGCCGTGGATGAGCTTCGGCTCCGATGCGGGTGCGCAGGCGCCCGAAGGCGCGTTCCTCAAATCCCGCCCGCACCCGCGCGCCTATGGCACCTTCGCCCGCGTGCTCGGAAAGTACAGCCGCGACGAGAAGCGGCTCTCGCTCGCCGAGGCGGTGCGGCGGATGAGCGCGCTGCCCGCCGCCAACCTCGCGCTGCGCGAGCGCGGCTCGCTCAAGCCCGGCTATTATGCCGATGTCGTCGTGTTCGATCCGAAGACGGTCGCCGATCGCGCGACGGTCGAGAACCCCTGGGCGCTCGCCACCGGAGTGCGCGACGTGTTCGTCAACGGCACCGCGGCGCTGCGCGGCGGCGAGCCGACGCAGGCGCGGCCCGGGCAGGTGCTGCGCGGACCGGGCTGGACCGGCTGGCCCGGCGGCGGAGCGTGCAAGCCCAGATAGCCGCCCGGCCCGAACCGCGCCGCGCCCGACCCTTGGATGGCGGTGGTTGCGCTGGCGGAGCGCATATGAAGCGCCGCGAGAATGGCCCGGCTTGCCATGCGCGCCAACGGGACGCGGCCCGCGCGGCACCTTTGGCATAGGCGCGGCTACTACGATTGGGTGGTGGGTAATCCCGATGCCCGAATCGCTTCCCGCCGCAGCTTCCCTACTCTGCGCAAACCAGTCCGGCATGCCCGGTCTGGCACGGGAGGAGCGGTGCGATGCAGGTCGTATTGTTGGCGGGCGGGCTGGGCTCGCGCCTGTCGGAAGAAACCGTCCGCGTGCCCAAGCCGATGGTGGAAGTCGGCGGCAAGCCGATCATCCTGCATGTCATGGACATCTATGCGCAGCATGGCGTCACCGATTTCGTCGTCGCGTGCGGCTACAAGATGATGCTGCTGAAGCAGTTCTTCCACGACCTCCACTTCATGAGCAACGACTTCACGGTCGCGATCGGAAACGGCCATATCGCGCTGCGGCAATGCCGCTCGCTCGACTGGAACGTGTCGGTGGTCGACACCGGCGAGCACACCATGACCGGCGGGCGTCTGCGCCGGCTGCGCGACTGGCTCGAGGGCGGCACCTTCATGGTCACCTATTCCGACGGCGTGGGCGACATCGACATCTCAGCGCTGCTGGCGTTCCACCGCGCGCACGGCAAGCTCGCGACGGTGACCGCGGTGCAGCCGCCGGCGCGGTTCGGCAATCTCGAGCTCGAAGGGTCACGCGTCGCCGAATTCACCGAGAAGGTGCGCAAGCACGAGACCTGGATCAACGGCGGGTTCTTCGTGTTCGAGCCGGGGGTCCTCGATTATCTGAGCGGGGACGAGGAGCCGCTCGAGCAGGCGCCGCTGAGCCGTCTTGCGCAGGACGGAGAGCTGTTCGCCTACAAGCATACCGGGTTCTGGCACCCGATGGACACCGTCCGCGATCGGGACCACCTCAATCAACTCTGTGTAGCCGGTTCGCCGCCATGGGCCACCAGCCCCCCCGCTCCATGGCAGCTCGCCGTACCGTCGGCGGGAGCGCATGCCCATGCGTGACCCGCGGTTCGACGAAAGCCGGCTGAGCCACGCGCTGGCTGGCCGCCGGATCCTCTTGACCGGTCATACCGGATTCAAGGGCGGCTGGCTGGCACTGTGGCTACGGCGGCTGGGCGCCGACACGACCGCGGTCGCCTTGCTCCCGCACGGCCGCGAACCCAGCTTCTTCGATGCCGCCGGCGTTGCGGACCTGGTAGATCACCGGGTGTGCGACATTCGCGACGAGGCGGCCTTTCAGCGAACGATCGAGGATTGCGACCCGCACCTCATCATCCACATGGCGGCGCAGGCGCTGGTCCGCCCATCCTATGCCGCGCCTGTCGAGACGCTGCAGACCAATGTCGTCGGCACCGCGATCGTGCTGGAAGCGGCACGGCGGTTCCCGTCGCTCAGGGGCGTGATCGTCGTGACCAGCGACAAATGCTACGAGAATCGCGGCTGGCCCTGGGGCTATCGCGAGGCCGACCGGCTCGGGGGAAGCGATCCCTACAGCATGTCGAAGGGTTGCGCCGAGCTGGTGGTCGAGGCGTATCGCCGCTCCTTCTTCCGCGAGCCGGACAGCCCGGTCCTCACCACGGTGCGCGCCGGAAATGTCTTTGGCGGTGGCGACTGGGCCGCCGACCGGCTGGTGCCCGACATCGTCCGCGCGATCGCGGCGGGCAAGCCCGTGCAGATCCGCAACCCGCTGAGCGTGCGGCCGTGGCAGCATGTGCTTGAGCCGCTTGCGGGCTACCTGATGCTTGCCGCCGGGCTCGCTGAGGGCGACCGCAGCCTCGAGGGCGCATGGAATTTCGGGCCGAATCCCGAGGCGACGGTCGATGTCGCGACGCTCGCCGCGCTGCTGGCAAGCGGCTGGGGCCGCAAAAGCCCGGAATTCCTGTTCGGCGATGCGGCCGATGCGCCGCCCGAGGCGCGCGTCCTTCATCTCGACAGCGCCAAGGCGCGATCGGTGCTGGGCTGGCAGCCGCGCCTCACGCTCGAGGACGCGGTCGAGATGACCGTCGAATGGTATGCGGCGGCGCTCGACGGCAATCGCGAGCTGCGGACGCTCAGCGAGCGCCAGATCGACCGCTATGTGCGCGGCGCCCGCCCCCTGCAACCCATCGGATCGTCGTTCGATCCGGTATTCGGAGTGGCTGCCGCATGCGCGTGAACTATGGCCAGAGCGTCCATGGCGAGGAGGAGATCGCCGCCGTCGTCAACGTGCTGCGCACCTCCACGCAAATGGGCGCGCACGTCCGCGCGATGGAGGCGCGCGTCGCCGCGTTGTTCGCGAAGCGGCACGGGATCATGGTGAATTCGGGATCGTCGGCGAACTATCTCGCGGTCGAGCTGCTTCGCCTTCCCGTCGGCAGCGAGGTGATCACGCCCGCGCTGACCTTCGCCACCACCGTCGCGCCGATCGTCCGCAACGGGCTGGTGCCGGCGTTCGTCGATGTTCGCGAGGGAACCTACAATATCGACGAGGACCTGATCGAATCGATGATCACCCCGCGCACCCGCGCGATGATGATCCCGTCGCTGATCGGCAACCTTCCCGATTGGGACCGGCTCCGCGAGATTGCCGACTGGCACAATCTGGTGCTGGTCGAGGACAGCGCGGACACGCTGGGCGCGACGCTGCGCGGCGAGAGCACGGGCGCGCGATCCGACATCAGCACGACCAGCTTCTACGGCTCGCACGTGGTCAACGCCGCCGGCAATGGCGGCATGCTGTGCGTGAACGACGAAGCGCTGGCCCGGCGCGCGCTGCTGATGCGGTCGTGGGGCCGGTCGTCGTCGCTGTTCGTCGAGTCCGAAGCGATCGAGCGCCGGTTCGACGTCACGCTGGGCGACATCCCCTATGACGCGAAGTTCCTGTTCGAGGAGCTGGGCTATAATCTGGAGCCGTCGGAGATGGGCGCGGCCTTCGGGCTGGTCCAGCTCGACAAGCTGGCGCGCAACATCGATCTGCGCACGCGAAACTTCGCGCGGCACTGCGAATTCTTCGGCGGCTATCCGGACTGGTTCATCCTCCCGCACCAGCTGCCCCGGACGCGCACGGGCTGGCTCGCCTTCCCGCTCACGATCCGGCCCGAAGCGCCGTTCGACCGGCGCGAGCTCCAGATCTGGCTCGAGCACGCCGATATCCAGACGCGCGTGGTCTTCACCGGCAACATCCTGCGCCAGCCGGCGATGGCGAACCTGAAAGTCAGCGCCGACCCGCAAGGCTATCCGGTGGCCGACACGGTCACACGCGGCGGCATCCTGATCGCCTGCCACCACGGCCTCAATGACGACCAGATCGATCATATCCACGCAACCTTCCGCCGCTTCGCCGAGCGCTACGCATCGCCCACGTCGCGCGTGGCATGAATTGAAAGGACCTGAAATGGAACGACTGCAGCACTGCCGCGCGTGCCTCGCACCGGTGCCTTATCTGTTCCTGCCGATGGGCCAGCATCCGCCGGCCAACATGTTCGTCCGGCCCGAGGAGTATGACGCGGATCAGCCGACCTTCTCGCTGAACACCGAGGTGTGCCTGAATTGCGGCCTGATTGAGATCGCCGACCAGATCCCGCCCGACTTCTTCCGCCATTATCTGTACGTCCCCTCCGGCGCGGCGACGATGCACGCACATTTCGGCGCACTCGCCGATGTGCTCGGCGAGGTGGCCGCGGGCGGGCTGATCGTCGATATCGGCTGCAACGACGGGCTGCTGCTCGCCGCATGCAACGCGCGTGGCGAGAAGACGCTGGGGATCGACCCCGCCGCCAACCTGGCCGAGACCGCGGCGGAACGCGGCGTCGAGGTGCATGTCGCCTATTTCGACCCTGACACCGCGGATGCGGTGCGCAAGGCCCATGGACGCGCAAAGGTGATCGTGACCACCAACACCTTCAACCATATCGGCGACCTGCACGATTTCATGGAAGGCGTCACGCGCCTGCTCGCCGACGATGGCGCCTTCGTGGTCGAGGTGCCCTGGGCCAAGGAGCTGCTCGACCGCAACGAGTTCGACACCGTCTATCAGGAGCATGTCTCCGAATTCAGCCTGTTGTCGATGAAGAAGCTCGGCGCGTTCTTCGATCTCGACGTGGTCGACGTCCATCGCCTGCCCGTTCACGGCGGCTCGATGCGCGTGTTCTTCCGCAGGAGCGGCACGGCCGAGCCCACAGCCGAGGTCCAGGCGATGCTCGACGAGGAGCTTGCTGGCGGCATGCTTGATCTGGAGACCTATGAGCGGTTCGCGGAACGGGTAGAGGCCGTGCGGGTGCGCCTGCTCGCGATGCTCGACGAGCTGAAGGCGCAGGGCAAGAAGATCGCCGGCTATGGCGCGCCGGCCAAGGGCAACACACTGCTCAACTATTTCGGGATCGGCCCCGACAGGCTCGACTTCCTGGTCGACCGTAACCCGCTGAAGCACGGCCTCTATTCGCCCGGCATGAAGATCTCGGTCAAACCGGTCGACGCGATCGCCCACGAGAAGCCCGATGTCCTGATGGTGCTCGCCTGGAACTTCTTCGACGAGATCCGCGAGCAGCAGTCCGACTTCGTGGCGCGGGGCGGCCGCTTCCTGGTGCCGCTGCCCGAACCCGTGCTCGTCAGCTGAAGCGAGGCCGGCCGATGCCCGAGCGCGTGCTGATCACTGGCGGGGCCGGCTTCATCGGTTCCCATCTCGCCGCAAGCCATCTCGATAGCGGCGACGAAGTGCACCTGCTCGTGCGCCCGGAAGGCGCCGCCCGTGCCGAGCGCATTCCTTCCGGCGCGATCGTGCACAGAGTGGATCTGGGGGATCTGCCGCAGGTATGCGCGTGTCTTGCCGAGGCCAGCCCTACGATCCTCTATCATCTGGCGAGCGGCACCGGCCGCGACCCGGGCATTCCCGATCCCGCCGAATGGCCGGCGATGACGTGCGATCTGGACCATCTCCTGATCCTGCTGGCCGCCGCCGCCGACAGTCCGGGCCTGCGGGTCATGGTCCGCGCCGGCTCGCTCGCGGAATATGGGAATCAGCCGACGCCTTCGCCCGAGACCCGCCGCGAGCAGCCACGCACCGTCTACACTGCGGCGATGGTCGCCGGCGCGCATTATTGCGCGATGCTGCAGCCGCGGCTCGCCTTTCCGGTACTGACGGCCCGCTTCGCGCTCACCTATGGCCCAGGCCAATCGGAGGATTACCTGCTGCCGGCCCTGCTGCGCCGGTGCCTGGCGGACGACATGACGACCATCCGTCAACCGGACAACCGCCGCGACATGGTGTTCATCGACGACATCGTCGCGGGCCTTCGGGCGATGGCGAGATCCGACCTTCCGGGGGGGACGATCATCAACCTGTCGAGCGGGCAGGCCAGGAAGATCCGCGAGATCGTGGGGCTCGTGCTCCACGTGACCGGCACGCCGGGCGATCACGTCACGATGGAAGCCGGCGAACCGCAGAACGCGCGCGTCGATACGGTCTGCGGCGTGCCCGATCTCGCGGCGCTCAATCTCGACTGGCGCGCCCGCACCTCGCTGGAGGATGGCATCGCCAGAACCGCCCGCTCGCTCGCGGAGGCGATCGCATGACCACGCTGGTCTCGGTGATCGTGCCGGCCTTCAACGAAGAGGCCACGGTCGAGCGCGCCTATCGCAGCATCGCCGCGGTTTTCGAGGGCCTGCCGGGCTACGCGCCCGAGTTGATCTTCATGGACAATCACTCGACCGACGCGACCTTCCCGATCCTGCGAGCGATCGCCGCCTCGGACCCGCGCGTGCGCGTGGTGCGTCTCTCACGCAACAATGGCTATCAGCGCTCACTGCTGGTCGGCTACCAGCGCGCACGCGGCGCCTGCGCCGTCCAGATCGACTGCGACCTTCAGGATCCCCCCGAACTGATCCCCGAGATGCTCGCGCACTGGCGCCAGGGTCATCAGGTCGTCTACGGCATCCGCCGCTCGCTGCCCGACGGGCCGGTCACGGCCCGGCTCCGCAAGGTCTTCTACGCGGGAATGCGGGCGCTGAGCGATGACGACCTGCCACGCGACGCGGGGGAGTTCCGCCTGGTCGATGCCTGCATCCTGGCCGAGCTGCGCAAGGTCAACGACACCAGCCCTTATCTGCGCGGGCTGATCAGCGCGATGGGGTTCTCGCAGGTAGGACTGCCCTATGATCGCGACGCGCGCATCGCGGGGCGAAGCAAGTTCCCGCTCAGCAAGATGCTCGGCCTCGCGCTCGACGCGGTGCTCAACCATTCGCTGGTTCCATTGCGGATCGCCTCGATCACCGGGCTGGTGGTGGGCGCCGGCACCTTTCTTCTGACCCTGG
Organism: Sphingomonas sp.; assembly: GCF_036402235.1. Classification (GTDB taxonomy): domain Bacteria; phylum Pseudomonadota; class Alphaproteobacteria; order Sphingomonadales; family Sphingomonadaceae; genus Sphingomonas. The sequence goes on along the minus strand of NZ_DASWTG010000089.1, from coordinate 79,524 downwards.
CGTATCTCGCCGGGCGGCTGATCTTCGGCCAGGACTGGCCCGCAGGCTTCGCGACGACGACCATGCTACTCCTGCTGGGGATCACGCTCAACGCGCTGTTCCTCGGCATCATCGGCGAGTATCTCGGCCGCATCTTCCGGCAGGTCAAGGCGCGCCCGACGCCGATCGTCGAGACCGAGATTTGCCATGCCGGAGCGCGCCCGCCCCGTCCGGCGGGCAAGGCGGGCGATCAGCGCGCCAAATACAGCCGGACCCGCTCCGCATCCTCGGCCTTCTTCAGCGAAAGCGGCACCACCCGATAGCCGCGCGCCCTGGCGAACGCGTCCAGTGCCGCGTCGGTATCGCCCTCCATCCCGGTCAGGATCGCGGCGGGAGGGCGGGCACTCAGCAGCGCAGGCATGCCATTGGGCGTGACGAAATTGGCATAGTGGCGCCGTTCGTCCTCCGGCACCCAGGGCGCGGCGCGCACCATGAATTGCCCGAGCGCGAAGTGCGGATAGATCGGCAAATGCCCCTCCAGCGCGTGGATCGGCGAAAGCGTCGCCACCGGGCCGCCGCTCGCTCGCTCGTGGACCAGCGCCGCGATCGCGCGCCCGTCGCGCGCCACCTGCGCGCCCGTCCATCCGCCGGGCTTGGCGAGTCCGGCGAGTGAGGGCAGCAGCAACGGCGTCCCCGTGACCACCGTCAGCGCCAGCACGGCTGCCATCACCGGCCGGGCGAACTCCCGGCCCGCCGCGTCGAGGGATCCGAACAACAGGCAGGCCAAAATGATGGCGAAGGGCAGCGGCGGGGTGAAATATTGCGGGAAGGCGGGACTTGGCACGAAGGAGATGGCCGCGCCGATCGCAGCAAGGCCGCCGACGAGCAGCAGCGGCCAGCGCAGGACGAATGTCCGCCGCCGCATGAATGCGATCGCGACAAGGGTCAGCAGCAGAACGAGCGTGAGCATCGACACGCCCGACAGCCACAGGCGGTGCGCCAGCAGCAGCTTGTCGCCCATGCCGATCACCTTCGGATCGGCAGGATCGGGATTCGCCGCCCAATAGGCGAGCTGCGGCCCGCGATGCGCACTGAAGACATGGGCGATGAATCCCTGCGGATCGCCGAGCGCGTACAGGAGCGAGGGCAGACCACCGACGATCCCGCCCCCCAGCAGTGGCAGCGCAATACGCAGCAGGCGGGTACGCAACGGCAATGCCGGCGGCACCAGCAGCGCGGCAGCCGCGAACGGGATCAACAGCAGCAGATAATTGGCCTTGAAGCCCGCCGCCACCGCGAGAAGGACGCCGCTCGTGAAGGCAAGCGCCGGCGAAGGCCGGCTCCGGTCCGTCGCGCGGAGAAACAGGTAGAGGCCGAACAGCATGAAGGGCACCGGGAAGAAATTGTTGGTCGCGGTCATCCCCGTCGCGTTGAGAAACATCGGATTGAGCGCGAGCAACGCGATCATCAGCCCGCCGATCAGCGTGCCGCGCGCATGGCGGCGCGCGATCAGCAGCAGCGCGGCGAAGGTCGCGATCCACGCAGCGAATGCCAGCAGGCGGCCGATGAGCAGGTAGTGCGCGTCCCCGAGCAACGCGAACGCCCCCGCAAAAAGCAGCGCGATGTTGGGAAGGTGGCTGAAACCGAGTCCCGAATAGAGCGGGTAGCGATCGAACAGGACCCCGGCGGAAATGTAGAATTGCTCGTCATGCTGCATCGGATAGGTCATGATGCGCGCGAACAGCGCGATCGCGCACAGGGCGCAGGCAATGATCGCAGCGATGCGCCAGGATCGTCTCACCGCATCGGACCGTGGCGCTTCACGCGTGCCGGATGCTTCCCCGAGATCGGTCTTGAGCATCGTCCTTCCCCGCCTGGTGTGACACCATGGATAGCGCGATGCAGCCGCAAAGGCCGGTGGGCAGGAGGAGTACCCCGAGCGTTCCGCCCAACGCCGCCGCATCCGGTGCTAAACCGGAGCACGCCCGGCAGGATCGGCCGGGTGCCATGCGGGAGCAAAAGCCGATATGCACTGCGCCAGCGCATTCTTCTCCGCCGCGCCGGAAGATATCACCGCCCGCGACGAGGCCCGCTTCTTCGGGCGCCTCAAGACCGCGAACGATACCTTCAAACGCACCGAGCCGTGCCGGCTGGTGGAGATCGATGCCGCGCTGATCGCCACGCTGGCGCGGCATGGCGGCCGGATCGACGCGGCGCTCGACCTCGGCATTTCCTCCGGCATCACCACGCTCGAACTGATGCAGGCGCTGCGTGCCGCGGGCCATCCGGCACGGGTGACGGGCACCGACCGGTCGATGCGCGCGCGGCTCGTCGCGCTTCCGTTCGGATGCCGCGCGCTTGTCGAGCGCGGCGGCCATGTGCTGCAATATGAAGTGCTGACGCGCGCGATACGGCCGTGGGAGCGGCGGCTCGACCGCTGGACCGGGATGGCTGCGTTGCGTGCCTTGGTCGAATGGCAGCTGCGCAAGCCCGCGATCGCGCGCGCCGCGTCCGGCGAAGGGCAGGAAGTAGCTCTGCTTACCCCGCGCCTGCGGCGGTCCGACGCCTTCCGATGGCAGGAGGACGACATCACGCGCCACAACCCCGCCTTCACCGCGCGGTTCGACCTGGTACGCGCAGCCAACCTCCTCAACCGGCACTATTTCGAGCCGAAGGCGCTGCGCGACGCGGTCGCCAACACGATCACCTATCTTTCCGGACCCGGCGCATGGCTGCTCGTCCTGCGCACGCATGGGGCGTCCGAGCATCGCGGCACGCTGTTCCGGATGGGCACGGACGGTCGGCTGTCGGTCATCGATCGCTATGGCCCGGGATCCGAGGTCGAGGACCTCTTTCTCGAGCTGGCCGGCTGATCGCTATCGCACCGGCCGTCCCGCCAGCCGCGATTCGTGCGCATGGTTCAGAAACTCCTCTAGATTGGCCCAGCCATTGCCGTCCGCATCGCCCCAAGCGTCGTTGCGCGCGGGATCGAGACCGCGGCGGCGCTCCCAGGCGTCGGACATACCGTCGCCGTCCGCATCGGCATAAGGCTCGCCATCCCGCAGCGCGGGCAGCACGCGATTGTCGCGGCCGATCTTGCCGGTGCGCGACCGGACTTCGTCGACGATCCGCGCATCGATCGCATCGCGCGGAAAGGCTCCTGCCCCGTCCAGCACCCGCGCATAGGCGGCGCGCGCATCCAGCACCGCGCTTTCGAGCGGGCAGACCGGCGCACCGACGAACGCCTCCGCGGCGATCGGCGCGAAGATCACGCGGTCCCCGTCGATCACATTCCTCGTCTGATAGATACGCGCCGGGCCGCTCGAGCCGACCAGCGGCCGGTCGATGGCATAGGCGCGTCCGGCAGTGCTCGGGCCCTGGCGGTAATAATTGCCGACGATGTTCACGGGGGTGCCGCCATAGCTTTCCCACACTTCGGTGAACTGGGAGCTGGCATTGTAAAGCACGTTGTTGATCACCTCGACGCAGGAGCCAGGGGGGAAGTTCACGTCCGGATTGCGGTCGCCATTATGCGCGCAGAGGTTCCGGACGAAGCTCAGCCGTTGCGGGCCCTTGGGATCGCTCGACAGCAGCGCGCATTTGTCGTGCCGCGGCACGCCCTCGGCAAAGATCGACCAGGAAATGGTGATCGTGTCGTTGCCGCCATAGCCGCCGACATTCTCGTCCAGCGCCCAGGACGCGCTGACATGGTCGAGGATCACGTTGCGGCTGTTCTCGATGATGAACGCGCTGTTGGCGCCGCGCTGCTCGCCCGGCCGGTCGGTGCGCACGCGGATGTGGCGGACGACGACGTCGTGGGTGTTCTTCGCGACGAAGGGCGTGAAGGCATTCTCCCCGCCCGAATGGGTGATCAGGATGCCGTCCCCCGGCGCGGTCTCGCCGGCGATGGTGATGTCCGGGTTGACGATGATCGGGCGTTCGCGGGCATAGCGGATGATACCGGCCACCCGGAAGACGCAGACGCGCGGACCCGCCGCCTCGATGCACGCGCGCAGCGAGCCGGCGCCTTCATCGGCCAGCGTGGTGACCTGGATGATCCGCCCGTCGCGGCCGCCGCGGGCAAAGCGGCCATGTCCCTCCGCACCAGGGAATGCCGGCCGGTCCCGCTGCGCGATCGGCGCGAGCCGCCGCTCGGCGATCGGCTCGTCCTCGGCCGCCTCCTGGCACGCCGCGGTGGTCGAGCAGGACAGAGCGATTGCCAGCATCGCCATGCCCCTGCGCCTGTGGCCCGGGATATGAGGGCGGCGATCCTGGTTATGCATGAGCTTTCCTATGGTCTTCAAAAGCGGGCGCGGATCCCGGCCTGCAGCTGGGCGCGGGAGAATCGATCGAGGCGATCGCGGGCGGTGCGCCGCGCATAGTTCGCGCCGACGAAGAGCGAGAAGGCGCGGTTGACCAGATACTCCCCCTCCGCCGCCAGGCTCCATGTATTCAACGTGTCCGCGCCCACACCGCGATACTTGCTCTGCGTCCATCCGGCACGGCCGCTGAGCAGGACGTTGTGATAGGCTTCCTGATCGATGCGCAGCGCGATGCGCGTGTCGGTCCGCCCGGTCGCGCCAGCGCGCGCAGTGGCGACGTCGCCACGGAAGAGCTGCGCGGTCACCGCGGTGCGCGCGCGCGGATTCCAGGTGACGTCGCCGCTCAGCGCAAAGCCGGTATAGCCGTCGAGCGCCGCGTCCTCGGGATCGAAGCGGAAGACGCCGGCGCCGACCCGGCCGCGCAGCCGCGGGCTCACCTCGCGGCTCACGCCGGCGAGAAACCCGTAGGTGGTGGCGTCGCGGTTGACGCCGCTCAGATCAACCGCGGTGCGGAAGTTGCGGCGGTTGACATAGGCTTCGGCGAAGAACGCAACCGGCGCGGCCGGCCGCCAGGTGGCGCGCGCCGAACCGCGCCACATCATGAAGTCGCGATCCTGCTCATTGGGATCGAGAAAATCGAGCTTCTGGACGCCGCCGGTCAGATTGAGGCGCAGGCGCGAGCCGTTCAGCGCATAGCCGAGTTCGCCCATTAGGATGTTGATCTTGCGCGGCCGGAGCAACAGGCTCGCCCGCGCCTCGGGGTCTGCCCGGCTCTCGATATCGCGATCGAACCGCATCTCGCCGGACAGGACATGCTCGCGCGCCGGCGCGATCCGTCCCGACACCGCAGCGCCGAAGCTAGTCGCGCTTTCCCGCCCCTGGTCGAGATAGCGCCGCGTATCGGCATAGGCCTCGCCATGCAGCTCGGCATTGGCGCCGCGCCAGTCGATCTCGACGCGCGGTCGCGCTATCACCGCCGCGTCCCCGGTCGCGGCCGTCGAGGTCGCATAGACATTGCTGTCGTACAGCGCCGCGACTTCGACATCGATCCGGATTTCCGCGGGGCCAACGTGGGTGCTGCGGCGTTCATATCCCGGCCGCGGCAGATCGAGCGGCGATGCGCCACGCCGGGCCTGCTGCGCGCCGGCAAGCGGAGTCCCCGCCAGCAGGATCGCGATCAGCGGCAGCGCCCGGAAACGTGCCCGTCCCGCCCGCCCGATCGAAGCGGATCGACGCTTCGCCATCATCCGCCCCCTCAGAACCAGGCTTCGGGAATTTCGATGGTGTCGCCGGGCATGATCACCGAATCGGCGTTCAGCCTCGCCTTTGACGTTGCGCCGCCGTTCGACCGGTTGACGAGGACGACGCCCTTTTCGGCACGGAAGGTGTACCCGCCGGCGATCGCGACGGCGGTGAGCACGGTCATCCCGGGCACATAGGGATATTGGCCGGGCCGCTGGACCTGCCCGAGGATGAAGAAGGGCCTGTATTTCTCGACCTGCACGCTGACATTGGCGTTAGGCGCCAGATCGCGCGTGCGCAGCACGCCGGCGATTTCGGTCTCGAGCTCCGGCGCGGACTTGCCGACGACGCGCAGCGTGCTCAGCATCGGGAGCGAGATGGTTCCGGCGTCGCTGACCGTGTAGCTTCCGGCCATCGCGTCGAAGCCATAGACCGCGACCTTGATCGAATCCCCCGGCCCCAATGTGTAGCGGTCGGTCGACCCCGCGGTGGCGATCGGCAGATCGGAATAGCTGTTCGAGCATGCCGCCAATGGCAGCGCGAGCACCCCACTCAATAGCGTTCGGCGGTTCACGTCAGTTCCCCTTCAGATGCGACGCCAGTTTACCGGGACAACCTGTCCATTGGTGAACGCATGGTGGGCAGCGCTCGCCCCAAAAGGGTTAGCTCCGCCGGGCCGATACGCGACTGGCCGGGGGACGCGTCAGCGCGATTCCGAGTGCCAGGATCAACGGCACCACCCAACTGCGCGCATACATGTGCGGCGCGGCGTTGGAGAAGATCAGGAACGGCAGCGTCACCGCGATGACCAGCGCCCCCGCAGCGCGGTCGGCGGCGAAGCGCCGCACGGCGATCGACAGCGGTACGAACATCATGATCAGCCAGCCGAGCAACGAAAGCACCCCACCCTCCGCCCATGCGAGCAGATAGATGTTGTGAACGGGCGCACGATCGACGCTGACGACGCGGTACTGATCCACGCCGAGTCCCACCAGCGTCGTATCACCGACGATCTCCCATGCCTCCTTCACCAGCTCCATCCGGCCCGAGAAGGTGCCGGCCCGATTGATGTCCCCCTGCTCGAGCGCAACCGCGACGCGGTTCTGGAACGCCGTCGGAAGGCCGACGCCGGTCGCGAGCATCACACTGGCCAGCGCAACGATGCCGAGCAGCATGCCGATCGATCGCTTACCCCAGTCGAGGAACAGGAAGGCGAGGATGCCGATCGCAGCGCTGGCAAAGCCGGTGAACGATCCCGACAGCAACAGGCCGGAGCAGAGGATGCCCAGAATGGCAAAGGCGGCGATCGTACTCATCCGCCGGATCCGCGCGAGATAGAGCACGAACGGCGTGGTCATCGCGATCATCGCCGCGTTCCAGTTCGCATCGGCCATGAACGCGCCCAGCCGGTGCGCGCCGGTGACGAATTCGAAGCCGAACTGCTTCGCCTGCGCATAGGATCCGCCAGTCGAATAATAGACGATCGAACCGAACAGCTCCATTGCGGCAACGCCCGCAACCAGCGCGATCGCGGCAAGGACGAGCGATCGCCGGCGCTCGCGCAGCAGCAATGCCGGCAGCAGCGCGAAGGCGAAACCGTACTGGCCGGCGACAATGACCCAGCGTAGCGGATCGCCGTTGACGAGGCTGCCGATGAAGAAACCGAGCAGCAGACCGGATAGTCCCAGCATCCAGATCGCCCACCAGCCCTGCAGCGGACGGACCGCGATCCCGCGCCCGGCGAGCAGCAGCACCGCGGCGAGGCAGAACAACGCGTCGCTGAAGGTGAACAGATAGGGCGGCAGCACGCGCCAGACGACGTAGGGCGCAAGGAAGACGGCGAGCAGCAGCACAGGCCCGGCCAGCCGGAGCATCGCATGGTGATAGGGCGTGCGATCCTGATCCTCGGCGACCCAGGCGGGCGACGCGATGCCGCTATGGCTCGTCATCGCACGGCCGGTGCCGGGTCCGTCCAGGCGCCGAGGTCGCGCCCCAGCGTCCGTGCGAGCTGATCGATGTCGTCGCGGTAGAAATCGGCAAGCCGCTTGCGCGTGTCTTCGGACAAGGGCGGATAGTCGATCGGGCGTGCGACCAGACTCCGCGCGCCCTCGAAGAGGCGATTGCCACGCAGCGGCGCGGCAAGCCGCTTCACCGGCGCAGGCAGCCGCCGCAGCGCGAGCGGGAGCAGCGCTGACGCCCCATCGTTCACCCGCTGCTCGGTCGGTGCGGCATGCTCGTCCGGCGGAAGGCCCAGCATCCGCAGCACGTCGGCCGTCACCGCCGCCGGATCGCGCCTGATCTCGTCATGCAGGATGACCTTCATCTGCTCGGCGGGAAAATAATCGAGGAAGCGGCGAATGTGCCGGCCGTACAGCCCGCCCTCGAGGAAACGCCGCTCCGGCGCGCGCGCGCCGTCGAGATGGCGGTCCACATCGCCATCGACCTGGCCGCGGCGAAACAGCATGCAATAGTCGGAATAGGCGCGCTCGACCGGGTTGCGCAGCTGGGCGATCAGCTGGACGGAGGGAAGCAGCGCGGCGATCCGCGCAGGCGTCTCCGGGCAGGCGAGATAGTCCGCGGACTTCTCCGCCACCAGCTGACCCGGGCGTGCATCGGCGAACAGCGAGCGATACCATATTTCTCCCCGGTGGAACTCGCGGCTGAAATAGTGCGGCTCGGGCCCCGGCATGCAGACATCGGGGCGCGTGCGGAGCTGCTGGGCGATCCATGTCGTCGCCGCCTTGATGGCCCCGATGACGATCAGTTGCGGTAGCGGCGATGAGTCCATGATTGCCCCCTCGTCAGGCGGTGGCGCGTTCGATCACCGATGCGACGATCGCCCCCATCCGCTCGACCGTCTCGTTGTCGAGCGTCGGATCGACCGGCAGCATCATGCTGGTCTCGCCCAGGTTTCGGGAAACGGGCAGCGGATTCAACGGTACGGACGGGCTACCGACAAAGGCCTGCTCGCGGTAGATTTCGGGGCAGCTCCCGGTGCCGCACGGCACCCCGGCGGCGATGCACTCGCCGACGATGCGATCGCGCGTCCAGCCCGGCCTGAGCCGATCGGGGCGCACAAAGGCATAATATTTGTAATAGGCGTGACGGACGTTCGACGGCGGCAGCGTGAGCCGCACCGCCGCGAACGGCGCCAGCGCGGCGTTGAGGATTCGCGCATTGCGCTGGCGCGCCTCGATCCACCCGTCGAGCTTGCCGAGCTGGCACAGCCCGATCGCGGACTGCATCTCGGTCGAGCGATAGTTGCTGCCGAGGCTGCCGTGCAGCCAGCGGAAGGTGCCGGGCGCGCCGATCGCCGCGCCGGCATGCGGCGACTTGCCGTGATCCTTATAGGCCCAGGCCCGCTCCCACACCGCCTGGTCGTGCAGCACGAGCATGCCGCCCTCGCCGCCGGTCGAGATGATCTTGTCGGTGCAGAAGGAGAAGGCGGCGGCATCGCTGCACGACCCCACCGGAAAGCCGTCATGCATCGCGCCATGCGCCTGTGCGCAATCCTCGATCACCACCAGCCCCAGCGCGCGGGCAAGGACCATGATTTCCGGCATCGCGACGGGCCAGCCGGCGAGATGCACCACGATGATCGCGCGAGTCTGCGGCGAGAGCGCGCTCGCGATCGTGTTCGCGGTCAGAGTCTGCGAATCCGGGTCGATATCGGCAAAGACGGGAACCGCGCCCACCGCGGCAACGCAGCTTGCGGAAGCCATGAAGCTTCGCGCGGGCACGACGACCTCGTCGCCCGCCCCGATGCCGAGCGCACGCAGCGCAAGCTCCAGCGCCAGCGTGCCGTTCGCCACCGCGATCGCGTGGGGGGCTTGCACGCGCTCGGCAAAGGCCTGCTCGAATGCGCGGGTCTGCTCGCCATGATGCAGCGCGTTCACCTTGCCGCTGCGCAGCACCGCGGTGACGGCGGCGATCTCGTCCTCGCCATGGACCGGCCAGCGCGAGCGGATATGGCCGCCGGGAACGGGTGCGGGATGGCGCGGCCCCAGACCTGCGGGGCGGGCATGGGCGGTGGCCATCTCAGCCGGCCTGCGCCATGAGCGCCGGCCGGTCCGCCACGACCGCCGCCATTTCGCCTGCCGGCGCAGGCTTGCGGTCGAGCAGGCGCGTCGCGATCGTGAAGCACGCGTCGTCATCGCCCTCCTCGCTGGCCCGCTCGAGCGCATCGAACGCCTTGTTCAGGATCCGCAGGGGGATCGGGCGCGGCTCCGCCTCGAACACGCCCGGGATCGAGGAGGGCAATCGTGCCTCCTCGATATCGAACAGCTCCTCGTAGAGCTTCTCCCCCGGCCGCAGCCCGATGATGTCGATGCCGACGTCGATCTCCGGGTCCAGCCCCGCGAGCCGGATCATGCGGCGCGCGATGTCGATCACCCGGATCGGCTCGCCCATGTCGAGCACGAAGATCCGGCCGTGGCGCACGCCGTCGCGCAGCCCGCGCGCCGCGCTTTGCAGGACGAGTTGAACCGCCTCGTGCACGGTCATGAAGAAGCGCTCGATCTCGGGATGGGTGACGGTCAGTGGCCCGCCGCGGCTCAGCTGGCGCTGGAACAACGGGATCAGCGACCCGCTCGACCCGAGCACGTTGCCGAAGCGAACGGTGATGAACCGCGGCGCATCGGGATCGTCGCGACTCGCGAGGTCGAGCGCCTGGCAATAGAGCTCGCCCAGCCGCTTGGTGACGCCCATGAAGCCGACCGGATTGACCGCCTTGTCGGTCGATACCTGCACCATCGCCCGGACGCCGTGGCTGCGCGCGGCGTCGGCGACGTTGCGCGTGCCCAGCACGTTGGTCTGGATGCCGGCGGCCGGGTGCATCTCGACGAGCGGCACATGCTTCAGCGCGGCGGCATGGAAGACCAGCTCGGGACGATGCTCGGCGAACACCTGCATCAGCTGGCGGCGCTGGCGGATCGAGCAGAGCACCGGCGTGCACGGCACCTGAGGGTGGCTTTCCCGCACCTCGAGATCGACGTCGTAGAGGTTGAACTCGTTCGCATCGAGCAGGACGAGCCGGGCGGGCGCGAAGTCGGCGATCTGCCGCACCAGCTCGCGCCCGATCGTGCCGCCCGCGCCGGTGACCAGGACGCGCCGCCCGGGGATCATGCTCGCCACCGCGGGACTGTCGAGCACCGCCTGCGGCCGCCCGAGCAGGTCAGCGACGTTGAGGAAGCGGAAGTCGAGGCTGGCGCCCGGCTCGGGCGCGAAGCCGATGAACCCGGGACGATAGGCGATCTCCAGCTCCAGGCTCTGCGCCTGCGCGATGATGTCGACCATCGCCATCCGCTGCAGGCGCTCGACCGGGCCGGCGAAGATCAGGCACGCGGGACGCGCACCCTTGGCGGTGAGGCTGCCGACCACGCGGGCGAGGTCCGCAGGGCGCCCGACCACCGGAACGCCGCGCACGCGCGCGCCGGTATGCGCGCCGGTCTCGTCGAGGATCCCGACCGGGCGGAAGGCCGCGTCGGCATCCCCTTCGAGCTGCCGCAGGAGCTGCACGACATCGTCGCTCGATCCGAACAGCAGCGCGGCAGGTTTCGCATGCTCCGGGTTCGCAGCCGCCGCAGGCGGGTGGAAGCGCCCGCCCAGATACTCGGCGGCAAGGCGCCGCCCCATCCGCGCGCCCCCCATCAGCACGACCAGCACGAGCCATTGGATGACCGGGATCGAGCGGGGCAGCCACCCCGCTCCGCCGATGACGACAAGGAGCAGGACATAGCCGAGGACCGCAATGGTCGCCGCCTTGACGACCTCGAACACCTCGTCGGTCGACGAATAGCGCCAGACCCGCCGGTGCAGCCGCATCGCGGCAAAGGTCGCGAGCGCGACGGCGACGAACAGCGGCAGCGCGGCCCGGTGCTCCTCCAGCGCCTCTCCGGCGCGCAGCGAACCGACGCGAAGGCTGATCGCGGCCACCAGCGAGATGGCCGCGATCGTCCCGTCGATCAGGTAGATGAGTGCCGCACGGATCAAGGACGAGGATCGGTGTTCCAGGGTCATGGCCATTGTTCCGTCGCGAGGCGGGTGCCGGCTGCGGGATTGCGCCCGACCCCCTTGGTCAGGAAAAGCTAACGCTGAAGCGAGGGAGCAATAAGCCGGGCATAGAGATTGCGTTCTAAAGGACAGGGCCATCGCCTTTTGGTCCGCCGGCTACCCCTTCGCGATCCTGTGCAGGCAAAAGAGGGGCATCGTCCGGTCGCTCCCCTAGCCCGGGCGCGTGCCGCGATCAGTCTTGGGGGTTAGCCGAACCTTTCGGCCAGCGGCGGTGATTCCTTTGGGCAGTGTCCGAAGTTGCCGTAGTGAGCATGCCCACGATGCGCGACATTCCCTGCTTGCTTGAACAGGGGCCACCCGATCGATGCAGATCGAGCGACGAACCAGCGCCATCGCCAGCACCACCCGCGCGCAAGGCGCCGCCACGCTTCAGACGCGGAGCGGCGGCCACCCATTCCATCCGCCGCATCCGCGGCGCACGCGGATCTGCTTCCCCTTTGCCGGCGGGCTGATCGGGGGCAGCCACGTCTCGGCGCTGAAGCTCGTCCAGTCGCTCGAAGGGACCGAGTTCGAGCCGATCGTTCTGCTGCACAACCTCGAGGGGCCGCTACGCGGCTTCGTCGAGAGCGCCGGCATCCGCTTCGAGCTTGCGCCGCCGGTCCATGTCTGGCGGCCGGGCGATGGCCTCGCGATGCGCAGAATCGCCCGGACGCTTCCCGATACGCTGCGCATGCGCGCATTCCTGAGGGCGCGCGACATCCGCATCGTGCACACGAACGAAGGCCCGATGCACGCGACCTGGGCATTGCCCGCGCGGCTCGCGGGCGCGGGGCACATCTGGCACCACCGCGGCAATCCCCGTGCTCGCGCGCTGCGCGTGCAGGCGCCGCTGCTGGCGAGCCGCGTTCTGTGCGTCTCGAACTTCGCGGCACCCGCGCCGGGGCTTTGGTCGGCGTTGCGCAAGTCCTCTACCGTCTACAGCCCCTTCGATACCGCGATTGCGCAGACCGACCGTGAGCGCGCGCGCGCGGCGCTCAATGCGCGGCTGGGCATCGGCGCGGAGACGGTCGTGCTCGCCTTTCTCGGCCAGTTTGCCGAGCGCAAGCGCCCGCTCGTCTTCGTCGAGACGATCGCAGCGCTGCGCCGCGCGCGGCCCGAGCTTCGCCTGGCCGCCCTCATGTTCGGCGAGGAGTTCGAGCCGGGGATCGAGGCACGGATTCGCGCGCGGATCGACGCGCTGGGCGTGGCAGATCTGGTCCGCATGATGGGCTTCCTCCGCCCGATCGAGCCCTGGCTCGCAGCCAGCGACATGCTCGTGGTCCCGGCCGTGGAGGAACCGTTCGGGCGCACCTTGATCGAAGCGATGCTGCTCGGCACGCCGGTCGTGGCGGCGGCGTCGGGAGGAAATCTCGAGGCGATCCGCAATCGCGGCACCGGGCTTCTCGCGCGCGCCGACGACCCCGCCGACCTCGCCGCGCACGCGCTGGAGCTGATCGATCATCCGCAGCTGGCGGACACGATCGCGCATCGCGCCCGGCAGGAGGCGTTGGCGAAGTTCAGCGTCGAGCAACACGTCAAAAGGGTCACTGCCATCTATCGGGAGGTGCTCGCAGCATGATTGAGACCGCTTGCCACACCGGCTCTGCGATGCCCGGCCTCGTGCAGCACGTCACCACCAGCCTCGACGTCGGCGGTGCGCAAGCGATGCTCGTGAAGCTGCTCGAGGCCAATGCCGCCAAGCGCCGGTGCGCGCGGCCGGCCGTGCTTTCGCTGATGCGGCCCGGCACCTTCGCGCAACGCCTGCGTCAGACCGGCTGCCCGACCTATACGCTGGGCATGGCGCGCGGGATTCCCGGGCCGGTCGCGACGCTCCGCCTGCTGCGGATCACGGCGATGCTGCAGCCCGACATTCTCCAGGGCTGGATGTACCACGGCAATCTCGCCGCGAGCGTCGCCAGCCTCGCCGCCGGGCGGAAGGTCCCGGTGTTCTGGAACGTGCGCCACTCGCTGGCCGACCCGATGGTGGAGAAACGCAGCAGCCGCGCGCTGTTCGCGCTCAGCGCGCGCCTCTCCCGATCGGTGCAGGGCATCATCTACAATTCGCGCACGGCCGCCAGGGAGCATGCGGCGATCGGCTTCGATCCGTCGCGCGCGATTCACATCCCCAACGGGTTCGATCTATCGAGCTATCACCCGCATCCGGTCGCGCGCGCGCGGCTGGAGATGCTGTTCGGCCTCCCCGCAGGGGGCATCCTGGTGGGCATGGTCGCGCGCAATCATCCGATGAAGGATCACGCGATGCTGGTCCGCGCGATCGCCCGCGCGCGCTCCGCCGGGCACGACCTTCGCCTGCTCCTGGTCGGGCCGGGAATGGACCGGCCCGATGCCGGGCTGGCGCGAGCGATCGCGGAGTGCCTGCCCGAGGGGACCGTGACGCTTGCCGGGGAACGGACCGACGTCGCCGACTGGCTGCCCGGGCTCGACCTGCTGGCGCTTTCCTCCGCCTGGGGCGAGGCGTTCCCCAACATCCTGGGCGAAGCGATGGCGTGCGGGGTGCCGTGCATCGCCACCGATGTCGGCGACAGCGCCTGGGTGGTCGGCGAGAGCGGACTGATCGTCCCGCCGCGCGATACCGAGGCGATGGCGGCCGCGCTGGAGCAGCTGGCCGGGCTCGACAACGACGCCCGGCGAAGCCTGGGCGCCGCGGGCCGCGCGCGCGCGGTCGCCAATTTCGATATCAACGACATCGCCGTCCAGTATCGCCGGCTCTATGCCAGCGCGGTCCAGCGGGCGACGCGCGACACCGCGCCCGCCAGCGCGAGCACGCTGGCCCGCGACGCCGGGATGAGCCAGCTATGAAGGTCCTCGTCCTTGCCAGCCTGGCCTATTCGCTGGTCAACTTCCGCGCGGCGCTGCTCCGCCAGATGGTGGCCGAGGGGCATGAGGTGGTCGCCTGCGCGCCGGACGAGGACGCGGCCACGATCGCCGAGCTGTCGGCGATGGGCGTCCGCTTCACCCCCGTGCCGATGGATCGGGCGGGAACCAACCCGTTCCGCGATCTTGCGACGCTGCGCGCGCTGATCCGGACGATCCGGCGCGAGGCCCCCGACATCTGCCTCGCCTATACCCAGAAGCCGATCATCTATGGCGGCATCGCCGCGCGGATCGCCGGCCGCGGCACCCGGTTCTTCGCGATGGTGAGCGGATTGGGGCATGTCTATTCGGAAGACCGCCCCGCCAGCTGGCCGCGCCGGATGCTGCGCCGGGTGACCTCCGCGCTCTATCGCGTGGCGGTCGCGCGCGCGGCCGGGATCTTCGTCTTCAATGCCGACGACGCTGGCGAGATGTGCCGGCAAAGGATCGTCGGCCGCGGCCGCAGGATCGTCCAGGTTCCCGGCTCCGGCATCGACACGGGCAAATTCCCCCACGTCCCGATCCCCGACGGCCCGCCCGTCTTCCTCCTGGTCGCGCGGCTGATGCGCAACAAGGGGATCGGCGAGTTCATTGAGGCAGCGGCTTGCGTCCGGGGCCGCTATCCCGAAGCACGCTTCCGGATCCTCGGTCCGCAGGAATCGGGGCCGGCCGGCTTCACCGCGGCGGAGATCGACGCGTGGCGCGCGCAGGGAATCGAGTATCTCGGCGCGACCCGCGATGTGCGCCCGCATCTCGCGCAATCGAGCGTGTTCGTGCTCCCCAGCTGCTACCGCGAGGGGCTGCCGCGCACGATCCTCGAGGCGCTGGCGACCGGCCGGCCGATCGTCACAACGGACACGCCGGGCTGCCGCGAGACGATCGTGCCGGGCGAGAACGGGCTGCTCGTCCCCCCGCGCGACGTTCCGGCGCTTGCGGACGCGATGGAGCAGCTCGCCGGGGATCCGGAGCGGGTCCGGTCGATGGGCGCGCATTCGCGGCAGCTGGCGCAGCAGCGTTTTCGCGTCGATCGGGTCAACGAGCAGCTGCTTTCGGAAATGGGCCTGCTCGGCACGCCGCCCGAGCCGGGCCAGCGGCACGCGTTGAGCGACCATCGGCTTGCCGAGCGCGTGCTCGCGGCGGTCGCGCTGGCGGCCCTGACGCCGCTCATGCTGCTCGTCGCCGGCGCGGTCGCGATCATGCTCGGGCGCCCGGTGCTGTTCCGCCAGCGCCGCGCCGGTCATGGCGGGCGGGCGTTCGAGCTGGTCAAGTTCCGCTCGATGGCCGCTGCGCCTGGGCAGCCGCTGCCTGACGAAGCGCGCCTCTCGGCCTTCGGCAGGCTGCTGCGGCGCACCCGGCTCGACGAGCTGCCCGAGCTGTGGAACATCGCGCGCGGCGAGATGAGCTTCGTCGGTCCGCGGCCGCTGCTTCCCGAAACGGTGGCGGCGATGGGACGGGCCGGGGCGCGGCGCGGGCTGGTGCGGCCGGGACTGACCGGGTGGGCGCAGGTGAACGGCAACGCCCTGCTGAACGATGCCGACAAGCTCGCGCTGGACCTCTGGTACGTCGACAACCGCTCGTTCGCGCTGGACGGCAAGATCGTCCTGCGCACCTTCACCATGCTCACGCGCGGCGAGCGCATCAGCACCCACAATATCGGAAAAGCCTATGCGCGCGTTGCTGATCGGCGCGGTTGAGGGCACGCGCGTCGCCGCCGACGCGATCGCCGGGACGCCAGGCTGGCAGCTCGCCGCCATCGCCACGCTGACGCCCGAGCTGGCCGCGCGCCACTCCGATTTCGTCGATCTCGCACCGGTCGCCGCGCGCCACGGCGCGTCGCTGCTGCAGGTCGCCCAATGCAATGCGCCCGCCTTTCTCGAGCAGATGCGCGCCGTCGCTGCAGACATCGTCTTCGTCATCGGCTGGTCGCAGATCTGCGGTCCCGAATTCCGTGCCGCCGCGGGGGCGCGGGTGGTCGGCTATCACCCGGCGCCCCTGCCCCGCCTGCGCGGCCGGGCGGTGATTCCATGGACGATCCTGCTCGACGAGAAGATCACCGCATCGAGCCTCTTCTGGATCGATGACGGCGTCGACAGCGGCCCGCTACTGGCCCAACGCTTCTTCCACGTCGCGCCCGGCGAGACCGCGGCAACGCTCTATGCCAAGCATATGGCCGCGCTGGACACGATGCTGCGCGAACTGCTTCCGCGGCTCGCACGCGGCCCGGTTCCCGGAGACCCGCAGGAAGAGGCGATCGCGACCTGGGCAACCCGCCGCCGCCCGAGCGACGGGCGGATCGACTGGCGCGATTCCGCCGAGCAGATCGAGCGGCTGGTGCGCGCGGTCGGCCGCCCCTATCCCGGCGCGTTCACGGACGCCGCCGCCGGCCGCATCACGATCTGGTCCGCGCGCGTCTGCGCCTGTGCCGCACGCCAGCATGCCAACCCCGGTCAGGTCGTCCTGCGCGACGCCGAGGGCTTCGCCGTGCGGTGCGGCGACGGGCGCGCGCTCCATGTGCTCGACTACGAAACGTCGCGCGAACCCGCGCTCCATAGCGTGCTGGGAGCCAATGCATGATCGGGCGGCTGGCATCCATGGGGACCGTACTGGTGATCGCGCCCCACCCGGACGACGAGATTCTGGGATGCGGCGGCACGATCGCGCGGCTCGCCGCGGCGGGCCATGACGTCCATGTCGCGATCGCCACGCGGGGCGCGCCGCCGCGCTATCAGGAGCAAGAGGTCGAACGCGTCCGGCAGGAGGCAGCCGCCGCGCACGCGCTGCTCGGGGTCACGCGGACTCACCATCTCGATCATCCCGCCGCCGAACTCGATCGTGTCCCTCACGCGGAGCTCAACGCGACGATGGCAGCGCTGCTCGAGGCGGTGAAGCCGGACACGCTGTTCCTGCCGTTCGTCGGCGACATCCATCTCGATCATCAGCTGATCTTCCGGTCCGCGCTCGTCGCCGCGCGGCCGCGCGACTGGAGCTATCCCGCCAGGCTCTACGCCTATGAGACGCTGTCGGAGACGAACTGGTCGGCGCCCTATGTCGAGCCCTGCTTCACGCCGAACGTCTATATCGACATCCACGAGACGCTCGAGCGCAAGCTCGAGGCCTTCGCCTGCTATCGATCGCAATGCCGCGCCTTTCCGAACGAACGTTCGCCCGAGGCGCTGCGCGCGCTCGCCATGCTCCGCGGCGCCACCGTGCACCGGCGCGCGGCCGAGGCATTCCTGCTCATCCGGGAGGTCATGTGATGCACCAGCTCGTTGGAGACCATGCGCTGGATATCCCGCCGATTGCGGGCCACGACCGGCAGCTGACGATGCTGCTCTGTTCGGCCGGCCGGCGCGTCGGCCTGTTGCGCGCGTTCCGGCGCGCTGCCGCCGATCTGCAGGTCGATCTGCGGATCATCGCCTGCGACACGCAGCCCGAATGGAGCGCCGCCTGCCGCCTTGCCGACCTGTCGGTGCAGGTCCCCCCGGCGAGCAGCCTAGATTACGTCCCGGCCATCGAGGCGATTTGCCGCGGCCACAATGTCGGGCTGGTCGTGCCCACGATCGACCCCGAGCTGCTGCCGCTCGCCGAAGCGCGCGCGCGGCTCGCGGCATCCGGCACGACCGTCGCGGTGAGCGCGCTTCCGGTGATCGAGATCTGCCGCGACAAGCTGCAAACCGCTACCTTCCTTGCCGAGCACGGGATTCCGGTCCCTCGGACGATGGACATGGCGGAGGCGGATCCGCGGCGCTGGAAGGGTCCCGCGATCGTCAAGCCGCGGCACGGCAGCGCCGGGCGCGCGATCACCCGTATCGACAGCCTCGACGCGCTGACCGGCACCGAAGCCGAGCCGATGATCGTGCAGGAACTGCTCGAGGGCGAGGAATGGACGGTCAACCTCTATTTCGACGGTGAAGGCGCCCTGCGCTCGGTCGTGCCCCATCGCCGGATCCAGGTGCGCGCCGGCGAAGTTGAGAAGGGCGTGACCGGGCGGCCGGAGCAACTGATGGCGATCGCCGAGCGGATGGCTGCCTGCCTGCCAGGGCCGCGCGGCGCACTTTGCTACCAGGCGATCATCGCCGCGGACGGCTCCGCAAGAGTATTCGAGATCAACGCGCGCTTCGGCGGCGGCTATCCCCTCGCCGACTATGCCGGCGCCCGCTTCGCGCAATGGCTGATCGAGGAAAGGCTCGGGCTTCCCAGCACGGCCGCCAACGCATGGACCGCGGGAGTCGCGATGCTGCGGTTCGACGACGCGATCTTCGTCGCGCCATGAGCATCACGATCGCCTTCGATCTCGACGACACGCTGTATCGCGAATGCGATTATGTGCGCAGCGGCATCCGCTCGGTCGATGCGTGGGTGCAATCGCGGATGGGCGTGCGCGGTTTTGGCGCAACGGCAATCCGGCTGTGGAATGCGGGCCGGCGCGATACGCTGTTCGACGCGACGCTGGACGCGATGGGCGTTCCCGGCGATCCGGCGACGATCGCGGCGATGGTTGCCGTCTATCGTGATCATGTCCCGCGCATCCGGCTGACGCCCGATGCCAGCGTCTTCCTCGCGAGCGACCATGGTTTCGCCCTCGCCCTGATCAGCGACGGCTTTGGCACCGCCCAGCGCCGCAAGGTCGCCGCTCTGGAGCTGTCCCGCTACGGCTTCGATCCGATAATCTACACGGATGATTGGGGCGCGGAATATTGGAAGCCGCACCGGCGCGCGTTTGAGGCGGTCGAGGCGGCGCATCGCGGGCGATCGCACCGGTTCGTCTATGTGGCGGACAATCCGGCCAAGGACTTTCTCGCGCCCCGTGCGCTCGGATGGGCGACCGTCCAGATCGATCGGGCCGATGCGGTTCATGCGCGAACGCCGCCCAGCGAACGTCATCGCGCCGACACGCGGATCCGCTCGCTGCGCGAGCTGACCCGGCGGCATGTCGAGGATTTGCTGGAACCCGTTTCCGCAAAGCTCCACGCATGAAGGTGGCATTCGTCCTGTCGGCTCTGGGAGCGGGGGGCGCCGAGCGCATCATCAGCTGGATCGCCGGCACGGCGATCGCCCGCGGATGGGACGTCACCGTCATCACCTTCGACGCACCCGAAGACCCAATCTTCCACCAGCTCGATCCGCGTGTGAAGCTCCTTCGCCTGGCGTTGCCTGCGGGGGGGCGTGGGCTGACGCCTTTCGTCACCGCCGCCCGCCGGCTGCTCGCGCTGCGGCGTGCACTTTCCGGCAAGCGGTTCGACGTCGTGGTGTCGTTTCTGATCAAGATCAACGTGCTGACGCTACTGGCCATGCTCGGCAGGCGCACCCCTGTCATCGTCTCTGAACGCAACAATCCCGATCTTCAGCCGGCGCACGCCCTTTGGCACGCCCTGCTGCGCCGCCTCTATCCCCGTGCCGCGGCGATCGTGATGTTGACCGCACGCGGCAAGGCGCGGCTGCCGATCGCAGACAAGTCGCGGGTGAGGGTCATCCCCAATCCCATCCCCTCGCTCGCCTTCCACCCGCGGCAGGAGGGGCCGCCGCAACTGGTGGCGGTGGGCCGCCTGACCGATCAGAAGGGTTTCGACCTGCTGATCGAGGCGTTTGCCCGCATCGCCGGCCGCTTTCCCGATTGGAACCTCCTGATTTTCGGCGAGGGCCCGGAGCGGCCGCGATTGGAGGCGATGGTCCCGGAGCATGGCCTGCTGGACCGCGTCTTCCTCCCCGGCAACACCGAACGGCACGGCGAATGGATCAGCGCCGCCAGCCTGTTCGTGCTCTCGTCGCGCTACGAGGGCTTCGCCAATGTCGTTGGAGAAGCCATGCGGGCCGGGTTGGCGGTGGTGGCCAGCGATTGCGACTTCGGCCCCGCCGACATGATCGAACCGGGCGTGAGCGGCATCTTGGTTCCACCAGGGGATGTTGCGCAGCTCGCCGCCGCACTGGAAGAGGTCATGTCCTCGGGGACAAGGCGCCGGCAACTGGGTGCCAACGCCATCCGGCGTGCCCAACTCTTCGACGAGCACATCATTCTCGACTCCTGGCTGCGTCTGATTGCCGACCCGCACGCCGCACCGATCGACGGAATGGTTGAAGGCGTGAAAGCGGAGCACCGGCAATGCCTGGACAATGCCTCGCCCCTTTCGGACCGGCTGCTAGCGGCTGCTTCTTTTCAAGACATTCCGGGGAGCACCCGAGGGTCCAATGGCTCGGCATCGCTGCAGGATGCAAAAAGGAATGGCGGCTCATGGTAAAGCCGCCATCCGAGTGCCGAACACCGCGGCGCGCAGTGTTCAGGTCGCACTCAAGGCTAAGCTTTGCCTGAAGTGAATCAAACTGCGGGATTCTACTAACGCAGTTGAGTTTCAGGTTGATTTCCAGGGACAGAAATTCACTCAAAGATATAGGTTAATTCATAGCGCCCGGAGCGGATGTTCGCCTGGCCCCACGCCACCCGGAAACGAAGGGCCGCGTTCCATATCAGCTTGGGAGATATTCCGCCTTGACTGATCTGGAGCCTGCCCCGTTCTGGAATAGGACATACTGTTTACGATAACATCTTCATACATTTTAAACTATGATATTTTCTATTCCGGATTTGAATATATATCCCCACATTAGGGTCGCCCCAATGAATGCGAAGTAGTCCACTCGTCCGAAAGGTCGAGAAGAAATCGACTACCAAAAGGTTCAGCCGGAGGAGGCCTATGTTGAGCGAGCCCATTCACGTCAATATCATTGGCAGGAACGAAATTGTCCGGGAAGGACTCA
Source organism: Sphingomonas sp. (assembly GCF_036402235.1). Lineage (GTDB taxonomy): Bacteria > Pseudomonadota > Alphaproteobacteria > Sphingomonadales > Sphingomonadaceae > Sphingomonas. The sequence goes on along the minus strand of NZ_DASWTG010000089.1, from coordinate 58,303 downwards.
AACGCATCCTTGCCGATCAGGATTTCTACGTAGATTGCGCCGTATCCTGCGTCGACGACCTGGACACGAAGAACGGGTCGTCCGTCGTTATCGTCGACGTGAATGACATCGATGAAGGTCTGTGCGTATGCGCGGACGTGCGCGAGCGCTGCCCCACATCACGCATTGTGATCATGACCGATGGATACAGCATGGAGGATGTCTCCCGCGCGTTCGCGACCGGGGATGTCGACGGATATCTCGTGAAGGAGATTTCGTGCGATCCGCTGGCGGGTGCCCTGCGCCTGACCGCGCTCGGGGAGAAGGTCCTGCCCTCGCAAATCGCCAGTTCGCTCGCGAGCGGGCCGGCGTCCGCGATGTCGCGCTGCTGGGATACCGGCGCCAGCGGAACCAACCTGTCCGCGCGCGAAGTGGATATCCTGCGATGCCTGGTGGACGGCGAGCCGAACAAGGTCATCTCGCGCCGCCTGAACATCGCCGATGCGACGGTCAAGGTTCACATCAAGGCGATCCTGCGCAAGCTGCGGGTCCGCAATCGTACGCAGGCGGCGATCTGGGCGGTCAGTCGCGGGCTGGCGGCCGACGCACCGGCGGATCCGAATCCGCTTCCCGCTCTGCGGCCATCGCTGCCCGTTCCCGGCGCATTGCCGCCGCAAAGAGCGCCAGACATGCAGCTAGCCAGAGCAAGTTGAAGACGATGTGCGCGATCCCGGCGCCGCTCACGCCCAGCGCCGGGATCGCCACATAGAGCGTGGCGAAGAAGGCAATGCCCGCCACGATCGCGACGCCGAGGACCTTCGGTTGCAGGCCCATCGTCATCAGCGCCGGCCGCAATGCACTGCCCCCCAGGAACAACAGCGCCGCGATCGACTGAACGATCAGCGGCCCTTGCGCATCCTCGAACTCGGGGCCTGCAATCAACCGGATGGCGATGTCGCCAGCGAAGACCGCGCCGATGACGAACGCGATGCCGACGCCGAGCGTCAGCAGTTCGATTTGCCGGATCGCCGTCGCGAAACCGCGAAGATCGCGCCGCACCCACAGCCGCGCAAGATCGGGAAAGACGACCTGCTGCAGCATCGCACCGGCCTTCATCGCAGCCAGCGTGAACTTGCGCACCAGCTGATAGATGCCGGCGCCGATCGGGCCGGCGACAGCGCCGACCGCCAGAATATCGAGTTCCTGCGTGCTCTTGCGCACCAGCACCGTGCCGTTGGCGGACAGGATGAACGCCCATATCCCTTCAAAGGGACGCGCGCGCGCGCGCAGGCCGGGATGCAGCCGGATCCGATATCCGCGGCGGCGAAGCTCACGCCACGCCATCACCGCCAGCGCCGCGCGCTGCAGACAGGGCACCGCGATCGCGATCGCCAGCAATTCCCAGATCGAGCCGCCGAGAGCCCATGTCAGGGTCACGGCAACCAGCCGCAGCACCGCGAGTGCGGGATCGACCCAGGCGATGACGGCAAAGCGCTCGAACAGGCGAAGGACGCCCGTCGGCGTGGACGAAATGCCGAATGCGACCGCGATGGCGTAGAATCCGGCCATTGCGCGCGCCTCGCCGCCCCAGCCGATCCAGTCCCCGACCAGCGGGATCGCCAGCAACGCGATCGCGCCGGCCGCCAGCGCGCCGACGATGTCGAGCGCGATCCCGAACCCCACCAGCTCGGACAAGCGCTCCTTGTCGTCCGCTTCGAGCGCGGCAGCGCCATAGCGGACCACGGCCTGCCAGGTCTCAAGGCGAATGACCTGATCCATGAACCGCCCATAGGCTTCGACCATGGCGAGCAGGCCGAGCAGCGCCGGGCCCAGCATATGCGCCATCAGCGCCAGCGTCACCATGCCGATCCCGATTGCCACGGCGTTGCCGGAGGCGAGATGCGCGATCTGCCGCAAGGTCCAGGCAATGCGCGAGCGCCCCGCGCCCCCATTCGCCTCCGCCAGTCGTGCGGCTTCCCGGCCCCCGCAATCGATGTCGCGATCATATTCGGGATGGGATGCCTGGGACCGCAAGATTCTCGCTCACCTTGATATCGGTCGCGGGTCTGCCGTTCGCAGAAAGTGATTTCTAGGCGAGCAAGCGGGATAGCCCCACTGGGGTAGTTCACGTCATCCCGGCGAGACCGGGCATGAACTTCCCGCGCCGGCGCATACCCGCAATCGCCCGGTTTCCCCCTTCTGATCAATATCCGCGGATCACAGGCGGCCTAAGCTCATCCGAAGGGCCGCGGTGCCGGGGAGTCGAGCCGATGAATATGCAGGAACGCGCGTTGATGGAGATGCGGCCGTCGGAAATCGCGGTGCCGCAGCACGCGTCGGGTGTCGATTTTCTGCGCGTCCTGCGCCGGCATCAGGGGCGGCTGATCGTCACATTCCTGGTCGTGCTCGCGCTGGCGGCGCTGGCACTGGCATTCATCGAGCCGCGTTATCAGGCGACCGCGGTGATGCGCGTGGACGTCGAGGAGACGGGGCTGCGGGCGGAGGAGGAAACCGCCGCCTCGATCCGCGACGCGGAGCTCCGGCGCGAGCACCAGATCGAGACCCAGATCCAGCTGCTCCAGTCGCGTCCCGTGGCCCGGCAGGTGGTGCGCGACCTCGCGCTGCATGACGATGCCGAGTTCAACCCCGACGCCAACCCCGACAAGAAGACAGGCTGGGACCGTTTCCTCGATCGCCTGCGGTTCTGGAAGGACAGCGAGGTGAAGGCAGATCGATCGCCCGCCGGAACCGTCTCGCCGCAGCTCGTCGAGCGCACCACTGATCGGCTGCTCGAGGTCCTCGATGTCGCGCAGGACGGCCAGTCCAGCTTCATCGACGTGACCGTGACGTCGCGGCATCCCGACAAGGCCGCGCTGATCGCGAACAAGGTCACGCGCGTCTATGTCAAGACCCAGATCGAGGAACGCCAGGCCGCGATCCGGCGGCGCATCCAGACGCTGGGCGAGCGCGTCGACGAACTGCGCGGCCAGCTCGTTTCCACCGAGCAGTCGATCGCATCCTATCGCCGCTCGCGCGGCCTCGACGCCGGCGCGGGCAGCCAGGCCGACGCGGCGCAGATGGCGCGCGCCGCGGCAGAGCTTGCCGCGATCCGGGGGCAACGCGCCGAAAGCGAGCGGCGCAGCGGGTCGGCGGGCCAGATCATGTCTCCGCTGCTTGCGGACCTGCGCAGCCAGCAGGCGACGGCGCAGCGCCGGCTCGGCGAGCTGACGACGCTCTACGGCAACGCACACCCCGACGTCCGCAAGGCACGCGCCGAACTCACCCAGCTCGAAGGCAGCATCAGCCGGGAGTCCGGGCGGGTCGGCGCGCAGCTGGCGAACGAGGCCTCCGCGCAGCGCTCGCGCGAGGCGCAGCTGGCGGGCGACCTGGCATCGCTCCGCAGCCGCTCGCTCGCCGACATCGTCGAGGGCGTGCCGCTCGCCGATCTCGAGCGCAACGCGCAGGCGACGCAGACGGTCTATCTCGCGCTGCTCGGACGGTTGAAGGAGATCACGCGCAACGAGAAGAACGTCAGGGCCGACGCGGCGATCGCATCGCCCGCGCTCGAGCCGACGCAGCCGAGCTTCCCGCGGCGCGCCCAGATCATGGTCGCCGCCGCCGCCGCGGCGCTCATCTTCGGGATGATCATCGTCATGCTGAGCGAAGCGCTCGACACGCAGGTGCGCAGCGCCGCGCAAGTCTGGGCGATCACCGGGCTGGCGACCCTCGGCATGATACCGGAACTCAGGAAGGGGCGCCGCCGGATCCCGACTCATCTGCGCGTGATCGGCAAGCCCTATTCGGTGTTCGCCGAAGCGGTCCGGTCGATCGAGACGCGGCTGGGCCGCAACGCGGCGCGCGCGACGGGCAATGTGGTGCTCGTCACCTCGCCGCTTCCCGACGAAGGCAAGACGAGCGTGTCGATCGGCCTCGCAGCGGCAGCGGTCGCGCGCGGACGCCGCGCCATCGTCGCCGATTTCGACTTGCGCCGGCCGGGCCTTGACGGCCTGATCGACGACACCTCGGACAAGAAGGACCTGCTCGACTATATCCGCGGCGAGGCGGAGATCGACGAGATCATCTTCTCCAGCCGATCGGCGCCGGCGGTGCATGGCGTGAAGGCCAACCGGCCGGCAACGGATCCGGGCGCAGCAATCGCATCGCCGCGCGTCGAAACATTGTTCGCCATCCTCCGCGAGCGCTACGACCTTGTCGTCGTCAATACCCCGCCCGTCCTCGCGGTAAGCGACGCGCAGCAACTGGCGCGCTTCGCGGAACAGAGTCTGCTGGTCCTGCGGTGGGGCCGCACGACGCCGGATCTGCTGCGGTCGGCCCTCCTCCAGTTCGGGGAAACGCTGACCGGCGTCGTCTTCAACCGGGTGCGCTATCGCAAGCATGCCCGGTTCAACTACGGCGACAGCATCCAACAGTATCACCGCTATGCGCGCGATGATCAGCCCTATGCCTTGCTGCGCCATCCGCTCCTGCGGCTGCGCGGCCGCCGTTCGGAGCTGGCCTGAAACGGATCATTCGCGCGATGGCCAGTCGAACAGCAAGAACATCCCATGACGAGGCAAGCCGTTGACCGCTAACCTGCGCGCGATAGGCGGGGGACGGAACCACGGCAGGAGCAGTTCCGACGAATTGCACCTGCTGGTGATCGACCCCCGATCCCTGACCCGGGACTGCCTGGTGGCGGCTCTGGAGAATGCGCGGGGCGTTGCGTCGGTCGTCGCTGCCCGGAGCATCGAGGAAGCGGCGGCGATCCTGGCGCGAATCGACGGCCGCACGGCGGCGCTGCTCAACCTCGCTTCCGACGCATTCGATCACCCCTCCCTTTCGCGAATGATCGCCCCGCTGCAGGAGCGCGCGCCGGGCAGCATCCTGATCCTCACGACGCATATCGATGCCGAGCACGCGCGCACCGCCTTGCGCCTGGGGATTGCCGGCCTGCTGAGCACCGAAATGTCGTTCGATCTGACGGTCGATGCGATCCGGATCGTCAGCCGCGGCTGGATCACCTATCCCCGCTCGGTGCTCGACCCCGAGGTCATCGAAGCGATGACCCGATCGGCAGGCACGCACCGCAGCCACGACGCGATGCTCACCGGACGCCAGCGCCAGGTTCTGGACGGCCTGTCCCGGGGAATGACCAATCGGCAGATCGCGACGAGCCTGATGGTCACCGAGCGCACGGTGAAAGCGCATGTGAAGGAGCTCATGCGCCGCCTCGGTGCGAGCAACCGGACACAGGTGGTCGCGATCGCGAGCGCTCTCCATTAGGTAAGCGGCGAATCCGAACCTGTACTTACGGGGTCAATCTCGCACTATACTGTACTAAAGCACATGAACTTTAGTACATTATAATCTATCCATCTAATCAATTTGAGCCAAACGGAGAGGAATCCGCGCCCAGATTCATTTTTTCTAAATCAGATTTGTAGTAGGCGACCATCATAGGCCACGAATTATTTAATTATTTAGATATTAACCAAAGTTCACGCCTTGGAAATGGTCGCATATAATTGATTGAATACTATAAGTATTCAAGTCACGCGACCATGCCCGATGTCAATTAAAAGGGTCGCGAGCAATGGATCTCATGTCGAAGCGCGGGGCGGGAGTGGCCGTAGCGATCACCGCCGTCGCACTGGCTTCTACCGTCGTCGTCACGGCTCGCGCCAATCCGGTCAAGGTCGGGGCCGCGATTGAGCTGACCGGAAAGTATCGCGTCATGGGCAGCGATCTTCAAACCGGTGCCGGCATGCAACAGGCTGGCGCCACGGGCACCGTCGTCGAAGGGCCGGTGGTGCGTCTGGGCAAGCGGTGGTGGCGGGTCGATTTCGGCCAGGGCGTCGACGGCTGGGTGAACGAAGCGGTTCTGCGGACGACCGGTGTGATCGTGATCACCCCGCCCAGCCCGACGCCCACGCCCACCCCGCTGCCTCCAGTCATGCCGGCCCCCACGCCGCCGCCATCGGCGGGCGTGGCCGGGGCCTTCGCGAACCCCGATAATGGCGCGATCCCCGATCGGGCGCGCCACCCCCTCGCCTTTCCCACCGCGACCGGCTTTGGCAAGCACACCAGCGTCCGCAGCCCCAATGCGGTCGTGTACAAGATCAACACGCTGGACGATGTCGCCAATCCGGGCGACGGCAAGATCAGCTATCGGGAATGCGCGCTCGCGCTGCCGGTGACGAGCCCCTACAACATTCCGGCCAATCGCCCGCGCTACTGCGTCTTCGACGTCGCCGGGGCGATCGTGCTGCAATCGTCGGCGTTCATTACCCAGCCGCAGATCTACATCGCGGGGCAGACATCCCCCGGCGGGATCGAGTTTCGGCTCGGGGCCCAGTATAATCCGGTGGATTCGCTGATCGACACACGCCACGGCGGCAGCAACATGATCCTGCGCCATGTGCGCACGCGCACCGGCCCGCATCTGGGCCGCACATCGGAGAATGGCGACCCGATCCGCATGTCCGGCACGCGCAACCAGATCATCGACCATGTATCGACCATGTTCGGGACCGACGAGAGCCTCGACATGGCGTGCATCGACTGCACGGTGCAATGGTCGATCATCGGGCCGAACATCTGCCGCAATGCCGGGCATACCTCGTCCCTGCATTGCAAGACCTTCTTCCTGAAGCCCGCGTCGCGCGTGACGATCGCGCACAACCTCTCGCAGCATGGCGAGCAGCGCGGGATCAACATCGCCGTCGGAACCAACCCGGCGACGGCCGGCGCCACCGGCCAGGTCGATGTGGTCAACAACGTCCTCTACAACTTCATCGCGGAGGCCGGGCTGGTCTCGAACCAGTTCGGCAGCGTCTATGCCAACTATGTCAATAACGCCTACCTCCGCGGGCCGCGCTACAATGCCAGCGACGGCAACTATCTGATCGGCCTCTATGGAAACGGCGCCCGTTTCCCGTTCGGCTTCAACATCCACGCCACCGGGAACGTCACGCCGCGCACCCGGATCGCCGGCCAGTTCGGATCGACCGCCACGGATCCGTACCAGAACGCCGCAGGCTTCATCGCGCATGTGAGCGCAAGCTCGATCTGCGGCCTGACGAGCAGCGGCGCGCAGGATTGCAGCCGCACCGGCCTCGCCACGGTGCAGAACGCCGCCTATGCGCTGATGCCCGGCCTCGCTGCGCCGACGTTCGATCCGGCCCGCGTCGTCTCGGCCGAGCAGGCGTTTCGCGACGTGCTCACCTTCGCCGGCGCCGACCTGTGCCGCGACGGGGCATGCCGCGACAATGTGGACCAGATGTATGTCGAGGACGTCCGCAGTTGCGACACCGCGCCCTATCTGTTCGCGTCGAACTGGCCGTCGACGGTCGCCGAGGCCGGCGGCTGGGCGCAGATCACGCCGGGCAGCGCCAAGCGCGACAGCGACAATGACGGCATGCCGGACGATTGGGAAAGCCGGTTCACCAACACCAATCCCAATGTCTGGGACGCAAATGCCGACGCGGACGGGGACGGCTATCCGAACATCGAGGAGTATCTGAATGCGCTCGCCCAGGATGACGCCCGATATTACGGCATGGCGGGCTTCGGGACGGGGCGCGTGCCGGCATATAACTGCGCAAGGCCGATGTTCTGACGCACGCTGAGCAGCACTCGCTCGCGGATGCCGCAGAGCGCCTTGTCCATGCAACCATGCGCGCTCAACCGCCTTGCAGGGCATGCACCCGGCACCGGACCGGCCCAGCGGATCGTGGGGCGAATAGGACGCAAGAGCAAGAAGGATAGTACGGAGTAGTACTTATTAACAGATTGGTAACATTCGCTAAAACCACGATCTTTGGCGTGATCGCCCCGCTAGGGTGATTCTGTTTCGAAGGTGGTCGTGCTCAACCCGCTCTTCACCAAGCTCGATTGCAAGATGCCGCTGGCGCCGGAGGAACGGACAGCGCTTGCCGGGCTGGTCCAGAGCAGGGCGCGTCGTCTGCCCGCACGGCAGGATCTGTACGTCGAAGGCGATGCGACATCGCCGATCCGCATCATCCTGGATGGTTGGGCGTGCCGGTACGATCAGTTCGCCGATGGCCGCAGGCAGATCGTCGAGCTGTTCTTGCCCGGCGACATCATGGGTCAGGATTGCCTGTTCGCCGAGCGGCAGGATCATTCCGCCTGCTCGATCTCGGCGCTCTCCTACGCGCTGATCTCGCGGAGCGAGCTCGACGCGGTGGTCCAGCAATTTCCAGCGCTCGGGCAAGCGCTGCTGTGGGATTCCTCGGTCGCCGCGGCGATCCACCGGCAATGGATCCGCTCGCTCGGGCGGTTGAGCGCGACGCAGCGGATCGCGCATCTATTCTGTGAGCTGCTCTATCGCTCCGCCCGCGCCGGCCTCGCCCGCGGCGCGACATTCGATATGCCGATGGGGCAACGCGATCTCGGCGATGCCAGGGGCCTCAGCACCGTGCAGGTCAATCGAACGGTGCAGTTGCTGCGATCGGCGGGATTACTGGAATGGCGGCGCCGCGTCGTGGAGATCGTCGATCTCCCGCGTCTGACCCGGATCGCGATGTTCAGGCCGCAATATCTCGAACTTGGGCAGGTCAGCGAGCAACTCGAAGCGCAGTCGATTCCGCACCCGGAGATCACCCCGCAGCCACCGCCCGACGATCGCGATCTGCCGCTGTTCAGATAGTGGCGACAAGCGGCGCGGCGGCCGATTGCGCATCCGCTGCGAACACGTCGTTATATGCGCAATACCAGTCCACAAAGGCGGCAACCCCCTCTGCGACTCCGGTGTTCGGAACATAGTCGGTCAGCGCGCGCAGCAGCGATGGATCGGCGCGCGTAAGGGGCACGTCCCCCGGCTGCATCGGCAGCATGTTCAGCCGAGCGGGCTTCCCGACACAGGTTTCGACGATGCGGATGAATTCCATGAGCTCGACCGGACGCCCGCCGGCGATGTTCACGGTCCGATAGGGAGCGATCGGCGAAAGGCTGTCGATAACGCCCTTTTCCACGATCCGCATTCCCTGCACCGGCACGGCACCGATCAGCCGGACGATCGCTTCGACCAGATCCTCGACATAGGTGAAGTCCCGCGCCATCCGGCCGTTGCCATAGACGTCGATCGGCCGGCCGGCGAGAATGGCGCTGGTGAATTTGAACAGCGCCATGTCCGGACGCCCCCACGGGCCATAGACGGTAAAGAAGCGGAACATGGTGCTCGGAATGGCGAAGAGATGCGCATAGGCATGCGCCATCGCCTCCATGCCTTTCTTGGTCGCGGCATAGAGGCTCATGGGAAAGTCGGCACGGTCGGTTTCCCCGAACGGAATCTTCTCGTTCGCCCCATAGACCGACGAGGTCGACGCCATCAGCAGGTGCTTCGGCCGGAACATCCGCGCCAGCTCGAGCACAGCCCAGGATCCGGTCAGGTTGCTCGACACATAGGTCTCGGGCTCCTCGATCGAATAGCGCACCCCGGCTTGCGCCGCGAGATGCACGATCACCTCCGGCGGGCGCTTCTCGACAGCGCGCATCAGCGCATCCCGATCCTCCAACGGGGCCTCGATGAAATGGTAGCCGGGGAATGCCTGGAGGATGACATTGCGCTCACGCTTCAACGCCGGGTCATAGTAATCGGTGAGTGCATCATAGCCGACCACCTGATGCCCCTCCGCCAGCAACCGCCGTGCGAGGTGGAAGCCGATGAAGCCGGCGCTGCCCGTGATCAGGAATTGAGTCATTCCATCGCCTCCGATTGCGGCTCGATCTCTGTCGATGCGTAGCGGATCGCGCTCCTCGCGTGCGGGCGCATTGGAGGGTGTGCCTGACCCTTACTGATGATCGTGCCGCGGCGGAAAGCACCGCGCACGGACGCGTGACGCCCTGCTGCGGCGCGACGCCGTCCCCTGCATATCCGGGCGGCGGTTTCCGTGCGTCGCGAGAGCTCGGTCACTACTTCCGGACTACCCAACCTTCGTCACCCGCTCATCGGGCTTTGCAATTCTCAGCGCCACCCGGACCGGCCATTCTGACATGAGATCCGACCCAGCAACGGAAACGCTATGCGCCCCACGCCACCGCTTTCGCCGACGCTCTCGCATCTGGAGCGGCTCGAAGCCGAGAGCATCCATATCATCCGCGAGGTGGTCGCCCAGGCCGAGCGCCCGGTCATGCTGTATTCGGCGGGCAAGGATTCAGCGGTCATGCTTCATCTGGCCTGCAAGGCCTTCTACCCCGCCCCGCCGCCTTTCCCCCTCCTGCACGTCGACACCACCTGGAAGTTCCGGGCGATGTACGACTACCGGGACCGCGCCGCGGCCGGCGCGGGCATGAAGCTGATCGTGCACCGCAACCCGGAGGCGATCGCGCGGGGGATCAATCCGTTCGATCATGGCGACCTCCACACCGAGATATGGAAGACCCGGGGACTGAAGCAGGCGCTCGACGCGCATGGCTTCGACGCGGCCCTGGGCGGCGCCCGGCGCGACGAGGAAAAGAGCCGTGCCAAGGAGCGGATCTTCAGCTTTCGCGATGGGGATCACCGGTGGAATCCGCGCGACCAGCGCCCCGAGCTGTGGCGGCTCTACAATGCCAGGATCGGCAAGGGGCAGAGCCTGCGCGTGTTCCCGCTCTCCAACTGGACCGAGCTGGACGTCTGGCAATATATCCAGGCGGAGCGCATCGACATCGTATCGCTTTATTTCGCGGCGCGCCGGCCGACCGTCGTCCGCGACGGCCTGTTGCTGATGGTCGATGACGATCGCTTCCCCCTCGCGCCGGACGAAGTGCCGGTCGAGCGGTCGATCCGCTTCCGCACGCTGGGCTGCTACCCGCTCACCGGCGCGGTCGAGAGCGATGCGGCAACGCTGGCGGACCTGATCCAGGAGACCATGCTGGCGACGACGAGCGAACGCCAGGGCCGCGCCATCGACCGCGAAGGCGATGCGAGCATGGAGCACAAGAAGCGGGAAGGATATTTCTGATGGCCGAGCCCTATCGGGTGATCGCCTCGAACCTCGAGGATTGCCTCGCCCAGCGCCAAGAACGCTCGCTGTTGCGCTTCCTGACCTGCGGGTCGGTGGACGACGGCAAGTCCACGCTGATCGGCCGCCTGCTCTACGATGCCAAGCTCCTGCTCGAGGACCAGCTCGCCAGCCTCGAAGCGGAGCCGGGCGCCAAGCAGGGCAGGATCGACTTCGCGCTGCTGGTCGACGGCCTCGCCGCCGAGCGCGAGCAGGGCATCACGATCGACGTCGCCTATCGCTTCTTCGCGACCGAGAAGCGCAAGTTCATCGTCGCCGACACGCCCGGACACGAGCAGTATACCCGCAACATGGTCACCGGCGCGTCGACCGCCGACCTTGCCGTGATCCTGATCGACGCGCGCAAGGGCGTGCTGACGCAAACGCGGCGGCACAGCCATATCGTCCACCTGCTCGGCATCCGTCACATCGTGCTGGCGGTGAACAAGATGGACTTGGTCGGCTACGAACAGGGCGCGTTCGATGCGATCGTGAAGGACTATGCCGATTTCGCGCGGCGGATCGGCATTGCCGGCTTCACCGCCATTCCCATCTCCGGGCGCAACGGCGACAATATCGCGGTCCGGTCGAATGCCATGCCATGGTATTCCGGCCGCACGCTGATCGAGCATCTCGAGACCGTCGAAGTCGATGTCGAGGCCGACGCCGCGAAGCCCTTCCGCATGCCGGTGCAGTGGGTCAATCGCGCCAATCAGGATTTTCGGGGTCTGGCCGGGATGATTCCGACAGGGATCGTCCGGCCGGGCGATCGCGTGCGCATTCTCCCTTCCGGGCGGACGACCAGCATCGCGCGGATCGTGACGCTGGACGGCGACCTGGCGCTGGCCCGCGCCGGCCAGTCGGTGACGATCACGCTGGCGGACGACATCGATTGCGCGCGCGGCGACGTCATCGCCGCCGCCGATACGCCTCCACAGGTTTCCGACCAGTTCGAAGCCTCGCTCGTCTGGATGGACGAGGCTCCCCTGCTGCCGGGCCGCCGCTATCTGCTGCAAACGGCGACCACGCTCGTCGGCGCGACGGTGACCCAGATCAAGCACAGGATAGACCTGGAGACGCTCGGCAACGCGCGCGCACGCACCCTTGCCTGCAACCATATCGCAGTGGTCACGCTGCGGCTGGAGCGCGCTATCCCCTTTGCCCCCTATGCCGAATGCCGAACGCTCGGGAGCTTCATCCTGATCGATCGCGCAAGCCATCGCACCCTGGCGGGGGGAACGCTGCTCTTCTCGCTGCGCCGCGCCGACAATGTTCACTGGCAGCCGCTGGAGGTCCACCGCGAGCAGCGCGCCGCGATGAAGGCACAGGCGCCTCGCGTGCTGTGGTTCACGGGCGTTTCCGGGGCGGGCAAGTCGACCATCGCCAATCTGGTCGAGAAGAAGCTGCACGCGCTCGGCTATCACACCTTCCTGCTGGACGGGGACAATATCCGGCACCGGCTGAACGGCGATCTGGGCTTCACCGACGCCGACCGCGTCGAGAATATCCGCCGCGTGGGAGAGGTCGCCGCGCTGATGGCCGATGCCGGGCTGATCGTCCTCGCCGCGTTCATCTCCCCTTTCCGCGCGGAGCGCGAGATGGTGCGCGCAATGGTGCCGGAGGGCGAGTTCGTGGAGATCTTCGTCGATACCCCGCTCGCCGAGGCGGAGACCCGCGACGTGAAAGGCCTCTATCAGAAGGCACGGCGCGGCGAGCTCGCCAACTTCACCGGCATCGACAGCCCCTACGAGGCTCCGCTGGCACCCGAGCTGCGGGTGGATACGACGCGCTGCTCCGCGGACGAGGCCGCCGACCGGATTCTCGCCAAGCTGTTCGCGTGAGCGATCAGGCGCGGGTCTCGCCCATGCCCGCCGCGAAGGCGATGCGCAGCGCGCCGGACAGGCTGCGGGTCTGCAGCTTGGCCATGATGTTGGCGCGGTGAACCTCGACGGTGCGCGGCGAGATGCCGAGATGATAGGCGATCGTCTTGTTCGGATAGCCCTGCGCAAGCCCTTCGAGCACCTCGCGCTCGCGCTCGCTGAGCACGCCGATCACCGCCTCGGCATCGGCCGCACGCTCCATGACCCTGTTTTCTGCGGCAAGCCGCGCGAACGCCCGGCGGATCGCGTCCTCGAGCGCATCGGTCTCGAAGGGCTTTTCGAGAAAATCCACGGCGCCCGCCTTCATCGCTTTCACCGCCATGGCGATATCGCCATGGCCGGTCAGCATGATCACCGGCATCGTCACGCCACGCGCGTTGAGCGCCTGCTGGACCTCCAGCCCATCCATTTCGGGCATCCCGATATCGAGCAGGACGCAACCATTTTCGACATGGCGCACTTCCTTGAGGAACCCGGCGCCTGAATCCCATGTGCGCACGGCATAGCCGGACGTCGCAAGAAAGAAGCTTGCGCCGCGGCGAACGCTCTCCTCGTCGTCGATGACGTGAACCAGCTGTCGGTCAGTCATTCGGGCATCTCCTTGTCGGCGCGGATCAGCGTGAAGTGGAAGCATGCGCCGCCTTCAGGGCGCGGCTCCATCCAGATGCGCCCCCCATTTGCCTCGATGATCGTCCGGCAGATCGAGAGGCCGAGGCCCAGGCCATCGCGCTTGGTGCTGTTGAAGGCGCGAAACAGGTTCTCCGCGATGGCCGGCGCGACCCCCGGCCCGGTGTCGGCCACGGTCACGCGCAGGAAGCCGTCCTCCGCCGGCCTGCTCGATACAGTGAGCAGGCGCACTTGCGACTGGCTCATCGCCTCCATCGCGTTGCGCATCAGGTTGATGAGCACCTGCTGCACCTGGATCTTGTCGACTAGCACCTGGCGCATCGTCCGGTCGAGTTCAAACCGAGCCCGGATGCCTTTCTCGCGCGCGTCGATCAGGGCGAGCTTCGAGGCTTCATCGACCAGCCTGACCACATCCACGACCGATTTCTCGATTTCGCCCCGCGCGACGAATTCGCGCAGGCGGCGGATGATCGCTCCGGCACGCAGCGCCTCCTCATAGGCGCCGTCCAGCCCGCTCTCGATCATGGCCTGATCGTTCGCCTCCCCATCACGCAACAGATTGCGGACCCCGCGGACGAAGGTGGCGACTGCCGTGATCGGCTGGTTCAGCTCATGCGCCAGGGTCGAGGCCATGGTTCCCATCACGCTGACCCGCCCCGCATGGACGAGGTCGGAGCGCAGCTCGTTGACGCGCTGCTCGGCCGCCTGCTTCTCGGTCAGGTCGCGGATGAAGCCGGTGAACACGCGCGCGCCGTCCGAGATCGCCTCGCCAACGGCAAGCTCGATCGGAAACACGGTGCCGTCGCGCCGTTGCCCGGTGACGGTCCTGCCAATGCCGATGACGCGCTTCTCGCCGGTGACGATGTGGCGCCGGATATAGTCGCCATGGCGCTCGGCCTCGTGCGGCGGCATCAGGCAGCTGACGTCCAGCCCGATGGCCTCGGCCTCGGTGAATCCGAACAGCCGCTCGGCGGCGGCGCTGAACCAGAGGATCTTGCCGCCTTCGTTGATGACGACCATCGCGTCGGGAACCGTGGCGAGGATCGAGCGGAGATGCGACGCGCTTGCCGCAAGCTTCTGTTCGGCAGCACGCTGCTCGGTCACATCGCGGATGACCTCGCCAAAGCCCTTGAGCTTGCCTCGCTTGTCGTGCAGCGCGGTGAGCGTGACGTGCGCAAGGAACTCCGAGCCGTTCTTGCGGACGCGCCAGTCTTCCTTCTCGAGCCGCCCGTCCGCGCGGGCGCGGGCAAGGTCGAGCCGGGGGAGGCCCGCTATGCCCGTCGCCTCGGGATAGAATAGTCCGACATGCTGGCCCACGATCTCCGCCTCGTTCCAGCCCATCAGGCGTTCGGCCGCCTTGTTCCAGATCGTCACATTGCCATCGGGGTCGAGCATATAGATGCCGTAGCCGCTCGCGCCGTCGATCAGCAGGTTGAGCTCCTCGGCGAGCTCGTCGGCGCGCGCGGCGCGCAGTTCGGCCCTCCGCTCGGCATCCTTGGCCTCGCGATGAAGCGAACGGACATGCCCCGTGATCCAGATGATCAGGCCCGACGCGATCGCGAAGGCGAACAGGGTCGGCGACCAGAGCGGGCCGGAAAACCAGCCCACGGCCCGTACGGCAACGACCGAGAGCAAGGCAGAGACGATTGCCGGCCCGCGCCCGGCGAAAGCGCCCGTGGCAAGAACAGCAACGCCGAAGAACAGATAATATCCGCGCCCCGGGACCCAGGGGTCGAAGCTCAGGCGCACGAGTGCGGCTGCGGCCACGGCAACGATCGCCAATCCGTAGCCGAACCAGATACGATCGCTGATGGACTTCCCTTCAGCTTTCATGCGGCCCCCGCCGGACGGTGGGGTGCCGGCACGGTCAATGGCCGCGCCTGCGCCGGTTCACTGTCCAGCACCCACCCCATAACATATGTCCGATGACCGGCAAATTCCGTGACGCAGCCACGCTGTCCCGTAATCGGCCATCCAGGCGAGAACCCATGCAAGTCGCTGGCATTGGCGGGATCACCCTTATCCGTCATCCCCGCGCAGCGCCTCGATCAGGCTGGCGTCGGGAAACGGTTTCAGCAGGATCGCCGCAAATCCGGCGCGAAGCGCAGAGCGGCGCAGGCCTTGCGAATAGGAACCGGTGATCAGGACCGCGCGTCCTTTCCATCCATGCGCCCGGAGGAGGGTCAACGCCTCCATCCCATCCGTCTCGGGCAGGATATAGTCGATGACGAGGTGACTAGCGGTGATCGCCAGCGGATCCGCGAGCGCGCGCGCCGCCCGCGAAAAGGCGTGGACCTGATATCCTTGCCCCGTCAGCAGCAGCTGCAGGCTGCGCCGCAGGGCATCGTTGCCTTCGACTAGCAGGAGACGCGGCGCGGAGGGGCGCCGGGCGGTTGCGTTCATACGGCGTCACGCCTTCACTTGCTCGAGCATATGGCTTCCGCGCATTCCCGAATCGGCCGGGCGGACGCCGGCGGGCGATTGGAAGAGAGCCGGTCGTCCGCCTGGATTCATCTGTGCTGCTCCGGTGGCGGCAGGGCCAGCATCGGCGCAGGGGACGCGCGCAGCGTGGTCGGGATGCCCGGACCTCGCACCTCCCCCTTTGCTGACCACTGCGATCGCGGCCTCAATCTAGGGATCGATTCCCGCCGCGCGACTGGGAATAGTACGTAACGGCCCGCACCAACATCTCGCGAGGTCGTTCCGGCCGTCTGTCGAAAAGGGCGGTCTGGCGTGAATTGGATGCGAATCGGATCCTTCAAGACCGGCAGGCACGCTTTCACCCGAACTTGCATGTCAGAGAGCAAATCCCGGAAATTCCTAGTGGAAAGGCCTCGCTTCGCTCGGGCGCCGGCCTACGCGCTCCGGCGGTGCGGACACCATCCTGTCCGTTTGGCCAGCTAGTCCCCCCCGCCTGCGCCACTAGAAGCAAATCCAGTCTGGGGCCTTGGAGAGTTGTGGGTAAATCAATGGCACGATCCGACCTGCAACGGGATCGGCCCGTTCGCTTGCAAGGGGCACTGGTGCTCGCCTTGCTTCTCGGCGGCTGCGACGGCGGAAGTGGCGGCAGCGGCAGCACCGGCGGAGTCGTGACCCCTGCGCCGACCCCTGTCCCTACCCCCTCGCCGACGGCGACCGTCACCTTGACCGCTTCGCCAGCCACGGTTGCCTCCGGCGGATCCACCACGCTCAGCTGGACCAGCTCGGCCGGAGCGAGCGCCTGCACCGCCAGCGGCGGCGCGACGTTCAGCGGTGCCCAGCCGACCAGCGGAAGCGTCACGGTCAATCCGGGCGCGACCACCAACTATGTGCTGAGCTGCACGTTCGGCTCGGGCGCGGTCGCAGCGTCGGCCACCGTGACGGTGCAGGGCTCGCCGCCGGCCGCCGGAGCCGCCGCAGCCTTTGCCAATCCGGACAATGGCGCGATCCCGGACCGCGGCCTGCACCCCCTCGCCTTCCCCACGGCGATCGGCTTTGGCCGCAGCACATCGGTGCGTGCGGCCAATGCCGTCGTGTACAAGATCGATACGCTCGACGATGTCGCCAATCCCAATGACGGCAAGATCAGCTATCGCGAATGCGCGCTCGCGCTCGCCGTCAACACGCCCTACGCGATCCCCGCCGGGCGCCCGCGCTATTGCGTGTTCGACGTGGCGGGCGCGATCATCCTGCAATCGCCCGCGCAGATCACCGTCCCCAAGATCTACATCGCCGGCCAGACTTCGCCGGGCGGGATCGAGTTCCGGCTCGGCGCCAACTACAATCCCGTCGATTCGCTGATCGACACGCGGCGCGGCGGCGATCACATGATCCTGCGTCATGTCCGCACGCGCCTCGGCGAGCACCCCGGGCGCTCGTCGGACAATGGCGATCCGATCCGGCTGCAGGACACCAGCTTCCAGATCATCGACCATGTCTCGACCATGTTCGGCACCGACGAGAGCCTCGATACCGCCTGCAATAACTGTACGGTGCAGTGGTCGATCATAGGCCCCAACATCTGCCTCAACGCCGGGCACAGCTCGTCGCTGCACTGCAAGACTTTCTTCCTGAAACCCGCCAACAACGTGACCATCGCGCACAACCTGTCGCAGCATGGCGAGCAGCGCGGGATCAATGCCGCGGTGGGCACCAATCCGCCGGCCGCGGGCAACACCGGCCAGACCGACATCTTCAACAATGTGCTCTATCACTTCATCGCGGAGAGCGGGCTGCTCTCCAACCAGTTCGGCAGCGTCCATGCCAACTATATCGGCAATGTGAGCCTGCGTGGCCCGCGCTACAATGCGAGCGACGGCAACTATTTGATCGGCCTCTACACGCCGGGCGGCGCATTGAACTTCGGCTTCAACGTCTATGCGCGCGATAATGTGACGCCGCGCACGCGCATCGCCGGCCAGTTCGGATCGACCGTGACCGATCCCTTCGTCAACGCCGCGGGATTCATCACGCATGTCGTGCCGTCGACGATCTGCGCGGTGAACGCGGCGGGGGTCGCGGATTGTTCGCGCACCGGGCTCGATGTGGTGCAGAACAGCAGTTATGCGCTCGCGCCGGGGCGGTCGCTGATGTTCGATCCTGCCGCGATCACCACGCCTGAGCAGGCGATGCGCGACGTGATGGCCTATGCGGGGGCAGACCTCTGCCGCGACGGCGCGTGCCGCGACAATGTCGACGCGCTCTATATCGACGACCTGCGCACCTGCGATAGCGCGCCCTATCTGTTCGCGTCGAGCTGGGCCTCGACCGTGGCGCAGTCGGGCGGCTGGGCGAACCTGACGCAGGGAGCCGGCAAGGCCGACAGCGACAATGACGGCATGCCCGACGATTGGGAGCGCCGCTTCACCAACACCAATCCCAATGTCTGGGACGCCAATGCGGACGCCGATGGCGACGGCTATCCCAATATCGAGGAGTATCTGAACGCGCTGGCGCAGGACGATGTGCGCTATGCCGGCTTTGTCGGGTCGGGCACCGGCCGGGTGCCCGCCTATAATTGCGGCCGGCCGATGTATTGAGCGCCGGGCGATAACATCAAAAGCGCATCATCGCCCGGCTGCATGTTCAGGCACTTCGCAACTGCTTCACCGCATGATCGGCCGCCCGCACGGTCAGCGCCATGAAGGTGAGCGACGGGTTCACGCAGGACACGGATGCCATCTGCGCGCCGTCGGTCACGTACAGGTTGGAGGCGTCGTGCGCCTGGCTCCAGCGATTGAGCACCGACGCGCGCGGGTCGGAGCCCATGCGTGCGCCGCCCATCTCGTGGATGGCGTCGCCCGGCACATGCTCGCGCTGCGAGCTGGTGACGTTGCGCAGACCCGCGGCCTTGAGCATCGCCTCTCCCTGCGCCCGCGCATCCGCCATCATCCGAAGCTCATTCTCGCGGAAGCGGACGTCGAAGCGCATCAGCGGCACGCCGAAGCGGTCGACCTTGTCCGCGTGGAGCGAGACGCTGTTGTCGCGATAGGGAAGGCATTCGCCGAATGCGCCGATGTGAAACCGCCACGGCGCGTACTGCCGCATGCCGTGCTTCATCGACGCGCCGAAGCCGACGGGTGAAGCGGGAGGGCGATGGGCGCCGCCCTGATAGCCGTAGCCGCGCTTGAAGCCGACATCCTCGTCGCGGCCGACATTCCGGAAGCGCGGGATGTAGATACCGCCCGGGCGGCGGCCATATTCGATATATTCGGTCATGCCCGGAATCTCGCCCTCGATTCCGACGCGGAAGATGTGATCCATCACATATTTGCCGAGCGTCCCGCTGGAATCGAAATGGCTGCGGCCGCCACCCTCGGGACGCGAGTTCATCAGGATCTGCGTCGAGGCCATCGCCGATGCGCACAGGAAGACGAGGTCGGCATTGACCACCTCTGCCTGACGGGTCTTGGCATCGATGAAGCGGACGCCGGTCACGCGCTTTTTCACCGGATCATATTCAAGGTTGGTGACGACCGCGTCCGACCGCAGTGTCAGCCGCCCGGTCGCGCGCGCGGCAGGGAGCGTCACCGCCTGAGTCGAGAAATAGGCGCCGAACGCGCAGCCATTGCCGCATTGGGCGCGGAACTGGCACTTGGTACGGTTCTGATCGGGCTTGTCTTCGGTGATGTTGGACAGGCGCGCGTTGATGAGCTTGCGGCCGGGAAATTGCGCCTCGAGCCGCTGTTTGACCCATTTCTCCGCGATGTTCATCGGGACCGGCGGCTGGAACTCGCTGTCGGGAAGCTCAGTCAGATTCTCGCGCGAGCCGGAAACGCCGATATACTTCTCGACATAGCTGTACCACGGCGCGAGGTCGTCATAGCGGATCGGCCAGTCGCCATCGATGCCCTCGCGCTTGTTGGCCTCGAAGTCGTCGGGGCTCCAGCGGAAGCTCCAGCGCCCCCAGATCAGCGATTTGCCGCCGACCGCGCCGGGGCGGATCCAGTAGAATTTGCTGCCTTCGTCAAAGGCATAGGGGTTCAGCCGGTCGTCATTGTAGAAGCGGCGGTTGCTCGGCGAGACATAACCGTGCTTCGCGATGAAATAATCGCTGTCCGTCAACGGCTTGGGCATCATGTTGCGCGCCGGGACCTCATAGGCCGGCTTGCCGTCATAGGGATAGTCCTCGCCATGCTCGACCATCACGCCGCGATCGAGCATGAGGACGCGCAGGCCCTTTTCGGTGAGCTCTTTCGCCGCGAAGCCGCCGCTGACGCCCGACCCGATGACGATTGCATCGAACCTGTTGGTCGAAGCCATAATCTCTTTCTCCTGTCCGGTCAGAAGCGCAGCGCGCGCAGCGTCTGAAAGCTCGTGGTGACGTCGGGAAGGTAGGGCGCGGGCGCCTGATCGTTCTCGACATAGAAATGGCGGACGCCGGCGCCGCCCTTCCGCTTGAACAGCGCGGCAAAATCGATGGTGCCCCGACCCACCGCGACCATGCCGCCATCGGCGCGCATGTCCTTGACGTGATAGGCGTAGAGCCGGCTCGACAGCCGGTCGATCAGCGCACCCGCATCCTCACCGGCTTTCACCGCCCAGAAAAGGTCCAGCTCGATCTTCACGAGCGCGGGGTCGGTCTCCTTGAGCAGCTGGTCGAACAGGCTGACGCCGCCCGGCTTCTCGGTGAACTCGAAGTCATGGTTGTGATAGGCGAAGCCGAGCCCAGCCTTCTTGAGCTGCGCGCCGAAGCGGCCGATATTCGGCAGTGCTGTCTGCCACGCCGCGCCGGTGCGATGTTCGGCCGTCATATAGGGCAGCACGATCGTGTCGGCGCCGAGCGTCCTAGCGAGAGTCACTTGCCGATCGAACTGATTGAGCAGCGCGTCATAGCCGACATGGATCGACGGCGCCTTCAGGCCCAGCCGGTCGAGCGCCTTGCGCAACATGACGGGGTCCATGGCGTCATATCCGCCGCCGCCGAACTCGACCTCGCGATAGCCGATGGCCGCAACCTGCTCGAGCGTCTTGACCGGATCCTTCGCGAAGATCTCACGCAGCGTATAGAGCTGCAAGCCGATCGGCCTGCGCGAGGCCGCGCCGGCCGGGAAACAGGCAAGGGCGGCGGCACCCGTTGCGCCTGCCAACAGGGTTCTGCGTCCGATCATGAAGAGTACACCTTGTTGACCTGAGAATAGAGGAACTCGCCATTATACTCGCCCGGCACCGGGAGGTATTCGCGTTCCTGCGTCATCCCGATCTCGGACGTGTAATAGCCGGCGATGACGAGCTGGCGGAACGGCTCGAAGAAGCCCTTGGCCTCCTCTCCATTCATCGCCAGCGTCAGCAGCGCGTCCTGCTGCTCCGCGGTCGCCTTGGCGGTCGGCACGCCATAGTCGCGCATGCTGCGCGCCTCGATGGCGTCGAGCCCGGCCAGGATCGGCACGCGATCCGCCGGATAGGCCCAGTCGGCCAGCATCTTCTCGATGAAATCCGGCACCCCGGCGGCGATGGCGCCGGGCGTATCGGTCGTCGGGATGACGCGGTCGCTGAGCGCGGACATCGCTGCATGCTGAGCCGGCGTGAACACCCGGGCGCTGGGCGCGCCTTCGGAAATCACGGGGATATCCCCTCGCGGCGCGGTGCCGGCCGCCCGCGCCAGGGGCGCGAAGAGCGCGGCGCCAAACATGCTGGCCACGCCCGCAAGGGCGGTTCTGCGGTCGATCATTTTACGTCTCCAGGAAGATCCTGCGGGATCGCGGCTTCGGGCAGCGGACGCACCCAGATGTTGCGGAACGAGACTGGCGAACCGTGATCCTGCAGCTGCAGCGGCGCCGCATCGCCATGCGGCTGATAGCCGGCGACCTTGCGCCACACCGTGGTGCCGAGCATCGCCTGACGGTTCTGCACCAGCACGCCGTTGAGGAAGACGGTGACATGGGCCGGGCGCAGCAGCTTGCCGTCCGCGGCGAAGCGGGGCCGCTCGAACACGATGTCATAGCTTTGCCACTCGCCCGGCTTGCGCGCGGCGTTCACCAGCGGCGGCTTCCAGCCATAGACGGCACCGACCGTGCCGTCGGCATAGGTCGGGTTCTGATAGCCGTCGAGGATTTGCACCTCGTAGCGCTGCATGAACCAGATGCCGCTGTTGCCGCGGTCCTGCGAGCTATCCTTGGGCGGATTGGGCGAGCGAAATTCGAGATGGAGCTGCACGTCGCCAAAGCTCTGGCGCGAGACGAGATTGTTGTCGCCGCCGCCCGGCGGGCGGGGCGGCACCGTGATCGTGCCATCGGCGACGGCCCAGGGCGCCAGCTGGGCTTGCCAAGCGTCCGCCGCCAGGACGATCGCGTCGGACGGCGCGCCGCCGGGCGTCGCCGCGGGCGTGACAACCGCCGGCGCCGGCCGGTCCGCGTCATGGACGCGCCATTTGCCGTCCGGCAGCATCGGCGTGTCCTTGAAGCCCGGCTTCTCCTGCGCGATCGCGGAAATGCTCGCGATCGCGATCCCTCCTGCGATCAGGAAACCGGCCCTGCGGATGCGCGTCATGCTTCCCCTCCTTGTCGATCGATGCTGCGATAGGCAGCAATCAGGCGATCCTCGCCTGCGCGGCCCGCTATCGAATTGCCGTGCTCCATGCCGATCACGCCGGTATAGCGCTTGGCGCGGAGCCACCGGACGATGTTCGCATAGTTGATCTCGCCGGTCCCCGGCTCCTTGCGCCCGGGATTGTCGCCGAACTGAATATAGGCGATCTCGCTCCAGCAGGTCTCGAGCGTGGGGATCAGGTTCCCCGACTGGATCTGCTCATGATAAAGGTCGGCAAGGATCTTGACCGCCGGGCTGTTGACGCCCCGCGCCACGGCATAGCCCTGGGCGATCGTCTGCAAGTACACGCCAGGGTGGTTGGTGCGGGTGTTGAGCGGCTCCATCACCATCGTCAGCTTGTGCGGCGCCATGATGTCACCGGCACGCCGCATGACATCGATGATCCGCGCGGTCTGAATATCGACCGGCAGGCGCGAGTCGAGGAATCCCGGCACGACCGTCATTTCCGTTGCATTCAGCCGTTTCGCGACATCGACCGCATTGCGGATGTCGGCGAGAAAGGCGTCGCGCTGCGCGTCGTCATTGCCGCCGAGCAGTGGCCGCGATTGCGCCCATTTTGGCATGCTCGCGACGAATACGCCCATCCGCATGCCGCGCTGGGCAAGTGCCTTGGCCATCCGCTCCTGCTCATCGACCGGGCGGCCCGCCGCTTCATTGTCTTCCCACGCCCGGAAACCCTGGTCGGCGGCGAAGGCGATCTGCTCGATCCGATCCCCCCGGCTCGCGAAGCTGCCTTCGTGCGGCGCATAGGCGAGCGAGAAATGCGCTGCGTTGGACGTAGCACCGCCCGCGAGCGCGGCGGCGGGCAATGCCATGCCTCCAGCGAGCAAGCTGCGGCGCGCGATCGGCATCATTTCGCGCTCTCGGCCTTGAGAAAGGCGATGATCGCGGCGCGCTTCGCGGGATCGGGCGTACCGATCGGCATCCGCGTTCCGGGCACCTTCTTCGACGGATTGGCGAGGAAGGCGTCCAGCGTCTTCTCATCCCATTTGAGCTTCGAGCCCTTGAGCGCGGCAGAGTAGCTGACGCCGGGCACGGAAGCGGCGGGCCTGCCGATGATCCCGTAGAGATTGGGGCCGAGTCCGTTCTTGCCGCCCTTGTTGGTGGTGTGGCAGGCGCGGCACGCCGCGAACGCTGGCGGTGCCGCGGACGGCTTGCTCTGGGCAAATACAGGCGCGAACGCGGCGCCCGTTGCTGTTAGCGCTACCGCCCCCGCTGCCAGACCTGCAATAAGCTTCATTTGAACTCTCCAACCAACTTCTTGTTTTATCTCGCTATATCCGCGTTATTCGCTGCCGAACACAGTCCACTTCACGTCCGACGCCGCGTTGGCAGCAACCGTCTCGACAAAGCGCATTGTACGCAGCCCGTCGGCAAGGCCGGGGAACCAGCCCTCCGTGCCGGGCACGATGCCCGATGCGGGACCGCCACGCCGGACCGCGGCAGCAAAGGCGCGGTAGATGTTGGCAAAGGCCTCGAGATAGCCTTCTGGATGCCCCGCCGGAGTCCGCGTCAGCCCAACGGTGCGCGGGTCGAGGCCAGGGCCGCCGGTCCGCACGATCTCGGCGGGCCGGTCGAGCCAGCGCAAGGTCAGCGTGTTCGGCTCCATCTGCGACCATTCAAGCCCGCCGAGTTCGCCATAGACCCGAAGCTTGAGGCCATTCTCTTCGCCCGCCGCGACCTGACTGGCCTTGAGCACGCCGCGCGCGCCGCTCTCGAAACGCAGCAGCGCGCTGACATCATCGTCCAGCTGCCGCCCCGGCACATGCGTCGTCAGTTCGGCGCAGACCGCCTGCGTCCGCAAGCCGGAGACATGCTCGGCAAGCTGGAAGGCGTGTGTGCCGATGTCGCCCAGGCATCCGCCGATCCCCGCGCGCGCCGGATCGGTGCGCCATTCGGCCTGCTTGTTGCCATCCCGGTCGATCGGCCGGCTGAGCCAGCCCTGGAGATACTCCGCCTGCACCAGCCGGATCGCGCCGAAATCGCCGCGCGCAACCCGAGTGCGCGCCTCCTCGACCAGCGGGTAGCCGGCATAGGTGAAGGCCAGCGCGAACAGCCGCCCGCTCGCCTTCGCGGCGCGCTCGATCGCCTCGGCCTCGGCGACGCTCATCGCCATCGGCTTTTCGCAGAGCACGTGGAAGCCTGCGTCGAGCGCGGCGATCGCCACCGGCGCATGAAGATGGTTGGGGGTCACGATCGCGATCGCGTCGACCCGCTCCTCCGGCGGCAGCGCGCGTTCGCCTTCCACCAGTTCCTCGAACGTTGCGTAGACGCGCGCCGGATCTAGCCCGAGCGCTTCGCCGGTCCGCGCATTGCGTCCGGCATCGGTGCTGAACGCGCCGGCGGTCATCCGCCACTCGCCGTCGATCGCCGCGGCGATGCGATGGACCGCGCCGATGAACGCGCCCTCGCCGCCGCCCACCATGCCGAGCCGAAGAGGCTGTCGCGCCATCGCTCAGAGCCCCATCAGCGCGCGGATCGCGTTCCGGTCCGCACCGCTCGCCGCAAAATCGTCGAACGGCTTCTCGGTCAGGCGAATGATGTGATCGCGGATGAACGGCGCGCCTTCTCGCGCCCCGTCCTCCGGATGCTTGAGCGCGCACTCCCATTCGAGCACGGCCCAGCCGGCATAGCCATATTGCGCCAGCTTGCTGAAGATCCCGACGAAATCGACCTGCCCGTCGCCCAGCGAGCGGAAGCGGCCGGCGCGATCCACCCAGCTCTGATAGCCGCCATAGACGCCCGAGCGCCCGGTCGGATTGAACTCGGCATCCTTCACATGGAAGCACGAGATGCGGTCGTGGTAGCGGTCGATGAAGTCGAGATAGTCGAGCTGCTGCAGCACATAGTGCGACGGGTCGAACAGGATTCGCGCGCGGGGATGGTTATCGACCGCGGCGAGGAAGCGCTCCCACGTCGCGCCGTCATGGATGTCCTCGCCCGGGTGGATCTCATAGGCGCAATCGACGCCCGCTTCCTCGAACACGTCGAGGATGGGAATCCAGCGGCGGGCCAGCTCGGCAAAGGCCTCTTCGACCAGCCCCGCCGGGCGCTGCGGCCAGGGATAGACATAGGGCCAGGCCAGCGCCCCCGAGAAGGTCGCATGGGCCTTCAAGCCAAGATTGCCGCTCGCTTTGGCCGCCAGCTTGACCTGCTCGACCGCCCACGCCTGGCGCTCCGCGGGCTTGCCGTGCAGCTCGGGCGGGGCGAAGCCGTCGAACAGCTGATCGTAAGCCGGATGCACCGCAACCAACTGGCCGTGCAGATGAGTCGAAAGCTCGGTCGGCTCGACGCCGTAGCCGGCGAGCTTGCCGCGCAGATCGTCGCAATAGGCCTTGCTCTCCGCCGCCAGCTTGAGGTCGAACAACCGCGGATCGCAGGGGATCTGGATCCCCTTATAGCCAAGCTCTCCCGCCCATTTGGCCAGCCCGTCGAGCGTGTCGAACGGCGCGGTGTCGCCCATGAACTGGGCGAGGAAGATCGCGGGGCCCTTCATCGCGCTCATGCTGCGACTCCCTTGCTGTCGTCGCGGAACAGAAGCTGGAACAGCACGGTGATGACCACGGCCGCGATCGCCGGATACCACCACATCTGCTGCCAGTCGGCGATCGTCGGGGTCGCCGGCAGCTGCGCATAGAGCAGCCCGCCGATCTGCGATCCCAGCAGCATGCCGACGCCATAGGTGAACAGGGTCAGCATCCCCTGCGCCTGGGCGTTGACGCCCTTGGGCGTGGCGATGGTGCCGGTGTAGATCGCGCCGGCGACGAAGAAGAAGTCGTAGCACACCCCATGCAGCGCCACGCCGAGATAGATCGCCCAGAGCGAGTCCCCGCCGTCGCCGATCGCGAACAGCGCATAGCGCAGCGCCCAAGCCGCCATGCCCACCAGCAGCAGCGGCTTCACGCCGAACCGGCGGTACAGCCAGGGCATTGAGAACATGAACGCCAGCTCGGACATCTGCCCGATCGACATCGTGCCGCCGACATTGGCGATGCCCGCCGCGCCGATATAGGCCGAGGCATAGGCGTAATACATCGCCAGCGGGATCGAGATCAGCGTCGCGCAGATGATGAAGATCAGGAAGGAACGCTGCCGCATCAGGCCGAACGCCTCGACGCACAGCACCTGGCGCACCAGCGATTCCTCGCGCGGCGCATCGGGCTCGACCGCGGGAAGGGTCAGGCTGTAGAGGCCGAGCGCGATCGACACGACCGCAGCGACGCGGAAGATCTCCGGGCTTGCCGAGAGCGCTGCCCAGCCGATGATCAGGCCCGCGACGATCCAGCCCAGCGTGCCGAATGCCCGGACGAAGGGGAAGCGATCGTCGCGCGCGCCGAGGCTCTTGAGCGCGATGGTGTTCGCAAGGCCCACGGTCGGCATGTAGAGGATCATGTAGCCGAGCAGCACCCAGACGAAGGTGTCGCCCGTCTCCGGCTTCACCAGCCCCGGCAGCGCCAGCAGGATCGCGCCGCCCACCAGATGGAGGATCACCATCAGCGCCTTGGGACTGAGATAGCGGGTCGCGGCCATGCCGAGCAGGAAGGAACCGGCGATCGACGCGATGGGGCCGACCGAAAAGGCGTTGGCGATCAGGTTGCCGATCCCGACGGTCTGCATGACGAGGCCAAGCGTGACGGCCCATGCGCCCCACACGAAGAACTGCATGAACATGAGGGCGCTGAGCCGCCCCATCAGCATTCCCGAAACCGGATGCGAAGCGCCATCCAGCGCCCCATTGGCCGTGGCCATGCGACCCCTCCCCTCAATACAGCTCGTCTTCTTGCGACTCAGGCTACGCAGATCGCAGATTGATGTAAAGGATTACATCGAATTTTGTCGACAGGCTGCGCGACACGCGACATGAAGCCCCGATGCCAACGATTATCGACGTCGCCGCGGTCGCGGGCGTCTCGACTGCCACGGTTTCGCGCGTATTGAGTCAGCCCGATCGTGTGGCGGAATCGACCCGCCTGCGCGTGCTCGAGGTCGTTCAGTCGCTGGGCTATGCTCCAAACGTCGCGGCGCGGACGCTGCGCACCTTGCGCGCCGCCAAGATCCTGCTGACCGTGCCCGACATCTCCAACCCGTTCTTCGCGAGCATCATCCGCGGCGCGGAGGAAGCGGCGCGCGACGCGGGCTATGCGGTGGTCGTCGGCGACACCCGCCACGATCCGCAGGTCGAGGATCAATATGCGGAAATGCTGTCGCGCCGCGAAGTGGACGGGCTGATCTTTCTCGGCCACCGCTTGCCGGACAATCTCAGCGCGCTCCTGACGCGGCCGGGCATCGCGGCACCGGTCGTCAACGGTTGCGAATACAGCCCTGATCTCGGCGTCCCGAGCGTGCATATCGACAATGCCGCGGCGAGCGGCGACGCCGTCGAGCATCTGATCGAGCTCGGCCATCGCGATATCGGCATCATCACCGGGCCGCTCATCAGCCCGATCAGCAGCGATCGTCTTTCGGGCGCCATGGAGGCAGCCGAGCGGCACGGCCTGAAGGATCGTCTGCAGATCCGGAACGGCGACTATTCGGCGAAGCTGGCGTTCGAGTTGGCGGGGAACCTGCTCGAGCAGAACGTCACCGCGATCTTCTGCTTCAGCGACGAGATGGCGATGGGCGCGATCAGCGCGATCGGCGCGGCCGGACTCACCTGCCCCGGGCATATCTCCGTCGTCGGCTTCGACGATCTTCCGACCGCCCGCTTCTTCCAGCCCGCGCTCACTACGATTGCTCAGCCCAAAGGGCTGATCGGCCAACGAACCGTCGAGCTGCTGGTCGAGATCCTGCGCGATCCGGAAAGTCCGATCCGGCAGATCACCCTGCCCCACGAGCTCATCGTCCGCGACAGCACCAAGGCGGTCAGTCCCTAGCTGCCGCTATCTTCTCGAGACGCGCCTGAATCTCACTTTCGGACAGCCAGCGTCCCCGCACCATCACGCCGGCGCGGCGCTCGACATTGGCCAGTTTCTCGAGCGGATTGCCGGTCAGCAGAATCAGGTCGGCGCGCTGCCCCGGTGCGATCGTGCCGAAGCGTGCCTTCGAGCCGAAATAGCGCGCCGCCTCACGCGTTCCGGTCGAGAGCACCTGATAGGGCGTGAGCCCCGCCGCCTGCATCATCCGCATCTCGTGATGGATCGAGAAGCCGGGCACGTTGAAGAATTGCGGCGCGTCCGAGCCGAGCGCGACCGGTGCGCCCGCGGCGTGAAGATCGCGCACCAGACGGCGGCGGAGTTCGACCAGCCGCCGCGTCGCATCCGGCTGGAAATCGGGGCGCGCAGCGAAGTCTCGCTTCGCCTTAACCCAGCCATCCAACACGCGCTTGGGCATGTAGCGCATTTCCGGTCGGGCGATCATCGTCTCGGGCGCCTCGGGCGAAGCCAGATGCTCGACCAGACTCAGCGTCGGGACGTTCCAGGTGCCGGCTGCGATCGTTCGCCGCACGGCATCGGGGATGCGGCGTTCATCGATGAATTGCACCCAGCCGCTGCCAAAGAAGCCGGCCGGGCGTCCCGCAGTATCGGTGCCTTCCGGGACCAGGAACTCGACATAGCGATCGAGATGGTCGATCGAGGCCTGCCTGCTCCCAAGCGCGTCGTTGAGCCGGACGCCATCGGGAATGTGGCCGCCGAACGGCATGCCGATTCGGTTCGCGGTCTCCGCCATCGCGAGATAGGCGTCCCGGGGCACGCTGCCGATCTTGATCAGGTCATATCCGGCCGCGCGATAATCGCGCACCGCCTGACGCGCCTTGTCGGGCGTCCCGGCCACCGTCGGGCTCAGCCAGGGACTCGCAGCATAGAGCGTCGGGCCAGGCACTTCCCCCGCGGCGATGCGATCGCGCAGGGCGAGGTGCGATGCATTTCCGGCCATGTTGCGGACGGTCGTGACGCCATTCGCGACATAGAGAAACAGCATAGCGTCGCGATAGGCCGGATCCTCGGCCCCGGGCACATGGCCGTGCATCTCGGCGAGGCCCGGCATCAGCCAGCGTCCCTGGCCTTCGATCCGGCGGGCGCCCGCCGGAACGTGTGCGGCGGCCGCCGGCGTCACGGAGACGATCTGCCCACCCCGCACCACCACGGTCTGGTTCGCGAGAACCCGTTCACGATCCATCGGCACGACGTTGACCCCGATAAAGGCGATCGTCTGGCCAGGCGCCTGCGTGTCCGCTCCCGCTCCTCTTGCCGCAAGGAATGCAGCCGCGATCAGCAGCGCGCACAGGAGGATCAATGGAACGCGCGCATATAAAGAGGCGATGCGGAGCATGGAACGCCCTCCTTTTCGGCGGACACGGCGAGCTGGCCAACCGCTTCCGCCTGATACCACCTGGAGGACAAGTTGTCAGGTCCGGGAGCCAGTCGTCAGACACGGACCGGAACGACCTCACCTATATGGAGAGGGCGGCGCCGGAGCCCGCGACGCCATAACGCACCTCGTCCAGCACGCCCTCGCGTTTGGCGACGATGGCGGGCACGAGGATCTGACCCGCCACGTTGACCGCTGTCCGCCCCATGTCGAGGATCGGGTCGATCGCGAGCAGCAGCCCGACGCCTTCGAGCGGCAGTCCGAGCGTCGAAAGCGTAAGCGTCAGCATCACTGTCGCGCCGGTCAGCCCTGCCGTCGCCGCCGATCCGATCACCGAGACGAAGGCGATCAGCGCATAGCTCGCCGGCGTCAGCGCCAGCCCGTAGAATTGCGCGACGAAGATCGCGGCGATCGCGGGATAGATCGCCGCGCAGCCATCCATCTTGGTGGTCGCGCCCAGCGGCACCGCGAAGGCGGCATAGGACCGCGGCACGCCGAGCCGCTCGGCCGCCGCTTCGGTCACCGGCAGCGTGCCGATCGACGAGCGCGAGACGAAGCCGAGCTGGATCGCAGGCCATGCGCCCGCGAAGAAACGCGACGGGCTGAGTCCGTTCGCCGCGAGCAGCAGCGGATAGACCAAAGCGATCACCAGCAGCAGGCCAAGATAGACGGCTCCTGCGAACGCGCCGAGCGCCGACAGCGCGTCCCAGCCGTAGCGCGCGACCGCATCGCCGATCAGCGCGGCGCTGCCGATCGGGGTCAGCGCGATCACCCACAGCAGCAGACGGCGGAAGAGCGCGAGCGCCGAAGCGTTGAAGGCGAGGAACGGCTCGCCCTTCTCGCCGATCCGCACCGCCGCCGCGCCCACCGCGATCGCGGCGACGATGATCTGCAGCACGTTGAACGACAAAGCGGTGGTGGCGTGGCCATCGATCACCGTGGTCGCGGCGGTGATACCGAGGAAGTTCGCGGGCACCAGCCCCTTGAGGAAATCGAGCCACGAACCGGTCGTCGCAGGCAACCTTGCCGCGGCCGGGTCAATCCCGGCATGCAGCCCCGGCTGGATGACGAGACCGAGCACGACCCCGATCGTAACGGCGATCAACGCGGTGATCGCGAACCACAACAGCGTCCGCCACGCCAGCCGCGCGGCGTTATCCAGATCGCGCAGCGCGGCGATCGAAGCGACGATCGCGGTGAAGACTAGGGGCGGCACCAGCGCCTTCAGTAGCTGGACGAAAATCTGCCCGATGGTGCGCAGTCCTTCCCCCAGCACTGCGCTCGCGATCTGATCGGGGCCGAGCGCCCGCGCGGCGAGCCCGAGCAGCAGCCCAAGCGCCATGCCCGCGAGCACCTGCACCCCGAACGACGGCAGCCGCCGCCGGGCATCGGCTGCCGTCACATTGCTCACCAGCTCAACCCGACGCGAGCGTAGAGGTAGCGACCACCGAAGCCGAAGGGCGAGTAATAGGGGAAGGCGACCACGCCGGTGGTGTTCTGGGCCGCCAGCGCCGCATCGGGATAGACGTCGAACAGATTGTTGACGCCGATCGCGAACTGGCCGCCCTTGACCGGCTGGTAGCGCAGCTCGAGGTCGGTGACGACGTGGCGGCCGGTGTTGATGTCGGCGGTCGGGGTCGTACCGGGCTGGTTGACGTTTCCATAGTAAGTGGCGCGCGCGGTGACGCCGATGCCGTCGAGCGACCAGTCGAGCGACCCGCTGACCTTCTCGCCCGGCGTGCCTTCCTCCAGCGTGAGGACGCGGCTGCGCGCGAACAGCACAGGGGCGGGGTTGATCGTCGCGGTCGAGGTCGGCACCCGCGTCACCTTGGTCTGGTTCACGTTGCCGGCCAGCGTGAGGTCGAACTTGCCGGCGCTTTCGGTCGGGATGCGGTAGTGCGCGACCACGTCGATCCCGCGGACGCGCGAGCGCAGCCCATTGATGAAGAAGCGCGCGGCCTGCACATTGAAGGGCGCCAGGATCGCCGCAACCTGCGGGCTGAAGCTCGCCTGGATATTCTCCGACAAGCCAAGCTGGTCGCGCAGCCGGATCTGATAGGCGTCGACCGTCAGGTCGAATCCGCCGCTTCGGATCACCGTGCCGAGCGAGAAGTTGGTCGACTTCTCCGGCTCAAGCGGCTTGCCGCCCAGCGCCGCCGCGACCGGGCTGACCGACGGGAAGGTGCCGGTGAGGATCGGGGTGCCGTTCTGGACCACCGACGCGACTGATGTGAAATATTGCTGCTGCAGGCTCGGCGCGCGGAAGCCGGTCGATGCGGTGCCGCGCAGCGCCAGCCAGGGCGTCACGTCGTAACGCAGCGAGACCTTGCCGTTCGCGGTCTCGCCAAAGTCCGAATAATGTTCGACCCGGCCGGCCAGCCCGATCAGGAACGCATCGGTCAGCTGCGCCTCCAGGTCGAGATAGGCGCTGGCCGCACGGCGGCTGCGCTCGATCTCGTTGAGCGGGGAGAAGCCGCCAAAGCCCTGTGCGCCCGGGGCCTGTCCCGGCACCGCGCCGCTGGCGGGATAGCCGTACGACGCCAGTTCGCCGGCCTCGATCTTGTAGCCCTCACGCCGTCCCTCGACGCCGAAGGCGACGTTGAGCGATCCCAGCACGTCGAAGGTCCGCGCCACGTCGATGCCCGCGACCCACTGATCATAGGCGATCGCGCCGTCGTAGAAATTCGTGGGCGAGGCGTTGCCATAGGCATAGTTCGCCGAATCGCGCGTGTAGAAGTCGATCTCGTTGCGGCCGTAGCTGACGTTGAGATCGACGTTCCAGCCGCCCAGTTCGCCCTTCAAGCCGAGTGCGGTGTTGAGGTTGCGCGACTTGGTATTGATGATCGGGAGGAAGCCGTCGGGCCAGATGCCCGATACGGCGCCCGCCGCCGCAGGCAGGCGTGGAAAGGCTGCGCTGCGGCTGTCGCGGTCCTGATACCCTGCCCAGCCATAGAGGCTCCAGGTATCGGAGATGCTGGTGCCGGCGTTGACGAAGCCGGTGAACTGCTCGACGCGCGGGTCGCCGAAGCGGCCGGTGATGCGCGTGGGCGTCACGCGCGGATCAAAGTCGGCGCGGTTGGTCGCCTCACGCTTCAGATACTCGCCCGAGACGGTGACGAAGCCGTCCGAGCCGAAGCCGAAGCCCTGCCAGGCGCTGGCGGTGATCGATGGCTCGCCGGTGGTGCTGCGCGATCCGCGCGCCGTCTCGATATCGGTATTGTAGAAGCCATAGGTCAGCGTCGCGCCGCCGCCCGACCGCGCCGCGCGCAACCGCAGGTTGATGACCCCCGCGATCGCATCCGATCCGTATTGCGCCGACGCACCGTCGCGCAGCACCTCGACCCGGTCGAGCGCCGCGGTGGGTATCGTGTTGAGGTCGACCGCCGCGGAACCGCGGCCCACTGACCCGTTGGTGTTGAGCAAAGCCGAGCTGTTGGCGCGCACGCCGTTGACCAGCACCAGCGTCTGATCGGGCTGCAGCCCGCGCAGCGTCGCGGGGCGGATCGCGTCGGTGCCATCGACTGCTGAAGGTCGCGGGAAGTCGATCGAGGGCGCCACTGCTGCGAGCGCCGCCCCCAGTTCGGTCGTCCCCTGATTGCGCAGCGTGTTGCCGCCCAGCACGTCGACCGGCGAGGCGGTGTCGAGCCGCGAGCGGCCCTGCGCACGCGTGCCGGTCACGACGATCTCCTCGCCTCCCGCGGCCTGCGGGGATTCTTCCGGCGCGCCCTGGACTTGCTGGGCGGTGGCGAGCGACGGCACGAAAGCCAGCGCGGCGGCAGTGGCGGCGAGGTGAAGCTTGAGCGGCACGTTACGCATGGAAAACCCCTTTCGATGAGGGGATTCAAATCATATTCCAAGCATGGGAATTGAAGCCTAGAAAACTTGTCGCGATACCAATGCGAGCTTTCCCGGCCCGCCCGCCCTTCTCCTGAACGCAGGGCGTTGCGGCTAAGCCTGCGCCAGCGCCATCAGCTCCTGGGTCACCGCGTTGGTCCAGCCAAAACCGATCTCGGTGCCATATTCGCCGCCGCCGCCAGCGTCGCACCGCTCGACATCATATTTCTCGAGCAGCTGACCCGTGGCAGTGAAATGCGCTTGGATCATCCGGAGCCAGTTCGCGGCGATCTCGGCGGCGAACTCGGCTTGATCGTGCATCTGCAGGCCGGTGATCGCGATCCACTGCAGGGGAGCCCAGCCATTTGGCGCATCCCATTGCTGACCGGTGTGCCTCCGCGTCGCGAGCAATCCGCCCCGCGCCAACAAGCCTCGCAATGCGTCCGCGACCTGGGCAGCGCGCGCATCGCGCGTAACTCCGGTAAACAGGGTGAATGCCGCCGCCCCCGTCAGTTGGTTATGGGGCGCGTGGGTGTCGATATCGTAGTCAGTGTAGCAGTGGAGGGTTTCGTTCCACAGATGGGTCTCGATTGCTTCCCGGCGCAATTCGCTCCTGCGCAGAAATGCTTCGGCTGCCTCCGCTTCGCCGAGCGCAGCCGCGGAAGCCGCGATCGCGTTCTCGAGGCCGAACAGCAATGCATTGAGATCGATCGGCGCAAAGCGGGTGGTGCGGATCGTCTCCAGAGAGCGGCCGTCGCCCAGCCAGCGCGAGCTGAAATCCCAGCCGCTCTCCGCCGCCGCGCGGATATCGCGCCACAGCTCCTCCGCCGGTCGTTCCGGCACCCGCGCGGCAAGCTCGACATCCTCGCGCCAGGATTCGTCGCGGGGGGCGGGGTGGTCGTCCCAGTAGCGATTGAGCAGGGCACCGTGAAGCCGCACGACGCGGCGATGCGCGCCGGTGCCCGTCAATTGCTCCTCGCCCGCCATCCAGAAGCGGTGCTCGGCCTGCATCCAGCGCAGCCGATCCCGCTGCGCAGCCACGGAATCGTCCCGCGAGAGCGCCGCCATCAGATAGAAGACCGGCGGGTGCGACCGGCTGAGATAATAGCTGCGCGTGCCGTTCGGGATATGACCGAAGCGATCGATCAGGCTGCCGAAATTGACGATCATGTCCTCGACCAGATCCTGGCGCCCCGAACGGACCAGCCCCAGCATCGTGAAGTAGCTGTCCCAGTAATAGAGCTCGCGGAACCGCCCGCCGGGAACGACATGGCGGCGCGGCAGCGCGAGGAGCGACGAGCCCGGCGGCGGCGCGACGGGCTCGCGCGTCAGGATCGGCCAGAGCGCGGCGATATGATCGGCGAGCGGGCGGGCATCGGGCGCCGGATAATCCTCAGCCTCGGGAAGGTCGAAATTGTCGCGCACGAACGCCCGCAGCGCGGGATCGTCAAGCGGGGCAAGCGCTGCCCAGTCGTGCATGATCGCACCGGGCGACCGGCGCGGAACCGCGTCGGCAAAGGTCTTGGAATCGGGGAACAGGCCGCGTTCCTGCACGGTCGCGAAGAGGGTGCCGAACAGATCGGAAGGCTGGGGTACGTTCATGCTGCGGCCGCCTGGCGCTTGCGGATGACGGGCAGGGCGATGGCGATCAGCGCGATCGGCACCAAGGTGAAGTAGAAGGCGAGCGCGCCGGGCAGGCTCTGGAACAGCAGGCCGGTGACGAACGATCCGAGCGTTCCGCCCAGCGCGGAGAAGATCACGATCAGCCCCATCATCGCGGCATGGCGGTGACGCGGGAGCGCGCTCAGCGCCACCGAGCAGAGCGTGGGGTAGATCGGCGCGAGAAAGACGCCGAGCAGCGGGAAGAGATAGGCGGCGGCAGGCGCGCTGAGCCAGCCGATGTCGGGGCGCGGCGTGACGCCGCTGGCAAGCGGAAGCGACACGAGGATCAGCACCGCGATGCAGCCGAGGCAGCCGAGCAGGGCAGGCAGCCAGGCGACCCGCCGCAGCACCACGCCCGAGGCGAGGCGGCCGACCGCGAGCGCGCCGACGAAGATGCTGGTCATCTGCACGCTCATCGCGGCGGGCAGGTGCAGCACTTCGTTGTTGAAGGTCGGCAGCCAGGTGCCGACGCTCTGCTCGACCAGAACGTAGAGGAACAGCCCGGCGAGCACCGCGACGCTGGCCGGCAGCAGGGCAAGGCGGAGCATCTCGCCCCAATGCGCCGCGCCCGCGTCCTCGGGGGCGACCGCGCCGCGCTCGTCGAGCGGGGTGACGAGCCACAGCAGCGCCAGCGCAAGGCAGACGCCGCCGAGCACCCAATAGACGCGCAGCCACGCGCTGCCAGTGGTGTCGGCGCCGACGAACCAGCCGAACAGCCACACGCCGACCAGCAGCCCGACCATGAACACGCCTTCGACCAGCCCGGTGATGCTGGCGTGATCGGCGGGATCGCGCGCGAGCAGCCCGATCGAGGAATAGGTCGCGACCTTGGCGATGCCGAAGCTGAGGCCGGTGGCGACGAACAACGCCTGCATCGCGACGAAGCCGGTGGCAAAGGAAGCGAGCAGGCAGGCGGCGCCGATCAGCGCCATCACGCCGATCAGCGCGCGGCGATAGCCGAATGCCGGGACGCGGGTGGCAAGCAGGAAGGAGGCCGCGACGACCGACAGGTCCTTGCACGCCTCAAGCGTCGACCCCATCGGCTTGGTCGCGTCGAAATGGCGGATCGACTGAAGGATCACCACGCCGACGCTGTTCATCAATATGCCGAGCACCGCATAGGTGAGCGCGAGCGCGATGATGACGCGGACGCGGTTCATCGCCGTATCTCCTGGAGGATCGGCCCTCAACTCTTCGGTCATCACGCACCTCCCCGCGGCGCAGGCCCTGCGGCCCGTCGTTTCGATGCACAGGCCTATAAAGTTATGAAATGCATTTCAAGGGCGTTGCCGGGCGTCGGCGTTGCAACCGCTCCAGCGGTCCACCCGCCTCAGGTCTCGCGGATCACCATCTGGGTGGGCAGCAGGGTCGAGCGCGCCCGGGCGCCGTCGATCTGCTGCATCAGCTTCTCGACCAGCAGCGCGCCCGCGACATCGGTCTTCTGGTCGATCGTGGTGATGCTGGGGTTGAAATGCCCCGCGGGCGGGATGTTGTTGTAGCCGACCAGCGAATAATCCTGCGGCGCGGTCAGCCCGCGATCGCGGAAGGCGCCGATCGCGGCCATCGCCGCGGTGTCCGAAAAGGCGAAGACCGCATCGGGGCGCGCGCCGCCCGCGAGATAGGCGGCGACGGTCTCGGCGGTGGCGGTGAAGGCCATCGAGGCGATCGGAAGATACTCGACCGTCACCTCGGGATGGCGCGCGGCCTCCTGGCACAGCCCCTCATAGCGCAGCCGCAACTCCTCGTGCCTTATGTCCCCCACGAACAGCCATCGCGTGCGCCCGCGCTTCCGGAAATACTCGCCCGCCAGCCGCCCGCCGAGCAGATTGTCGCTGCCCACCGCGCAATAGCCCGCATCCTTGGAGACCGCACCCCACACCGCCATCGGAATGCCGCGCCGGGCCAGGCCGCGCAGCATCGCGTCGCGCGTCCCCTGCCCCAGGATGATGAAGCCGTCGGCGCCGCGGGCGCGGTGGAAATCCTCGAACGCGCGCGCGTCGTCGAGGCCGGGCGGGGAGAGCAGCAGCTCCTGGTTGCGGATCGACAGCGCTTCGGACACGCCGGCGAGCAGCTCGAAGATGAAGGGATCGCCGATCGCGCCGTGGCGGTGCGAGGCGAAGTCGAGCATCACCGCGATCGTGCCGGTGCGCGACTGGCGCAGCTTCTTGGCGTTGCGGTTGACGGCGTAGCCATGGGCCTGCGCCACCTCGAGCACACGGGTCCGCGTCTCGCCGGTCACCAGCGGGCTGTCGTTGAGCACGCGCGAGACGGTGGGCATCGACACGTTCGCGAGACGCGCAATGTCGCGCATCGTCGGGCGGCCGCCGCGCGGCTTCGCTGATTCTGGAGGCTCCTCGCTCATCTGCGCCGACCGTAGGCGGGCAAAGGGTGTGCATCAAGCGCGGCGCGGCCA
The DNA here is from genome assembly GCF_036402235.1 of Sphingomonas sp. Taxonomy (GTDB): domain Bacteria; phylum Pseudomonadota; class Alphaproteobacteria; order Sphingomonadales; family Sphingomonadaceae; genus Sphingomonas. Next base: position 20,570 of record NZ_DASWTG010000089.1, on the reverse strand, counting down.
CTTTGCAAACTATCTTGAAAAGCATTTCATAATTGCATAGCATCCATCCTCGAAGGGCAAATGTGCCCGGTCATATTCGAAGGGGAGGACACATGCTTCGAAGTGCAATCCTGATGCTGGGCACCGCGCCGCTGGCGCTGATCGCCACCGCCGCGCACGCGCAGACCGCGCCCGATTCGCAGGCCGCCGAGCCCGCCGCGGAGGAGGAGATCGTCGTGGTCGGCACCGCCGGCGGCGGCACGCGCCGCCAGGACGCGGCGTTCGCCGTCACCACGCTGAGCGAGGACGCGATCGACCGCGCCGCCCCCAACAGCACCGCCGACATCCTGCGCACCGTGCCCGGCGTGATGGCCGAGAGCTCGGGTGGCCAGAACGGCGCCAACATCTTCGTGCGCGGCTACCCTTCCGGCGGCGACGCGCAGTTCGTGACCTTCCAGCTCGGCGGCGTGCCGATCTATCCGCCGTCGACGCTGTCGTTCCTCGAGAACTCGCAGCTGATCCGCCTCGACGAGACGGTGAAGCGGGTCGAGGCGGTGCGCGGCGGCACCGGATCGCTCTTCTCGAGCGGGCAGCCGGGCCTGACCGTCAACGTGGTGCCGCGCACCGGCGGCAGCCGGTTCGAGGCGTTCGGCAAGGTGAGCTACACCGACTATGGAGAGATCCGCGGCGACGCCTGGGTCTCCGGCCCGCTCGGCGAGAACACCGGCTTCATGGTCGGCGGCTATTACGCGCAGGGCAACGGCGTCCGCGATCCGCAGTTCCGTGCGGAGAAGGGTGGCCAGATCACCGCGAACATCCGCCACGAGTTCGAGGGGCGCGGATCGGTCGAGATCTATGCGCGCTACCTCAACGACAAGGGCCAGTGGCTGCTGCCGATCCCGGTCGTGTCGAACAATGGCGAGATCAGCGCCTATCCGGGCTTCGACGCCGGCACCGGCACGCTGCCCGGGCGCGAGACGCGCGTGACGACCAACATCGTCGGCCGCACGCTCGACCTTGCCGAAGGGCGCGGCGCCGATGTGATCAACACCGGCATCGCCTTCGACTATGAGATCGCCGATGGCCTGCGCCTGCGCGAGCGGCTGAGCTATCTGGGCGGCAATGCCGACACGATCGGCATGGTCCCGGCCGGGCCGCCCAGCGCGGCCTCCGCGATGGCGGTGACGCTGGGCGGCGCGGGATCGACCGTGTCGACCCTGACCTATGCCAATGGCGGCCAGGCCGTCGCCGGCGGCGCCAGCGCGCAGGTGATGCGCGCGGGCCTGTGGGAAGTGCGCAAGAAGATCTCGTCCTTCGTGTCGGATTCGGCATTCGAGTGGACCGCGGGCAGCAACAAGCTGACCGGCGGCTTCTACTATGCCGACTATAGCTCGCGCGACAAATGGGTGCTGGGCAACCAGGTGCTGCTGACCGCCGAGCCCAATGCGCGGCTGCTCAACATGACGCTGAACGGCGGGCGGACCGCGACGCTCAATGGCTTCACCAGCGGGCCGGGGTTCCAGGTCGATGCCTTCTACAAGGGCAAGGACTATGCCTTCTACGCGGTGGACGAGTTCCAGATCACGCCCGAGCTGCGGATCGACGGCGGCCTGCGCTGGCAGCGCCACGTCGTCGATGCGACGCTGCGCACGCCGCAGGCGGCGACGGTCAATCTCGACGGCAACCCGAACACGCTCTACGACAATGCCGTCAACGTGCTCGGCGGGCCGCGCCAGCTCCACTATGCCGATTCGGCCTGGTCGTGGACCGTCGGCGCCAATTACGACATCACCAGCGAGATCGGCGTGTTCGCGCGCTACAGCCGCGGCAACAGCTTCCCGATGTTCGACAATCTGCGCGAAGGGCTGACGCTGATCGCCGAGGTCGACACCTATGAGGGCGGCCTCAAGATATCGACCCCGATGGTGAGCCTCTACGCGACGCTGTTCCACAACAAGTTCGACGGCCTCGCGACCTCGCGGCTCGTCAACGGCACGACGCCGACCCCAGATGTCGGCGGCGCCAAGGCGACGGGCGTCGAGCTGGAAGGCGCGATCCGCCCGTTCCAGGGCTTCAGCATCACCGCAGCCGGGACCTATCTCGACGCGACCTATGTCGACTTCTTCTCCGGCGGCGGCACGATCGACAACACCGGCAACCGCGTGCAGCGCCAGCCGAAATGGACGTGGCGCGTGACCCCGGCGTACGAGGTCGACCTGGGCGGGGTGAAGCCGGCGCTGTTCGCGACGCTGCAATATACCGGCGACCGCTTCTCGGACCCCGAGAACCTGCAGCTGCTGCCCAATTTCTACCAGCTCGATGCGGGCGTCTCGGTCGAGGTAGGCGAGCATCTGACGCTGGCGGTGACCGGCAACAACCTGACCGACGAGATCGGCCTGACCGAGGGCAACCCGCGCATCATCGGCGGGCAGGGCTCCGGGCCGATCCTCGCTCGACCCATCCTCGGCCGCTCCTTCCGCTTCAGCGCTGCGCTGAAGTTCTGACGGCCACCCCCCTTCCCCGGACCATTTCCCTCTTCAATGGTCCGGGGAACCTTTATTCGGCGCGGCGCCTAGCCGCACGACGAAAGCGGAGACCTGCCGATGCGCCGCCGCACGCTGCTCAAGGGGATGGCAGGCGCTGCTGCTGCGCCCGTCACCACGGTGCGGGCGGCGACGGGGCGGCAACGCAATGTGCTGCTGCTCATCTCGGATGATCAGGGGCTCGATCTCGGCTGCTACGGCACCCCGATCGCGACCCCCCGGCTCGACCGGCTGGCAGGCGAGGGCACGCGCTTCACGCACGCCTTCGCGGCGGTTTCCTCGTGCAGCCCCAGCCGCGCGGTGATCCATACCGGGCTCTACGGCCATCAGAACGGCATGTACGGGCTGCAGCACGACGTGCATCACCAGTCGCTGCTCGACGGGATCGAGACGCTGCCGTCGCTGCTGCGCCGGGCGGGCTATGCCACCGCATTGGTCGGCAAGAAGCATATCGGCCCCGACAGCGCATTCCCGTTCGAGGCGGAGCTGGTGCCCGAGCGTTCGGGCATCCGCGACGTGCGCGAGATGGCGGTGGCGGCGGGGAGCTTCATCCGCTCGACCAATGACCGGCCCTTCTTCGTAACCGTGGCATACAGCGATCCGCACCGCGCCGCGACCGACTATGGCAACGACCGGGCATGGCCGGGGGTGAAGCCGGTCCGCTACGATCCGGCGCGGGTGCATGTCCCCGCGCACCTGCCGGATTTGCCCGCAGTGCGGCAGGATCTCGCCGGATATTATGAATCGCTGAGCCGGCTCGACACCGGGGTCGGGATGCTGCTCGACCTGCTGGCGGAGAGCGGCCGCGCGGACGATACGCTAGTGATCTTCCTCAGCGACAATGGCCGACCGTTCGCCGGCGCCAAGACCAACCTTTACGCCCCGGGGCTGCATCTGCCGCTGATCGTGCGCGCGCCGGGCAGCGCGGCGGCGGTCAACGACGCGATGGTGAGCTGGACCGATATCGCGCCGACGATCCTCGACTGGGCCGGCGTCGCGCCGCCGCGTTATCCGCTATCGGGCTCCTCGCTGATGCCGGTGCTGGGCAAGCCCGGCGATCCCGCGCGCGACGCGGTGTTCGCGAGCCACGAGTTCCACGAGATCAACCAATATTATCCGATGCGCGCCGTCCGGACGCGGACGCACAGCTACATCCTCAACCTCGCCCACCCGCTCGACTATCCCGTCGCGGGCGACGTGGCGGGCTCGCCAAGCTGGCAGGCGATCGCCGCCGATCCCGCGATCCGGCTCGGCAAGCGCAGCCAGGCGGCCTATCTCAGGCGGCCGGCCGAGGAGCTCTACGACCTGACGCGCGACCCGGACGAGCTGGTCAACCTCGCCGCCGACCCGGCGCATGCCGCGGTGCGCGACACGCTCCGCGCTCGCTTGCTGGACATGCGCAAGGCGACGCGCGACCCGTGGCTGACGGGGCAGACCGATCCCTATTCGCACATGGGCAGATGAGAACCGGCGGCGTGGCGGCGGGATGCTGTGTGATAAAATGTTTCCGGACGTTGGCCGCACTAGCGCTTTGCCGGCGCACGCCCTAGTTGGGGCGCTGGCTGCCTGCGTGCGGCGCAATGCTCGCGGCGTGTGCGCTCGGTTCGTACAGATTGGTTGATGACTGCCCCCGTAATCCTGCTCGTCGAAGATGACCCTGCCCTGCGCACGCTCACCGCGCGTGCGCTCCAGCAGAATGGCTATCAGGCGCGGCCCGCGGCGTCGGCGCCCGAAATGTGGGTGGCGTTCGACGCAGGGCCGATCGACTTGGTGCTGCTCGACGTGATGCTCCCCGGCACCAACGGGCTGGACCTGTGCCGCCAGCTCCGGCAGCGCAGCGAAGTCCCGATCATCTTCATCAGCGCCAAGGGCACCGAGACCGACCGCGTCGTCGGCCTCGAGCTCGGCGCCGACGACTATCTCGCCAAGCCATTCAGCACGCGCGAGCTGATCGCGCGCGTGCGCGCCGTGCTGCGTCGCGGGCAGCTCGATCGCCGCCACGGCGATGGCGGGCATGGGCTCGCACGCTTCGCGGGCTGGACGGTGAACTTCCCGCGCCGGGAATTGCTGTCGCCGTCGGGTGCCGTGATCGACCTGACCGGCGCCGAGTTCGACCTGCTCTCGAGCTTCCTCGAGAACCCGCAGCGGGTCATCGCGCGGGAGCGGCTGATCGAGCTGTCGCGAACGCGGCTGGGCGATGCATCGGACCGCAGCATCGACGTGCTCGTCAGCCGGCTGCGGCGCAAGCTCTCGCACAAGGATTCAAGCGCGCCGATCGTCACCGTGCGCGGCGTCGGCTATATGTTCAGCGCGGAAGTCGCGCGCCAGTGACCGAACGGACGCGGCTGTCGTTCGGGTTGCTGGGCCGCGTCTTTGCGATCCTGCTGCTCGCGATCGCGATCGAGTTCGCGGTCAGCACGCTGCTGTACGAGCGCGCGGGCCAGATCCGCGTGCGCGAGGAAGAGGCGCATCGCGTCGCCGAGAACCTCGCCATTGCGAGCAGCCTGATGAACGCGCACCCGCGCGGGCAACGCGCCCAGCTGGCCAAGCGGCTGTCGCGCGAGACGTTCATCGTCAAATGGCACCCGACGCCCGTTCCGCCCGTCCCGCTCGCGGCCGAGCTTGGCGAGATGCGCGCGCAGATCGTCAATTGGGAGCCTGCCCTCGCGCGCAGGGATCTGCATCTGCATCTGAAATCGCCGGGGCACAGCGGCATCGTCATGGGCCAGCTCGACCTCGATGACGGCAGCTGGCTCGAGTTCAAGGCGACGCAGCTCGTTCACCCATCCAAGCTGCGCTTCAACCGCTTCCTGCTCGCGCTCATTCCCGCGGTCGCCCTGATCCTGATCGGCGGCCTGCTGCTGCGCCGCGTGCTCGCGCCGATGCGGATGCTCGCGCGGGCGGCCGAGCGCATCGGCCAGGGCGAGCGAGTCGTGCTCACCGAGATGGGCGTGTCCGAGATCCGCCGCGTGGTGCGCGCCTTCAACGAGATGCAGGCGCGGATACACCAGCTCATCTTCGATCGCACCGAAGCGCTGGCCTCGGTCGGGCATGATCTGCGGACCCCGCTGGCGCGGCTGCAGCTTCGCGCCGAAGGGATCGAGGATCCCGTGCTGCGCACCGCGATCGCCAAGGATGTCGACGAGATGGAGGCGATGGTCGCGTCGCTGCTCGCCTTCTACGGCGGCGACAGCGATCCCGAAAAGCCCGCCCAGACCGATGTCGCGATCCTCGTCCAGACCATCGTCGACGATGCGACCGACATGGGGCACCCCGCCCAGTATAGCGGCCCGGATCACCTCGAGGCGACGCTTCGGCCCGGCGCGCTCAAGCGTGCCGTGGGCAATCTCGTCGAGAATGCGATCAAATATGCCGACGGCGCCCAGGTCAGTCTCGAGGCCACGAACGACCGGATCATCGTGCGGGTGCAGGACAACGGCGTCGGCATCCCGGAAGAAGAGCTGCTCCATGTGCTCGAGCCCTTTGTCAGGCTCGATCTGGCGCGGAGCCGCGACACCTATGGCCTGGGCCTCGGCATTCCGATCGCGCACCGCTTCGCCTTGCGCGAGGGCGGGGTGCTGCGGCTGACCAACCGGCCCAGCGGCGGGCTGCGTGCCGAGCTTGACTTGCCGCGGCACGCGCCGCGACGATAGTTACGATTGAAACTGCTGCAGCGCCGCAGAAACGTTTCATTACAAATTAAACACTTCGTTACAAACACGCCGCAACGCAGCAAAAATGGACGACTAGCTTGACGCAGCGCCTCTCCCCCGGGCGTCAGTCAAGGAGTCCTCCCCGTGAACGATCTCATCGGCCGCGTCTTTTCGTTCGAGAAGCAGGTCTTCCCGAACCAGAGCGCACTTTATGAGCAGCTCGCCAGCAACGGGCAAAGCCCCAAGGCATTGATGATCTCGTGCGCCGATTCGCGCATCGTGCCCGAGCATATCATGCAGGCCCAGCCAGGCGACCTGTTCGTCTGCCGCAACGCCGGCAATATCGTCCCGCCCTTCGCCACCCAGAATGGCGGCGTTTCGTCGACCGTCGAATATGCCGTCGCCGTGCTCGGCGTGCGCGACATCATCGTGTGCGGCCATTCGGACTGCGGCGCGATGAAGGCGCTGGCGATGAAGCAGGACCTGACCGGCATTCCGAACGTCGCCGCCTGGCTGCGCCATTCGCACGCCGCGCACAAGGTGGTGACCGACAGCTATCCCGAGATGGACGATGCGCAGCGCACCCGCGCCGTCTCGCTGGAGAATGTCGTCGCCCAGCTCGCCCATCTGCGCACCCACCCCTCGGTCGCCGCAGGCATCGCGCGCGGCGAGATCGCGCTGCACGGCTGGTTCGTGGATATCCATGCCGGTCTCGTCCTGGGTCTCGACGGGGAGACCGGCCGCTTCGTGCCGCTGCGCGAGGACGCACCGCTGCCCGTCGCGCTTCCGCACGCCCCGCGCCGCGCGGCCGACTTCACCGCGGGGGCGGCGGCATGAACCTCGCCCTCCCCATGCAGGGGAAGACGCTGACGCGCGACTTCACCGCGTCGATCGTCGTCTTCCTCGTCGCGATGCCGCTGTGCATGGGCATCGCGATCGCCTCGGGCGTGCCGCCCGAAAAGGGCCTCATCACCGGCATCATCGGCGGCATCGTCGTCGGCATGTTCGCGGGTTCGCCGCTCCAGGTGAGCGGCCCTGCGGCAGGCCTTGCCGTCATCGTCTTCGAGATCGTCCGCGACCAGGGCCTGTCCGCGCTGGGCCCGATCCTGATCCTGGCCGGCCTCATCCAGGTCGCGGCGGGCGTGTTCAAGCTCGGCGGCTGGTTCCGTGCGATCTCGCCTGCGGTCGTCCATGGCATGCTCGCGGGCATCGGCCTGCTCATCGTCGTGGGGCAGTTCCATGTCCTGTTCGACGCCAAGCCGCTCCCCGGCGGCATCGACAACCTGCTGGCCATGCCTGGCCGCCTTCTCGGCCTCGCGCCGGGCGGTCAGGGCGCGGCGGTCGCAGCCTTCGCCATCGGCATCCTCACCATCGTCGCGATGCTGGGCTGGGAGAAGCTGCGTCCGCAGAGCCTGCGCCTGGTTCCGGGTGCGCTGGTCGGCGTCGTCGCCGCCACGCTGGCGGCCTGGGGCCTCAGCCTCGACGTTATCCGCGTCAACGTCCCCGAGACGATCACCGGCGCCGTCTCGCTGCCCGATGCCGGGATCCTCGCGCAGTTCGCCCAGCCCGCGATCATCCTGACCGCGATCGCGATCGCCTTCATCGCCAGTGCCGAGACATTGCTGTCGGCCGCCGCGGTCGACCGGATGCACAACGGCGTGCGCACCAACTACAACAAGGAACTGCGCGCGCAGGGCATCGGCAACCTGCTGTGCGGCGTGGCCGGCGCGCTCCCGATGACCGGCGTGATCGTGCGCAGCTCCGCCAACGTCCAGGCGGGTGCGGCGACGCGGCTCTCGGCGGTGCTCCACGGCGTGTGGATCCTCGGCTTCGTCGCATTGCTGCCGTGGCTGCTGCGCGAGATCCCGATGGCGGCGCTGGCCGGCGTGCTCGTCGTCACCGGCGCCAAGCTCGTCAGCCTGGTGCATGTCCGCCACCTGCTGCACCGCTACGGGCCGCTGCCCGCGCTGATCTGGGCGGGGACGTTCGTGATGATCGTCGCGACCGACCTGCTGACCGGGGTGCTCGTCGGCCTCGCGCTCTCGCTGATCGAGCTGCTGCCGCATGCGACCAAGCTCAAGCTCGGCATCGACGAGCGCCGCGAGGACGACATGCACGAGATCGTGCTCGACGGCACCGCGACCTTCATCATGCTGCCGAAGCTGACCGCAGCGCTCGATCGCGTGACGGGTCCGGAAGGCCTGCTGCTCAATGTCGAGCGGCTGCGGCATATCGACCATGTCTGTGCCGAGATGCTCGCGGAATGGATCCAGCGCCGCCGCGAGGCGGGGCAGGTCGTCGAGCTGAAGGGCGCGAATGGCCGGCTGGGCCAACTGGTTCCTGCGTGAGCCGCACCGCGCCGGTCGCGATTCCCGCCGAGGCCAGCCGTTCGGCTGCGCCGATCGCGGGGGAACCGATGACGCTCACCAACGGGGATGACGATCCGATCGTCATCCCCGTTTCAATTGGCGGCACGGACGCGCGCGCTATCGCCTGCTGATCGAGGGAAAGCGCGAGCTGGTGCTGGCGGATTACTACTGACGCCCCGCAGTTGCCCCTGATCTGCGAAAATCATCTCTGTCTTGACGGAAACATCGCGCGCCACGCTCTATACGCACGAGAGAGGAGACGAAGCACGGAACGCGAGGCGCTGGCCGAATGGGTGGGACGCGAGATCCTGCCCCACGAACGCGAGCTGCGGACCTGGCTCCGGCGGCGGCTGGTTGCCGCGGCGGATGTGGAGGACGTGGTGCAGGAATGCTATTGCCGGCTCGCGCAGCTTTCCGATGTGTCGCACATCACCCTGCCGCGCGCTTATCTCTTCACCATGGCCCGCAACCTTGCCGAGCAGCAGCGCAAGCGCGCGCGCGTGGTGCGGATCGAGACGATGGCGGATGCGTCCGACATGCAGCTGGAAAGCGACCCCCTGTCCCCCGACCGCTTCGCGACGGCGCGGCAGGAGCTGGGGCGCGTGCAGGCGGCGCTTGCCACGCTCCCCGAGCGCGCGCGGCGCATCTTCATGATGCGCAAGGTCGAGGGCCGCTCGCAGAAAGAGATCGCGCAAGTGCTGGGCGTCAGCGAGGCGGTGGTCGAGAACGAGGCGAGCCGGAGCCTGCGCGCGGTGCTCCGGCTGCTGACCGAGGCGGACGCCGCGCAGGATCTGGGGACGGGAGGCGTCAGCCATGCACGATCCCGTTGAGCAGGCCGCTGCCAGCTGGGCGCTGCGCCACCCGCTCGATCCGTCCGAGCGCAAGGCGCTCGACGCGTGGCTCGCGCAGGATCGCCGGCATGCCGGCGCGCTGCTGCGCGCGCAGGCAGCGCTGAGCGCGATCGATCGCGCGCTGGCTCCCGATCTGGCCGAAACCCAAGCGGAACCGGCCGCCCCGCGCCCGACGCGCCGCTGGATGCTGATGGGCGCAGGCGGCGCGATCGCGGCCACGGTGGCCGGCGCGTTCGGCTGGTCGCAGCTGACGGGCGCACGGGTCACGACCGCGCGCGGCGAGATCCGCCGCCTGCCGCTGGCGGACGGCTCGATCGCCACGATCGACACCAGCAGCGCATTGCGCGTGGTGCTGGCCGACGACAGCCGCCGCATCGCGCTCGACCAGGGGCAGGCCTTCTTCCAGGTCGCCAAGGACCGCAAGCGCCCCTTCATCGTCGATGCCGGAATCGCCCAGGCACGCGCGCTCGGCACCGCCTTTTCCGTGCGGCGCACCGAGGACGGCGTGCAGGTCGCGGTGACCGAAGGGATCGTCGGCGTGTGGGCCGGCGACGACAGCGGCGCGATGACGATCCTGCAGGCCGGGCAGTTCGCCACCTTCCGGCGCGGCGATCCCGCGCCGGTGACCGGCACCGCGCCCGCCGAGATCGAGCGCTCGCTGGCCTGGCGAAGCGGCGAGATCGCGCTGGAGAACGAGGCGCTGGGCACCGCCGTCGCCCAGTTCAACCGCTACAATCGCCAGCAGCTGGTCCTCGCCGATCCTGGCCTCGCCGGCGAGCGGCTGGTCGGCCTGTTCCGCATCGACGATCCGGCGGCCTTCGCGCAGACGCTGGCGGTCTCGCATCCGATCGAGGTCGCGGTCACGCCCGACGAAATCCGCCTGAGCCGAAAAAAGATCGGCTCACCCTGACGGAAAATATCCGGGTCCGACTCTTGCTAGTCGAGAGCGTACCGAAAAGCGGGCGCCCGGCATGGGGAGGATCGGATGAAGGACGTGCGTTCGTATTTGCTGGCATCCGCGGCGCTTGCCTGCGGGCTGGCGCTGCCGGCCGAGGCGGCCGCGCAGGTCCGGCGGTTCGACATCGCTCCTCAGGATGCGCGCACCGGCATCCCGCTCTTCGCCCATCAGGCCGGCGTGCAGATCCTCGCATCGGGAACGATCACCGACGGGGTCCGCGTCAACCGGGTCCGCGGATCGCTGGACGTCTCTGCCGCGCTTCAGATGCTGCTGGCGGGCACCGATCTCGTCCCGGTCAAGGTCGGGAACGCGATCGCGCTGAAGCGGCGGTCGTCCGTGGCGGCGGTCCGCACCACTGCCAGCACCGCGCCGCTCCCGGCCGCCGGCGCCTATGCCGCGGCGCCCCAGGAGCCGGCACAGGACAGCGCCGAGCCCGCGCCGGATGCCGCGCAGGAAGTCGTCGTCACCGGCATCCGCGCCTCGCTGCAGGAATCGATCGCGGTCAAGCGCGCGGCGGATTCGATCGTCGACGTGATCACCGCGCAGGACATCGGCAAGCTGCCCGACCAGAATGTCGCCGAGGCGATGAGCCGCGTGACCGGCGTGCAGATCAGCCGGCGCGAGGGCGACGGATCGAACTTCACGATCCGCGGCATCTCGCAGAACCGGCTCGAGATCAACGGGCGCAACTATATCGGCCCGGGCGGCGGCGGGAACGCGGCGCTGGAATCGGTCAGCCCCGAGATCCTGTCGTCGATCGTCGTCATCAAATCGCCCACCGCCGACATGCCCGAAGGCGCGCTCGGCGCGACGGTCAATCTCAAGACCAAGCGCCCGCTCGAGCTTGACGATCTCGTCATCGCCGGCCGCATCCAGGGCGCGCATGCCGACCAGGCGGACCATGTCGGCTATCGCGGATCGGCGATGGTCTCCAAGAGCTTCGGCGACCGGTTCGGCGTGCTCGCCAGCGTCGCCTATTCGGACACCAGGACGCGCGGCCATTCGTTCGACGCGGGCGGCTGGACGCGCACCGATGCGATCGACGGCAATGGCGACGGGACCGACGATCCCGGGCTGTTCCGGCCGAACCGCTTCATGGCGCGGATCTTCGACCGCGCGGAGCAGCGGCTGACAGTCAACGGCACCGCGCAATGGCGGCCGACCGACACGCTCGAGATCATCCTCGACGCGACGTTCAACCACCTCAAGCGCCAGCGCAACAGCGTCAACTATCAGGTGCTGTTCAACAACAACGACACCGACGCCGTGGTCAACGATCAGGGCACCGTCGTCGCCGGCAATTTTCAGGGCGTGACGGTCCGGCCGCTGATCTATGACGAGCCGACCGACCTCAAATCGACCCTGCTCGGCGGATCGGTGAAATGGGAGAAGGACCGGGCGCGCGTCCGCTTCGATATGTCCTATGCGCACGGCAAGGGCAGCGACGGCGGACCCGGCGCATCCTTCACCTATGTCGTCGTGCCGCGTGCCGGCAATGTCGCCAGCGCGAGCTACGACTTCCGCGGCGGCAATCCCGTGCCCGATCTGTCGATCGACGCCAATTTCAACCCCAACGACCCGACGCAATATCAGCTTCTCTCGGTCTTCGACTATGACGCGGTGACCGAGAATCGCGGCTACGACGCCCGGCTCGACTGGGGCTATGATACCGACTGGGGCATCCTCTCCTCGGTCGAGGCCGGATTCCGCTACGAGCGCGTCGAGCTGCTCGCCGCCGACCCGCAGAACCTGCCGGTCGCGGCGAGCCTGCTCGCGAGAGGAGACCGCAACGGCGACGGCATCCTCACCGTCGATGAGCTGCCGGGGCTGAGCTACAGCACGACCCCTGCCCGCTTCTTTCCCGGCGCGAGCGGCGCCTTCCCGCGCGACCTGCTCGGCGGAAGCCTCGACAAGATCGCCGCGCGCGACGGTTTCGGGCTGGCAACGCCCGATCCCTACGACACGTCGATCACCGTCGGCCCGACCTCGATCAAGGACGTCAAGCAGGACACGCTCGGCGTCTATGTGAAGGGCAATTTCAAGGGCACGATCGGCAGCACGCGCTACAGCGGCAATCTCGGCCTGCGTTATATCGACACGGCGCGCGCGACGACCGGTTTTCTGTCCCCTACGGCCACAACCGTGGTGAAGGCCGATTTCGGCTATTGGCTGCCGAGCGCCAACCTGTCGATCGACTTCAGCGACGATCTCACCCTGCGGCTTGCCGGCGCCAAGGTCGTCGCCCGGCCGGGCCTCAACCAGGTCAGCGCGAGCTTCGTGCCCAACACCGTCTCGATGACCGGATCGCGCGGCAATCCCAATCTGCGCCCGTTCGAGGCGCTCCAGGCCGACGCCACGCTCGAATGGTATTTCGCCCCGGCCAGCTCGCTCACCGGCGCGGTGTTCTACAAGAAGGTCGATTCCTTCACCGTCACCACCGTCACGCGCGAGTTCGTGCCGGGCTTTTCCGAACGCTTCGGGCTGTTCGACATCTCGCAGCCGCAAAATGGCGAGGACGGCACGATCCAGGGCTTCGAGCTTGCCTATCAGCACGCCTTCCGCTTCCTGCCCGCGCCGTTCGACAATCTCGGCGTGCAGCTCAACTACACCTATGTCGACAGCAAGACCCCGCTGATCGACGCGATCACCGGCGAACGGCTGCCCCTGCCCGGCCTGTCGCGCGACAGCTACACGCTGATCGGCTATTATGAGGACGACACCTTCTCGCTCCGCGCGGCCTATACCTATCGCAGCAAATATCTGAACTCGGTGGGCGGCGCGGCGAGCGGCGGCAACACCTATGTCGACGGGCGCGGGCAGCTCGACGCCTCGGCGCAGATCAACCTGACGCCCAATTTCCGCCTGACGGTCGAGGGCATCAACCTCACCAAGGCGATCGACCGCCAGTATCTGGGCGAGCCCGACCGCCTGACCTTCACCGCACGCGAGGATCGCCGGATCTTCTTCGGCATCGCGGCGAATTTTTGAGCGGGAGCGCAGGATGAACCGGAAAATGCCTTGCCGTCTGGCCGCGGCCGCCGCGTGCCTGATGCCTGCCGCGATCGGCTTCTCCGCTCCCGCCGCAGCCCGGCAGGCCGCGCCGATGCAGGCCGACATCGTCATCTATGGCTGCACTTCGGGCGGAGTCATTGCAGCGATCGAGGCGCGGCGGCTGGATCGCTCGGTGCTGTTGGTCTGCCGCGACGATTATCTCGGCGGGATGACCACCAACGGGCTCGGCTGGTCCGATACCGGCCAGCATCGCGCGATCGGCGGGCTCTCGCGCGAATTCTATCGCCGGGTGAAGCGGCATTATGACGATCCGGCGGTGTGGGTCTGGTCGAAGCGGCCCGACCGGGCGACCGAGAATTTCGTCGATGACGATGCGATGTGGCAGTTCGAGCCAAAGGTCGCCGAGCGCATCTTCGAGGACTGGGTGCGCGAGGCCGGGGTGACGGTGGTCCGCAACCAGCCGCTGCGGCGCGACGGCAGGAGCGTCACGCGCAAGGGCAGCCGGATCGTCGGATTCGAATCCAGGAACGGCCGGCGTTTCGCGGGCGCGATGTTCATCGACGCGACCTATGAGGGCGACCTGATGGCCGAGGCCGGGGTTTCCTTCGCCACCGGGCGCGAGGCGAACAGCCAATATGGCGAGACGCTGAACGGCGTTCAGCTCGGCAACACGACCAACCACCAGTTCACGCTCGACATCGACCCCTATCGCGTGCCGGGCGACCCGGCGAGCGGGCTGGTGCCGCGGATCAGCGGCGAGAAGCCCGCGCCCGACGGCAGCGCCGACAAGAAGATCCAGGCCTATACCTTCCGCATGTGCCTGACCGACGTGCCGGCGAACCGCGTCCCCTTCCCCAAGCCGCGCGGCTATGACGCGAGCCAGTACACGCTGCTCAAACGCTATATGGACGCGGGCTATCGCGACTTCTTCCGCAAGTTCGACCGCATCCCGAACGGCAAGACCGACACCAATAACTACGGCGCCTTCTCGTTCGACAACATCGGCAAGAATTACGGCTATCCCACCGGCACCGATGCCGAACGCGCGGCGATCGTCGCGGAGCATGTCACCTATCAGCAGGGGCTGCTCTGGTTCATGGCCAACGACCCGGCCGTCCCGGCCGAGACGCGCGCCGAAATGTCGAAATGGGGGCTGTGCAAGGACGAGTTCGCCGGCAACGGCCACTGGCCGCGCGAATTCTATGTCCGCGAGGCGCGGCGGATGGTCTCCGATTTCGTGATGGCCGAACCGCATCTGCGCGGCGTCAAGCCGACGCCCAAGCCGATCGGCATGGGATCGTACAATATGGATTCGCACAATGTGCAGCGCATCGTCGACGAACGCGGCTTCGCGCGCAACGAAGGGAATATCGAGGTCAACCCCGGCCGCGCCTATCCGATCAGCTACGCGGCGATCATCCCGAAGCGCGACGAGGCGAGCAACCTGCTCGTGCCGGTGGCGCTGTCCGCATCGCACATCGCCTATGGCTCGATCCGGATGGAGCCGGTCTTCATGATCCTCGGCGAATCCGCGGCCGCCGCCGCATCGCTCGCCATCGCCACCGGGCGATCGGTGCAGGATGTCGACTACGACAGCCTGCGTGCCCGGCTGATGGCCAACGGGCAGGTATTGAGCCTGCCCGAAGGCCCGCGCTGAGCGGCGGCTTTTCGGAAGACCAGAGCCGCCACGAGGTCCGATCCTGGATCTCCATGTCGAGCATGCAGGTGGCGCGGATATGCGCCATTACTCCGGCCGGGCAGCGCCCGGGGCATGCCATTTTCGTATGCCTGATGGCCTCCGGCCCGCTCTTCAAGTCCAGCAGCCTCACTACACGCCTCGACATATGCAGGACTCCCATAGGGTCCAGCGTGATTGGGCGACGATCGCGATCCCGCCACAATCCCCGAACGGACATTTCATCGACACCGTTTCCGTTGACGATGGGCCGTCTTTGCCGCGACACTCATCCTCCCCAGAAACGGATATGCACGGCAAAGCCTAGACCAGACCCCGTCCGCGAATTCGTACCACGGGAATAGGAGTCCCGCCCCGCGGCGGCGGTAGCGTCAGGCTCAGCGCGCCGGCCTCACGCCGGAATCGGAGCTCCGGCCCACCAAGCAGGTCCACGCGTTCGATCCGCGCGTCGGGCAGTTCCCCGCTTCCAAGCGATTGGATCGCGCTTGGCCCTTGTGGCCAACCCAGCAAGATCGCGTAGAGCGCACCGTTCCTGGTCGTGAAGCGGATGTCCTGCGCGGTATAGTCGCCGGATTCGCCGAAGGCGCCGGCTTTGGTGTTCGTCGGCCCTTCGCCGAAGACCTTCCATGGGCGCGTTCCATGGATCGCCTCGGCGTTGATCTTCATCCATGCCGAGAGAGCGGCCAGCAATTCCTCCGACTGCGGCGGGAGGCTGCCGTCGGGATATTGCACGACGTTCAGCAGCAGATTGCCATTCTTCGACACGATGTCGGCGAGCATGCCGATCACTTCCCTCGCCGTCTTGAAGCGATCGTTGTGATTGAAGAACCAGTCCCCGTTCGACGTGTCGGTCTGCCAAGGCAACGGGCTGATGCCCTCCAGCACGCCGCGCTCGACGTCCTGCACGCCGGCCTTCGGCAGGAATTCGCCGGGCCCGTGCTTGTGCGCATACACCGCCTCAAGCTTCCCGGAGCGTGCAATGCTGCTGTTGTACAAATGCGCGACCATCGTCCGGCCAACGTCGCCAAACGGGATGCCGCCGTCCGAATAGAGCAGGTCAGGCTGATAGCTGTCGACCAGATCGCGGATGCGGTCGAACCAGTGGCGATGGAATTTCGGGTTCTTCGTGTACCAGGTATCCGCGTGGCCCCGGTACGGCTCGTCCCGGTTGTCGTGGTACAGGTCGGCATAACGCGGGTCGGCGCCGTCATAGTCGGCGTCCATCTTTCCCCAGAATTGGTCGAAAAGGTGATTGGGATACCACCAGCAATAGCTGGCCCCCAGATGCTCGGACACGCCGAAACGTAGGCCCCGACGCTTCGCCGCCGCCTTCCACGCCCCGACAATGTCGCGCTTCGGGCCCATCGCCGCCGCGTTCCAGCGGTGGTGCCTGGAATTCCACAAGTCGAAATTGTCGTGATGGACGCCCATCGACACGAAATACTTCGCACCCGCGGCGGCATATCTGGCCATCAGCGCTTCGGGGTCGAAGCGCTCCGCCTTCCACAGCGGGATGATATCCTTGTACCCGAACTTGGACGGGTGGCCGTAATTCTTGACGTGATAGTCGTAATGCGGGTGCCCGGGCGCGTAGAGATAGCGCGCATACCAGTCGCCCTGACCCGGCACCGACTGCGGCCCCCAGTGCGACCAGATCCCGAACTTCGCGTCCCGGAACCATTCGGGCGTCCGATACGCCTCAAGTGACGCGACGCTCGAATTGAAGGGACCGGGAGCGGTGGAGAGCAAGAGGTCCTGGACTCCGGAGCCACCGCGACTCTCCTTTGCCCGCGCTCCCGCCGACAGTCCCATGGCGGCGGCGAGTGGCGCCAACAGAACCTCTCGCTTGCTGAATCCAGCCATTTTCCTCTCCTGCTTCCCGATATTGTCGTTGGATTCCGGGCCCGGCCGGCGACAAGCATTCACCGCATGCGAGAAAGCATGCGGATGTAGTTCACCTGATAGCCGTTGGAGTTCTCGGCGATCGGCCAGGAATTGAGCGGCCAGCCGTCGTTGAAATCCTTATACGATTTTTGCGGGGGCTGACCATAAGGCGGGCTGGGCCGCTGGCTCTCGCATAGCGGGCTGATCCCCGGGCAGCGCGAATCCCAGTCATATTGCGTGGCATTCGGCCCGCCGACCAGGATGCCCGGCGCCGGGCCATAGGCCGAAGTCTTGGCATCGTCCCATTTCGCCGATCCGTCCGTGAACCAGGCATGGAAGATCTGGTTGGTCGAGTTGGTAGCTCCCAGGCTGTACATGTTGGTGAGATACACCTTGCCGAGCGGGTTCACGCCATGGAGGTAGTGAACATAGCCGGCAGCGGCGCGCATCACTTCCGCTTCGCTACGGCTGCCGATCCCGAACCGGCGGAGATCGAGATAGAGACTGCCCTGGACGCTCTTCACCGAATTGCTGCCCCAGATATAGTCCGGGATGAAGGCCATGTACGGGTCGGCCTTGCCCGTGACCTTGCCCCAGAACCATTCCGATTCCATGCCATTGCCATAGGCATTCCGGACCGCCGTCGCAGTCGATGCTGCGGCGCCCGGCAGGCTGGCGTAATAGAGAAGCGCCAGTTGCATCCCTCCCTCATAGGGTGAGACATAGTTGTTCCAGCGGATCAGGTTCGCCTGGGCGTAATTATTCTCGACGAAGTCGCGATAGACCGCCTTGCCGGTCAGGTCGTAAAGATAGACGGCCGCGATCAGCCTGGCCGTGAAACGGCCCCTGTCGTCGGTTTCCTGCTGGCCCGCACCCAGCCCTTCGGACCCGTTGGCGGCATCATTGTTGCGGAAGGTGGCATTGGGATTGGCCACGGCCCAGTTCCATGCATTCTCGGCGCGGGTCCGCAACGCCGCGGCATAGGCGGAATGCGCCGCGAAACCGCCGAGCACCTTCGCGCCCAGCGCATAGGCCGAAGCTGCGTTGAGGGTGGCCGAGGTGCTGGCCGGGCCGTAATAGCTCGGCCCGGTAGCAGCCGAGGGCGGGCTCGCATGGCTCAGGCCCACGATCGACAGCACCGATCCGTCCGCCTCCTGCATCCGGCCAAGCCAGTCGAGTCCCCATTTTGCCTCATCAACAATGTCGGGAACGGCGTTGCCGGATTCCGGAATATTGTAGTCGTCGGTCCAGACCGGCTGGTTGCCCAGATAGGACTGGAGCAGATCCACGACATAGCCCGCGGTCCAGCTCGTATATTTGTTGAAATCGCCAGCGTCGTACCACCCGCCCGACACGTCCCGTTCGGTCGAGGCGTCGTTCTTGGCGCTGTACAGACGCGCATTGCGGTCCTGGCCCGGACCGACATGCGAGGCGGCGTCGGCCCACCCCGCGCCCGCATTCGCCACCGTCTTTTCCTGTCCGGCGCGCTGATAGAAAAAGGCACGTACCGCTGCCTTCAGCACCGGAGCGTAGACATCGGCGCCGATCTTGAAACGCGGCGACACTTCTCCCCGCTCACGGTCACGAATGAAATATTCGCCTGCCGCCGTGACGCTGCTGAAGTCGAAGTGCCACACCTTGTCGCCGGACGTGGTATCCACAGTGCCGTTGTTCCAGGCTGCGGGTGCGCCTGAATAGACGACGGCCTGGGTGACAGCGTTGACAACTTCATAGCTCGCGCCAGGCGTCAGGGCATCGTTGGCGTCGAAGCCGGTTTGCGGGTCGCGGATCACAGCGATCTTCTGATGGCCAGGAAGGTAGCCGAACTGGTCGACGACAATCGCCGGCCCTAGCGCCATGGTGGATGGGGCCGGCGTCGAAGTTGATGTGGGGGTTGGCGTCGGTCCCTGGACGATTGGCCCTCCCCCGCTGCTTCCGCCTCCACTGCACGCCGCGAGGCTCAACGACAGGGTGCCGACCCCTGCCGTCAGGGCGAGCATTTTTCGCGCGAATCGGAACCTGCTGTGCCTGGGCTTTATGCAACTCTCCTCCCGACGGGCGAGACCATGCGACTCGTCTCCATCTCTGTTTTCGCTTCGCTCATCGTGAACGGCCTGGCTGAGCCAACGAGCCGACACTGAAGGTGCGTTTACTATGATAGCGCTACCATTAGTCCTTTCATTTGGCAAGGGACCTCTTTACAGATCAAGTTATAGTCAGACAAAAAAGGAGAGGTTGCGTGATTACAAATCGTCGTGGACTTTTCGGATTAGCGGCACTTTTCTCCGGCGCAGCGCTCGGAACGCTGAACGCAATGGCGCGGGCGGCGCGCCCGGAGGATGCCGAGCCGCAGGGCATTCGGGCGCCCACGCCTCCGATGGGGTGGAACAGTTGGAACTCATTCGCGACAACGCTGACAGAGGCCCAGGCGATCGAGACCGCCAGGATCATGGCCGGCAAGCTGCTGCCTTTCGGGTACGATGTCTTCACCGTCGATATCCAATGGTACGAGCCGGGCGCCACCGGCTATACCTATCGCCAGGGCGCGGAACCGGCGATGGATGGTCACGGCCGGCTGCTCCCCGCGCCCAATCGCTTTCCTTCCGCTGCCGGCGGCCGTGGCTTCCGGCCCCTGGCCGATCGGGTTCATGCGCTGGGCCTGAAATTCGGCGTGCACCTGATGCGCGGAATTCCCAGGCTCGCCTATGAGCGCGATCTGCCGATCCTCGGCACCAGCTATACGGCGCGCGACATCGCCAATCCCAATTCCGTCTGCACCTGGAACACCGACATGTTCGGCGTGGACATGACCAAAGCAGGGGCACAGGAATACTACAATTCTGTCTTCCGGCTGTTCGCCGAGTGGGGCGTGGATTTCGTCAAGATGGACGACATGAGCCGCCCCTATGGCATCAACTGGCCGGAGATCGAGGCGGCGCAGGCGGCGATCGGCGCGTCGGGCCGCCCGATGATCCTCAGCCTCTCGCCAGGCGAAACCGATCTCGAATGGGGTCCCCATGTGCAGCAGCATGCGCAGATGTGGCGCATCTCCGATGATTTCTGGGACGAATGGAAACTGCTCAAGGAACAGTTCGCGCGGCTCGCGGCGTGGAACATCTATCGCCGGCCTGGCGCCTGGCCCGACGCGGACATGCTACCGCTCGGCGTGCTTGCCATGGGATCGCGCAAGACCAAGTTCACGGCCGAGGAGCAGCAGACCCTGATGACGCTCTGGTCGATCGCACGCTCACCGCTCATCATGGGAGGGGATCTCCGCGCGCTCGACGAGGCCACGCTGAAGCTGCTCACCAACCGCGAGGTGATCGCGGTCAACCAGCATAGCCACAACAATGTCCAGGTCTCGAACGATGGCGAACGGGTCGTCTGGACCGCCGAAGCCGCCGACGGCAAGAGCCGCTATCTCGCGCTGTTCAATATCGGCGACCATCCGCTGGTGATCGAACAGGAATTGAAGGCGATCGGCGCGCCGCGAAAGGCGAAGGCGACGAATTTGTGGACCGGGCGCACCGGCGACGTGGACACCCGGATTTCCCTGGAGCTTCGCGACCATCAATCGGCATTCTTCAAGCTGAGCTGAGGCTCCCGACCCTACCGGCCGGGGGGG
>NZ_DASWTG010000088.1:0-29100 GCF_036402235.1 Sphingomonas sp. | reverse complement strand
TCGGGGAAACGGCGGGAGACGCGGGCGTCCTTGACCCAGCCATATTCCAGCAGCCGCTGGCGGATCGCGGTCACGTCGAGCAGCGGCATGGCGGTGGTCTTCTGGTCGGCGGCCAGCTCATAGACCGGGCGCGGGTCCATCCGCTTGATGCCGCGCACGTCGATGCTCTTCACCCGGAATCCGGCATCGCCGACTGCCTCGCCGGCCGCAATCCCGACCTTGGCCGGGACGTCGAGCGCGATCAGCGCGACCGCCGCGATCGCGACGACGAACAGGCCGAATGCCCAGCCCGCGATCCGGTTCGCCTGGGCCTCCTTGACCGGAAGCTTCGATGCCAATTTCTTCGGTACGGAGACGCGCGATCCGGGCTTTCGCCGGGCCTGGCCCGACGCCCCCCGCCGGACATGTGCTGCGCTCACGTCTCGGCGACCTCCCTGACCTTGGCATCGGCCAGCGCCTCGGCGACGATCCGCTCGCACAGCTCGCCGTAGCTGATGCCGCGCTGCTTGGCCTGCTCGGGCACCAGGCTAAGCGGGGTCATGCCCGGCTGCGTGTTGACTTCGAGCAGGTAGACTCCCGCTTCGCCCTGCGTGTCGTCCCAGCGGAAGTCGCTGCGCGACGCGCCCTTGCAGCCGAGCAGCCGGTGCGCGGCGAGCGCCATATCCATCATCACCTGCGCGACATTGGCCGGGATCTCGGCCGGGCAGACATGGGTGGTGAGGCCATCCGTAGATTTGGCGTCATAGTCGTAAAAGCCCTGCACCGGCTTCAGCTCGGTGACGCACAGCGCCTCGTCGCCGAGCACCGCGACGGTCAGCTCGCGGCCCTTGATGAACGGCTCGGCCAGCAGCTTCTCGAAGTGGAGCCAGGGGCCTTCCGCCCTGGCGCTGATCGGATGGCCATAATTGCTTTCGTCGGTGACGATCGCCACGCCAACCGAGCTGCCCTCGTTGACCGGCTTCAGCACGTAAGGCCGCGCCATCGGGTCGCCCTCGTAGAGCGACTTGCTTGCGACCACCTTGCCCTTGGGCATGCGGATCCCGTGCGGGACCAGCACCATCTTGGTCAGCTCCTTGTCGATGGCGATGACCGAGGTTTCGATGCCGCTGTGGGTGTAGGGGATCTGCATCAGGTCGAGCATGCCCTGGACGGTGCCGTCCTCGCCCGGAGTCCCGTGCAGCGCGTTGAACACCACGTCGGGGCGGATGCCGGCCAGCACCTGCGCGACGTTGCGGTCCATGTCGACCGGCGTGACGTTGGTGAAGCCGCGCTCCTTCAGCGCCGCGACGATGCCCTGGCCGCTGGTCAGCGACACCTCCCGCTCGGACGACCAGCCGCCCATCAGCACGACGATGTTGAGGTTCCGATCGAGCTGTTCTGACACGCTCACGCCACTCCGATCCGCTGGATTTCCCATTCAAGGGTGATGTTGGTCTTGTCCTGCACCCGGCGCCGAACTTGCTCGCCCAGCTCCTCGATGTCGGCACTGCTAGCGTTACCGAGGTTCAAGAGGAAATTGCAATGCTTCTCCGAGACTTGCGCATCGCCCCGGCGCAGGCCGCGGCAGCCGGCCGCGTCGACCAGCGCCCAGGCCTTGTGGCCGGGCGGGTTCTTGAAGGTCGAGCCGCCGGTGCGGCTGCGCAAAGGCTGCGATTCCTCGCGGGCTCGGGCGATGCGGTCCATCTCGGTCCCGATCAACACCGGGTCGCCAGGGATGCCGCGGAACACAGCCTCGACGACGATCGCGCCCTCCGGCAGTTCGCTGTGGCGATAACTGTAGCCGAGCTTTCCGGCCGGCCATTGCTCGACGCTGCCGTCCTTCAGCACGACGGTGCAGCTGACGAGGATGTCCTGCACCTCGCGGCCATAGGCGCCGCCGTTCATCCGCACGAAGCCGCCGACCGTGCCGGGGATCGAGCGCAGGAACTCGACGCCGGTGATCCCCGCATCGCGCGCCGTGGAAGAAACGAGGATGCCGCTCGCCCCGCCGCCGCACTTGAGCGTCGTGGCATCGACTCGCTCGACCTTGGCAAAGGGTTTGCCCAGCCGCACCACCACGCCCGGCACGCCGCCGTCGCGCACGATCAGGTTGGAGCCGAGGCCGAGCGCCATCACCGGCACCTCGGGGTCGAGGCCGGCGAGGAAATCGGCGAGGTCGTCGACATCCGCCGGCTCGAACAGCCATTGCGCATTGCCGCCGCTCTTGAACCACACCAGCGGCGCCAGCGGCGCATCGGCGGTGAGCTTTCCGCGGACCTTGGGGAGCAGCGCGACGGTCATGACCGCCCTCCGTTCCCCTGCGAAAGCAGGGGCCCAGGGCGGCGAGCGATGTCCGTGATAACCCTGGGCTCCTGCTTTCGCAGGAGAACAGGAATGCGGGACTGGCTCACTTCATCCCCCACAGTTTCGCCCATTGCTTCCAGTATTTGAGGTTCGCCTCGGCCGCCTTCTGCCCTGCCTGCTGGAGGTCGTTCACCTGCTCGCCGGCATCGAGCAGCTTCTGCGCCGCGTCGAGATGCGCCTTCTGCGCGCGCAGGATCTCGCGCTGCATGTCGGTGGCGAGGGTGAACCAGTCGCTCATGCGGCGACCTTTCGTTGCGCATTTACCGCATCGGCGAGGCCCGCGGCCCATTTGGTAATGTCGCCCGCACCGAGGCAGACGATCAGGTCGCCTGGCTGCGCAATCTCCGCAATCTTCACCGCCAGCGCCGAGGCATCGGCGATGGTCGCCGCCGAGCGATGGCCACGCTCGCTGGTGCGCGCGACGAGTGCTTTGGCATCGACGCCCTCGATCGGCGCCTCGCCCGCGGCATAGACCGGGCTCACGAACACCATGTCGGCGTCGTTGAACGCCTGCGCAAAGTCGTCCATCAGATTGCCGAGGCGAGAATAGCGGTGCGGCTGGACCACCGCGATCACGCGACCCTCGACGCTCTCGCGCGCCGCCGCCAGCACCGCGCGGATCTCGACCGGGTGATGGCCGTAATCGTCGATCACGATCGCGGGATTGCCGCTGTCAAAGCCGATCTCGCCGACCTTGGTGAAGCGGCGCTTGACCCCGCCGAACTTGGCGAAGCCGTTCTGGATGGTTGCGTCGTCAATGCCCATCTCCAGCGCCACGCCGATCGCGGCGAGCGCATTCTGGACATTGTGGCGGCCGGGCATCGGCAGATCGATTCCCTCGATCGAGCGGGTGGTGCCGTCGCGCGAGCGGATGATCGCCTCGAACTTGTTGCCCCCGGCATGCGGCGTCACGTTGACCCCGCGCACGTCGGCGCTGGCGGCGAAGCCATAGGTAACGATGCGCCGATCGCGCACACGCGGGATGATCGCCTGGACCTCGGGATGATCAAGGCAAAGCAAGGCCGCGCCGTAGAAGGGCACATTCTCGACGAACTCGACATAGGCGTCCTTGGCCTTGTCGAAGCTGCCATAGTGATCGAGATGCTCGGGATCGATGTTGGTGACGACCGCGATCGTGCCGTCGAGGCGCAGGAAGCTGCCGTCGCTCTCGTCGGCTTCGACCACCATCCACTCGCTATCGCCGAGCCGGGCGTTGGAGCCATACTGGTTGATGATGCCGCCATTGATCACGGTGGGATCGAC
This sequence comes from Sphingomonas sp., assembly GCF_036402235.1. GTDB lineage: Bacteria > Pseudomonadota > Alphaproteobacteria > Sphingomonadales > Sphingomonadaceae > Sphingomonas. Next base: position 25,494 of record NZ_DASWTG010000088.1, on the reverse strand, counting down.
CCCGCCCGCATCGAGCAAGGCCGCGATCATCGAGGTGGTCGTGGTCTTGCCGTGCGTGCCCGCCACCGCGACGGTCGACTTGAGCCGCATCAGCTCGGCCAGCATCTCGGCGCGGCGCACCACGGGGATGCGGCGGGCATAGGCGGCCTGGACTTCGGGATTGTCGCGCTTGATCGCGGTCGAGGTGACCACCACCGCCGCGTCGCCCAGATTCTCGGCGCGCTGGCCGATCGCGATGTGGATGCCGCGCTTGCGCAGGCCTTCGACGACATAGCCCTCGGCGCTGTCGCTGCCCTGCACCTTGTAGCCGAGATTGTGCATCACCTCGGCGATCCCGGACATGCCGATCCCGCCGATGCCGACGAAATGGATGGTGCCGATATCCTTGGCGACGCCCTTCATGCGTAAGCTGCTTTCTCTATGGTGACCGGTTTTGCATGCCCTTGCCCCGCCGAGGCCCAATCGGCGTCGATCGACTCCACAAGGTCGGCCAGATCGCGCGCGGCATCCGGACGGCCGACGCTGCGCGCGCAGGCCGCCGCATGGGCGAGCGCTGCAGGCTCCAGCCCCAGCTTCTGCATCTGCTTGGCCAGTTCCTGCGCGGTGAAGGCACGCTGCGGGATGGTGCGCGCGCCGCCCGCCTCGCTGATCTCGCGCGCATTGGCGGTCTGGTGGTCGTCGGTCGCGCCGGGCAAGGGAACGAGGATCGCCGGACGGCCGGCTGCGGTCAGCTCGGCGATAGTCGAGGCGCCAGCGCGCGCGATCACGAGATGCGCCCAGGCCAGCCGCTCTGGCAGGTCGGGCAGATAGGTCGCGATCTCGGCCGGGATGCCATGATCGGCATATTTGCGGCGCACCTCGTCGATATCCTCGACACGCGCCTGATGCGTCACCTGAAGCCGGCGGCGGAAATGGACGGGCAGCAACGCGAGACCGTCGGGCACGACCTGGCTCAGCACCGATGCGCCCTGGCTCCCGCCGGTCACCAGCACGCGGAAGATGCTATCCTCGTCCAGCGCGGGATAGGGCTTGAGCCGCAAGTCGAGCACCGCCTGCCTGACCGGGTTGCCGACCAGGTGGGTCCTGCTTTCATAGGCGGGCTTGAGCCGCTCGACAGTCTCATAGCTGGTGGCGATCGCGGCGACCTTGCCTGCGACCAGCCGGTTGACCCGGCCGAGCACGGCATTCTGCTCGTGGACCACCGCCGGCACCTTGGCCGAGAACGCCGCCATCAGCGCCGGGAGCGAGGCATAGCCGCCGAACGCGATCACCGCCGAGGGCCGGAACTCGCGGTACAGCGCGCGCACCTGCGCCCGGCCCTTGCGCATCGCGTTCGCCGCGCGCAGCCAGCCAAGCGGCCCGCCCGAGAAGCGCGACGCCGGCACCACCCGCGTCTCGATCCCCTCGAACAGGTCGGGGAAGCGCACGCCGCGCTCGTCGCTGACCAGCGCGACCTTGTGCCCGCGCCGCATCAGCTCGGTCGCCAGCGCCGCCGCCGGGACCATGTGCCCCCCGGTGCCGCCAGCCGCCAATACGTAACGCTTTGCCGAACTCATCAACCGCTTCCTCGAACCGTATAGGGTGAGCGCTTCAAATACGGATTCCGCCGCGTGAAGGCGAGCAATAGTCCCATCCCGATCGACAATGCGACCATCGACGACCCGCCATAGGAAATGAACGGCAGCGTCATGCCCTTGGAGGGGGCAAGGCCCGTGTTCACCGCCATGTTGATCAGCGCCTGAATCCCGAATTGGGCCGCCAGCCCCGCTGCGGCGAGCAGGCGGAACGAATCCTCCTCGTCCAGCAGCTTGACCAGCACGCGCAGGATGATCGCGAGATAAAGGATCGCGATGCCGATGCACGCGATCAGCCCGAACTCCTCGCCGACGACCGAGAAGATATAGTCGGTATGCGCCTCGGGCAACTTGAACTTGACCGTCCCGCCGCCCGGCCCGGTGCCGGTCGCGCCACCGCCGGTAAGCACGGCATGCGCCATGTCGGTCTGGTAGTGCTCGGCCGCCGCCTTCTCGGGATCGGGGAACAGGAAGCTGTCGATACGCGTGCGCGCGGTATCGTAGAAGAGATAGGCCGCGATCACCCCGGCAACGGCACCCCCGCCCAGCACGCCCATCGCGCGGGTCGAGATGCCGGCCAGCATCAGCAGCACGATCCAGACGAGGCCGAACACCATCGTCTGCCCGAAGTCCGGCTGCTTCATCAGCAGCGCCGCGACCAGCGCGGTCAGCACGCCGGTGAGCGGGATCACCGGCAGATCGGCATCCTTCGACCGCATCGACAGCAGCCAGGCGGTGGTGACGATGAAGAAGGGCTTGAGGAACTCGGAGGGCTGGACGCTGGCGAAGCCGAAGCCGATCCAGCGCCGCGCGCCGTTCACCTCGGCGCCGAAGAAGCCCGCGACGGCGACAAGCATGACGCACACCGCAGTGCCGACGATCGCCATGCGCCGCGCAAGGCTGACCGGCAGCATCGAGACGATCAGCAGCACCGGCACCGATACGCCGACCCACACCGCCTGCCGCCAGAAATAGTGCATCGACGCGAACTGCGTGTCGCCGTCCGAATAGCGCACCGCCGAGGCCGGCGACGCCGCGGCGACTGCGACTAGCCCGATGCCGATCAGCAGCACCGCGAGCAGCAGCAGGATGCGGTCGATCTCCCAGAACCACAGGCCGAAGCTGGAATTGCTTCCGCGGCTCAGCTTGTCCTCGACCTTGGCGCGCCAGCCTTTGCTGCGCACGACGGGCAGGTTCCGCCTCACATCGGTCATTGCAGTGCCCCCACCGCGACGCGGAACTGCGCGCCGCGATCCTCGAAATCGCTGAACTGGTCGAACGAGGCGCAGGCGGGCGAGAGCAGCACCGTCTCCCCCGGCTTCGCCTGCGCCGCAGCCGCCTTCACCGCCGCGGCCAGCGTGCCGCTCTGCTCGACCGGAAATTCGCCGTCGAGCAATTGCGCGAACCGCTCGGTCGCATCGCCGATCGTGTAGGCGCGGACGACATGCGGAAAGCCCGGACGGCACGCATCGAGATCATCGGTCTTGGCGAGCCCGCCGAGAATCCAGTGGATCCGGCCGAACGCCTCGAGCGCGGGCGCGGCGGAGGTCGGGTTGGTTGCCTTGCTGTCGTTGACGAACAGCACGCCGTTCCGCGTCGCGACGCGCTCCATGCGGTGCGGCAGGCCGGGAAAGCTGGCAAGTCCCGCCTCGATCGCATCCTGCGCCACGCCGAGCGCCTCGCACGCAGCGATGGCGGCGAGCGCGTTCTGGGCATTGTGCGGCCCCTGCAGCGCGGGCCAGCGCGACTGGTCCATGCACACGCCCGGCGCGATCCTGGTCAGATCCTCGGCGCGGCCCGCACGCGCGACCTGCCTGGCGATCGCCTGCGAAGCCTGGTCGCCGATGCCGATGATCGCGGCATGCCCCTTGGCCTGCATCGCGAACAGCCGCGCCTTGGACGCGGCATAGCCCTCGAACCCCGCATAGCGATCGAGATGATCGGGGGTGATGTTGAGCAGCACCGCGACATCGCAATCGAGGCTATGGGTCAGGTCGATCTGGTAGCTCGACAGTTCGAGCACATAGACGCCGCCTTCCGGAAGCGGCTCCTGACCCAGGATCGGCAGCCCGATATTGCCGCCGAGCCGCGCGGGCACGCCCGCGGCGTCGAGGACATGGTGGATCAGCGCGGTGGTGGTCGACTTGCCGTTGGTGCCGGTGATGCCCACCACCCTGTGCCGCGGCAGTCCGCCACGCGCCTGTGCGAACAGCTCGATATCGCCGATCAGCGGTGCGCCCGCCGCGCGCGCCTTTGCAGCGATCGGGTGCTTGTTGATCGGCACGCCGGGGGACACGACCACCCCCGAAAAGCCGGTGAGGTCGGCCTCGACCGGATCCGCGAGCGTCAGCGTGCCCGCTGCCGCCGGATCGGGATAGAAGGTCGAGCGCACCGCGTCCTTGGCGTCCCAGGCGGTCACCTGCGCGCCGGCGCTCAACAACGCACGCACCGTCGCCAGCCCGGACCGCGCAAGCCCCAGCACCGCAAAGCGTTTGCCGCGCCAGGAGGTGCTGGCGATCACCGCAGCTTCAGCGTCGACAGGCCCGCGAGCGCTAGCACGAAGGCAATGATCCAGAAGCGGATCACGACGGTCGGCTCGCTCCAGCCCATCTGCTCGAAATGGTGGTGGATCGGCGCCATCTTGAACACGCGCTTGCCGGTGCGCTTGTAGACGAACACCTGGATGATGACGCTCATCGCCTCGACCACGAACAGCCCGCCGATGATCCCCAGCACCAGCTCGTGATGCGCGACCACCGCGATCGTGCCGAGCGCGCCGCCGAGCGCAAGGCTGCCGGTATCGCCCATGAACACCGCCGCCGGGGGCGCGTTGAACCACAGGAAGGCGAGGCCCGCCCCCATGATCGCGCCGCAGAAGATGGCGAGGTCGCCCGCGCCGGGCACGTGCGGGATGCCGAGATAATTGGCATAGATCGCATTGCCGGCGAGATAGACGATCAGCAGGAACGCCATGCTGGCGATGATCACCGGCATCGTCGCGAGCCCGTCGAGGCCATCGGTAAGGTTCACGGCATTGCCGAACGCGACGATCGTGAAGGCGGCGAACGCGATGTAGAAATAGCCGAAATCCACGCTGAACTGGCTGAAGAACGGCACGTAGAGCACGGTGCCGTTCTGCTGGGTGATCACCCAGGCCGCGGCCCCCGCGATGACGAACTCGCCGAGCAGGCGCACCTTGCCCGAAACCCCCGCGGTGCTCGCCTTCCTCACCTTGTCATAATCGTCGAGGAACCCGATCATCCCGAAGCCCAGCGTCACGAACAGGCATGCCCAGACATAGGGGTTGGTGAGGTCCATCCACAGCAGCACCGACAACGCCAGGCTGGTGAGGATCATCAGCCCGCCCATGGTCGGCGTGCCGCGCTTGGCGAGGTGGCTCTGCGGACCGTCGCTGCGGATCGGCTGCCCCTTGCCCTGGCGGACGCGCAGCCAGCCGATGAAGCGCGGGCCGATGATCAGGCCGATGATCAGCGCCGTCGCCACCGCCGCGCCGATCCGGAACGACAGATAGCGGATCAGGTTGAGGACGCTCGGGAAGCCCAGCCACTCTGCGATCTCATACAGCACTTGCTACGCCCTTCCCGCCAGCGCCGCGACGACCCGCGACAGCCCGACCCCGTTCGAACCCTTGATGAGGACCGCGTCGCCCGGGCGGAGCATCGTCTCGATGCGCTCACGGGCGGTCGCGGCGTCGGGCACATGGACCAATTCGATCCGCCCCTCAAGCGCGCGTGCGAGCGGCGCCATCCCTTCGCCGACGAGGAGCAACGATTCGACGTTCGCGGCAGCGATCGGATCCGCAAGTCCGGCGTGGAAGTCGGCCGACTGGTCGCCCAGCTCGCGCATTTCGCCCAGCACCGCCAGGCGTCGCGTGGCGGGGGTCGCGGCAAGCACCGCCAGCGTCGCGCGCATCGATGCGGGATTGGCGTTGTAGCTCTCGTCGATCACCAGCGCCTCGCCGCCGGCGAGCGCGGTCTTGAACCGCGCGCCACGCCCAGCGAGTCCACCCATCTCGGCCAGCGCGAGGCCAGCCTGCTCGAGGTCCCCGCCTGCCGCGTCGACCGCGGCCAGCACCGCCATCGCATTGGCGACCCAGTGGTCGCCCGGCTGCGACAGGGTGAAGCCCAGCGTGCGCTCCGGCCCGATCTGCGCGGTGACATAGGTGCCGCCCGGCTGGCCGGGCACGACCTCGATCGCGCGTACATCCGCGCCTTCGCTCAGGCCGAAGGTGACGACCTTCGCCGCATGCGGCTCGGCCGCTGCGATCAGCCGGTCGCGGTGCGGGCTGTCGAACGGCACGATCGCGGTGCCGCCGGGCTCCAGCCCCTGGAAGATTTCGCCCTTGGCGTCGGCGATCGCTTCCTCGCTCGCGAAGAATTCGGTGTGCGCAGGCGCGATCGTCGTCACCAGCGCGATATGCGGGCGGACCATATGGGTGAGCGCCAGCAGCTCGCCGGCATGGTTCATGCCCATCTCGAACACGCCGAACCTGGCCTCGCGCGGCATGCGGGCGAGGCTCAGCGGCACGCCGGTATGGTTGTTGTAGCTCTTGACCGAACGGTGCGCGAAGCCCGGCGCCATCCGCTCGAGGCATTCGAACAGCGCCTCCTTGGTGCCGGTCTTCCCCACAGAACCGGTGACGCCGATCACCGTGCCTGCCATGCGCTTGCGGCTGGCGCGCGCCAGATTCTCCAGCGCGACCATCGTGTCGCCGACCAGGATATGGGGGTGCGGCGTCCGGGAGGACACGACCGCACCCGCGGCCCCGCTCGCGAAGGCCTGATCGAGGAATTTGTGCCCGTCGGTGGTCTCGCCCGACAACGCGACGAACAGCGCGCCCGGCCCCACCTCGCGGCTGTCGAACGCCACCGCATCGACGTCGAACTCGGCGGATGCGGTGCCGCCCGTCGCGGCGGCGATCTCGGCTGCGGTCCAGAGCATTTCGCTCACGCCGCCGCCTCCCGTGCCACCGAAACGTCGTCGAAGGGCAGCACCATGTCGCCGACGATCTGGCCCTGCTCATGCCCCTTGCCCGCGATCAGCACGATGTCCTGCGGCTCGGCCTTGCCGACGCCCAGGAAGATCGCGCCGCGGCGATCGCCCACCTCGATCGCGCCGGGGCAACCCTTGAGGATTTCGGCGCGGATCAGCGCGGGATCCTCGCCGCGCGGATTGTCGTCGGTCACGATCACCAGGTCCGCGCCCGCCGCGGCCGCCTGCCCCATCGGCTCGCGCTTGCCCGGATCGCGATCGCCGCCCGCGCCGAAGACGAGGATCAGCCGCCCCGCCGCATGCGGCTTCAGCGCGGCGATCGCAGCCTCGAGCGCGTCGGGCGTGTGCGCATAGTCGACATAGATCGGCGCGCCGGTCCGGCTGATCGCCGCGCGCTCGAGCCGCCCGCGCACCGGCTGAAGCCGGGAGAGGTTGGCGAGCGTCGCCGCGGTGTCCCCGCCCGTCGCGATCACCAGCGCTGCCGCGATCAGCGCGTTCGCCGCCTGGTAGCCGCCGATCAGCGGCAGGCTGACGCGGTGCTCCTGCCCCTCGATCGCGACCACCAGCTTCTGGTCGAGCAGGGTCGGCTCGCGCGACACCAGGCGAATCTCGCTGCCATGCTCGCCCACCGTGATGATCCGGTTGCCGCGCATCTGGGCGATATCGAGGACGCGCTCCGAATGGGGATCGTCGGCCCACACCACCGCGGTGCCGTCGGGGTCGAGCACGTCGGCGAACAGCCGCAGCTTGGCGGTGAAATAGTCCGCCATGTCCTGATGATAGTCGAGGTGATCGCGCGACAGGTTGGTGAACGCCGCGGCCGCTACCGGCAGCCCTTCGGTGCGGTATTGCGACAGGCCGTGGCTCGAGGCCTCGAACGCCAGATGCGTCACGCCCTCCCGCGCCAGCCCCGCGACGTTGGAGAGGAAAGTGACGACATCGGGCGTGGTCAGCCCGGTCGACACCGCCTCGTCCGCGGTGGTCACGCCCAGCGTGCCGATCGACGCCGCGCTGTGCCCGGCCATACGCCAGAGCTGACGAACCATCTCGACCGTCGAGGTCTTGCCGTTGGTCCCGGTCACCGCGACCGCCGTCTCTGGGAAGGGAGCGAAGAAGCGCGCCGCGATGCGCGCGAACTCGGTGCGCGGATGGTCGGTCGCGATGTGCACCGCGCCCTCGACCCGCGTCTCGGGCCGCGCGATCACCGCGATCGCCCCGCTCGCCACCGCCTGCGGGATGAAGTCCTCGCCGTTGAAGCGTGCGCCGCGAAACGCGCCGAAGACGGTGCCGGGCGCCACCTTGCGGTGGTCGATGGCGAAGCCGGTGACGATGGTATCTTCGGCGCCGCCGGTCAGTTCGCCCAGTCTCACTCGTCCGCTCCCGGCGCGACGATCGAGGTCGCAGCCGCAGCAGCGGCGCCTTTGGGCTTGTTCTTGGGCTCGGCCTTCCACAGCAGCGGGGTCAGATCCGAAACATCGACGTCGCGGGTCTCGTCGGGCACCACACCCAGCATCGCGCCGGTGCGCATGATGACGCGGTTGACGACGGGGGCGGCGGTCCAGCCGGCGGTCGAGAAACCGAAGGTCTGGGCATTTCCGACAGGCGAATCGAGCATCACCAGCACCACATAGCGCGGCGCGTCCATCGGGAAAGCCGCCGCGAAGGTCGAGACGTTCTGATTGCGCTTGTAGCCGCCGGCGCCGGGCACTTCGGCGGTGCCGGTCTTGCCGCCGACCCGATAGCCCGGCGCATCGGCCTTGCCGCCGGTGCCGTGCGTCACCACCAGGCGCAGCAGCTGGCGCATCCGCGCGCTGGTCGCTTCGGAGACGACGCGGCGCCCCTGCGGCGCCTTGCCCGGCTCGATCCGGCGCAGCGTCGCCGGGCGCCACACGCCGCCATTGACCAGCGCGGCATAGGCGCTGGCGAGGTGCAGCGGCGTCACCGCGATGCCATGGCCATAGGCCGTGGTCATCACCGTGGTGCGCGCCCAGAATTTGGGCCAAAGCGGCGCGGCGAGGCCGCCCAGCTCGATATCGGGCCGCGAATCGAAGCCGAGCTTGCGGAACATGCTCTCCATCCGCTGCTGGCCCAGCTCGTCGGCGATGCGCGCCGTCGCGATGTTGGACGAATGGATCAGCGTCTCGGGGATATTGAGCCAGCGCTTCTGGGCATGATCGTCGCGGATGCGGAAGCCGCCGACCTGGAGCGGCGCGGTAGCGTCGTAGCGCTTGGCCATCGACGGCGCGACCCCGCTCTCGATCGCAAACGCCATGGTCAGCGGCTTGAAGGTCGAGCCGAGCTCATAGACGCTCTGCGTCATGTTGTTGCGGAAATGCTCGGGGTTCGATCCCTTGATATTGTTGGGGTTGAAGGTCGGGAGCGACGCCATCGCCACCACCTCGCCGGTCGCCACGTCGAGGATCACGCCGGCCGCGCCCTTGGCCGTGAACGACGTCATCGCGGCGCCCAGCTCGCTCTCTAGCGCCGCCTGCGCGCGCAGATCGAGCGAGAGCGCGACCGGCTGCCCCCGCCGCGCGGGATCGGTCAACTGCTTGTCGAGCGCCAGTTCCATGCCGGTGACGCCCTTGCCATCGAAATCGAGGTAGCCGAGGACATGCGCGCCAAGGCTCGCCTGCGGATAGAGGCGCTGCGGCTCGCGCGCGAACTCGATCCCCGGCTCGCCCAGCGCGTGCACCGCCGCCACAAGCTCGGGCACCGCGCGGCGCTGCAGATAGGTGAAGCGCGCGTCGCTGCCCAGCAGCTTCGCATAGTCGGCCTCGCTCTTGCCCGGCAGCGTCGCCGCGAGCATCCGCGCCAGCTCTTCCTTGTCGCCGATCACCCTGCCGGGCCGCACGCCGATCGACCAGGCGTCGATCGTCCGCGCGAGCGGCGCGCCGTTGCGGTCGACCAGGTCGCCGCGCAGCGGCACCAGCATCGCGTTGACGCTGGTCGCCGCAACCGGCTCGGCGAACAGCGCGAGCAGCGCCAGCCGCCCGACGATCACCGAAATGCCCGCCGCGAACAGCAGCGCGAGGATCATCAGCCGCACGTGCGCGACAGCCATCGTCGCCTGCCGGTTGCCCGGCCGGGTGCGATTGCGGGGCGCAGGGGCGACGAGGACGGTCACCGGGCGCGGCGCGCCTCGGCACGGACGCCCTTCATCAGGTCGCCGAAGCTCGAATCCTTGAGCAGGCTGCGGTCGAGCATCGCCACCTCTTCCCGGCGCGTCCTGACCGCAGGCCTGGCCGGCTTCGGCATCACCGCCGCGGCCAGCTGGGGCCGGCTCGCGGCAGCGGGTGCGGCCTTCGCGACCACCGCAGCGGCGACCTTGCCGGCGGCGGCTTTCTCCGCCACCGCCTTCTCCGCGATCGCCTTGGCCGGCGCCGCGGATGCCATCGCTGCCCCGCCCGCGGTCTGAGCGGTTCCGGCCACCGGGTCGGGCACGCCCTCGGGCACCACCATCGCGGCATAGCGCTCGGCCACGCCCTCGGTCTCGAGCGCGCGGAGCGAAGCCAGCGCGCCGTCGCTCGCCAGGAACTGCGCCGGGGTCGGCGCGGTGTAGCGCATCACCTCCCCGTTCCAGCGCTCGAGCTGGGCGAGGTTGGCGCGCGTGTCGAACTCGGTCTCGAGCTGGCGAATGTCCTTGTGCGCCTTGGCGATGGCGCGCTCGACCGCCTCGACGCGCGTCCGCTCGGCCGCGACCATCGACGAGACGAGATAGCAGCCCGGCGCCACGATCAGTCCCGCGGCGTACCAGCCCAGTCCGTTCAGTGCCTTGATCGCCATATCCGCCTCCTCAACTCACCCACGCTTCCGCCGCAGTGCGCCGCGCGACGCGCAGCGTCGCCGACCGGGCCCGCGGGTTCGCCGCAATTTCTTCCTCGCTCGGACGCACCGCCTTGGCCGGGGTCTCGAAGCTCGGCGCACGCGCCGCCGTCACCGCCGGACGGTGCCGCGAACCGGCCGGCTCGCTGCCCGAGCGCTCACGCAGGAATTTCTTGACCATGCGGTCTTCCAGGCTGTGGAAGGTCACCACCGCCAGCCGCCCGCCGGGCTTGAGCACCCGCTCCGCCGCGGCCAGCCCCTCGGCCAGCTCGTCGAGCTCGCGGTTCACATGGATGCGGATCGCCTGGAAGGTCCGCGTCGCCGGGTCCTTCTTGTCGTGCGGCTTGTGGCCCAGCGCCTTGCGCACGACGTTGGCCAGCTCGCCGGTGCGCGTCAGCGGGCGCGCCGCGACGATCGCCCTGGCCACGCGCCGCGCGCGCGGCTCCTCGCCATAATGATAGAGCACATCGGCGATCTCGGCTTCGTCCGCTTCGTTGACGAAATCGGCTGCGGTCATCCCCTCGCCCGCCATGCGCATAGACAGCGGCCCGTCCTGCTGAAAGCTGAACCCGCGCTCGGCCTGGTCGAGCTGCATCGACGAGACGCCGATATCCATCGCCACGCCGTCGACCGGGGCCAGGCCGCGCGCCTCGAGCTCGCGATCCATGTTCGAGAAGGGCGCCTCGATCAGGATCAGCCGGCCGTCGCTCGCGGTGAGAAGGGCTTGGCCGCCCTCGATCGCATCCGGATCGCGATCAAAGGCGGCCACCTCGGCTCCCCGCTCGAGGAACGCCAAGCTGTAACCCCCTGCACCAAAGGTCGCGTCGACGATGCGCGCGCCGGGCTGGATCGCGAGCGCTTCGACGGTCTCGTCTAGAAGCACGGAGACGTGTGGCCGCCCAGAGGATTCTTGGGCAGTGCTCACAGCGTCACCTTCTTCTCGTCGAGGTGGTAGCGGCACGCCGCCTTCATGCTCTCGGGCAGCGAGGGATGCGCGAGCAGCGTGGCGGGGTCCCAGATCTCGATCACCGGGCCGACGCCATAGAAGAAGGCGTAGCCCGACTTGCGGATTCCGGCATGCTGGCACAGCATCCCGGGCATGACGAAGCGGCCCGAGGGATCGAAGGCGATATTCTCGCTGGGACCGACGCCTTCGCGCCAGATGTTCGAATCCGTGCGCCCGCGATCGCCGGCATATTCCAGCGAACGCGCGTTGAGCCGCTCCATCAGGGCATCGAAGTAGGGCTCGTCATAGGCGATCAGGCAGCGGTCGCTCTCATGGGCGGAGAGGATGGCGACGCGGGAGTCCTTGGTGTCGGCAGGGGCGCCGCTGTTCTTCTCGAGCGTGGCGCGCAGGGTCGAGGGGATGGCGACACGACCCTTGTCGTCCACCAGCTGCAGCCCCACGCCTCTGTACCCCGTCCGGTTCACTCCCGCCCTCGCTTGCGGCGGGCAAACCTTTCCCGTCTCCGAAAGCGCACGATGCCGCGCGCCCCGGACCCGATTCCGGCTGACGATAAGGTTGCCCTGTTAACCAGCGGCGTATCTTAAGCGCCATTGGTTTTCAATGCCTGAACGCGGGAATCTACGGTATTTAGCCCCACTTTCTGCCTGAAGTGGGACGTGTTTCAGGAATATTCGTCAGTTGATCTCGCTTTGTTCAGAAGGATGCGGCAATGTCTTGCCCGGCTGAATCCAATGCGCGGCACGCGCAGATAGGGTTCGGGGCAGGTTGTGGGGCGATTTCCCGTAGCGCCGCCGGCGGGCAGCCGATGCGTCACTTCTCGGGAATGGGATAGGGCGTGATCGCAGGAGCGGGGGTTTCTGCGGTGCGCGGCGCAATGCCTAGCTCGGCGATCGGCTCGTCCTTCCCCAGCACCGCCTCGTTGACGATCACGCCGTCGGTCATGTTGGCGACCGCTTCGGGCTTCGCGCCGCCATCGGCGACGACCGGATCCTCCTTGTTGGCGGCGGAGAAGATCCAGCCCGCGACGCCGATCAGCAGCAGGACGGTGGCCAGCCCGGTGAGGCCGACGCGGACGCGCTGCATGCTTTGCCTGGGATCGGTCGGAAGCGACTTCATAGCTGTGGCATAAATGTAACGCCTTACCAGCCTGTTGCGAACCCCGTTTTTTGGCGTGCGCTGACCGGAAAGCGGTGTCGGAATGCGCTAATCGCGCATTCCCAAACAGACTCTCAGGCGCGGTCGAGCCAAGGCGGCACGGGCAGCCCCTTGGACCGCAGCCAGTCGCCATTGTACAGCGTCGAAAGATACCGGAATCCGGTATCGCACAGGATGGTCGCGATTCGCTTGCCCGGCCCCAGCTCGCGCCCCAGCCGTACCGCGCCGGCGACGTTGATGCCCGAGGACAGGCCGAGGCACAGTCCCTCCTCCGCCAGCAGCCGCTCGACCCATTCGAGTCCCTCCTCATCGGAGATGCGGAACTGAGTGTCGATCGGCGCGCCTTCGAGATTGGCGGTGATCCGCCCCTGCCCGATCCCCTCGGCAACCGACGACCCTTCGGCCTTGAGCTCGCCATGCGCGTAATATTCGTAGAGCGCCGCGCCGTGCGGGTCGGACAGCGCGATCGTCACGCGCTCGTCCTTCTCCTTGAGGCCGAGGCCGACGCCCGCGATCGTGCCGCCGGTGCCCGCGGCGCAGGTGAAGCCGTCGATCCGGCCCTCCATCTGTGCCCAGATCTCCTCCGCGGTCCCCACGATATGCGCGCGGCGGTTGGCGATGTTGTCGAACTGGTTGGCCCAGATCGCGTTGGGGGTCTCCTCGGCGATGCGGCGGCTGGTGTGCACGAAATGGCCGGGATTCGAATAGGGCGCGGCGGGCACCAGCACCAGCTCGGCGCCGAGTGCGCGCAGCGTGTCCATCTTCTCGCGGCTCTGCGTCTCGGGCATGACGATGATCGTCTTGTAGCCCTTGGCGTTGCCGACCAGCGCCAGGCCGATCCCGGTGTTCCCGGCCGTTCCCTCGACGATCGTTCCGCCCGGCGCGATCTGCCCGCGCGCCTCGGCATCCTGCACGATGTACAGCGCAGCGCGGTCCTTCACGCTCGCGCCCGGATTGGCGAACTCGCACTTGCCGAAGATGTCGCACCCGGCGGCGTCGCTCGGGCCCTTGAGGCGCACCAGCGGGGTATTGCCGATCAGTGCGATCGTATCAGTTGCTACCTGCATGGGCGACCATTTGCACGCCCCGCCCCGCGCGGCAAGCAAGCGATGCTTGGCGCATGGCAACATCCTGACGCATCCGCTTGACCCGTCTGCCCGCATTGACTACAAGTGTAGTCATAAGCTTGGGAGAAGCCGAATGCACCGCTTTGCGTATCTTGCGATCGCCTCCATCGCGGGGTTCGCCGCCCTTCCGGGGAGCGCCCGCGAAACCGCCGAACAGAAGCTGACCGCAGCGGTGGAGCGCGAGATGGCCGCGCAGGGCCCCATCGTCACCGCCGCCGACCGGGCGCTGATCGCCAGGAAATGCGGCTACGGCCCCGACGAAGCGAAGAACGGGAACATCAATATCACCAACGACACGCTGCACTGCGCCAACGGCAGGCGCGTCGCCGCGGATGACGAGATCCGCGCGACCTCGAAGCGCATCTCGGCACGGGCCAACCGTCACGTCGAGCGCACGATGAAGAGCGCCTCGGTCGCGCTCGCCACAGCCGAGGTCGCGCAGGAGGCGAGCGAACGCGCGCTCAAGGAAATGCGCCGCTCGCTGCAAGCGCGCTAGGAGACGCCCGCGCGCTGCAGATGCGGCTCCAGCCGGCCGCTCAGCCACAGGAAGAACATCCGGTAATCGCTGACCAGTGACCAGAGCGGATAGGTGAAGGTCGCCGGGCGGTTCTTCTCGACCCCGAAATGCGCGGCCCAGGCGAAGCCGTAGCCGGCGAGCGGGATGGCGAGCAGCCACCACGCGCTGAGCCAGATTCCGGCCGCGAGCGCCGCGAAGGTCAGCGTCGTCCCCACATAGTGCAGCACCCGTGTCTCCGGCTTCGCATGCTCGCGAAGATAATAAGGCCAGAAGTCGGCATAGCGGGTGATCGCGCGCGCCATGCGGCGATGCTAGGACGGTGGGGTGACGCAATCAACTCCTCGAAAATCCAGCTTCGCGCCCGTCGTCGATAGCGGCGTGCGCCTGCTGGTCTGCGGCAGCCTGCCTGGCGACCGTTCGCTCGCGGCACAACAATATTATGCGCATCCACAGAACCAGTTCTGGCGGCTAATGTCGGCGGTGGTCGATCGCAACCTGACCGCCCTCGCCTATCCCGACCGTCTTGCCGCGCTGCTGGAGGCGCGTATCGGGCTGTGGGATGTCGTCGCCACCGCATATCGCCCAGGCAGCACAGACGCCGCGCTCAGCGACATCGCCGCCAACGACATCGCGGCCCTAGCCGCCACGCTGCCAGATCTGCGGGCGATCGCCTTCAACGGCGGCACGGCGCTCAAGCATGGCTTGCGTCAGCTCGGCCCCTTCCCCGGCCGCGCGACGATCGCCCTTCCCTCTTCCAGCCCGCTCCACACGATCGGCTTCGACGCCAAGCTTCCGGCGTGGTTGGCGCTACGCGAGCATCTCGCAATCTAACGCACCGGAATCCGGCTGATTCCCGGCATGCTTGACATCGCCCGGACTTGTATTTAACATTATAGTTAAATACTGGAATTTCACCGATGCAGACCGATCCGCTCAGCATTCAGTTCGCCGCCCTCGCCGACCCGACCCGCCGCGCGATCCTCGCGCGGCTGGCGCAGGGCGAGGCGTCGGTGAACGAGCTCGCCGCGCCATTCGACATAAGCCTCCCCGCGGTGTCGCGGCACATCAAGGTGCTGGAGAATGCCGGGCTGATCAGCCGCAGCCGCACCGCGCAGTGGCGCCCGGCGCGATTCGAGCCGCAGGCGATGAAGAGCGTCGCCGACTGGCTCGACCAGTACCGCCATTTCTGGGAGGCGAGCTTCGACCGGCTCGACGCCTATCTCAAATATATCCAGACCGCGGGAGGCAGCGATGAACGCCACTGATCCCGCCGCGCCGCCGGTGCTCCACCTGACGCGCGTGTTCGACGCGCCGCGCGACCTCGTCTGGCTCGCCTGGACGCGGATCGAGATGGTGCTCGGCTGGTGGGGGCCGGTCGAATGGCCCGCGGTCAAGGTCGAGCAGGACCTCCGCGTCGGAGGCGCCTGGCGCGCCTGCCTGCGCTCGCCCGAGGACGGCCGCACGCTGTGGCAGGGCGGCACCTATCGCGAGGTCGTCGCGCCCGAGCGGCTCGTCTACACCTTCAAATGGGACAGCGACGACCATGAGGACGGCGTGCCCGTCGACACGCTCGTCACCGCGCTGTTCGCCGAGCTCCCCGACAACCGCACGCATCTCGATTTCACCCATGCGGGGCTCAAATCGGCGGAAAGCCTCGCCGGCCACCGTCACGGGTGGACGAGCACCTTCGCGCGCTTCGACGCGTGGCTCGCACGACAGGAGAGGAATCGATGAGCGCAACTACCCCCGCGATGCTGTGGACCGGCCGTGTGCTGACCGGCCTGTTCGCGCTGTTCATGCTCGGCGCGTCGGTCGCGCCCAAGCTGATGATGTTGCCGGTAGCCGAGCAAACGATGGCCCAGCTGGGCTGGCCCGCGGGCTATGCCTTCGCGATCGGCCTGCTCGAGCTCGCCCTTGTCATCCTCTATCTGGTCCCGCGCACCAGCCTGCTCGGCGCGGTGCTGATGATGGGCCTGCTCGGCGGCGCGATGGCGACTCAGGTCCGCGCCGAGATGCCGCTGTTCAGCAACATCCTCTTCAGCGTCTATCTCGGCCTGTTCATGTGGGGCGGGCTGTGGCTGCGCGACCCGCAGCTGCGCGCGCTCTTCCCCTTCCGCACGACCAACCCCTGACCTCCAAGGCCCGAGAAGGAGAGAATCCATGTCCGCCAAGTCGATCTTCATCAATCTGCCCGTCCGCGATCTCGCCAAGTCGACTGCCTTCTACGAAGCGATCGGCTGCACGAAGAACGAGATGTTCAGCGGCGAGACCGCCTCGTCGATGATGTGGTCGGAGAACATCGTGTTCATGCTGCTGACGCATGATTTCTACTCGACCTTCACCAGCCTGCCGATCGCCGACGCGAACGCCGCCAGCGGGATGCTGCTCGCCCTGTCGCAGGAGAGCCGCGAGGCGGTGGACGCGATCGTCGCGAAGGCGGCTGCGGCCGGCGGCAAGGCGGACCTGCGCGCGACGCAGGACCTCGGCTTCATGTATGGCCGCACCTTCGCCGACCCTGACGGCAATGTGTTCGAGCCGGTGTGGATGAATCCCGCAGGCATGGGCGAAGGCTGATGCCGGCGCCCCCGCCCTTCGCCCTACCCTTCACAATACGCGGGATCGATCACATCGTTCTGCGCGCCGCCGATCTGCCGCGCATGCTCGCCTTCTATCACGACGTGCTCGGCTGCACCGACGAGCGTGTGCAGGAGGCGATCGGCCTCCACCAGCTTCGCGCCGGCGCTTCGCTGATCGATCTCGTCACGATCGACGGCAAGCTCGGCGCGCGGGGCGGCGCGGCGCCCGGAGCCGAAGGCCGCAACCTCGACCATTTCGCGCTGGCGATCGATCCGTTCGACGATGCCGCCCTGCGCGCGCACCTCGCCGCGCACCAGGTGGAGATCATCGAGGAAGGCCCGCGCTATGGCGCGGAAGGCGAAGGTCCCTCCTTCTATGTCCGCGATCCCGAGGGCAACGTGATCGAGCTCAAGGGCCCGGCCACCCATTGAGTTAAAGATATAAAGAAGTCTTTATATCTCACTTGACGAGACCTTCGGCCCGCGCGATATTGCGCGGGTCGAAGGTTCTCCGGCCGGCCTGCCGCGCCGGAGCTAAGACGGGAAGCCGGTGCAAATCCGGCGCTGCCCCCGCAACTGTAAGCGGCGAGCGGCGGTCGATACGTGTCACTGGGAGGCTCGCCTCCCGGGAAGGCCAGACCGTCCGCATTGACCCGTGAGCCAGAAGACCTGCCCGCGACACGATAACGTCCACCGGCGGGGTGCCCGGTCTGGCCGCATGCGCACTGCGCGGCCGGCTCGCCGTCTGCGCGGGTCCGCACGCGTCCGGCTTCTCCCCGCCTTCTTCGGGGTAGAAGACCAATGACCGTCACCATCGCCACGCTCGGCTTCCCGCGCATCGGCCCGCGCCGCGAATTGAAGCACGCGCTCGAATCCTTCTGGTCGGGCAAATCCGACGAAGCCGCGCTGCTCGAAGCCGCCGCGGGCCTGCGCACCGCCGCCTGGGCGCGCCAGACAGCGCTGGGCGCCGACTGGCTGCCGTCGAACGATTTCTCGCTCTACGACCATGTCCTTGACCTCAGCATGATGCTCGGCGCGATCCCCGCCCGCTACGGCGCGGCGGACGGCGAGGCGACCCTCGCCACCTATTTCGCCATGGCCCGCGGCACCACCGGCGCCAGCGAAGGCTGTGCCCATTCGCACAGCCTCACCGCGTGCGAGATGACCAAATGGTTCGACACCAACTATCACTATATCGTCCCCGAGCTTTCCACCGGGCAGAAGCTCGCGCTCGGCCGCCTCAAGATCGTCGAGGAATATCGCGAGGCCAAAGCACAGGGCTATGAGACTCGCCCCGTCCTCCTCGGCCCGGTGACTTGGCTCAGTCTGGTCAAGGCTGCCGGCGTCGACCCCTTCGACTATCTCGACGAAGTGCTCGGCCTCTACGGGGTGATCCTGGGTCACCTCGCGCATGCCGGCGCCGAGTGGGTGCAGATCGACGAGCCGATCCTGGTCACCGACCTCACCGAGCAGCAGCGCCGCGCCTTCACTCGCGCTTATGCCCGGCTCGCGCGCTCGACGCCGCAGATCATGCTCACCACCTATTTCGGCGGGCTCGGCGACAACCTCACCCTCGCCGCCGCGCTGCCCGTCGCTGGACTGCATATCGACCTGGTTCGCGCGCCCGAGCAGCTCGCGCCAGTGCTCAAGGCCGCGCCCAAGACTCTCGCCCTCTCGCTCGGCGTGATCGACGGCCGCAACATCTGGCGCGCCGACCTTGCCGCCCTGCTCGGCCGGATCGAGCCGCTCGCGGCCAAGCGCGACCTGATCCTCGCCCCCTCCTGCTCGCTGCTCCACGTGCCAGTCGATCTCGCGCTCGAATCCAAGCTTGACGCCGAGATCAGCCAGTGGCTCGCCTTCGCGGCGCAGAAGGTCGAGGAGCTCGCGATCCTCAAGCGCGCGCTGAACGAGGGCCGCACTGCCGTCGCCGCCGAGCTGGCAGCCTCCTCGCAAGCCGCAGCCAACCGCCGCACCTCGCCGCGCATCCACGACGCCGCCGTCGCCGCACGCATCGCCGCAGTCACGCCCGACATGCGCGAGCGCCGCTCGGATCACGCCACGCGCATCGCCGCGCAGGCGCGGGTGCTCGGCCTCCCGCTCTTCCCCACCACCACGATCGGCTCGTTCCCGCAGACCGCCGAGGTCCGCCGGGCCCGCGCCGAGCACAATCGCGGTAATCTCGACGCCGCGGGCTACGAGGCGTTCCTGCGCGCCGAGACGCTGAGCGCGATCCGCTGGCAGGAGGAAGCCGGGCTCGACATGCTCGTCCATGGCGAGTTCGAGCGCAACGACATGGTCCAGTATTTCGGCGAGCAGCTCGCCGGCTTCGCCTTCACGGTAAATGGCTGGGTCCAGAGTTACGGCTCGCGCTGCGTCCGTCCGCCGATCCTGTTCGGCGACGCCTCGCGCCCTCGGCCAATGACGGTCGAATGGTGGCGCTATGCCCAGTCGCTGACCGACAAGCCGGTCAAGGGCATGCTCACCGGCCCGGTGACGATCCTCAACTGGAGCTTCGTGCGCGACGACCAGCCGCGCGAAGCCTCGTGCCGCCAGATCGCGCTCGCGATCCGCGACGAAGTGCAGGACCTCGAGGCCGCCGGCTGCCAGGCGATCCAGATCGACGAGGCGGCGCTGCGCGAAGGTCTGCCGCTGCGCCGCAAGGACTGGCAAGCCTATCTCGACTGGGCGGTCGACAGCTTCCGCCTTTCCGCCGCCGGCGTCGCCGACACGACCCAGATCCACACGCACATGTGCTATTCGGAGTTCAACGACATCCTGCCCGCGATCGGCGCGATGGACACCGACGTGATCTCGATCGAGACCGCACGCTCGCAGATGGAGTTGCTCGAGGGCTTCGCGGCCTACGACTATCCCAGCGCGATCGGGCCGGGGGTGTACGACATCCACGCCCCGCGCGTGCCCGGCGAGGAGGAGATGGTCGCGCTGATGCGCCTCGCCCAGCTCCACCTCAAGCCCGCCCAGCTCTGGGTGAACCCCGATTGCGGCCTCAAGACCCGCAAATGGGAGGAAGTCCGCCCCGCGATCGGCGCAATGGTCGCCGCCGCCCGCACGCTCCGCGCCGAAGCGATGGCGGACGCCTAACCAAATCCTCCCCCGTCAGGGGGAGGTGTCAGCGAAGCTGACGGAGGGGGAGGACGGCGATAACGCTGGTTGGGAGTCCTCCCCTTCCGACGCCTGCGGCGCCACCTCCCACTGGCGGGGGAGGATTGTTGATGCGACCCACATGCCCCACCACCAAAGCCACCATCTGCCTGATCGACATGATCTCCCTGGTGACACCAACCATCACGGCACGCGCTTCCGCAGCGTGGCGCTCGCACATAGGGACAAGGTCGCGTTCCTCGCTGTCAGCCGGCACGGCCGCACGCCGTTCGCGCGCCCGCGTCGCAAACCGGTCATGCAATCGTAATCATCCGGTCATGGCCGCGCCGCCATTGTGAAACCGGTTTCCCCTAGGCGCGGCGCGTGCAGCGCCGCTGCCCATGAAATCCATACCAAAGGGGACGATCATGACCATCCGCAAGGCGCTCGCCCGCGCCAGCGTTTCCGCGCTTCTGCTCTCCGTCAGCCTGCCCGCACTGGCACAGGACCAGGCGTCGAGCGCGCCCGAAGCCGACAACCAGGACGGCGAGATCATCGTCACGGGCCGCGCCGGCGCCGGCGAGCGCACCAAGCTCGACACCAGCTATGCGGTCACCACTCTTTCCAACGACATGCTGCGCTCGCGCGCGCCGTCGAGCGTGACCGAGACGCTGAAGTCCGTCCCCGGCTTCTGGGTCGAGGCGTCGGGCGGCGAAGGATCGGGCAACGTCCGCGCGCGCGGCATCCCGGTCGACGGTTTCGGCTCGATCAACCTGCTCGAGGACGGCCTGCCTGTTCAGCACGATCCCGCGCTCGGCTATCTCAACGCCGACCAGGCCTTCCGCATCGACGAATCGATCGACCGGATCGAAGTCGTGCGCGGCGGCCCGTCGTCGATCTTCTACTCCAACGCCCCTGGCGGCGCGGTCAACTACATCACGCGCCGCGCGACGGACGAAGTGGCCGGCAATGCGCGCCTGCTCTACGGCCCGACCGCGGATCTCTACCGTTTCGACGGCTGGGTCGGCGTGCCGGTGGCGGAGGGCTGGTCGGTCGATGTCGGCGGCTTCTACCGCAGCGAGCGCGGCGTGCGCGATCCCGGCTATACCGGCAACAAGGGCGGCCAGATCCGCGCCGCGGTGCATGGCGAGTTCGCCGGCGGCCGCACCTCGATCAGCTACAAGCACCTCGCCGACAACGCGATCTTCTATACCGGCATCCCGCTGACCAAGGATGCCGAAGGGGACATCGTCGGCCTGCCCGGCTTCGACCCGCATTACGGCACCACCGCGAGCCGCCAGACCCGTCGCATGACGCTCAGGAGCGCGACCGGCCCGGTCGACTTCCGCCAGGAGGAAGGCTCGCGCATCCGGCTCGACCAGCTGAGCTGGATCACCGACTGGGAATTCGGCGACGGCTGGAAGCTCAGCCACAAGCTGCGCTATCGCGACTCGGGCACGGTGCGCAACGGCGTCTACCCCGCCTCGATCAGCACCGCGACCGCGCTGCTCAACACCTATCGGCCGCAAGTCCTCGCCGCCTTCCCCGGCGCAACCAGCGTCCAGCTGCGCTATGTCGACGACGGCACCGCGTTTGACGTCACCGGCCAGAATGGCAATGGCGACGTGTTCGTCAACGCCGCGCGCCCGGTGACGATCGAGGAGAGCGAGCTGCTCAACGACCTGCGCATCGCGCGGCGGTTCGAGGCGGCGGGCACGCACGACGTCGCGGTCGGCGTCTACTACGCGTACATCGACGAGACCTTCCGCCGCTACTCGGCCTCGACCGTTCAGGACGTGTCGAACAACAGCCGCCTGCTCAATCTCGTCGCGCTCAACGCCGCGGGCCAGGTGGTCGGCTCGCTGACCGAGAATGGCGTCGCGCGCTACGGCTCCGAATTCGCCAATGGCTATGGCTCGCAGAGCACCTTCGCCGTCTATGCCTCGGACGAATGGCAGATCACCCCGGCGCTGCGC
Source organism: Sphingomonas sp. (assembly GCF_036402235.1). Lineage (GTDB taxonomy): Bacteria > Pseudomonadota > Alphaproteobacteria > Sphingomonadales > Sphingomonadaceae > Sphingomonas. The sequence goes on along the minus strand of NZ_DASWTG010000088.1, from coordinate 3,662 downwards.
ATCGACGGCGGCCTGCGCTATGAGGAAGTGACCACCCGCGGCGCGCAGGAGGGCAGCCGCACCGTCAATCTCGGCAACGCCGCGACGCTCGCCGACGACAGCGTGCTCACCGGCAACGGCGTGTTCACCCCCTTCGACCGCAAGTTCGACAAGCTCGGCTGGACGCTCGGCGCCGACTGGAAGTTCATGGACAATGCCGGCGTCTTCGCGCGCTACACCTCCGCCTTCCGCCTGCCGAGCGTCGGCAGCTTCATCACCAGCGCCACCGCCCAGCCGGTGACGCAGGGGATCGGCATGTGGGAAGCTGGCCTCAAATACAGCTCGCGATTCCTCAACCTCTACGCGACGGCGTTCCTCACCGATTTCGACTCCTACGGCATCGGCAACACGCGGTTCGACACGGCGACCAACGGCTATATCAGCCAGACCGTCTATACCGACACGCGCTCCTACGGCGTCGAGTTCGAGGGCACCGTGCGCCCCGCGCCATGGTTCGACTTCACGCTCAACGCGACCTGGCAGGATCCCACCTTCCGCAACCTGCGCTATGCCGAGCTCGGCCAGGACAACTCGACCACGCCGCCGACTCCGACGCTGATCAACCGCGATTATTCGGGCAACCAGCTGTTGCGCGTGCCGCGGCTCGCACTGCGTGCCACGCCCGCGGTCACCTTGTTCGGCGACCGCCTGCGCGCGCAGGCCGATGTCGAGCATTACAGCAAGCGCTATGCCGACGCCGCCAACATCTCGGAGCTGCCGGCCTATACGGTGGTCAACGCCAGCGTCCGCCTGAAGGTCACCGAGAACATCCAGCTCTGGGCCTATGGCGACAATCTGACCAACACCATCGGCCTGACCGAAGGCAATCCACGCGCGGGCGAGCTGACCAGCGGCCAGGCCAACGACCTGTTGTTCATCGGCCGCCCGATCCTCGGCCGCAACTTCCGCTTCGCCGTGGACTTCAAGTTCTGATGCGTGGCGTCCGTCTCCTGCTCGCGGCACTCGCGTGCCTCCTCACCCCCGCTGCAGCGCAGGAGGCGGACCGCACCGTCACCGGCGAGATCACTGGCGCCGATCATCAGACCTACAAGGCGATCCCGTTCGACCTCCCCGCGGGCGTCGAGCGAATCACCGTCCGCCTGACCTATGACAAGGCGAACAGGACCGTCATCGACCTCGGCCTGTTCGACCCAGAGCGCTTCCGCGGCTGGAGCGGCGGCACGCGCGACCGCTTCACGCTGAGCGAAGGCGACGCCACCCCCGGCTATCTCTCCGGCGCGCTCCCACCCGGCCGCTGGCAGGTCCAGTTCGGCATTCCCAACGCGCGCAAGGACGCCCGCAGTCCTTACCGCGTTGAGATTTTCTTCGACCGCGGCGAGACCCGCAACGCCACCGCCGCGATCGCCGACGCGCCCATCCGCGCCGGCCCCGGCTGGTATCGCGGCGACCTCCACATGCACGACACGCATTCGGACGGCAGCTGCGCCAGCCAGCAGGGCAAGCGCGTCCCCTGCCCACTCTACCGCACCGTCGAAGCCGCGGCGCAAGCGGGCCTCGATTTCATCGCCGTCACCGATCACAACACCAGCTCGCACTTCTCCGCACTGCGCGAGCTTCAACCTTTCTACGACCGGATGCTGCTGATCCCCGGCGCGGAAATCACCACCTTTGGCGGCCATGCCAACATCTTTGGCCAGTCGCGCTGGGTCGATTTCCGCGTCGGCAGCCCCACCGTGCCCGACGTCGCCACGCTCCAGCACAATGTCGCCGCGGCGCGCGCGATCCTCTCGATCAACCACCCCGCCTTGCCCTCGGGCGAGGCATGCATGGGCTGCGGCTGGGTCTGGCCCGACACCGACTGGAGCAAGGTGACCGCGATCGAGGCGATCAACGGCCTCACCACCCAGCCCCCGCTCGCCGGGCTCGATTTCTGGTACGACAAGCTCAATCGCGGCTTCCGCATCACCGGCATTGGCAGCAGCGACAACCACGATCCCGCTGCCGGACCCGGCAAGGCGCCGATCGGCCGCCCCGCCACCGTGGTCCACGCCCGCGAGCTGTCCCAGCCGGCGATCCTCGACGGCATCCGCGCCGGCAATGTCTTCATCGACGTAGAGGGCGCGCGGGATCGCATGCTCGAGGTCGCGGTGGTATCGGGCAAGAACCGCGCGGCGATGGGTGAGACGCTCGCGATACCCGCAGCGAAACTCGCGGTCGAGGTGAGCGTCGCCGGTGTCGCGCAAGGCACGGCCCAGCTCGTCGCCAATGGCAAGGAGCACAGCCGCATCTCGGTCGCCACGTCGCCGGCCACGCTCCCGATCGACCGCGCCGCCGCCTGCGGCTGGATCGCCGTCAACATCCTCGGTCCCGACAACCGCAAGCTGCTGATCGGCAACCCCATCTACATCCGATGCAAGGCGGCGCCCCGGCGCTGACTTAATCCTCCCCCGCCAGGGGGAGGTGGCACGCGTAGCGTGACGGAGGGGGAGGACGGCGAAACCTCGGCGGCTCGCATCCTCCCCCTCCGACGCCTTCGGCGCCACCTCCCCCTAGCGGGGGAGGATAAACGTCTCGCAGCTCTCAATACTCGTCGTGCAGCCGCACCCAGCTCATCGTGCCGCCGGCCTCGTTGCGGCCCTTGGGGGCGAGGTCGAGCCAGTTCATCGCGCCCATCAGCAGCTCGGTGCCGCGGTGATAGGTCGAGTAGCTGTGGAAGATCTCGCCCGCATCGTTCTTCGCGAACACGCTCACCCCGAACATGTCCGGGCTGCGCTGGATCTGCGTCAGCCCGTAATTGTAGCGCGCCGTCCCCGCTTCGCGCTCCTCGGCGGTGAACGAGACGCAGAAGTCGTAGTTGAAGTCGCCCCCGCCCGACGACACCCACGGAAAGGTCCACCCCATCCGTGCCTTGACCGCCTCGATCTGCGCGACTGGCGCGCGCGACACCGCTGCGAAGGCGAGGTCGGCTTGCTCGAAATGCTGCCGCGCCGCGTCGGTATGATCCATCGTGTAGGAGCAGCCGGGGCAGATATGCTCCGACCCCGGGGTCAGCATGAAGTGATAGACGGCAAGCTGGCTGCGATCCCCGAACAGGTCGCCCAGCGTGCGCGGCCCATCCGGCCCCTCGAACACATAGTCCTTCGCGACCTTCACCCAGGGCAGCCCGCGCCGCTCGGCGCGCAGCGCGTCGAGCGCATGGGTCATCGCGCGCTCCTTCTCGAACAGCGCCTTGCGCGCGGCCATCCATTCCTCGCGCGATACGATCTCGTGTTGCATTGCTCTTCTCCTCGTTGATCGTCAACCGCGCCCGGCGAGCTTGAGCCAGGGCGGCAGGTGGAACAGGCTCATCAGCAGGTACATCGCGGTCATGCCGTCGACCGGCAGCAGCGTTGCTCCCGCCGCGCACAGCGCCAGCGGCGGCGCGTCGATTGCCGACATCAGCGCCATCGCCGCGAACACCGGCGATGCCGCCAGCGTCAGCCAGGCCGTCTTGCCGGTCGCCTTGTCTGCAATTGCGGACATCGCCATGCTCCGTTGTCGTTGGTTCGTGGAACCTAGGATCGGGCGGCGCGCGGGTGAGAGTTACAAGTGTGACGCGATTTGGGAGATCGGCGTTCGATCCTCCCCCGCCAGGGGGAGGTGGCGCGCGCAGCGCGACGGAG
>NZ_DASWTG010000087.1:0-59894 GCF_036402235.1 Sphingomonas sp. | reverse complement strand
TCATGAAAGCCGCGGCCTCGCGAGTCGACCAGGCCTTGAGCACCTTGCGATCGGGGTTGTCGAGCGCCGCCGCGACCGCGTGCTTGCCCCAGAAACGGGGGCGGTTCGGATTGCCGCCGCCCTTGCCCTTGTTCTTGCGTGCCATGGGCTAGCCCATGCGTCGCCGAGCAGCCTCAGGCAACCCCTTCGGCATCGAGCGCGTAACCGGCGCTGCGCACGGTGCGGACCAGGTCGGGCTCGCCCAGCGCTAGCCGCAGGCGGCGGATATGCACGTCCACCGTGCGCAACTCGATGTCCTCGCTGTGCGGCCAGACGGTTTCGAGCAGTTGCTGCCGCGAGAAGACCCGCCCCGGGTTTTCGAGGAAGTGGCGCAGCAACCGATACTCGGTCGGACCAAGCTGGATCGACTGGCCGTCGCGGCGGACCCGGTGGGCGACCAGATCCATCTCGAGCCCGGCATAGGACAAGGCTTCGGCCGCCAACGCGGGACGAACGCGGCGCAGCACGGCGCCGGCCCGAGCCACCAGCTCCTTGGGGCTGAACGGCTTGGTCATATAGTCGTCGGCTCCGGTCTCCAGCCCGCGGATGCGGTCATCCTCCTCGCCGCGGGCAGTGAGCATGATGATCGGCACATTGGCCGTGCCCTGGCGGCGGCGCAGGCGACGGCAGACCTCGATCCCGCTGATGCCTTCGATCATCCAGTCGAGCAGCACCAGGTCCGGCTTCATTTCTTCGGCCAGGATCAATGCTTCCTCGCCGTCGCCGGTACGGGTCACCGCATAGCCGGCTCGATCGAAATGATAGGACACCAGCTCGGCCAGCGCCCGGTCGTCTTCGACAAGGAGGAGCCGCTTGGGCAACATCAAATCTCTTCCACCAGCATTTCATCGTCGCCCTTGGGCCGGTCCATGATGTGCTGACCGGTCGCGGCATAATAGACCATCTCGGCGATGTTGGTCGCATGGTCGCCGACGCGCTCGACGTTCTTGGCAATGAACAGCAGATGGGCCGACTGACCGATATTGTTCGGATTCTCCATCATGTAGGTAAGGAGGGTCCGGAAGATCGAATTGTAGAAGTCGTCGACGGCCTTGTCGCGATCGATCACCCGTAGCGCCGCTTCAGCATCGCGCTCGACAAAGGCATTGAGCACGTCGTGCACCATCTGGGTCGCAATCTTGGCCATTTCCGGCATCAGCGAGAGCGGCTCGATGTCGCGATCGCGCAGCAGCGGGACCCGCTTGGCGATATTCTTGGCATAGTCGCCGATCCGCTCGACGACGCTCGAAATCTTCATCGCCGCAACGACGTCGCGCAGGTCGGTCGCCATCGGCGCACGAAGCGCGATCAACTGAACCGCGCGGCGCTCGGTCTCGATCTCGAGGATATCGAGCTTCTTGTCGTCCTCGACGATCTTGGCGGCGCCGTCGAGATCGTGGGTGACCAGGCACCGCATCGATTCGCGGATGGCGTGCTCCGCCAGCCCGCCCATCTCGCTGATGAGGGCGCGCAGCCGATCGAGATCCTCGTCGAAAGCCTTGATGGTATGTCCGGTGGCCATGGTTGCTCTCCGATTAGCCGTAGCGGCCAGTGATATAGTCCTGGGTGCGCTGCTGGCGCGGGTTAGTGAAGATGTCCTTGGTCCGGCCATATTCGACCATTTCGCCAAGGTGGAAGAAGGCGGTGCGCTGCGACACGCGCGCGGCCTGCTGCATATTGTGCGTGACGATCGCGATCGCATAGCGGCCGCGCAGCTCGTGGATCAGCTCCTCGATCTTGGCGGTGGCGATCGGATCGAGCGCCGAGCAGGGCTCGTCCATCAGGATCACCTCGGGATCGACCGCGATCGCGCGCGCGATGCACAGGCGCTGCTGCTGGCCGCCCGACAGCGCGGTGCCGCTGTCGTTCAGGCGATCCTTGACCTCGTCCCACAGGCCGGCGCGCTTCAGCGAACGCTCGACGATCTGGTCCATGTCGCCCTTGGCGCGCGCGAGGCCATGGATGCGCGGGCCATAGGCGACATTCTCGTAGATCGACTTGGGGAAGGGGTTCGGCTTCTGGAACACCATCCCGACGCGGGCGCGCAGCTGAACCACGTCCATCGACTTGTCGTAGATATTCTCGCCATCCAGCGTGATCTCGCCCTCGACCCGCGCGCTGGCGACGGTGTCGTTCATGCGGTTGAGCGTGCGCAGGAACGTCGACTTTCCGCAGCCCGACGGTCCGATGAAGGCGGTGACGTTGTCCATGTCGACGTCGATCGAGACGTCGCGAATCGCCTGTTTCTCGCCATAGAAGACGTTGACGCCGCGCGCCGACATCTTGGTGGCGGCCTGTGCCGGGACGGTGTCGGCGGCTTCTGCGATATCGGATTGGGTCATAACAGCGGTCATCACCAGCGGGTCTCGAATTTGTTGCGAAGATAGATGGCGAGCGCGTTCATCGCGAGCAGGAAGGCGAGCAGCACGATGATCGCGGCGCTGGTCTTCTCGATGAAGCCGCGGCTGACCTCGTCCGACCACAGGAAGATCTGGACGGGCAGCACGGTAGCGGGATCGAACACCCCGCCCGGCGGCGTGACGATGAAGGCGCGCATGCCGATCAGCAGCAATGGCGCGGTCTCGCCGAGCGCGCGCGCCATGCCGATGATCGTGCCCGTCAGGATGCCGGGCAAGGCGAGCGGGAGGACGTGGTGGAACACGACCTGCACGCGGCTGGCGCCGATGCCGAGCGCGGCGTCGCGGATCGAGGGCGGCACCGCCTTGATCGCGTTGCGCCCGGCGATGACGATCACCGGCATGATCATCAGCGCGAGCGTGAGCCCGCCCACCAGCGGCGCGGAGCGCGGCAGCCCGAGCGTGCCGAGGAACACGGCAAGGCCGAGCAGGCCGAAGATGATCGAGGGAACGGCGGCCAGGTTGTTGATCGACACCTCGATCAGGTCGGTCCAGCGGTTCTTGGGGGCATATTCCTCAAGATACACGGCCGAGAGCACGCCGATCGGGAAGGCGATCAGCAGCGTGACCAGCATCGTCAGGATCGAGCCCTTGAGCGCGCCCCAGATGCCGACCGCGGTGGGATCGGTCGAATCGGCGCGCGTAAGGAAGTCCGCGTTGAAGCCGCTCTTCAGCGCGCCGCGATCGCGCAGCTGCTGGACGAGCGCGCGGAACTCCGGCTCGCCGCCGCCATCGACCGCGGCGTCGAGCTCGCTGGAGGCGGGCACCCAGATATGGGCGCTCTGGCCGAGCAGGTTGGGATCGTCCTTGATGGCGTCGCGAACCGCGGTCCAGGCGTTCTCGGCGATCAGCTCCTCGCCCTTCGCGCCGAACGCCGAGGTGGCCGCGGTCGAGACCCGGTCCTGAAGGCCGGCACCGGCGAGCGCGAGATCCGCCCCGCGCGTGCCGAGCTGCGCGCGATCGATCTCGAGCGGCGCCGACTTGAAGTCGATCGGCAGCGACACCTCGGTCCGCATGAAGCCTGCGGCGCCGTTGCCGATCATCGTCGCGAGCAGGAAGAACAGGAACGCCGCCGATACGATGACCGCGCCCATTCCGATCGCGCGGAAGCGGCGCTCGGCACGATAGCGCTTGCGGATGCGCTTCTGCATCGCATCCGTCTTCCAGTCCGTGGGAGCGCGGTGGCTGACGGGCTCACTCATAGGCTTCGCGATACTTCTTCACGACGCGCAGGGCGACGATGTTGAGGAGGAAGGTGATCATGAACAGCGTAAGGCCGAGGGCAAAGGCGGCGAGCGTCTTGGGGCTGTCGAACTCGGCCTCGCCGGTCAGCAGGTCGACGATCTGCTTGGTGACGGTGGTCGCGCTCTCGAACGGGTTCAAGGTGACGTTGGCGGCGCCCGAGGCGGCCATCACCACGATCATCGTCTCGCCGATCGCGCGGCTGACCGCGAGCAGCACGCCCGCGACCACGCCGGGCAGCGCGGCGGGGAGCAGCACGCGGCGGATCGTCTCGCTGGTCGTCGCGCCCATCGCCAGGCTGCCGTCGCGCATCGCGCGCGGCACCGCGGCGATCGAGTCATCGGCCATCGAGGAGACGAACGGGATGATCATCACGCCCATGACGAGGCCCGCCGACAGCGCGCTCTCGGAGCTGGCGTAGGTGAAGCCGAGCGAGACGGCGACGTCGCGAATCGCGGGGCCGACGGTGAGCGCGGCGAAATAGCCATAGACCACGGTCGGCACGCCGGCGAGGATCTCGAGCAGCGGCTTCATCCACTGGCGCACCGCGGGGCGGGCGTACTGGGTCAGGTAGATTGCGCTCATCAGGCCGAAGGGGATGGCGACGAGCATCGCGATCACCGCGCCGATGAAGAAAGTTCCCCAGAACAGCGGCACCGCGCCCAAGGTCGCGCCCGGATCGGCCGGGTCGATCACCTGCGGGCTCCACAGCGTGCCGAACAGGAAGTCGGTGACCGGCACCATCGCGAAGAAGCGCAGCGATTCGAACAGCAGCGACAGGAAGATGCCGAGCGTGGTGAGGATCGCGATCAGCGACGCCACCAGCAGCGCGAGCATCACCGTCCGCTCGACGCGGGTGCGGGCGCGGAATTCGGCCTTGACGCGGGTATAGGCGAACGCGCCGCAGGCGAAGGCGAGCAGGATCGCGATGCCGGTGCCCAGCCAGCCATAGAAGCGGCTCGCCTGGAGATAGACCGGGGCGAGCTGCTCGGCGAGCGGGTAGAAGCCGTAATTGCCGCCCGCGGCGCGCGCGCGCACCTCGTTGAGGATCGCGTCGCGCTCATAGCCGAAGGCGGGCAGCTCGAACGCCTGCGGCGCCTTCAGCACCGCGTCGGTGGCGAGGCTGGGCGTGACGATCGACCAGGCGATCACGAAGATCAGGGCCGGGATGACGGTCCACATCGCGACATAGAGGCCGTGCTGACCCGGGAGCGAGTGGAGCCGGTGCTTGCTGGCCGCACCGAATCGCGCGGCGCGCGCGCGGCCGGTGAGCCAGGCGATGACGCCCAGCCCGGCGACGAGGAAGAGAAGCGCGTAGGGGTTCACGAACTCTGCCTTGCCTTACTTCAGCGACGCGGGGTCGAGCGGGGTTTCCATGTCGATCGCCTTGGCCGCGGCATCGCGCGCCGCTTGCGGGCTGGCGATCAGGCCGCGCTTCACCAGCGGGCCCTCGGGCGCCCACATCTGGGCATATTGCGCGAGGAACTCCTTGAGCCCCGGCACTGCCTTCAGATGCTGCTTCTTGACGTAGATGTAGAGCGCGCGGGCGCCGGGATAGCTGTTACCGGCGATGGTCTCGTAGCTCGGCGTCACACCGTCGATCGGCACGCCATGCAGGCGCTGGGCGTTCTCCTCGAGATAGGAATAGCCGAAGATGCCGAGCGCGTTGGGATCGGTCGACAGTTTCTGGACGATGAGGTTATCGTTCTCGCCCGAATCGACATAGGCAGCGTCGCTGCGGATCAGCAGGCAGAGATTGTCGAACCTGGTCTTGTCCGAATCCTTGAGGCCCTTCGCCTCGGGATTGGCCTCCTCGCAGCCCTTCTCCAGGATCAGCTCGGCGAACGCGTCGCGCGTACCTGAGGTCGAGGGCGGGCCGAGCACCTTGATCGGGATCGCCGGAAGCGACGGATTGACGTCCTTCCAGGTCTTCGCCGTGTTGGGCTTGCCCATCGGATTGGCGGCGAGTGCGAGGTAGATATCCTTGCGGGTCAGCGACAGCTTGGGGCCGGCGTTGGATTCGGCCAGCGCGATGCCGTCATTGCCGATCTGGATCTCGATCACATCGGTGACGCCGTTCTTCTGGCACAGCTCCATCTCGGACTTCTTCATCCGGCGCGAGGCGTTGACGATGTCCGGATGCGCGACGCCGATGCCGCCGCAGAACAGCTTCATGCCGGCGCCGGTGCCGCCCTGCTCGATCACCGGGGCCTTGGCCTGGGTGCTCTTGTTGACGAAGGCTTCGGCGACGGCAGTGGTGAACGGATAGACGGTGGAGGAACCGACCACCTTGATCTGATCCCGCGTCGCCTGACGATCGCAGCCGGCGAGCGCCAGCGCGGAGAGCGCGATCAGGGTGAAGCTGCGCATCTGGTGTCCCCTCGGCCGAAGCGATTCGCTGGCGGGCGGCCGGTCCCGTTCCGCCGCGGCCTGTGTTGCAGTTGCGTTACGTTATGATGACAGCGACCCCGGAAGGGGGATGGTCGGCAGAAGAATCGTCAGCGTCGTGCCCTTGCCGACGGTGCTGGCGATATCGAGCCGGCCGCGGTGCCGCTCGACGATGTGCTTGACGATCGCGAGGCCGAGGCCGGTGCCGCCCGCGGCGCGGCTGCGGCTCGAATCGACGCGGTAGAAGCGCTCGGTGAGGCGGGGGAGATGCTCGGGCGCGATGCCTTCGCTCTCGTCGGTGACGGACAGGCGCACCATCGATTCGCCCGCGCTGCGCAGCGATACGGCGACCGGGGTGCCGGCCCGCCCGTATTTCATCGCGTTGCCGACGATGTTGTGAAGCAACTGCGAGAGCTGGACGCGGTCGCCGCGGACCGGAGCGACCGGATCGGCGTCGATCACGATATCCCCTGCGCGGTCGGGCGACAGCGCGGCAAGCTCGCCATGCACCTCGTCGATCAGCTCGGGCAGATCGACCGAATCGTCGGGCGCGCGGTATTTCTCGGCCTCGATCCGCGAGAGCGACATGAGGTCGTCGATCAGCCGCTGCATGCGGCGTGCCTCATTGTCCATCACGCGCAGGAAGCGGGTGCGCGTCTCGGGATCGTCGGCGGCGTCCTCGAGCGTCTCGATGAAGCCGAGGATCGAGGCGAGCGGCGTGCGCAGCTCGTGGCTGGCATTGGCGACGAAATCGACGCGGATTCGGTCCGCGGCGTGGCTGCCGGTGCGGTCGCCGAGATGGACGATGCGATGCCCGCCGGGGAGGGTGCGCACGCGCATCTCCCAATGCTGGTCGCGCGCGCCAAGCCCGACGAGCTGGATCGGCGCGCCGGACGCCTCCTCGGCATTGAGCAGGCGCTCGGCGGCGGCGGGATGGCGGATCGCGACGCGGACGTCCTCGCCCAGGATATGCTCGCCGAGCAGGGTCCGCGCGGCCTGGTTCGCGGCGATCACCCGATTTTCGGCGACGAGCAGCACCGGCTCGAAAATCGCCTCGATCGCGTCGGCGACGCCATCGTCGGCGGGAGCCGGCGCGAGGGCGGCCGACGCTTCATGCTCGACCGAGGGCGCGGCGACCAGCGCGGCCACCGCGGCGCCGACCAGCGCGATGCCGCCGGCCTCGATTCCTGCCGCCAGCCATGCCGCCAGTGCGGTGGCCAGTATGGCGACAAGCGCGACGATCGCGCGGGACCGGGAAAGCCCAAGCATATCGGGCGTCTAGCCCAGATCCGGGACAACGCGCCACCGCTTGCGTGCTTGCGCCCGATTCACCTTTATGAAAGGCAGATGTGGCAGGGAGTGACTATGGGCGACGACAATTCCCAGGACGCCGGGCCGCTGAAGCGCCCGAGCCGCCGCGCGCTGATGCTGGGCGCGGCGAGCGCGTCGGCGATCGTGTCGATCAAGCCGGCGCTGGCGCAGACCGCGGGATCGGTGCTCAATTGCGAGATTCCGGTGCCCGATCCGGGCCGTGCGGGCAGCTATATTGCCGCCGATGGATCGGTGGTGCCGGCAGGGACCAAGGGTGCGTTCCCGCCCGCGGGCCGCGCGTTCCGCGGGGAGGAGGTCAGGCAGGCGATGAACGGCGCGAACCTGCCCGGCACGACCTATGACCAGAGCCGCGCCTACACCAACTATATCCGCCGCCTGCAGCGCGGGACGAGCGGCTTCACCTGCTTCGCATCGCTCCAGATGCCGCGCGGGTAAGCCGGATCAACCTTTAGTGAATGCGGCGCGGAACAGATCCTCCCCCGCCAGGGGGAGGTGTCAGCCGGAGGCTGACGGAGGGGGCGGATGCCAGAACGTGCATTGGGGCTCCTCCCCCTCCGTCGCCTGCGGCGCCACCTCCTCCTGGCGGGGGAGGATCAAGAACCAAATGTCGATTGGTCTCAGGTCGTGACCCACTATCGCGCCGCGGCCGCCGCGACGCTCCGGATCGTCCCGCTCGATGCCCTGACGCTGATCTATCACCGCGCGTCGGGGATAACCCATATCGTCGATTCTCCGGTGCCCGAGCTGCTCGAGGTGCTGGGCGAGAAGGCGCTGACGCTCGACGAGACGCTCGCAGGGCTGGCGGCGGCGCATGACCTGATCGATCCCGACCGCGATGCGCTGGCGGCACGGCTCGACGAGCTTGTCGCTGCCGGGCTGGTCGAGGCGGCCTGATGCGCCATTCGACGATGCTGCGGATCGGGCCGGTGGGGTTCCGCTTGGGAAGCGACTGGCGCGCACCGGTCGCGGCGCTGGAGGAGCTGTACCGCGACTATCCCAAGCCGCAGGACGGCATCCCCGACTTCAGCGTGCGCCTGTTCGCGGCGCGCTTCTGGCGGCGCTGGCTGCGGCCGTCGGTGCAGATCGGCGGGGATTTCGTGATCCCTGACGCGGCGCCGCTGCCGCTGGCGCAGGGGCTGCTCGCGGCGGAGATGGCGATGAACCTGCAGATGGCGCTGGGGCAGCGGCGCTACCTGCTGCTCCACGCCTCGGCGGTCGAGCGCAACGGCAAGGCGCTGCTGATGACCGGCGAATCCGGCGCAGGCAAGTCGACGCTGGCGGCGCTGCTGATGACGCGCGGCTGGCGGCTGCTGGGCGACGAGTTCGCCCTGCTCGATCCGGCCACGGGCATGATCCACGGATTTCCGCGGCTCATCAGCCTCAAGAACGAAGCGATCGGCGTGATGGAGGGTGAGGCCAAGGGCGGCCGCTGGGGGCCGCTGCTGGAGGGGACGCCCAAGGGGACGATCCGCCATCTGGTGCCCGATGCGCGCTCGATCGCGGCGATGGCGGAGCCGGCCAAGCCGGCGCTGGTGCTGTTTCCCTCGTTCGGGTTCGAGGCGGCGGAGCGTGAGGTGTTTCCGAGCGAATGCTTCGTGCGGCTGACCCAGGCGTCGACCAACTACGTCACGCTGGGCGAGGCGGGGTTCGACGCGCTGACCGGGCTGGTGCGCGGCGTGCCGGCGCGGGCGATCGACTATCCCGACACGAAGACCGCGATCGCGACCGTCGATCGGCTGTGGAGCGAGTGCGCATGAGCGGCGCGCTGCTGGCGCGCGCGCTGCGCGATCCCGCCTCGGTCGAGCCACTGGACGCAAATGGTTGGACCGCTTTGCTGGCCGCGGCGCGGGCGGAGCAGCTGATCGGGACGCTGGCCTGGCGCGTCGAGGGTCTGGCGATGCCGGGCGCGGCGCGGCGCGTGCTCGAGGACGCGCGCGCGACGGTGGAGCAAGGGCGGCTGGTCGCACTCTGGGAAGCCGAGATGGCGCGGCGCGCGCTTGCGGGCACGGGCATGCCCGTCGTGCTGCTCAAGGGCACCGCATTCGTCGCCGCAGGGCTTTCGGCGGGGCGGGGGCGGCAGATCGGCGATCTCGACATTCTGGTGCCGCGCGACCGGATCGAAGAAGCCGAGGGGGCGCTGATCGCGGCGGGATGGGAATGGGTGAAGCCCGATCCCTATGACGACGCCTATTATCGCCGCTGGATGCACGAGCTGCCGCCGCTGATCCACCGCGAGCGCGACCGGATGATCGACGTGCATCACACGATCCTCCCGCTCACCGCGCGGATCACGCCGGATGCGGCGGCGCTGATCGAGAGCCGGGTGGCGCTGGAGAACGGGCTGTTCGTGCTGCCGCCCGAGGGGATGATCGTGCACGCCGCGGCACACCTGTTCGCCGATGGCGACCTGCAGGGCGGGCTGCGCAACCTGTGGGACATCCGCTGCCTGATCGATGAGTTCGACAGCACGGAGTTCGAGCTGAAGCTCGCGGCGTGCGCGGCACAGCACGGCCTGACGCGCGAGGTGGAGCGGGCGCTACGCCTGTCGGACCATCTGTTCGGCGAGAGCGCGGCGCTGACGCTGACGGATCGGCTCTATGTCCGCCGCCTCCTCGCACGCGACGGCTGGGGGCGCCCGATGCGCAAGCTGACCGAGCTGGCCTTCTACCTGCGCGGCCACTGGCTGCGCATGCCGCCGCTCATGCTGGCGCGGCACCTGTGGGCGAAGTGGCGGAAGGGGCATTCCCCAGCCGGATGAGCGTCGGGATCAGCTCGTCATAGCCGTCGATCACCGCGTCGGCGCCCAGTTCCTCGATCGGCTGCATCAGAAAGCCGAAGCTGACCGCGATCGACGGGATGCCGGCATTCTTCGCGGCGAGGATGTCGTAGATCGAATCGCCGACGAACGCCGCGCGCCCGCCGCCGCAGCGCCGGATCATCTCGCGGATCGGTTCCGGCGAGGGCTTGGCATTGCCCTTGCCCATGGTGTCGCCGCCGATCACGCAGGCGAAGCGGTGGTGCAGCGCCAGCTCGGCGACGAGCTTGACGGCGAACCGCTCGAACTTGTTGGTGACGATCGCGACCTTCACGCCGCGCGCCTCGAGTTCGTCGAGTGCTTCGATCAGGCCGGGGAAGGCGATGGTGCCTCGGGTGAGGTTCGCTTCGTAATATTCGAGCAGCGCCGGATAGGCGCGCTCCATCGTTTCCGGATCCAGCCCGCCCGACGCCTCGAGTCCCTGCTCGAGCATGTGCTTCGCGCCGCGGCCGATCATCGGCTTGATCGCATCGAGCGCGAGCGTGGGCCGGCCCACCAGCTCGAGCGCATGATTGGCGGCGGCGGCGAGGTCGGCGCTGGTGTCGAACAGCGTGCCGTCAAGGTCGAAGCCGACGATGTCGAAGGGGAAATCACTCATGCGCCGCCAAATGCCCGCCCCGCTATGGAAATAGCAAGATGATCGTGGCAGGGCCGCGTCACGGGAGGCCGATTTCGACCATGACCACAACACCCATCGCTGCCGTCATCCTCGCCGCGGGCAGCGGCACGCGCATGAAATCGGATCTTCACAAGGTGCTGCACCCGATCGCCGGGCGGCCAATGCTGCTGCATCTGGTCGATACGGTCTCGGCGCTTTCGCCCGAACGGACGGTGGTGGTGGTCGGCGCCCGGAGCGAGCAGGTCGAGGCGGCGGTGGCACCGCACGGCGTCGCGACGGCGCATCAGGCCGAGCAGCTGGGCACCGGCCATGCGGTGGCGCAGGCGCAGGCCGCGCTGGCGGGATTCGACGGCGACGTGCTGATCCTCTATGGCGACGTGCCGCTGGTGACCGGCGCGACGATGCGGCGCATGGTCGAGCGGCTGCACGGCGCCGATGCACCGGCAGCGGTCGTCCTCGGCTTCCGCCCCGCCGACCCGGCCGCCTATGGCCGCATCATCGCCGACGGCGAGGGCCGGATCGCCAAGATGGTCGAGTATAAGGACGCCTCGCCCGAGGAGCGCGCCGAGACGCTATGCAATTCGGGGTTGATGGCGGTGCGCTCGACGGACCTGTTCGCGCTGCTCGCGCGCGTCGGCAACGACAATGCCGCGGGCGAATACTATCTCCCCGATATCGTGATGCTGGCGGCAGGCGACGGTCGCGCCTCTGCGGTGATCGAGACCGATGCGGTCGAGGTGACTGGCGTCAACAGCCGCGGCGAGCTGGCCGCGCTCGAGGCGCAGTGGCAGCACGCGCGCCGCGCCCGGGCAATGGCCGAAGGCGCGACGCTGGTCGCGCCGGAGACGGTGTGGTTCGCCCATGACACGGTGCTGGGCCGCGACGTCTTGATCGAGCCGAACGTCGTATTCGGGCCGGGCGTATCGGTCGCGGACGGGGCCAGCATCCGCGCCTTTTGCCATGTCGAGGGCGCGGCGATCGCGAGCGGCGCGGAGATCGGCCCTTATGCCAGGCTGCGGCCCGGCACTGTGGTGGGCGAGAAGGCCAGGATCGGCAATTTCGTCGAGACCAAGAAGGCCGTGCTGGGAAAGGGGGCCAAGGCCAACCACCTGACCTATCTCGGCGACGTCGAGGTGGGCGCGGGCGCGAACATCGGCGCGGGCACGATCACCTGCAACTATGACGGCTTCTTCAAGTACAAGACGCGGATCGGCGCGGGCGCATTCATCGGATCGAACAGTGCGCTCGTCGCGCCGGTGGCGATCGGCGACGGCGCGATCGTCGCGGCGGGCGCGGTGGTGACGACGGACGTCGAGGCCGACGCGCTGGCGCTGGTGCGGCCGGAACGGGCGACCAAGCCCGGCTGGGCCAAGCGATTCCGCGCGATGATGACCGCGCGCAAGGAGGGCAAATGAGCGAGCGTTACACGGGCAAGCCGTTCCTGGAACTGCTCGACGCCTATGTGCTCGATGCGATCGGGCATCTCGATACCGCGCGCGACGCCGATCTGACGGCGCGCGAAGCCGGGTTCCGCCTGATGTTCGGCGGCACGGGGGACTGGCGCGCGCAGGTCGTGCAGCGGATGCAGTTCCCCACTGGCATGGCGGGCGCGATCCGCGAGCTGTGGGAGAAGGGGGCGGCGAAGTTCGCGGCGGCGCAGGGCTACCAGCCCGAGCCGCAGGAGTTCGTGCGTTCGTTCGTGGACAAGAATTTCCCGCATTGAGCCGGCGCGGACCTGGCGTGCGATTGACATGATATCGCGATATGATATCTAGATATCATCATGACCCGCATTCTCGCCGATTTGCCCGATGAGGATATTCAGTGGCTTGACCGTCTCGCGGCCGAGCAGGGAAAGTCGCGTGCGTCAGTGCTGCGTGAAGCGGTTACTGCCTATCGAGCCGAATCGTCGAAGGATTGGCTGGAGGTGGGTTTCGGCGCGTGGGCACGGCACGGTATTTCCATTGATCCTCATGAATATGAACGGAAGCGGCGGGCGGAATGGACCCGGCCATGGGACGATGACTACGAGGAAGTGCGCGCTGAATCGCCCGAATGCTTCACGGAAGAGGATGACAAGGAACGCGCGCATTATCTGGCGTTGACGAAACGGGCGGCGTCAAGGCAGCCTAAAAACAACATATGAGCGGCTATAGTCTGGACGCCAATATCGTGATCGACGCTTTGCTCGATCACGAGCCAGCTCAATATGAGATGCGACGGATCGTCGAAAGCGGCGCCCGGATGTGGATCAGCCGGATGGCCTGGATCGAAGCGCTGTCGAAGGGCAATGATGCGGCCATCCGGGATGTGCTTGCTTTTCTCGATCGCTTCGGTCTCGATGAAATCGACGAAGAAATCTCGCACCGTGCGGCGGCGCTTCGCCGGGAACGTTCCAGACTTAAATCGCCCGATGCCATCATCCTGGCGACCGCCCAGATTCGCGGCCGCATACTCGTGACTCGCAACACCAAGGATTTCCCGGCGGCCATGCCGGGCATCCGCGTTCCCTATATCCTCTAGAGCAGAGACCGGCACATGTGTGGAATCGTTGGAATCCTGGGCAAGGAAGACGTCGCCGACCGGCTGCTCGACGGACTCAAGCGCCTCGAATATCGCGGCTATGACTCGGCCGGCATCGCGACGATCGTGGATGGTGCGATCGCGCGCCGCCGCGCATCGGGCAAGCTCGTCAACCTTGGCCGCGAGCTGGCGGCGGACCCGCTGCCCGGCCATGTCGGCATCGCCCACACGCGCTGGGCGACGCATGGCGGGCCGACCACCAGCAACGCGCATCCGCACGCGACCGGTGAGGTCGCGCTGGTCCACAACGGCATCATCGAGAATTTCAAGCCGCTGCGCGAAGAGCTGCTGGCGCGCGGGCGCAGGCTCGAAAGCGAGACCGATACCGAGATCGTCGCGCATCTGGTGAGCGAGCAGGTCGAGAACGGCGTCGACCCGGTCGAGGCGGTGAAGGCGGTGCTGCCGCGGCTGCACGGCGCCTTCGCGCTCGCCATCCTGTTCCGCAGCCATCCCGACATGCTGATCGGCGCGCGGCTCGGCTCGCCGCTGGTCGTCGGCTATGGCCCAGAAAACGAGAATGGCGCCGAGACCTATCTCGGCTCCGACGCGCTCGCGCTGGCACCGCTGACCCAGCGCATCTCCTACCTCGAGGAAGGCGACTGGGTCGTGCTGACCCGCACTGGCGTTCAGGTCTATGACGTCGACAACAATCCGGTCGAGCGGCCGATCGTCAATTCGGGCGCGTCGGGCCAGCTGATCGACAAGGGCAACCATCGCCACTTCATGGCGAAGGAGATCTACGAGCAGCCGATCGTGGTGGCGCAGACGCTGCGCAGCTATCTTCAGCGGCTGGAGGATCAGGTGACGCTGCCGATCCCCGATTTCGACCTGTCTTCGGTCAAGCGCGTGACGATCGTGGCGTGCGGCACCAGCTACTATGCCGGGATGGTCGCCAAATACTGGTTCGAGCAGTTCGCGCGGGTGGCGGTCGATATCGATGTCGCGTCGGAGTTCCGCTACCGCGCGCCGGTGATGGAGGAGGGCGGGCTGATGATCGTCATCAGCCAGTCGGGCGAGACCGCCGACACGCTCGCCGCGCTGCGCCACGCCAAGGCGGAGGGGCAGACGATAGCCGCGGTGGTCAACGTGCCGACCAGCACGATGGCGCGCGAGGCGGACCTGCTGCTGCCGACGCATGCCGGGCCGGAGATCGGCGTCGCATCGACCAAGGCATTCACCTGCCAGCTCGCCGTGCTCGCCGCGCTCGCCGCCAACCTCGCCAAGGCCAAGGGGCGGATGACCCCGGCGGAGGAGAAAGGGATCGTCAAGCACCTCGCCGAGGCACCGGCGGCGCTCAACGCGGCGCTGTCCTATGACGAGGCGATCGAGGCGATGGCCGGCGCGGTCGCCGGCGCGCGCGACGTGCTCTATCTGGGGCGCGGGACGGACTATCCGCTGGCGCTCGAAGGCGCGCTCAAGCTCAAGGAAATCAGCTATATCCACGCCGAAGGCTATGCCGCGGGCGAGATGAAGCACGGGCCGATCGCGCTGATCGACGAGAATGTGCCGGTGATCGTGATCGCGCCCAGCGGGCCGCTGTTCGAGAAGACCGTCAGCAACATGCAGGAAGTGCAGGCGCGCGGCGGCAAGGTGGTGCTGATCAGCGACTATGACGGGATCGCCGCGGCGGGCGAGGGGTGCGTCGCCACGATCACCATGCCCAAGGTCCACCCGCTGATCGCGCCGATCGTCTATGCCGTGCCGGTGCAACTGCTTGCCTACCATGTCGCGGTGGCCAAGGGCACCGATGTCGACCAGCCGCGCAACCTCGCCAAGTCGGTGACGGTGGAGTAGCGCGATGGTCGTCGCGCGCCGCGGGCTGATCGGGGCCGCACTGGGGCTCGCCCTGGCCACGTTTCCGGCCCAGGCGCAGCGGCGCGAGGGGCCGCTGGTGCTGGCGGCGGCGAGCCTGCAGGAATCGATGACCGCGGCGGCGGACGCATGGGCGCGCAAGGGCCATGCGCGCCCGGTGCTGTCCTTCGCCGCTTCCTCGGTGCTGGCGCGGCAAGCGGCGGCAGGTGCGCAAGCGGACCTGTTCGCGTCGGCTGACCTCGAGTGGATGGACCATCTCGATCAGCGGGCGATGCTTGCCCCGGGCACCCGCGCGTCGTTCCTCGGCAACCGGCTGGTGCTGGTGGCGCGTGCGGATGCGCCGGCCGAGCGGCGGCCGCTGGCGGCGATGCTGCGCGGGCGGATCGCGGTGGCCGATCCGGCATCGGTGCCCGCGGGGCGCTATGCCGAGGCGGCGCTGCGCAAGCTCAAGCTGTGGGACGCCGCCGCGCCGCGGCTGGTGCGCGCGGAGAATGTCCGCGCGGCGCTGGCGCTGGTCGAACGCGGCGCGGCGCCGTGCGGCATCGTCTAGGCCACCGATGCCCGGGCATCGGCGCGGGTGCGGGTCGCGGGCGTGTTTCCGCAGTCCAGCCACCCGCCGATCGTCTATCCGCTCGCGCGGTTGAAGGCCTCCACGCATCCCGAAGCGGAAGGGTTCCGCCGCTTCCTGCTGTCGGGCGAGGGGCGTGCGATCTTCGCCCGGTTCGGCTTCGCGCGGCGCTGATGCTCGAGGGCGGCATCTGGCCCGTGGTGGCGCTGTCGCTCAAGGTCGGGCTGGTGGCGACCGCCGCGACGCTGCCGCTGGCCTTCGCGCTCGCCTGGCTGCTCGCCCGCGCGCGCTTTCCGGGGAAGGTGCTGATCGACGGGCTGGTGCATCTTCCGCTGGTCGTGCCGCCGGTGGTGACCGGGTGGCTGCTGCTGCTCGCCTTTGCGCCCGCGGGGCCGGCGGGCGGCTGGCTCGAGCGCTGGTTCGGGGTCAGCGTGATGTTCCGCTGGACCGGCGCGGCGATCGCCGCGGCGGTGATGGCGCTGCCGCTGATGGTGCGCGCGATGCGCCTGTCGATCGAGGCGGTGGACCGGCGCTTCGAGGACGCGGCGCGGACACTGGGGGCAAGCCGGATGCGCGTCTTCCGCACGATCACGCTGCCATTGAGCCTGCCCGGCGTGCTTGCCGCTGCGGTGCTCGGCTTCGCGCGCGCGCTGGGCGAGTTCGGCGCGACGATCACCTTCGTCTCCAACGTGCCGGGCGAGACGCAGACGCTGCCGCTCGCCATCTATGCCGCGCTCCAGACCCCCGACGGGGAGGCGCAGGTGTGGCGGCTGGCACTGATCTCGGTCGCGCTGTCGCTCGTGGCGCTGGTCGCATCCGAATTGCTCGCCCGGCGGGCGGGACGAGGCGTGCATGTCCTTTGACATCGCGGTCGAGAAGCGCCGCGGCGATGCGCGGATCAGCTGCCGGATCCAGGGCGGGGATGGGATCACCGTGCTGTTCGGCCCGTCCGGCGCCGGCAAGACCAGCGTGCTCGACATGGTCGCGGGGCTGCTCAAGCCGGACAGCGGCCATGTGCGTGTGAATGGCGAGGCGCTGTTCGACGCGGCCACGGGTACGGACGTGCCGCCCGAGCGCCGCCGGGCCGGCTATGTCTTCCAGGACGCGCGGCTGTTCCCGCATCTCAGCGTGCGGGCGAACCTGCTCTATGGCGCGGGCGGCGATCCGTCCGGCCTGGGCGATCTGGCGGCCCGGTTCGATATCGCGCATCTGCTCGACCGCTGGCCGCGCTCGCTTTCCGGCGGTGAAGCGCGCCGCGTCGGGATCGGCCGGGCGCTGCTGGCGAAGCCGCGGTTCCTGCTGCTCGACGAGCCACTGTCGTCGCTCGATCGCGCCCGGCGCGAGGAAGTGATGCTGGTGATCGAGCAATTGCGTGACGAATCCGGCCTGCCGATCCTGCTGGTGACTCACGATGCGACCGAGGCCACACGCCTGGGGCAACGCATCATCGAGCTCTAGGCCGATCCGGCGCTTCCGTGGTCGCAGGCGCTCTGGCGGCTTCGGGCTGCTCGAACTCAAGCCAGTCGGTGGGAGGTAGGCCATAGAGCAAGTCGAAGAACTCGAGCTGCAATCGCGCTGCCTTGGACGCGTTGCTGTTCCACAGCATCACGATGCCGCTCTTGTCCGCTGGGTCGAACAGGATGAGCGATCCATAGCCGTCGACTGAGCCGCGATGGCCGACCAGCGCGTGCCCGGCATAGACGAAGCTGCGCCAGCCGAGCCCGTACTGGGCATGCGTGAGCGCGCGATCCATCGCTCCCCGCCGCCCGTGCGGCGGCGTCGAAACCCTGGGGCGATGCATCGTTTCGAGCGCGGTCTGCGACAGGACGCCCGGCGCCTCGCCCATCTGTGCCCGCATCCAGCGCAACAGGTCGCGGATCGAGGAATTGACCCCGCCCGCGGCCGGCACCCGATAATAGGCGTCGTTGACCGTGACGAGCACTTTGCCCCTGCGATGCGGATGCGCCCAACTGGTCGCGCTTTGCAGCCCTGCGCGGCCGACGCTCGCGTTGCGCATGCCCAGCGGCTCGAACAGGCGCTTGCGGGCAAGGCTGGCATAGTCCTCGCCCGTCGCGCCCTCGACGATCTCGGTCACGGTATCGAAGGCGATGTTCTGATAGCCGTAGCAGGTTCCCGGCGGACAATAGACGGGCAGGGTGCTCAGCGCCGCGCGCAGCGCCTTCGGATCCTCGCCGGCTTCGAGCCGCTCGTCCCATGCGTTCCGGACCAGCCCGACGCGGTGCGAGAGGATATTGGCCACCGTGACATTGCTCGAATCGCCCGGCAGCGTGAGTGTCGTGTGCAGCGACGCCACCGGGGTGTTGAGTGAAACCTTGCCCTCTTCGGCTAGCTTGATCACCAAGGCGGAGGCGACACCCTTGGATACCGACGCCCAGCGGAACACGGTGTTCGGGGTTACGGGCGTGCCGCTGTGCGCGATCGTCTCGCCGAAGCCCTTTGCGAAGCGAACCTGCCCGTTCTCGACCGTGCCGACCGCAAGGCCGACCATGTCGGGCTCCTGCATGAGCCGCGCGATCCGTGCCTCCAGACGGCGATAGTCCACGCGCGTCGGGGTCGCCACCGCCTGCACCACGTCGTTCGCAAGGGGGGCGGCCGCATGGCCGGAGGGCCGCTGGGGGCCGGAGAAATGAAATGCGGCCAAGGCGCCCGCGCCGAGGCCCAATATCGAAAGCGCGGCGAATGCCTTGCGTCGCCCGGTACTCAATAGGCGCATCTGCAGTCCATTTTCGCGCGTGCGGATCATGGGAGGAGTGGAGCGGGTGAGGGGAATCGAACCCCCGTCGTAAGCTTGGGAAGCTTCTGCTCTACCATTGAGCTACACCCGCCCGGGTGTGCGCTGCCATAGGATGCGGGCGGCGTGCGGTTCAAGTCCCTTCTTGAACTTCCATGCGATCGGGCGGATGGGGCAGCGCAAGGAGAGGTGCCCCATGAAGCTGCGTTCCATGCTGTTCGTCCCCGGTGACCGGCCCGACCGGATGGAGAAGGCGCTGGCCAGCGGCGCCGACGCGCTGATCCTCGACCTCGAGGATTCGGTGATCCCCGCCAACAAGGGCGCCGCGCGGCAGGCGGTGGCGAAGTTCCTGGCCGAAACGCGCAGCGAGGTGAGCCATTGGGTGCGGATCAACCCGCTCGATTCGGGGATGACGCGGGACGATCTCGCCGCCGCGCACGGCGCCGACGGAATCGTGCTGCCCAAGGCTGAGAGCGGCGCGGACGTCGCCTCGCTCGACGCGATGCTCGGCGGGATCGCCGCGCGCATCCTGCCGATCGCGACCGAGACTCCCGCGGCGGTGTTCGGCCTCGGCAGCTATGCCGGCTGCTCGCCCCGGCTGGCGGGGATCACCTGGGGCGCGGAGGACCTGCCCGCGGCGATCGGCGCGGTCTCGTCGCGCGAGAAGGACGGAAGCTACACCCCGCCTTACGAGATGATCCGCGCGCTGACCCTGTTCGGCGCGCATGCGGCGGGGGTGCGGGCGATCGAGACCGTCTATCCCGATTTCCGGAACCTCGACGGACTCAAGGCCTATTGCGCGCGCGCCATGCGCGACGGGTTCACCGGCATGATGGCGATCCACCCGGCGCAGATCGAGATCATCAACGCCGCCTTCACCCCGTCGGACGACGCGGTGGCGCACGCCCGGCGCGTCGTCGCGGCGTTCGCAGCGAACCCGGAGGCAGGCGCGCTCCAGCTCGACGGCAAGATGATCGACGCCCCGCACCTCAAGCAGGCCGAGGCATTGCTGAAGCGCGCCGGCGTCGCGTGACCGGGGACTTCCATCGCGGCGATCTCGAGCGGCTGCGCGAGGCCGGCCGCTACCGCACGCTTGCGCCACGCGCGGGAATCGACTTCGCTTCCAACGACTATCTCGGCCTTGCGAACGACCAGCGGCTGCGCGATGCGGTCGCGTCGGCGCTGGATCGCGGGGTCGCGGTGGGATCGGGCGGATCGCGGCTGCTGCGCGGCAACGATTCCGAGATCGCCGCACTCGAGGCCGACGCCGCTGCCATGTTCGGGAGTAAGGCGGCGCTCTACTTCGCCACCGGTTTCGCCGCGAACGTCGCGCTGCTCGCCACCTTGCCGCAGCCCGGCGACCTGATCGTGTACGACGCCCTGGTCCACGCCAGCGCGCATGACGGCATGAAGCTCGCGCGCGCGCCGTCCGTGGCGGCGGCGCATAACGATGCGCAGGCGGTGGACGACGCCATCGCGGCATGGCGCGGGCAGGGCGGCACCGGCACGCCGTGGATCGCGGTCGAGAGCCTCTATTCGATGGACGGCGATCGCGCGCCGGTCGCGGCGTTGGCCGAGGTGGCGGCGCGGCATGACGCCATGCTGATCGTCGACGAGGCGCACGCGACCGGGGTGTGGGGCACCGGCGGGCGCGGCCTGTCTGCGGCGCTGGAAGGCAAGCCGAACGTCATCACGCTGCACACTTGCGGCAAGGCGCTGGGGTGCGAGGGCGCGCTGGTGTGCGGCCCGCAAGTGTTCATCGACTTCCTCGTCAACCGGGCGCGGCCCTTCATCTTCTCGACCGCGCCGTCACCGCTGATGGCGGCGGCGGTGCGCAAAGCGCTGCGGATCGTCGCGGACGAGCCGGCGCGGCGCGAGACGCTGCACTGGCTGATCGCGCATGCCGAGCGCGTGCTGACCCCGCTCGGCGTGACGCCGACGGGATCGCAGGTGCTGCCGCTGATCGTCGGCGGCGATGCCGAGACGATGGCGCGCGCCGCGGCGGTGCAGGCCAGGGGGTTCGACGTGCGCGGCATCCGCCCGCCGACCGTGCCGGCCGGGACTGCGCGGCTGCGTATATCCCTGACGCTCAACGTGACGCAGGGCGATATCGACCGGCTGGCGGATGCCTTGCGATGATCGTCGTCACCGGAACGGACACCGGCATCGGCAAGACGGTGGCCGCCGCGGCACTGGCATGGCGTCTTGGCGCGTCCTACTGGAAACCGGTGCAGGCGGGGCTGGACGAGGAGACTGACAGCGAGGCCGTGGCGCGGCTGACGGGCGTCAAGGTGCTGCCCGAGGCATACCGGCTGGTCACGCCCTGCTCGCCGCACCGTGCAGCCGAGATCGAGGGGGTGACGATCGATCCCGGCCGGCTGGCGCTGCCGCCGGGCCGGGTGGTGATCGAGGGTGCGGGCGGGGCGCTGGTGCCGCTGACCCGCGAGCTGGTCTATGCCGATCTGTTCGCGCGCTGGGGGCTGCCGGTGGTGGTGGTCGCGCGCACCACGCTGGGGACCATTAACCACGCTTTGCTGACGATCGAGGCTTTGCGCGCCCGCTCAATATGGGTAGGCGGCGTGCTCTTCTCGGGGGATGCGATGCCGGACAGCGAGGCGACGATCTGTGCGATGGGCAAGGTGCGCTCGCTCGGGCGGATTCCGGTGCTCGACCCGCTGACTCCGGCGACGTTGCGCGCTGCGGCGGACGCGCTCGACCTGGCGGGCCTCGCATGAGGAAGTCGCCGGTCTGGCACCCCTTCACGCAGCACGGCCTCGATGAGCCGGTGCCGCTGGTGACGCATGCCGAGGGCGCGGCGCTGCACACCGCCGATGGGCGGCGGGTGATCGACGCGATCTCGTCCTGGTGGGTGACGACGCATGGCCATTGCCACCCGCGCATCATGGATGCGATCCGCGATCAGGCCGGCAAGCTCGACCAGTTGATCTTCGCCGGCTGGACCCATGAGCCCGCCGAGACTGTGGCGCGCGAGCTGGTGGCGATGATGCCGCGCCCGCTCGACCATGTCTTCTTCTCCGACAGCGGATCGACCAGCGTCGAGGTGGCGATCAAGATGGCGCTCGGCCATTTCGCCAATCGCGGCGAGCCGCGCCACCGTATCATCGTGATGCAGGGCAGCTATCATGGCGACACGATCGGCGGCATGTCGGTCGGTGCGCGGGGCGTGTTCAACCGGAGCTATGCCCCGCTGCTGTTCGACGTCGACACGATCCCGTTTCCCGAGGGTGCGAACGAATATCGCGCGCTCGACGCGCTCGAGCAGCTTTGTGGCCACTCGCCGCCGCCCGCGGCGATGATCGTCGAGCCGCTGGTGCTCGGCGCCGGCGGCATGAAGATGTACGCGCCCGGCGTGCTGCGCGCGATGCGCGACATCTGCGCGGCGCATGGCGTGCTGTTCATCGCCGACGAGGTGATGACCGGATGGGGCCGCACCGGCACGCTGCTGGCGTGCGAGCAGGCGTCGGTCGTCCCCGACCTGCTGTGCCTCTCCAAAGGCCTCACTGGCGGGTCGCTGCCGCTGGCAGTGACGATGGCGACGCCCGAGATCTTCGAATCGCACCTGTCGAAGGACCGGGCGAAGATGTTCTTCCACTCGTCGAGCTATACCGCCAACCCGATCGCCTGCGCCGCCGCCGCCGCGAACCTGGCGATCTGGCGCGAGGAGCCGGTGCTCGAGCGAATCGCGCATCTCGCGCACCGCCAGCGCAGCTACAGCCGCGCATTGACTGGGAAGGTCAACAACCTCAGGCAATTGGGCACGATCGTTGCGATGGAGGTTGAGGCGCCGCAGGGGGCGTATCTCTCGGTCGTCGGCCCGCGACTGATGAGCTTCTTCCGCGAGCGCAACGTGCTGCTGCGGCCGCTGGGCAACACCGTCTACGTCATGCCGCCATACTGCATCCCGGACGAGGATCTGGCGCGCGTCTATGCGGTGATCGGCGAGGCGCTGGAGGCTTAGGCGGCGTTCCACGTCATCCTCTAACTGTCGTCATCCCCGCGCAGGCGGGGATCCATTCTGGCTGACCGATCGGATCGAGCCGCGAGGGTACAGGCAATGGATTCCCGCCTGCGCGGGAATGACGAACAGGATTTATGGATTCCGAATCTAAGCCGCCCGCAACTCCGCCAGGAAGGCGTTGACCGTATTGCCCAGCGCATCGGCCTCGGCGCGGATGCGGCCGGCGAGCCCGCCCATCTCGCCCGCGCTGCTCGACGCCGAGCGCGCGGTGGCGCCGATCGCCGCGACATCGTCGTGGATCTGCCCGCCTGCGGCGACCGCCTCCTCGACGGTCAGCGCGATCAGGCCGGTGGTGTCGCGCTGCGTGCCGACCGCATCCTCCACCGTATCCGACAGGCGCGCCATCGCCGCGATCGCCGCCTCGACCTGGGCATGGCCGTCGGCGACCTGGACGATGCCGCCGCGGATCTCCTCGACATGCGCGGTGATGCGCTTGGCGGCGACCCCCGCCTGGGTCGCGAGCATCTTCACCTCGTTCGCCACGACGGTGAAGCCGCGCCCTGCGTCCCCCGCTCGCGCCGCTTCGATCGTCGCGTTGAGCGCGAGCAGGTTCACCTGCTTGGCGATCTCGCCGATCAGGCCGATCACGGCGTCGATCGATTGCGCCGAGTGCATCAGCCCGTCCATCCGCGCGCTGCCCGCGCTCACCAGCGCGACAGCATCCGCCGCGGCGGTCTTGGCACGCGCCGTGTCGGTGTTGATCGCGGCAAAGGCGCCCGCGAGCAGGCGGCCTCGATCGGCGATGTCGCGCATCGACATGCTCGTCTGTCCGGCGGCGGCGGCAACCGCCGCAGCGCGATCGCCGGTGTCGGCGGCCCGGCTCTCGGTTTCCCTCGCATTGCCTGCGATGAAGCGGGCGAGATCGGTGAGCGCGCGAGCAAGGCCCGCGACCTGCCGCTCGAATCGTGCCGTGGCGGCTTCGATCCGCTGCGCGCGCTCGACCCGGGCGTGCGCAGCGGCAAGGTCGCGCGTCGAGGCGAGGTGGACGAGCCGCCGGTTCGCGACCACCGCGAACAGCCGGTCCTGATGCGTGACGATCATCCCCTCGGCGCCGTTCGCCGCGCGATAGGCGTCGATCAGCGCGCCCGGATCCTGATCGACCTCCGCGGTCGGGCAGGCGCGGATGTGCGCGGCGAGGCCGTTGCCATAGGCCGGGTTGCGCATCAGCGCATGGCCGAAGGGATTGAGCAGCAGGCGCCGCACGTCCTTCTCGAACACCGCGCCGATCGCGCGATGCCGGCTGTCGACCACCGGCAGTAGGCGCAACTCCATATTGGTCTGGAACAGGTCGATCGCCTTGAACAGCGTGTCGGTCTGCCGAAGGAAGGGCGGGTTGCGCTCGATCGTGGTCAGCCAGTCCCGCATGGTCAGGGACAGAGGCAGATCGGCAGCGGCGTCAGGGGCGCGAAACATGACGCCCAGCTAGGGCCGTCACGGTAAATGCGATGTTATCCGGGCGTGACAGTTTGAAGACAAATGGCGGTTTTTTCGCGGGTTTTTCGGGCGATGGCGTGGGAGGATGAGGTTTTAACCCTCCAGCTCGGCGCGATGCCGCGCGGTGAGCGCGGTGAGCCAGTCGGCAAAGGCCGCGACCTGGGCGAAGTGCCGCGTCTCCTCATGCGTCACCAGCCAGAAGCTACGCCGGATGCGGATATCGGGCAGCACGCGCACCAGCTTGCGGTCCGCGTCGCCGATGAAGCAGGGCAGCACCGCAATGCCCGCGCCCGCCGTCGTCATCCGGTACTGCGCGTTGATGCTGGACGAGCGCAGCTGCGGCGCCGGCGCGCCGGGAATCTCGTCGAGATAGCGCAGCTCGGGCGCGTAGAGGATGTCGGGGACATAGCCGATCAGGCGATGCTCGCGCAGCTGGTCGGGCGCGGTCAGCGGCGCGCTCTTCGCGAGATAGTCGTGCGACGCATAGAGCCGCAGCCCATAATCGGCGAGCTTGCGCGTCAGCAGCGGGCCGCGGCGCGGGCGGGCAAGCAGCACCGCGACATCGGTCTCGCGCCGCGTGGGATTGAGGAAGCCGCTGCTCGCGACCAGATCGACGGCGAGCCCCGGATGCGCGTCGGCGAGCTCGCCCAGATGCCGGCTGACGAACCAGGTGCCGAAGCCTTCGGACACGCTTGCCCGGATCGCGCCGCGCACCGGCCCGCCGGGGTCTCGGCTGCCGATCGCGGCGGCGGCACGCTCCATCGCGCGGGCATGAGTGAGCAGCCGCTCGCCCGCCGCGGTGAGCGACTGGCCGTCGGGGCCTTGCTCGAACAGGCGTTCGCCGAGGGATTGTTCAAGCCGGCGGAGGCGGCGGCCGGCAGTAGTGGCATCGATCTCCAGCGCCTGCGCGGCCTTGGCGAGCTGCCCGGTGCGCGCGATGGCGAGGAAGATCGGGAGGTCGCTCCAGTCCATTGCCTGCAAATATGCAGGTAGTGGCTGCATGTCGATGGGTTGCCGGGCCGAAAAGCGGGGAGCAGAACGTCCTCATGTTTCGTCATTCCCGCGCAGGCGGGAATCCATTGCCTCAGGCGCTGCGGTTCTTTCGCGATGTCAGCCTGAATGGATCCCCGCCTTCGCGGGGATGACGGTGAAGGACTTGGAGAGGTTCAAATGGCGACGGCGCTTCGCGAGATTTCGCACTTCATCGGCAATGCGGCGACGGCGGGGATGGGCACGCGCCGGTCGGACGTGTTCGACCCCAATACCGGCGCGGTGCAGGCGCAGGTGACCCTCGGCGCGCAGGCCGATCTCGACGCGGCGATGGTCAATGCGCTCAAGGCCCAGCCCGGCTGGGCGGCGACCAACCCGCAGCGGCGCGCGCGCGTCATGTTCGCCTTCAAGGCGCTGATCGAGAAGAACATGGACGAGCTGGCGCACCTGCTCAGCTCCGAGCATGGCAAGGTGATCGCCGACGCCAAGGGCGACATCCAGCGCGGGCTCGAGGTGATCGAGTTCGCCTGCGGGATCCCCCATGCGCTGAAGGGCGAATACACCCAAGGGGCAGGGCCGGGGATCGACGTCTATTCGATGCGCCAGCCGCTAGGCGTGGTCGCGGGCATCACCCCGTTCAACTTCCCGGCGATGATCCCGATGTGGATGTTCGGCGTCGCCATCGCCTGCGGCAACGCCTTCATCCTGAAGCCCAGCGAGCGCGACCCCAGCGTCCCCGTGCGGCTCGCCGAGCTGATGCTCGAGGCCGGCTTGCCCGAGGGCATCCTCCAGGTCGTGCAGGGCGACAAGGAGATGGTCGACGCGATCCTCGACCACCCCGAGATCAAGGCGGTGAGCTTCGTCGGCTCGTCCGACATCGCGCATTACGTCTATCGCCGCGGCGTCGAGGCCGGGAAGCGCGTCCAGGCGATGGGCGGGGCCAAAAACCACGGCATCGTCATGCCCGACGCCGACCTCGATCAGGTCGTCAACGATCTCGCCGGCGCCGCCTTCGGCTCGGCGGGCGAGCGCTGCATGGCGCTTCCGGTGGTCGTGCCGGTCGGCGACAAGACCGCCGACGCGCTGCGCGAGAAGCTGCTCCCTGCGATCGAGGGCCTGCGCGTCGGCGTCTCGACCGATGCCGAGGCGCATTACGGCCCGGTCGTCACTGCCGCGCACCGCGCCAAGATCGAGAGCTATATCCAGATGGGCGTCGACGAGGGCGCCGAGCTGGTCGTCGATGGCCGCGGCTTCAGCCTGCAGGGGCATGAGCAGGGCTTCTTCATCGGCCCGAGCCTGTTCGATCGCGTGACCCCGCAGATGCGCTCCTATCAGGAGGAGATCTTTGGCCCGGTCCTCCAGATGGTCCGCGCCGGCAGCTTCGAGGAAGCGCTGCGTCTCCCGAGCGACCACCAGTACGGCAACGGCGTCGCCATCTTCACCCGCAACGGCCACGCCGCGCGCGAGTTCGCCGCGCGGGTCAATGTCGGCATGGTCGGGATCAACGTTCCGATCCCGGTCCCGGTCGCCTATCACACCTTCGGCGGATGGAAGCGCTCAGCCTTCGGCGACACCAACCAGCACGGCATGGAGGGGGTCAAGTTCTTCACCAAGGTCAAGACGGTGACCCAGCGCTGGCCCGATGGCAGCGTGACCGGGGAGAATGCGTTCGTTATCCCGACGATGGGGTGACGCGTGCGGGGCTCATCAACTCGCCGGGATGCGCGTATTCTGGTCATGCACCAGCCGCCACTCGCCGCCTTCCTTGCGGAAGGTGAGGGTGAGCCAGCTGCTGGTGTTGATGGGCTTGCCGTCCTCGGTCGAGGAGAACCAGGTCCGGTAGGTGGCGGTGGCGATGTCCTTGCCCTCGATCAGCGACTGGCGCTCGAAGCGCATCGACCAGTCCTTGTCCGCGAAGAATTCGCGATGGAAGGCGAGGAATTCGGCGCGCGTCGTCATGCGTTTGCCATTGGGCAGGATCAGCGTGAGCTTGTCGCCCCTGGTGATCGTTGCCTCGATCTCGGCAAGGTCGCGCCTGGGGATCGCGGCGACATGGCGTTCGAGCGTGGCGGTGAAGCCGGCCTGTGCGGCGGCGGCGATCAGCAGCGTGGTGAGCATCGGCATCCTCTCGTTTCTGTTGTAACGATGCTAGGGGCGCGAAGGACGGCCGGCAATCGGCGCATGGGGCAAGACGCATGAAATGGATTGCGGCACTTTGCGGATTGCTGCTGACGCTCGCTCCGGCGGCGGCGCAGAAGCGGATCGCGTTGAGCTTCGACGATACGCCGCGGCATGCGGGCGGGTTTTTCGAGCCGGACGCTCGGGCGAAGATGCTGGTGCGAGCGCTTGCGAAGGCGCGGGTGAAGCAGGCGGCGTTCTTCGTGACGGTCGGGAATCTCGGCAAGCCGGGCACGGGCGACGGGGGCGGCAATATCGCGCGCTATGTCGCGGCGGGGCATGTGATCGCGAACCACAGCTTTGCGCACAAGCGGCTGAGCGGGATGGCGGCGGCGGATTACCTGGCGGATATCGACCAGGCCCAGGCGTGGCTCAAGGGCCGGGCCGGCTATCGGCCGTGGTTCCGCTATCCGTTCCTGGACGAGGGCGGCAAGGACAAGGCCAAGCGCGATGCCGTGCGGGAAGGACTGAAGGCGCGCGGGCTGGCCAATGGCTATGTCACCGCCGAGGCGTCCGACTGGAATATCGACGCTCTGGCCGCCGCGGCGAAGGCAGCCGGCAAGACGATCGACATGGCGGCGCTGCGCGCTCTCTATGTCGAAAGCCATGTCGAGGCCGCGGAATATTATGACGCGCTGGCGGTGAAGGTGCTGGGCCGCTCGCCCGCGCACGTCATGCTGCTGCACGAGACTGACATCGCGGCGATGTTCGTCGACGACCTGGTCAAGGCGCTGCGAGCCAAGGGGTGGAAGATCGTGACGGCGGACGAGGCGTTCGCAGATCCGATCCGCGAGCTGCACCCCGATACGCCGTTTGCGCAGGGCACGCTGACCGAGGCGCTGGCGTGGGAGAAGGGCCTGCCCGCGCCGCGCTGGTACGAGCGCAACGACTTGAAGATCGCGAATCCGCTGTTCCGCCAGCGCGTGCTGGGGGAAGCGGAATGAGCGCGCGCCTACATCGGCTCCTGCCGGCCCTCGATCACGTCCTCGACCGCGCGCTGCTGCTGCGATCCGTAGCGCGGCGCCTGGTCGCGGACATGGCATCCTTCCCGCTTTTCGCAGATGCCGACGGCCAGGCTGTTGAGCGTCTCGGGCGTGGCGCAGGCCCCGGGCAGGAGCAGCGGCGCGGCGAGCAGAAGACGAAGCTTCATGGAGTGAACCTCCCCCGGTTGTGCGGCATCGGATCGCACGGCCATGGGCTGCGTTCAACCGCCGATTTCTGACGAGGGGCCAATGGACCAGTTCGACCTCAACGACGATCAGCGCGCGATCCAGGAGATGGCGCGCAAGTTCACCGCCGACGCGATCACCCCGCACGCCGCCGAGTGGGACGAGAAGCACATCTTCCCGCGCGCGACGGTGAAGGCCGCGGCCGAGCTCGGCTTCGGCGCGATCTACGTCTCCGAGGAGAGCGGCGGGATCGGCCTCGGCCGGCTTGAATCCGCGCTGATCATGGAGGCGATGGCCTATGGCTGCCCCGCGACCAGCGCGTTCATCTCGATCCACAACATGGCCGCGTGGATGATTGACCGCTTCGGGTCGCAGGCGGTGAAGGACAAATATCTCCCCAGCCTCGTCACCGCCGACTGGCTGGCGAGCTATTGCCTGACCGAGCCTTCCTCGGGCTCGGACGCGGCGGCGCTCAAGACCACGGCCCGGCGCGAGGGGGACTTCTTCGTGGTCAACGGCTCCAAGCAGTTCATCTCCGGCGCGGGCGAGAACGAGCTGTACGTCACCATGGTCCGCACCGGCGCCGACGGCCCCAAGGGCATCTCGTGCCTCGCGATCGAGAAGGACATGCCCGGCGTCAGCTTCGGCGCCAACGAGCGCAAGCTCGGCTGGCACGCCCAGCCGACGCGGCAGGTGATGTTCGACAATGTCCGCGTGCCTGTCGGGAACCTGATCGGCGGCGAGGGCGAGGGCTTCCGAATCGCGATGATGGGACTCGACGGCGGTCGGCTCAACATCGGCGCCTGCTCATTGGGCGGGGCGCAGCGCTGCCTCGACGAAGCGGTGACCTACACCAGGGACCGCAAGCAGTTCGGCTCGGCGATCGCGGATTTCCAGAACACCCAGTTCACCCTCGCCGACATGGCGACCGAGCTCGAGGCGGCGCGCGCGCTGCTCTACCTCGCCGCGGCCAAGGTGACGGCGAACGCGCCCGACAAGACCAAGTTCGCGGCGATGGCCAAGCGCTTCGCGACCGACACCGGATCGTCGGTGGTCGACCGCGCGTTGCAGCTGCACGGCGGCTATGGCTACCTCATGGACTATCCGATCGAGCGCTTCTGGCGCGACCTGCGCGTCCATTCGATCCTGGAGGGGACCAATCAGGTGATGCGGATGATCGTCGGGCGGGAGCTGACGCGGCAATGAGTACGATACTTCAAATCCTCCCCGTACCGGGGAGGATATTTGATGTCCGACGTCCTCATCTCCATCGAGGGCAAGGTCGGCCGCATCCGGCTCAACCGGCCCAAGGCGATCCACGCGCTCAACACCGGCATGTGCGCTGCGATCCTCGACGCGCTGACTTCATGGCGCGACGACACCGCGGTCGAAGCGGTGATGATCGACCATGCCGAGGGTAGGGGCTTTTGCGCGGGTGGCGATATCCGCATGATCGCCGAAAGCGGCGCGGGCGACGGCAGCGCGGCGCGCGACTTCTTCCGCGTCGAGTACCGGATGAACCACGCGCTGTTCACCTATGCCAAGCCGATCGTCGCCTTCATGGACGGCATCACGATGGGCGGCGGCGTCGGGATCAGCCAGCCGGCGAAGTTCCGGGTCGCGACCGAGAATATCAAGCTGGCGATGCCTGAGACGGGGATCGGCCTGCTCCCCGATGTCGGCGGCGGCTGGTATCTCTCGCGGCTGCCGGGCCGGATGGGGCAGTATCTCGCGCTGACCGGGCACCGGCTCGACGGCGCGGAGTGCCTCGCGCTGGGGCTGGCGAGCCATTATCTCCATTCGGACGCGCTGGAGGCGGCGAAGGCGCGGATCATCGCCGATCCGCAGGCGATCGATACGGTCCTCGAAAATCTGTCCGCCCCGTCGCCTGACGCCCGCATCCTCGCGCATCGCGGCGCGATCGACCGGCTGTTCGCGTCGGACCGGCTCGAAGACATATTGGCGGCGCTGGAGACCGATGGCGGCGAATGGGCGGCGCAGCAGCTCGCGACGCTTCGCACCAAGTCGCCCCAGACGATGAAGGTAAGCCTCAAGCTGCTGCTCGACGGCAAGGCCATGCCGACCTTCGAGGACGAGATGCGGCAGGAGTTCGCGGTCGCCAGCCACGTCGTGCAGCGTCACGACTTTGTCGAGGGCGTGCGCGCGCTGATCATCGACAAGGATAATGCGCCGAAATGGAACCCGGCGAGCGCCGAGGAAGTGAGCGATCATCTGATCGACCAGATCTTCGCGCCGCTGGCCGAGGGCGAGGCATGGACGCCGGCATAGGAGAAGACATGAGCTACGAAACCATCCTCGTCGAGCAGCGCGACAGGGTCACGCTGGTGACGCTCAACCGGCCGCAGGCGCTGAACGCGCTCAACAGCCAGGTGCTGGGCGAGCTGCTCGATGCGTTCGTGAAGTTCGACGCCGACGCCTCGCAGGGCTGCGGGGTGCTGACCGGCAGCGAGAAGGCGTTCGCCGCCGGTGCCGACATCAAGGAGATGCAGGCGCAGGGCTTCGCCGACATGTACGGCCATAATTTCTTCGCCGGCTGGGACCAGTTCACGCGGACGCGCAAGCCGGTGATCGCGGCGGTGGCCGGCTTTGCGTTGGGCGGCGGTTGCGAACTGGCGATGATGTGCGATTTCATCCTGGCCGCCGATACCGCCAAGTTCGGCCAGCCGGAGATCAAGCTGGCGGTCGCGCCCGGCATGGGCGGGTCGCAGCGCCTCGCGCGGGCCGTTGGGAAAGCCAAGGCGATGGAGATGTGCCTGACCGGGCGGATGATGGGCGCCGAGGAGGCGGAGCGTGCCGGGTTGGTGAGCCGGATCGTGCCCGCCGCCGAGCTCGTCGAGGAGGCGGTGAAGACCGCCGCCGCGATTGCGGCGATGGCGCCGCTCGCGGTGCTGGCGAACAAGGAGATGGTCAACGCCGCGTTTGAAACGACGCTGGCGCAGGGCGTGCAGTTCGAGCGGCGGCTGTTCCACGGCCTGTTCGGCACGGCGGACCAGAAGGAAGGCATGGCCGCCTTCGTCGAGAAGCGGCCCGGCAACTGGACGGGGAAGTAGTGCAACTTCCCTCTCCCATCGGGAGAGGGATGCGAAGATTTGGCAGCTTGCTGCCTAATCGTAGCTGGGTGAGGGGATCGCGCTATCGAGGGCGCTTCCCCTCATCCAACTTCCGCTAGGCGCTGAAGCGCCAAGCTACGGTATCCTTCTCCCTCTGGAGAAGGTTTGGGAGAGCAGGAATGGCGCGTATCGGCTTTATCGGCCTCGGCAATATGGGCGGCGGGATGGCCGCGAACCTGGCGAAGGCGGGGCATGACGTGCGCGCCTTCGACCTCTCGGCCGAGGCACTGGACCGTGCCAAGGCGGCGGGTTGCCTGCCCGTCGAGGGCGCCGCTGCGGCCGCCGAGGGGGCCGAGGCAGTCATCACGATGCTGCCTGCGGGCAAGCATGTCGAGCAGGTCTATGAGGACAGCGTGTTCGGCGCGGCGGATACCGGCGCGATCCTGATCGATTGCTCGACGATCGACGTCGCCACCGCGCGCCGCGTTGCGGATGCCGCGGCGGCCAAGGGGCTGGCAGCGGTCGATGCGCCGGTCTCCGGCGGCATCGCGGCGGCGGCGGCTGGAACGCTGACTTTCATGGTCGGCGGCGACGATGCGGCGTTCGACCGGGCGGATGCCTTCCTGTCGGCGATGGGCAAGGCGGTGATCCATGCCGGCGGCAACGGCGCGGGGCAGGCGGCGAAGATCTGCAACAACATGCTGCTCGGCGCCACGATGGTCGCGACCTGCGAGACGCTGCTGCTGGCGCAGAAGCTCGGGCTCGACCCGCAGACCTTCTACGACATCGCCTCGGTCTCGTCGGGCGCGTGCTGGTCGCTCAACACCTATGCCCCGCTGCCCCGCATGGGGCCGCAGACCCCCGCCGACAATGGCTATCAGGGCGGGTTCGCCGCGGGGCTGATGCTCAAGGACTTGAAGCTCGCGATGGAAGCTGCGGCGAGCACCCATGCCGAAACCCCGATGGGTGCGCGCGCGGCCGAGCTTTACGCGAAGTTCGCGGACGAAGGGAATGCAGGAACGGATTTCTCGGGCATCATCAAGATGCTGGATGAGGGGAAGGTCGGCAGCGCGCAATCAAACTAATCCTCCCCCGCCAGGGGGAGGTGGCGCGCATAGCGCGACGGAGGGGGAGGACACGAGCCACCGGCGTTTCGCGTCCGCCCCCTCCGTCAGCCTTCGGCTGCCACCTCCCCCTGGCGAGGGAGGATCGGCCTGGTCACCGTCCCGGGCAGGTCGTCCCCGGCCCCGCATCCAGATCGAGACACCGCCCGTCGATCTCACCCGCCGGGATCGGCAGTCCGATCAAGGCTGCCAGCGTCGGCAGGATGTCGACCGTCTCGACCGACATGGGCTGCTCGAACCCGGTCAGGCCCTTGCGCCAGAACAGGATCGGCACGCGGCGGTCATAGTCCCAGAAGCTGCCATGCGTCGCGACCGAGCCGTTGGTGGGGTCCGAGATCGGCGTGATCCGCGGCTTCAGCGCGACGACGAAGTCGCCCGAGCGCTCGGGGAAGAACGAGGCGCGGGCGCGCTGGAGCATCGACCAGGTCTCGGGCGGGCCGCTCGGGCTGGGCGTGGCTTCAATTTCGGCGCGGGTATAGACCCCAGCGACCTGCGGGTGCGCGCGGTAAAGCGCCATCGCCTCCTTCAGCACCGCCTCGCGCCGCTTCGCCGGGAGCGCCGGATCGACATAGATGTCGCCGAAATTGCCGCCCCACAGCAGCTGGGCGTCACCCAGGCCGAGCTTCGCCGCGACCTTCTGCCCCATCGCCCTGGCGCCCATCCCGGCCTCGACCCGTGTCGCCTCGGGGATGCCGTGCATGTTATGGCGCTCGGGCAGGTCGTGGCCGCCATGATCGGCGGTGAGCACGACCTGATAGTCGATCCCCGTCTTGTCGAGGATGTCGAACAGATAGCCGAGCGTGCGGTCGAGGTTGACCATCTGAAGGCACATCTCGGTGCCCTCGGTGCCGTAGGTGTGGCCGACATAGTCGCTGGCCGATGCGCCGACGATGAGCAGGTCGGTGGCGCTGCCCTCGCCGAGCTTCATTTCGGCGCGCAGGTCGGCGGCGATGCCGACCACCGCCATGTCGAACTCGGGCGACGCGCGGAAGCGGCGCACGTCGCCGGCGTCGCGCGCGAAGCGGCCGGTGCCGACGGTCTTGCCGCCGCCGATCGGGATCGCAATGTCGCGTGATCTGCAGAAGTCGGGCAGCTCCATCGCGGATTGCGCCTCGGCGATGCGCTTCTCGACGGCGGCATTGCCGCGGGTAATGGCTTCGGGCGCGGTCCGGCCGGCATAGCTGACGAAGCCCTTGCCGCCCCACCACCACACCTGGTCGGCCCTGTGCCCCGACATCATCACCGCGGCGCGATCCTTGCCCGCGACCGCGGCGACGCGCGCGGCGGGGTTGGCGGCCTGCATCCGCTCGCCCAGCGTCGGCACCTTCAGGTGGATCGGCGAGACGGTGTAGCTGGAGGAGCTGCTGCCCGGAACGCTCTCGTCCTCTGCGCAATAGATCGTCTTGTCCTTGCGCGGCGTCTTGAGATCGATCCAGTCGTTCGCGATGATCCCCGTGCGCGCCGGGCGGCTGCCGGTCAGGATCGTCGAATGGCCCGGGCAGGTCTCGGTCGCGGCATGGCTCTGATAGCCCGAGGGGAAGACGACGCCGTTGGCGAGCCGCGCGAGGCCGCCGGTGAAATGCTGGCGATACTCCGCGAAGACATCAGCCGAGAACTGGTCCACCGCGATCGCGACGATCAGCTTCGGCGGGGGGAGCGGTGCGGGAGGGGGCGGTGCTTCCTGCGCAAGAACGGGCGATGCGAGCAGCAGGGCGGCGGCGAGCGAACGAAGCATCTTTCCTCCGGATGGCAAATCGGGCCGCGGGCGCTATGTTCCTTTCGCTCCCGCACGGCAAGGACTGGTGAATGCGCAGGTTGAGTTTCGCGTTGGTGACAGTGTTGGCGTGGCTGCTGGCGGCCGCGCTGCCCGCGGCGGCGCAGCAGGCCGGGCAGGACAACCTCACCGTCGAGCTGGTGGCCGAGACCGATACGCCCGCGCCAGGCAGTGAGGTCACGCTGGCGTTCGTCGCGAAGCCGGACGAGGGCTGGCACGGCTATTGGAAGAACCCCGGCGACGCTGGCCTCGACACGCGGCTCGACTGGAAGCTGCCGCAGGGGGTGACCGCGGGCGAGCTGCGCTATCCGGTGCCGACGCGGCTGATGGTCGCGGGGATCATGAACTATGTCTACAAGGGCAGCTACACCCAGCTCGTCACCCTGAAAGTCCCGGCAAGCCTGAAACCCGGCACCGCGCTGCCGGTCACTGTGCGCGCCGACTATCTCGTCTGCACCGACGAGGTGTGCGTGCCGGAGACCGAGAATCTGGCGATCGACCTTACCGTCGGCGACGGCGCGATCCCGCCCGAGCGGCGCGCGCGCTTCGACGAGTGGCGGCGCGCCTTCCCCAGGCCGTTGGGCAGCGAGGGCAGGTTCGCGGCGGCCGACGGAATGTTGCGGGTCGCGATCCCCTATCCGGCGAACGCACCGCTGGGCGCCGACGCCTATTTCTTCCCGCTGACGCTGGAGGCGGTGAACTATTCGGCGCCACAGAAGGTGACGCGCGACGGCGACACGGTGGTGGTCGAGGTGAAGGCCGGGACGAAGACGCCGGCGAAGCTCGAGGGCGTGCTGTCGGTCGGGCCGGGGCAGGGCTTTGCGCTGGCGGCGGTGCCGGGCGCGGTCGCGGCGGGCGCGGCGCAGGGCGGCGCGATCGACTGGACCGCAGCGCTGGTCGCGCTCGGCGGCGCGCTGCTCGGCGGGCTGATCCTCAACGTCATGCCCTGCGTCTTCCCGATCCTGAGCCTGAAAGCGCTGAGCTTCGCCAGGAGCGGGACGAGCGAAAGCCACGCCCGGGCCGAGGCGCTGGCCTATACCGCGGGCGTGGTGCTGGTGGTGCTCGCCCTGGGCGGCGCGATGCTGGGCCTTCGCGCGGCGGGGGCGAGCGTCGGCTGGGCGTTCCAGCTCACCGATGCGCGGGTGATTCTGTTCCTGCTGCTGCTGGTGCTGGGGATCGCGCTCAACCTGGCCGGATTGTTCGAGCTGATGACGCCCAAATTCGCCGGACGGCTGGCGAGCGGCGGTTCCGGTGGCGCCTTTATGACCGGGGCGCTGGCGGCGTTCATCGCGACGCCGTGCACCGGCCCCTTCATGGGCGCGGCGCTGGGGGCGGCACTGGTG
Organism: Sphingomonas sp.; assembly: GCF_036402235.1. Lineage (GTDB taxonomy): Bacteria > Pseudomonadota > Alphaproteobacteria > Sphingomonadales > Sphingomonadaceae > Sphingomonas. Next base: position 24,205 of record NZ_DASWTG010000087.1, on the reverse strand, counting down.
CTGCCGTGGTACGTCGCCGCGGTGATCTTCCTCGGCCTCGGGCTGGGGCTGGCGCTGCCCTTCCTGCTGCTCGGCTTCGTGCCTGCATTGCGGCGCATGCTGCCCAAGCCGGGGGCGTGGATGGACACGTTCCGCAAGATTCTGTCGGTGCCGATGTTCCTCACCGCGATCGCGCTCGCCTGGGTGCTGGGTGGCCTCAAGGGCGTCAACGGCATGGCGGTGGGACTGATCGTCGCGCTGGCGCTGGCGGTGGTGTTGTGGATCGTCGGACGGCGGCAGACGCGGGGTGCGGGCGGCCGCGCGGCATGGGCCGGAGCGCTGCTGGTGACGCTTGCCGGCATCTGGGCCGTCGCGGCGATCGATAAGCCCGCCGCCGCGGAGGCCAGGGCCACGGGTGCCGAGCCGTTCAGCGAAACGCGCCTCGCGGCCCTGCGCGCGGAAGGCCGCCCGGTCTTCGCCTATTTCACCGCCGACTGGTGCGTGACCTGCAAGGTCAACGAGAAGACCGCGATCGAAACCGATGCGGTGCGCGATGCGTTCAGCGACGGCAACGTCGCGGTGCTGGTGGGGGACTGGACCGATGGCGACCCCGCGCTCGGCCGCTTCATCGAACGGCACAACCGCGCGGGCGTGCCGCTATATCTCTGGTATCCCAAGGGATCGAACGAGCCGAAGGTCTTGCCGCAAGTGCTGACCCAAGGCATGTTGTCCGCGCTTCCGGGGGACGGTGCGTAACGCGAAACCAGGAGACAGGGTGATGAACAAGTTGATCCCGATTAGCGCAGCGGTGATCGCGGCACTCGCGATGCCGGCCGCGGCCGAGCAGGCCAATGGCCAGAAGGCCACCGATTTCAAGCTGACCGATGCCAATGGCAACACCGTCCAGCTTTCCCAGTTCAAGGGCAAGACGGTGGTGCTGGAATGGAACAACCCCGGCTGCCCCTTCGTGCAGCGCCACTATCAGGGCAATATGCAGAAGACCCAGGCTGCGGCGAAGGCCGGCGGCGTGGTGTGGCTGACGATCAATTCGGGCGCGCCGGGCAAGCAGGGCCATATGGACGGCGCCGGCGCGAGGAAATGGGTGGGCGATCAGAAGGCGGTGCCCGCGCATTATCTGCTCGATCCCAAGGGCATCGTCGGCAAGGGCTATGCCGCGAAGACGACCCCGCACATGTACATCATCGATGGCGATGGCGTGCTGCGCTACCAGGGCGGCATCGACGACAAGCCTGCGGCGCGGGTCGAGGAGATGGGCGCCGCGCGCAACCATGTCCTTGCGGCGCTGGGCGAGATGAAGGCGGGCAAGCCCGTCTCCGTTGCCACCAGCCAGCCTTATGGCTGCTCGGTGAAATACGCCGAATAAGAGCTTTCCTTCCCTGTTATAGGGGGCAGGGAGGGAGAGAAGGCCGGGGGAAACCCCGGCCTTTTTCGTCGGGCGGCGCGGGCTGCCGCATTTTGTTGGATACATGTTGGAAAATCCGTGCTGCGCTGGCGGCATGAGCATTGAGAACGTCCCCCAATCCGCCCCGCCGGCCCGCAGCCATGCGCGCTGGACTCCCGCCAAGCAGCGCATCTTCCTCGCCGCGCTTCTCGAAACCGGCAGCGTCGCGGCGGCGGCGCGCGCCGCCGGCATGTCGCGCTCGAGCGCCAACCGGTTGCGCCGGCGCCTGTCCGGCACGCCGTTCGATCGCACCTGGGATCAGGTGCTGTCGGCGCACGAGCGACGCCTGGCCGATCCATTTGCCGTCCCGCCTGCCGCGCCGGCGGCGCGCGCCTGATGCGCGCGTGGCGCGTCGGTGGCGCGAAACGGTGCCCAAGCGGCGCGTCGCCGCCGCGCGACTGGCGCGTGGTCGGCGCACGGCTGGTGCGCAGGTGGCGCGTGAGCGGCGCGTTTGCGGCGCGGATCCGGCGCGTTGCAGGCGCATTGCGCGGAAACCCCGGTTTTGCGTCAGCTTTGTCAACCGGCGCTTTGCCGGGCACCCCCTTGTGCAACGCAGCAAAGCGTTGCAGCATGACGTCAGTCCGGCACGCCAGCGGTTGGCAGTCGGCACCGGGAGGCTGAATGGGGAAAGGCCGCGCGTTCGATGAGATCTGGGGTCATGGCGGGCCGGAGAACCCGCGGCCCGATTTCGCCGCTCTGTCCGAGTGGATCGCCGACACCCCCCAATCCGAGCTGCATCGCCGCCAGCAATCGGCTGAGGCCACCTTCCGCCAGCTCGGCATCACCTTCGCCGTCTATGGCGACAGCGACGCCAGCGAACGCATCATCCCGTTCGACATCGTGCCGCGCATCTTCCTGCATGACGAATGGCAGCGGCTGAGCGCGGGGCTGGTCCAGCGTGTCGAGGCGATCAACGCCTTCTTGGAGGACATCTATGGCGAGCGCCGCATCCTCAAGGAAGGCGTGGTCCCGGCCGAGCTGATCCTCAAGAACCCGCAATTCCGGCCCGAGGTCGCCGGCATCCGCCCGCCGCACGGGATCTGGGCGCATATCTGCGGGATCGACCTCGTCCGCACCGGGCCGGACGAGTTCTGGGTGCTGGAGGACAATGCCCGCACCCCCTCGGGCGTCTCGTACATGCTGGAGAATCGCGAGGCGATGATCCGGCTGTGCCCCGAGCTGTTCCGCAGCTTCCGCGTGGCGGCGGTGGACAGCTATAGCGACATGCTGCGTGAGACGATGCGCTCGGTCGCCCCCACGCGCGCGAGTTCGAGTGGCGTGCCGGTCTGCGTGGTGCTGACGCCGGGGCATTTCAACTCGGCCTATTACGAGCACAGCTTCCTCGCCGACACGATGGGGATCGAGCTGGTCGAGGCGGCCGATCTCGTGGTCGATGACGATGTCGTCTACATGCAGACCATCGCCGGGCGGGTGAAGGTCGATGTGATCTATCGCCGGATCGACGACGATTTCCTCGATCCGCTGGTGTTCCGTCCGGACTCGCTGCTCGGCGTGCCGGGGATCATCTCGGCCTATCGGGCGGGCAATGTCGCGCTGATCAACGCGCCGGGCAACGGCATCGCCGACGACAAGGCGATCTACAGCTACATGCCGGAGATCGTGAAATTCTACTCGGGCAGCGAGGCGAAGCTGCCCAATGTCGAGACCTGGCGCTGCCGCGAGCCCGAGGCGCTGAGCTACGTGCTCGATCATCTGGGCGAGCTGGTGGTCAAGCTGGTTGACGGATCGGGCGGCTACGGCATGCTGGTGGGGCCGACCGCGAGCAAGGCCGAGATCGAGGCGTTCCGCGCCGCGCTCAAGGCCGAGCCGCACCGCTACATCGCGCAGCCGACGCTCGCGCTGTCGACCGTGCCGACGGTGACCGAGACGGGGCTGGCGCCGCGGCATGTGGACTTCCGGCCCTTCGTCCTGACCGGATCGGACGGGGTGCGCGTGGTGCCGGGCGGGCTGACGCGCGTCGCGCTCAAGGAAGGATCGCTGGTGGTGAATTCGAGCCAGGGCGGCGGGACCAAGGACAGCTTCGTGCTGCTGCCCGAGGGGCATGGGCAGATCCAGACGCAGGTGCAGGCATGAGGGGACGATTCCTTATTCCTCCCCCGGTGGGGGAGGGGGACCATGCGCAGCATGGTGGAGGGGTAATCTCCCCACACGAGACCGCCTGCGAGGGGAGATTACCCCTCCACCGGCTGCGCCGGTCCCCCACCCCCTCCGGGGGAGGACTTTACTGATGCGCATGCTCTCGCGCACCGCGGCGGCGCTCTACTGGCTCGGTCGCTATGTCGAGCGGGCCGACTTCACCGCGCGGCTGGTCGAGGCGACGGTCCGGCTCGATGCCCTGTCGGCACGCCCGGCGGGTGAGGCGGCCTGGGCGAGCGCGCTCAGCGTGACCTACAATGCCGAAGGGTTCGCTGCGACCGGGCAGAATGTCAGCCAGCAGCCGGTCGCGCGCTATTTGACGCTCGACATGACTCATCCCGGGTCGATCGTGCGCTGCCTCGAGCAGGCGCGCAACAATGCGCGGGCGGTGCGCACGGCGCTGACGCGGGAAGCGTGGACCGCGATCAACCGGCTGTGGCTGCTGTTCGCCAATCGCTCCAGCCCCGGCGGATCGGCGGCGACGCTCAATCTGGTCGAGGGCGTGATGGCCGAGGCGCGCGGGTTCGAGGGCGCGATTCACCGGATGATGCGCAACGAGGCGACCTTGCTGATCCAGCTCGGCGCGGCGATCGAGCGTGCGGACAACACCGCGCGATTGCTCGACGTCAAATATCACCTGCTGCTGCCCGAGGGGGAGCAGGTCGGCGGGGTGGTGGACCGCGACCAGTGGACGACGATCCTGCAGACGGTGTCCGCGGTCACGGCCTATCGCTGGCTGTACACCGAAGGGCTGGAGCCGGTGAACGTGATCGACCTGCTGGTCTGCCATGCCGAGTTGCCGCGCAGCCTGGCGGCGTGCGTCGAGGAGGTGGTCGAGCTGCTCAGCGCGCTGGCCAAGCGGACCGGGTTGCAGGGCGAGGCCGACCGGATGGCGCGCGGGCGGATCGCGCGGATGCAGAAGACGCGCAGCCATGAGGTGATCGTCAGCGGGCTGCACGAATATCTCGAGGCGTTCATCCGCGAGAATGCGATGCTCGACGCATCGATCGCGCGGCAGTTCCGGTTCATTTGAGGTCTGGCCATGCGTCTCGCGATCGAGCATCACACGCAATACCGGTTCAGCGAGCCGCAGTCGCGCCTGGTGCAGATGCTGCGGCTGACCCCTAGCGATACGATCGACCAGACGGTGCTGACCTGGCGCGTCGACGTCGATTGCGACGTGCGGCTGCGCGACGCGATCGACGGATTCGGCAACAAGGTGACGATGCTCTATGCCGAAGGGCCGTTGGAGAGCATCGACATCACCGTGGCGGGGCAGGTGCTGACGACCGAGTCCAACGGCGTCGTGCGCGGAAGCCACGAGCCGCTGCCCGAGGGGCTGTTCCTGCGCGAGACCGCGCGCACCGCCGCCAGTGAGGCGCTGACCGCGTTCGCAGGTGAAGCGCGCGGCGGTTGCAGCGGCCCGCTCGATTGCCTGCATCGCTGGAACAGGGCGCTGGCGAAGCGCTTCCCCGGCGTTCCCGACCTGCCCGACTCCGGCCTGTCGGCAGCGCAGGCATTTGCCAAGCCGCGTCCGAGCTCGCGCGATCTGGCCCATATCTTCATCGCCGGCGCCCGCGCAATCGACGTGCCGGCGCGCTATGTCTCCGGCTACCGGCGGGGCGCAGACGCCTGCGCACCGCACGGTTGGGCCGAGGCATGGGTGCCCGATCTGGGCTGGGTGGGGTTCGACCCTTCCGCCGGGATCAGCCCGGACGAATGCTATGTGCGCGTCGCGGTGGGGCTGGACGCGCCCGGCGCCGCATCGATCGCCGGCTCAAGGCTGGGGCAGGGTGGCGAGGAGATGGACGTCGAGCTGCAAGTGGGCCGGCTGGGCGGCGACGCCTAGAAGGATCAGGCCAGCTCGCGCACCTGCATCTGCCGGGGCGGCGCGGCCTCTTCCTCGCTGAAGGGGCGCCAGCCATTGGGGCCGAGCACTTCCATCGGCTGGTAGCGGGTCTTGTAGGCCATGCGCGCGCTGCCCTTCACCCAATAGCCGAGATAGACATAGGGCAGCCCCGCGGTGCGGGCGCGGATGATGTGATCCATGATGATCAGGTTGCCCAGCCCCGGGCGGTCGGCATTGTCGGCGTCGAAGAAGCTGTAGATCATCGACAGCCCGTCCGCCTGATGATCGGTGATGCACGCGCCGACCAGCTTCCCGCCACGGTCGGCGGGCTCTCGATACTCGATCACATAGGTGCCGACCGGTGACTGCTCGACCATGTCCGAATAGTCGCTCTCGTCCATCGCGGTCATGCCGCCGCCGGGATGGCGGCTCGCCAGATAGCGACGGAGCAGGTCGAACTGCTCTTCGGTCGCCCAGGGGCGGCAGGCGGTGACCTCAAGGTCGGAATGGCGGCGTACCAGCTTGCGCTGGGTCGCATTCGGACGGAACTCGTTGGTGACGACGCGGACTGACAGGCAGGCGTTGCAGCCGACGCAGCTGGGGCGATAGGCAACCGACTGGCTGCGGCGGAAACCGATCCGGCCGAGCGCGTCGTTCAGTTCGCCCGCGTGTGGCCCCGAAAGCTCGGTGAAGATCTTCCGTTCCTGCCGGCCCGGAAGATACGGGCATGGCGAGGGGCTGGTCACGAAGAACCGTGGAAAGCGGGTAAGTGCCGTCACCCTTCTGCGCCCCTTGCCGATCGCCGAAACCGTTGTGCGATACGTCTCTTATGAATCAGGCGAATCGTGATGAAAAGGCGATTCACCACGAAAGAGAGTTAACGGATGAAAGGAGTTGTGGACGACGCGCAAGGCCGTTTCGGGCGCATCTGTGGTGAATCATTATCGAGGTGATGACTCACCTGAAAGCGTCGCGCGACTCGGTTCGTCGCGCGTGCGATTCAGTTCGTCCACAAGCTGTGGAAAACGTGGATAGTAACCAAGAGGCTTTACGCGAGCTCGATCAGCCGCACCTCGTAACCCGCGTCCTGGAGCGCCATGTTCAGCCGCTCGAGATGCGCGCGATCGCGGGTTTCGCACTCGACGTCGAGGCTCAGGCCCTTGGCCGGCAGGTTGGTGAAGATGCGCTGGTGCGACAGCTCGAGGATGTTGACCGCCTGCTCCTGGAAGATGCGGGCGACCTGATAGAGCGCGCCGGGGCGGTCCTGGAGACGGATGCGCAGCCGGGCCAGGCGGCCCGAGCGGGCGAGGTCCCGCAGCAGCACGTTGGCGAGCAGGCGCGTGTCGATGTTGCCGCCGGTCAGGATGATGCCGACGGTCTTGCCGCGGAACCGCTCGGGCCGGGTCATCAGCGCCGCGAGGCCGGCGGCGCCGGCGCCCTCGACCACGGTCTTCTCGATCTGGAGGAGCAGGCTGACCGCTTCCTCGAGACTGCGCTCGCTGACCAGCATGATCTCGTCGACCAGCGCCTCGACGATCTGCGCGGTGAGGCCGCCCGGTTCCTTGACCGCAATGCCCTCGGCCAGCGTATCGCCGCCGATCGGCTCGTGTGCGCCGGTGACGCGGTTGAACATCGACGGGAACAGCTCGGCCTGCACGCCGACCACTTCGATGGGCTTGTCCGCGGCCTTGGCGACGGTCAGTGCGCCGGAGATCAGCCCGCCGCCGCCGATCGGCACGATCAGCGTATCGATCGCCGGCGCGTCGGCGAGCATTTCGAGAAAGACGGTGCCTTGCCCCGCGATGATGCGCGGATCATCGAACGGATGGACGAAGGTATAGCCGTTGGATGCCTCGAGCTGGCGGGCATGGGCATAGGCCTCGTCGAAGGTCTCGCCCTCGAGGATGATCGACGCGCCGTGGCTCTCGGTCTGCATGACCTTCACGGTCGGAGTCGATTTGGGCATCACGATCGTGACCGGGATGCCGAGCCGGTTGCCGTGATAGGCGAGGCCTTGGGCATGATTGCCGGCGGAGGCCGCGATCACGCCCTTGGCCCGCGCCGCATCGTCGAGCTGGAGCAGCGTGTTGAGTGCGCCGCGTTCCTTGTAGGCCGCGGTGAACTGAAGGTTCTCGAACTTGAGATAGACGTTCGCGCCGGTGAGATCTGACAGCGTCTTGCTGTGCAGTGTCGGCGTGTGCACCACCGCGCCCATGATCCGGCCCGCCGCCGCCTGAACGTCGGCGAGGGTGACGGGGAGGGATTGCGGTGCGGTTGCTGCCTGGGTTGCCATTCTAACTTCCGTTCGCCCTGATCCCGGACTTGATCCGGGGGAAGGGCTGCTTTTTCTGTTTTCCGCGTTCCACAGAGAAGAACAGGGCTTCGACAAGCTCAGCCCGAACGGATCGGTGTGGCCGTAGACCATCTGGCGCGGCGGGGGAACACCGCCTATGCGAAAGCGCAGCCAAGTGTGGCTTTTCAGCCAGCCAGTCCGGAGACCTCTGTGCGCCTTCCCGTTTCGCTTGCCCTGACCGCGTCGCTGCTGCTCGCCTCGCCCGCCCACGCCGACGCGCTGGTCGAGAATGTCGACGGCATGACGCTGGACGAGAAGGGCGAGGTGGTGCGCTTCAACGGCATCGTCATCGCGCCTGACGGCAAGGTGGCGAAGCTGCTGAAGCGCGGCGACAAGCGGCCCGAGCGGCCCGACTGGAAGGAAGACCTGAAGGGCCGGACGGTGATCCCCGGCATGATCGACGGGCATGGCCATGTGATGGGGCTGGGCTTCCGCGCACTCGCGCTCGACCTGTCCGCCACCACGTCGCTCGTGCAGGCGCAGGAGGCGATCCGCCGCTATGCGCTCGAGAATGCGGCGCGGCCGTGGTTGACCGGGGGCGGGTGGAACCAGGAAGCCTGGGCGCTGGGCCGCTTCCCGACCGCTGCCGAGCTGGACGCTGCGACCGGCGACAAGCCCGCATGGTTCGTGCGCGCCGACGGCCATGCCGGCTGGGCGAACAGCGCGGCGATGCGTGCCGCCGGGATCACCGCCGCGACCAAATCGCCCATAGGCGGCCGGATCGAGCTGATCGCGGGCAAGCCGGGCGGGGTGTTCGTCGACGCGGCAATGGAGCTGATCGAGAAGGCGCTGCCCAAGCCCACCCCCCGCGACCGCAACGCCGCGTTCCTCAAGGCGCAGGATCAGTTGCTGAGCCTGGGCGTCACCGCCAGCGCCGACATGGGCACCAGCCTGGACGACTGGCAGACCTTCCGCCGCATGGGTGACCTCGGCGCGCTGCGCCTCCGGATCATGAGCTATGCGGCGGGAGTCGATACCGCGCTGGTTGCGGCCGGCACCGGCCCGACGCCGTGGCTCTACGGCGACAAGCTGCGGATGGGCGGGATCAAGCTGATGGTCGACGGCGCGCTCGGCTCGCGCGGGGCATGGCTCAAGGCGCCCTATGCCGACGCGCCGGGCAATAGCGGGCTGCCGTTCCTGACCGACGCGCAGCTGCTCAACTCGATCAGCCGGGGGGCGATGGACAATTTCCAGTTCGCGATTCACGCGATCGGCGACCGCGGCAACCAGCAGGTCCTCGACGCGATCGACGAGGTATCGGACACGTTCAACGGCGACCGGCGCTGGCGGATCGAGCATGCCCAGATCGTCGACCCCGCCGATCTGCCGCGCTTCGCGAAGCACGGCATCATCGCCTCGATGCAGCCGGTGCACCAGACCAGCGACCGCACGATGGCCGAAGCGCGGCTGGGGCCAGCGCGGCTGGCGGGCGCCTATGCCTGGAAATCGATGCTGAACAACAAGGTCCGGCTGGCGTTCGGATCGGACTATCCGGTCGAGAGCCCCAACCCGTTCGAGGGCTGGGCGGCGGCGTTCACCCGGCAGGACGCGCAGGGCCAGCCGTTCGGCGGCTGGCGTCCGGAGGAGGCGGTGACCAGGGAGCAGGCATGGAAGGCCTTCACCATCGACGCAGCCTATGCCGGGTTCGGCGAGAAGCTGTTCGGTCATCTCGCGCCCGGGCTGCTGGCGGATTTCATCGTGGTCGACCGCGACCCGCTGCTGTCGTCGCCGACCGATCTGCGCGGCACGGTAGTGCTGGAGACCTGGGTCGGCGGGCAGCGCGTGTACCGGCGCAGCGACGCGGCGGGGACAGGACAGGGGCGCTGATCGGTCCGCCGTTGCGCGGCGATTTACAAAGTTGACAGAAAACAGGGGTTTTTCGGCGGAAGCGCCGGCGACGCGCCGGGTTTGCACCGGTTTCGCTCCACGACGCGCCTGCGACGCGTCACCGACGCGCCAGTTGCGCGTCATCGACGCTCGTCCGACGCGGCGTTGACGCCGCACCGACGCGCCGGAAACGAACGGCACCGGCGCGGGACGCGGCAGCGACGCGCCATCCGCGCGGCGGTGACGCGGCGGACCTGACTGGCGCCGGGATTTCCGCTGTTTCATCGATCAGGATAGATCAGATGAATTCCAACATTGGAAGGGCGTTATGGGTCCTTGCGGAGGCTGGACATGTGGTGGATGCTCGACCGATGCGCACGCTGCTTTCCAGCCCCCTGCCATGGTTGATCGGCGCTTTTGCCCTGGTGTCGATCGCGGCCTTTTTCTGGCTGGCCGGATCGATGGTCGTGATCGACGAGACAGGGGGCGTCGAAACGGCGGTGGCCGGCAATGGAAGCACCGAGCGAGCGCTGCACAGGCTGTGGGGCGGCTATTTCTATGCCATTCCACGGGTCGAGGGCACCATCGAGGTCCGCTGCAGGAACGGCGTCCGCAAGCAGGTCGGCTATGTCACCCGGCACATGCATACGACCGTGAAGGTCATCGGGACGAAGCCGTGCGAACGGCTGGTCAAAGTGTGATCCTTCAGGCCGCGTTCGCCTTGCCCCGTAGCGACAGCGCGTAGCCGACCGTTACCGCGATCCCGAGCAGCACTGCGGCGCAGCCGCCGATCACCGCGGTCTGGATCGGCGCAAACGCCCAGAAGCCGGCATAGACGAGGCCGCTGAGCACCATCGACCAGCCGCCGACGCGGGCGACCTGTCGCGCGCGGGCGTCGGGCACGAAGTTCTTGGGCATTCGGTTGCCGAACCATGCGATCATCAGGCCGTTGAAGCCGATGACCAGCCGGACGACGGTGTCGCCGTCGATCAGCCCGGCCTTGCGCGCGGCGGTGGCGCCGAGGGCGAGGCCGATGGCACCGGCAGCCCAGGCGATGCCGGGGATCAGTTCCTTGTTCATCGTGCGGTCTCCTTCCCGGGATCGGCCGCTTCCGCGCCGATGCCGAACGAATGGACGAAGCCGAGCAGCGCCTCTTCAAGCACGGTCAGCTTCAGGTGATAGATGACGGATTTGCCGTCCCTTTCGGTGTGGACCAGATCGGCCTCCTTCAGCACCGCGAAGTGCGCCGACATGGTCGGCTTCGACACGTCGAACTGGTCGCTGAGCTCGCCTGCGCTCATCGGCCCCTTGCGCAGCAGCTGAAGCACGCGGCGGCGGGTGGGATCGGAAAGGGCTTTGAAGACCTGGCTCATAAATCGATAATTAGCTAATCATCGAAATGAGTCAAGCGGCGCTTCTAGCCGGCGATCATCTCGTCCAGCCGGCGCACGGTGTTCCAGTTGCGCACGGTGCCCGCGCCGAGCCGCCTGATCGTGAGCTGCGCGGTGAGGCGCGAGCGCGCCGGATCCTGCGCGAAATGCAGCCAGAGATGGCCGTCGACCAGCTTCAGCTGCTCGCCCTGCGTCGCATAGGGCGCGAGCGCGGCGAGGGCTGACGGGTCGAGCGGCGTGCGCATGACGCGCACGGCGATCCGGGTGCCGTCCTCCTCCTCGGGGAAGGGGTTGGCGGCGGCGAGGCCGTGCCATTGCGCGGCGGTGGTCACGATCGTGTCGATGTGGCGGCCGAAGCGCCGGGCGAAGGCGGTCTCGAGCCGTTGCTCGAGCTGAGCGACCGACGCGCCGCTGCTGTCGAACAGCGCGTTGCCGGTGGCGATCAGGGTATGCGGGCGCTCGAGGCCGATCGCCGCCATCATATCGCGCCATTCGGCCATCACCAGCCGCTTGCCCGGCGCGAGGGTGACGCTGTGGAGGAGGGCGACATGGGTTGCCAGGGTCGTGCTCCGGTCAAAAGAGATGGCCGCGGAACCCGGTCGGATCCCGCGGCCATTTGCCCTTCTGCGTGAAAGCTCGCGTCAGGCGACCGCGCTGACCGGCACGGCGACTTCTTCGGCGTCGCGCAGCACATAGCCGCGGCCCCACACGGTCTCGATATAGTTCTCGCCGTCGCATGCCATGCTGAGCTTCTTGCGCAGCTTGCAGATGAAGACGTCGATGATCTTGAGCTCGGGCTCGTCCATGCCGCCATAAAGGTGGTTGAGGAACATTTCCTTGGTGAGCGTCGTGCCCTTGCGGAGCGAGAGCAGCTCCAGCATCGCATATTCCTTGCCGGTCAGGTGGACGCGGGCGCCGTCGACCTCGACGGTCTTGGCATCCAGGTTCACCGCCAGCTTGCCGGTGCGGATGACCGACTGCGAATGGCCCTTCGAGCGGCGGACCACGGCGTGGATGCGCGCGACCAGCTCCTCGCGGTGGAACGGCTTGGTGACGTAATCGTCCGCGCCGAAGCCGAACGAGCGCACCTTGCTGTCCATCTCGCTGATGCCCGACAGGATCAGCACCGGGGTCTGCACCCGTGCGACGCGCAGCTTCTTGAGGACGTCGTAACCATGCATGTCCGGCAGGTTCAGATCGAGCAGGATGATGTCGTAATCGTACAGCTTGCCCAGATCGAGGCCTTCCTCGCCCAGATCGGTGGTGTAGACATTGAAGCCCTCGGTCGAGAGCATGAGCTCGATCGCCTTGGCAGTCGTCGGCTCGTCTTCGATCAGCAGCACGCGCATGTGCGGGATCCCCCTGTGCCGGTTGCCAGCCCCCTGTGGCCGCAACGCGACTGATTCATTAACCTAAGCAGGTCTGAAGGCAAAAGGTTAATTTAGTGCTAACCCGCGGGAATCCGCGAGTCGCGGCGAATCCGGCGGAAGCGCGTAGGCACGCGCGCCACCTGGATACGCGCGGCTGTCGCCTTTTTATCACGGTCGCAGGCCATATCCCCAGTCTATGGGACTCCTCCTTTTTTTGCGTTTGCCGACCGAGAGCTCGCGTGGTTAGCTTCGCCCTTTCAGGGGTGGTCACGCGATAACGCGGGCCGGGACACTCAGGGGGTCAATATGAAGATCAAAGCCGCGCTTCTCGTCTCGGTTTGCGCGCTGGCGCAACCGGCTCTTGCGCAGGACGCTCCGGCCCCCGCACCCGCCCCGGCGACACAGGAACCCGAGCGCGAGGGCGAGGTGGTCGTCACCGGCACGCGCATCGTGCGCGACGGGTTCCAGGCGCCGACGCCGCTGACCGTTCTGACGCGGCAGGACATCGAGAATACCTCGCCGACCAACAACATCGCCGATTTCGTCAACCAGTTGCCGCAGCTTGCCGGCTCGACCAAGCCGGCCAACTCGCGCCTCAACCTGTCGAACGGCTCGGCGGGCATCAACGCACTGAGCCTGCGCAACCTGGGCGAGGGCCGTACTCTGGTCCTGCTCGACGGCCGCCGCTCGGTCGGCTCGACGATCTACGGATGGGTCGATATCAACACGATCCCGCAGGGACTGGTCGATCGCGTGGAGGTGGTGACCGGCGGCGCTTCGGCGGCTTATGGCTCGGACGCCGTCGGCGGCGTGGTCAACTTCGTGCTCAACAAGAAGCTCGAGGGGCTGCGCGTCACCGGCGAGGCCGGCGTCACCACCTATGGCGACGGCTTCAACTATTCGGGCAGCGTCTCGGGCGGCACCTCGTTCGCCGGCGGGCGCGGCCATGTGCTGTTCAATGCCGAGATCGCGCACCAGGACGGCATCTTCGAGATCGACCCGATCGATCGCAAGTGGAACCACACCGGCTATGTCCGGGTGGAGAACCCGGCGTGGAGCGCCAACGCGACGGTCCCGCGCTACATCACGACGCTCCGGAATGTCGGCGCCTCGAACTCGACGCCCGGCGGTCTGATCACCAGCACCGCGCTGCGCGGCCTGTACTTCGGTCAGGGCGGTTCGGTGAACGTTTTCGATTACGGCACCTTCCAGTTCCCCGCCCTCGGCGGCGCTTCTGCGCCGTCGGTGGTCCAGAACGGGTCGTGGCAAGTCAACGACTCCGGCCGCCGCATCGGCCTGATGCCCGAAGACGATCGCTGGGGCGTGTTCGGCCGGCTGAGCTACGAGATTCTCGACGGCGTCGAGATGTTCTTCGAGGGATCTTACAACCACCAGAAGGTGTTCTTCAACGCGGGTCCGAACCTGTCGACCGGCATCACCTATACCACTACGGGCTGCACCACCGTCCCGACGCCCGTCACCTGCAACGCCTTTGCGCTGCAGACCCTGGGCGCTGCGCGGCTGAACGGCGTCAGCAGCTTCACCCTGGCCACGACCGCCGCCGACCTGCCGTTCCGCGCGATCGACAACGAGCGCAAGGTCCAGCGCTATGTCCTCGGCTTTGAAGGCACGTTCGATGCGTTCGGCAGGACCGCCCGCTGGGACTTCTATGGCCAGTATGGCCGGTCCGACGTGCGCGAGCAGCTGCGCAACATCATGCACACCGCGCGCATGAATGCCGCCACCGCCGCGGCGTTCGCGCCGGCCGGCAACGCGCGCGGCTATGCGGTCGGCTCGATCCAGTGCCTGATCAACGTCGATGCCAGCACGACGAACGACGATCCGAACTGCGTGCCGCTCAACCGCCTCGGCCTGGGCGTCGCCAATCCGGCGGCGATCGACTATGTGCTCGGCGATCCGTATCGCGATCAGGTGCTGGAGCAGATCGTGGTCGGCACCAACTGGGCCTTCACGCCGTTCGCGACCTGGGCCGGCGACGTCAGCGTGTCGGTGGGCGGCGAGTATCGCGAGGAGAAGATCCGCGGCAGCGTGCCGACCGAGTTCCAGCCGGTGATCAATCCCAACGGGACCACCAGCAACGCCTGGTCGGTCGGCAACTATCTGCCTTTCCGGGGCAAATACCGGGTGAAGGAAGCCTATCTCGAGACCGTCGTGCCGCTGGGCTTCGGGCTCGAGTTCAACGGTGCGGTGCGCGCTACCGACTACTCGAACGCCGGCTATGTCACGACCTGGAAGCTGGGCGCGACCTGGCAGCCGATCGAGGATATCCGGATCCGCGTGACCCGCTCGCGCGACATCCGCGCGCCCAACCTCAACGAGCTGTACCAGGCGGGCACCGCCAACAGCGACTCCGTGGCGAACCCGATCTATACTCAGGACGGTGCGAACGGACCGCAGCGCTACGGTTATTCGGGCCTGACCACGGGCAATCCGAACCTGAAGCCCGAAGTCGCCAATTCGTGGAACATCGGTGCAGTGCTGTCGCCGCGCTTCCTGCCCGGCTTCACCATATCGGCCGACTATTTCCGCATCGACCTGGAAGGAGCGATTGACTCCATCACCGCGCAGGAGGTGGTCAATCGTTGCTACGCGGACAAGGTTCAGGAATATTGTGATGCGATCACCACCGATCCGGCGCGTTCGCAGCCCGGAGCGCCCTATCTGCTGATCCGCACCCAGCCGTTCAACTATGTCCGCCGGCTGGTGCGCGGCATCGACTTCGACGCCGCCTATCGCATCCCGTTGGGCGGCGGGCAGGTCACGCTGCGCGGTATCGCGACGCGCTACATCGAGAATCTGGCGGTGACGGGTGTCGCCGGCTCGGCGCCGGTGAACACCGTCGGCGCGAATGGCGGCCAGTTCAGCACGCCGACCTGGATCTTCCGCGGCAGCATCAACTACGAGACGCCGACCTTCTCGGCGACGTTCACGGGCCGTGGCATAAGCGCAGGCAAATATGTCGCGAACGGCATCGAGTGCACCAGCGGCTGCCCGCTCTCGACGACGAACTTCCCGACCTATGACAACAATCGCGTGTCGGGGCTGTTCTATGCCGACCTCAACCTGACCCAGAAGGTCAAGGCAGGCAGCTCCGAAGCGGAAGTGTTCTTCAATGTGACCAACCTGTTCAACCGCTGGCCGCTGCTGGTTCCGGAGACGGGCAACGCATCGAACACCACTTACTCGGACATGCTGGGACGTCAGTTCCGTATCGGCTTCCGCTACAAGCTCTGATCTGAAGGCACAGGAAAACAGGCCGGTCCGCGGGTGCGCGGGCCGGCCTTTTTCTATGCGCGGCTCGCGGTCCGCTCGGCCTCGACCCTGCTGCAGATGTTGCGGAAGCGGTGCGAGAGATAGTCGATCACCAGCTCGACTCGCGCCGGTCGCAGGGTGCTGGGCGGGGTGAGCAGATGAAGCGCGATGTTCATCGGCGACCAGCCGGTGAGGATCTCGACCAGCGTCCCCTTCGCCAGATCCTCGTCAATGATGAAATCGGGCAGGCGGGCGATGCCGAGTCCGGCGCGCAGAGCCGGGAGCATCGCGTCGCCATTGTCGGTGATCAGCGGGCCGGCGGGACGGACCGCCGCCTCTTCGCCATCCGCCTTGCGGAAATGCCAGGCGCCGATCGCATTGGCGTAGAGGAAACAGGCATGGTGG
The DNA here is from genome assembly GCF_036402235.1 of Sphingomonas sp. Classification (GTDB taxonomy): domain Bacteria; phylum Pseudomonadota; class Alphaproteobacteria; order Sphingomonadales; family Sphingomonadaceae; genus Sphingomonas. The sequence continues at coordinate 8,139 of NZ_DASWTG010000087.1, read as the reverse complement.
GCGAGGTCGGCCGGATGGCGCGGGGTGCCGTGCTTCTCGAGATAGCTGGGCGCTGCGACGACGCGCGCGGTGATCGGGGCGAGGCGGCGGGCGCGCAGCGAGCTGTCGGGCAGATCGGCGATGCGCAGCGCGATGTCGAAGCCGTCGGCGACGATGTCCACGCGCGCGTCGGACAGCCGCAGATCGATCTCGATGCCGGGATGCGCGACGAGCAGGTCGGCGATCGCGTCGGACACGAAGCGGATGCCGAAGGTGATCGGGGCGGCGATGCGGACCAGGCCCGAGGGCGCCTTGGCGGCATCGAGCGCGGCCTCCTCGGCCTGCTGCGCCTCGGCCAGGATGCGGCCGGCGCGCTCGGCCAGCGCATTGCCGCTGTCGGTGAGGGTGAGGCGGCGCGAGGTGCGATGGAATAGTGCGGTGCCGAGTTGGGTTTCCAGGCGGGCGATCGCCTTGGACACGGTCGCCTTGGACACGCCGATCGCGTCAGCAGCGCCGCTGAACGAGCGGTGCTCGACGACGCAGGCGAAGATCGCCCAGGCTTCAAAATCGGGTAAGCGCATCGGTTGCTCCTGATCAACTCCGTCACCCCGGCCTTGAGCCGGGGTCCCGCTCCTTCCGCGACGTGTAAGAAGCTTGACCCCGGCTCAAGGCCGGGGTGACGGCTTGTCTGTAAATACGAAACGATCTGTTTCGGACGTTTCCATTTACGCACTGATCGCAGAGCCTATCTTGGGCGTCAACCAAGGAGGCACACATGATCGAGAAACGCTCGTTCGACAGCCTGGGCCATGCCGATCACGGGTGGCTCAACGCTCGCCATCACTTCAGCTTCGCCAACTATTACGACCCCGACCGGATGAGCTGGGGATCGCTCCGCGTGTGGAATGACGACGAGATCGCGCCCAACAGCGGCTTTCCGGCGCACCCGCACAAGGACATGGAGATCATCACTTATGTCCGCACCGGGGCGATCACGCACCAGGACTCGATGGGCAACACCGGCAAGACCGGCGCCGGCGACGTCCAGGTGATGAGCGCGGGCACCGGCGTGCGGCACGCCGAGTACAATCTCGAGCCGGAGACCACGACGCTGTTCCAGATCTGGATCGTGCCGCGGGCCGAAGGCGGCGCGCCGAGCTGGGGCGCCAAGCCGTTTCCCAAGGGCGAGCGCTCGGGCAGGTTCGTGACGCTGGCCTCGGGCTTTGCCGAGGACACCGACGCGCTGCCGATCCGCGCCGATGCCCGCGTGCTGGGCGCGACGATCAAGGCGGGCGAGAGCCTGACGCACACGGTGGGCGAGGGGCGCTATGCCTATCTCGTTCCCGCGGTGGGCAAGATCACGATCGATGGACAGCCCTTCGACGCGCGTGACGGCGCCGCCCTGACCGGCGGGCAGACCGTGACGATCACCGCGATCGAGGACGCCGAGATCGTCCTGGTCGACGCCGACTGACAAGACCCCCCGGAGCGGCCCGCGGCCTGCCCCCCTTCCCAAGGCGGGCCGCTCCACCCCCCTCTACACATCAGGAGACACATCATGGCCAAGGTTCTGGTCCTCTATTACTCGTCCTACGGACATCTCTCGAAGATGGCCGACGCGGTTGCCGAAGGCGCGCGCTCGGCGGGCGCCGAGGTCGATATCCGCCGCGTGCCCGAGACGGCGCCGCCCGAGGTGGTTGCGGCCGCGGGGTTCCAGGCCGATCATTCGCATCCGGTGATCGAAGGACCCGAGGCGCTCGCCAATTACGACGCGATCATCGTCGGCGCGCCGACCCGCTATGGCCGCATGGCGAGCCAGATGGCGGCGTTCTGGGACACGACCGGCGGCATCTGGATGCGCGGTGCGCTGGTCGGCAAGGTCGGCGGTGCTTTCACCTCGACCGCGAGCCAGCATGGCGGGCAGGAGACGACGCTGTTCAGCATCATCACCAACCTGCTCCATCACGGGCTTTCCATCGTCGGGCTCGACTATGGCTATGCCGCGCAGATGGGCGTGGACGAGGTGAAGGGCGGCAGCCCCTATGGCGCGACCACGATCGCCGATGGCGACGGCAGCCGCCAGCCGAGCGAGGCGGATCTGGGTGGCGCCCGCTACCAGGGCAAGCGCATCGCCGAGACCGCGGCGAAGCTGTTCGGCTGATCCGATGGCGCGTCAGCCTGCCCTGTTCGTATCGCACGGCTCGCCGATGATCATGTTCGAGCCCAGCCCGGCGCGGGAGTTCCTCGCCGGGCTGGCCGGGCAGGTCGAGCGGCCCGATGCGATTCTGATGGTCTCCGCGCATCACGATATGGCGGAGGCGGTGGTGACCTCGGTGGAGGCGCCGGCGACGATCCACGATTTCGGCGGGTTCCCGCAGAAATTGTTCGACCTGCGCTATCCGGCGAAGGGCGATCCCACGCTGGCGGCGGAGGTCGCGGCATTGGTCGAGACGGCGGGGATCCCTGCCTTCCTCGATCCAAAGCGCGGGCTCGACCATGGTGCGTGGGTGCCACTGATGCTCGCCTGGCCCGGGGCGGACGTGCCGGTGGTGCAGCTGTCGATCAGCAGCGCGCATGCGCCCGAATGGCATCATCGCGTAGGGCAGGCGCTGGCGCCGCTGCGCGAGCGCAATATCCTGATCATCGGATCGGGCAGCCTGACGCACAATCTGCGCGCGATCTTCGCCGAGGCGCGCGACCATGATGCGGCGGTGCCCGAGTGGGTCTCGGCGTTCGCGGACTGGATGAAAGAGCGGATGGACGCGGGCGATACAGATGCGGTGCTGCATGCGGTCGAGCGCGCTCCGTTCGGCAGGCAGAACCATCCGACGCCGGACCACATCCTGCCGCTGTTCACCGCGATGGGGGCGGGCGGCATGCCGGGGCAGCGGTTGCACCACAGCTACACCTATGGCGTGCTGGCGATGGATTCCTATCGCTTCGGGTGACAGGTTAATTATCGCACTTGTATGATAATAATCGTCAGGCTATCCCGCGACTGGTGACGCGGGAGCCGCAGGCTTCGCCGCGCGCGGGTAGCGGAGGCGTGAAGCATGCGGCGATTCCCCTGGACCTTGCTCGCCATCGCGACGCTCGCTGCCATGCCGGCGGCTGCAGGGCAGGAGGTGCCGCCCGGCGCACCCGAGACGCCGCATGTCGATCCCGCCACGGCCTATCTGTTCGCGCACATGACCAAGGAGCGCTACGGCGTCCTCTATTATTCGGCGAGCGTCGACGGCCTGCACTGGAAGCGGCTGAACGGCGGCAGGCCGGTGTCGGCCGACTATCACGGCCATGCCTCGATCGCGCGTGGGCCGGACGGGCGCTATTATCTGGTGGGGAACAAGAGCGACAGCGATCCGCTGATCCGTTTTTGGGTCTCGGGCGACCTGATCCGCTGGACGCCCTATGGCACCTACCGGCCGGACCTCAAGGGCATCGCCGGGCTACCTAACGCGATGCAGCGGATCGGCGCCCCCAAGCTCTATTTCGACAAGCCGTCGGGTCAGTTCCTGCTGAGCTGGCACACGCCGAACGTGCCGGGATCGGACAAGGACCCTGAGCGCTACTGGGCGAGCCAGCGCACGCTCTATGTGCTGTCGAAGGACCTCAGGACCTTCGACGGGCCGCCGCGGCGGCTGTTCGGATGGGACATGGCGACGATCGACACGGTCATCCAGCCCAACCCGGCGGGCGGCTATTGCGCGATCGTCAAGGACGAGCGCTATCCGTCCTATGACTGGACGACCGGCAAGACGATCCGGATCAGCTGCGCGCCGTCGCTGCTCGGCCCCTATCCCGAGCCCGGCCCGCCGCTCAGCCCCAATTTTCGCGAGGCGCCGACGCTGATCCGATCGCCCGGGAATCGCGAATGGCTGCTCTATTACGAGCAATATGCCGGGACCGGATACGGCCTGTCCAAGGCGCGGCGGCTGGAAGGGCCTTGGTATCAGGTGTCGGGCAACACCGGCGTGCCGGCGTGGAACCGCTACGCGATGCCGGCGGGCGTGCGGCACGGATCGATGATCCGGATCAGCCGCAAGGAGCATGACGCGCTGGTCGCTGCGTTTCCTGACGGGAAGTGATCCCCATTGCATGCGGCCCCGCCTTTCCGCAAAGCGGGGCATGATCCAGGACCAAGTTCTCTTCATCGACGGCGAGGCGATCATCATCGACAAGCCCGCAGGCCTGCCGGTCGATCCGCCGCGCGACGGATCGGTCAGCCTGGAGAATTACCTGGGCAATCTGACCTTCGGCTTCCGGCGCTGGCCGACCGCGGTGCACCGGCTGGATCGCGACACGAGCGGCTGCTTGCTGCTTGCGCGCAACCCCAAGGCGCATGCGCGCTTCCAGCAGGCGTTCGAGGCGGGCGCGGTGACCAAGCGCTATCTGGCGGTGATCGACGGGGTGCCCGAGGAGTCTTCGGGCCTGATCGACCTGCCGCTGATCAAGGTATCGAGCGCGGAGCGCGGCTGGCGCATGACGGGCGATGCGGACGGCAGCCGGAGAGGCAAGGCGGCGCGGACGCGCTGGCGGGTGCTGGATGCGAAGGAGGGGCGGGCGTTCGTCGCCTTCTATCCCGAGACCGGCCGCACGCATCAGATCCGCGTGCATGCCGCCGAGGGGCTGGGTATCCCGATCACCGGCGATCCGGTCTATGGCGTCGCGGGCGGGCGCACGATGATGCTCCACGCCGCGCAGCTCACCGTGCCGCGGCCGGGCAAGCCCGACGTCCATGCCGAGGCGCCGACGCCCGAGCGCTTCAAGGCGATGGGGTTTGGCGGGAGCGGCTACGAAGCCGGGGCCAGCGATGCCTGAGCTGCCCGAGGCGGCGATCGTCGAGGAGAAGTTCCTCGCCGCGTCCGGGCCGGGCGGGCAGAATGTCAACAAGGTGGCGACCGCGGTGCAGCTGCGCGTCGATGTGTTCAGGCTGGGCCTGCCGCCCTATGCCTATGCCAAGCTCAGGGAGCTGGCCGGGAGCCGGATGACCGCGGGCGGCGAGCTGGTGATCACTGCGCGGAAATTCCGCACGCAGGAGGCCAACCGGCAGGATGCCCGCGAGCGGGTGATGGAGCTGATCGCCAGGGCGCACGAACGCGATGCGCGGCGAATCAGGACCAAGCCGAGCAAGGCGGCCAAGGCGCGGCGGGTGGACGAGAAGAAGGGGCGGTCGGCGATCAAGGCCGGGCGCGGCAAGGTGCGGATCGAATGACCGCGCGGGCCGCAGCGGTACTGGCGGCGCTGGAGGCCGAGGGATCGGCCAAGGTGCGCGATGCGATGGGGCCGCGCTACGGCATCGTCACCGCCGACCGCGTGTTCGGCGTGCCGATGGCGCGGATCCAGGCGATCGCCAGGCCGCTGGGCAAGGATCATGATCTGGCGGCCGCGATGTGGGGGACGCGGGTCTATGAGGGACGGATGATTGCGTTCCTGATCGACGATCCGGCGCGGGTGACGCATGCGCAGATGGACGCGTGGCGCGCCGGGTTCGACAATTGGGCGGTGACCGACACCGCGTGCTTCAAGCTGTTCGACAAGGTCGATGGCGCGGCGGCGATGGTGGAGCCGTGGACGCGGCTCAACGACGAGATGGGGCGGCGCGCGGGGTTCGCGCTGCTTGCCTGCCTGGCGCTGCACGGGAAGCCGGCGGACTATCCGCGCGGCCTTGCGCTGATCGAGGGCGCGGCGAGCGACGAACGCAATTTCGTGAAGAAGGGCGCCAACTGGGCGTTGCGCGCGATCGGCGGGAAGAAGGATCCGGCACTGCGCGCGGCGGCGCGCGAACTGGCGGCGAAGCTGGCCGCGTCGGATGACCGGACCGCGCGCTGGAACGGAAAGGACGCGCTGCGCGCCTTTGCCAAGGCGGACGGCAAGGGCACCGCGCGCTAGCTCGTGCGTTGGGACAGGATGCGCCCGTTGCTGCTCGCTTTGCCCGTGATCCTCGCCGCCTGCTCGCAGGAGGCGGCACCGCCATCCGTGACGAACGAGGCCGAGCGGCCGACCGCGCCCGGGCCGGAAGCTCCGCTGCCGGTCCCGGCAATCTCGCCGTCCGCGCCGGCCGAAGCGGAGGTGATCCCCGAGGCGTTCCGGGGCGAGTGGAATCGCGTGGCGGCCGATTGCGGCACCGCGCGCAACGACAGCCGGCTGCGGATCGAGGCGAAGCGCATCCGTTTCCACGAGAGCAGCGGCGAGGTGCTGGCGGTGCGCGAGGAGGGGCAAACGATCGCGGTGCGCGCGCGCTACACCGGCGAGGGCGAGACGTGGGAGAATGAGCGGCGCTTCACCCTCTCGGTGGACGGGAGGACGTTGAGCGCGGACGGGATGGACCGCGTGCGCTGCCCCTGATCCCCTTGCGCATGGCGCCGCCGCGGGCCACTTGCGCATGCATGTACAGTTTCGACATCGCGGCCGGATCCAAGGCCGAGCTTTACCGCGACCTGCTGGCCGCGCTCGATGCGCTGACCGCAGGGGAGGACGACGCCATCGCCAACATGGCCAACGCCGCGTCGCTGATCTGGCAGTATCTGCCCGACCTCAACTGGGCGGGGTTCTACCGCAACGTCGAGGGCGAGCTGGTGCTCGGGCCGTTCCAGGGCAAGGCGGCGTGCATCCGCATCCCGTTCGGCAAGGGCGTATGCGGCGCCGCGGCGGCGAGCGGGGAGACCCAGCTGGTCGAGGACGTCCATGCCTTTCCTGGCCATATCGCGTGCGACGCGGCAAGCAACGCCGAGCTGGTCGTGCCGATTTCGCACGAGGGCAGGCTGATCGGCGTGCTCGATCTCGATAGCCCCGTGCGGGGACGGTTCGATGCCGAGGACGCGGCGGGATGCGAGGCGCTGGCGGCGCTGCTGGCGCCGCGAATCGCGCGCTGACGCGGATCTTGCTGTTCTGAATTGGCACGGCTTTGGCTGCCAGGCTTGAGTGCCGACTAAGCCATTGGCCCGATTTGGGACTTTTAACCACAGCGTATCGTGGAGCGACGCGGGCGAGAATGTTAAGAAAGGGTGAAGATTCGCGTCTTCGCCTTTGGCCGGCGCGATTCCAAAAGGGAGTTTGCCGCCACGATGCGTACCGCCACCCTGATCGTCGCAGCCGTCAGCGGCCTGTCGCTCGCCATGCCCTCGCACGCGCAGCAGGTGCGGGGCGCCTCCTACCCGGCGCCGGTTGCGATCGCGCCGGCCGCACCGATGGTCGCGACGCCTGCCGCGGGAGCGCCCGCCGTGCGGCACATGCCGCAGCGTCCCGGCATGCCGCGGCCCGGCAGCTGGCAGCCGGCGCGTCCGCCGCAAGGCGGATGGAGGCCTGGCCAACCGCCGCAAGGCGGATGGAGGCCTGGAACGCCGCATCGGCCCGGCACATGGAAGCCCGGGACACCGCGGCCGGGCCATTGGCAGCCGATGCGCCCGGGCCGCTGGGGGCGGCGGATCGACGGGCGCTGGCATGCCGGATGGAAGGCGCCGGGTGGCTGGGGCGCCTATCGCCGTCCGGTGCGCGGCTGGACGCTGCCGAGCTACTGGATCGGCGGCGGCTTCTGGATCAACGACTGGTCGAGCTGGGGGCTGAGCGCGCCGGCGGCGGGCTATGACTGGATCCGCTATTATGACGATGCGGTGCTGATCGACCGGCGCGGCCGCGTGTGGGATTCGGTGAGCGGCCTCGACTGGGACCGCGACGGCCATGGCTATGACTATTATGACGATGACGGCTATGATGCCGACGAGGATCGCGGCCATGGCGTCGATTACGACGCGCCCGATTATGCGGACGAGTCCGAATATGACCGCGACGTGCGCCTGCGGCATGACGACCGCTACGACTATCGCGGGGACTATGGGCATCGGGGCTATGCGGCGCGGCCGCTGGTGTGCGTCGCGAACTGCTACACCCAAGGCTATTATTACGGCGCCCCGGCGACCACGACTGTGGTGATCCAGTCGGCGCCGGTGGTGACCACGACCACGACCGTGACCGAGGAATATGTGACCTATGGCGGGCGCAGGGTCGTGCGCCGTGCCCCCAGCAAGAAACTGTATCGCGCGCCGGTGAAGAGCAAGAACTGCTATTGCCGTTGAGGCGCCGCCCGCTGCCGTCTCCGGGGGGAAGGCGGTAGCGGGCTATATTAGTCGATGTTCGATATTCTTTGATCCTCCCCCGCCAGGG
>NZ_DASWTG010000086.1:0-47872 GCF_036402235.1 Sphingomonas sp. | reverse complement strand
AAGGGGAGGAATCGCTAAATGTCGATCCGCCCTAAGGCAGCGCCCGCTGTCCCCACACATTGCCCGCGGGGGAATAGCGGCACACCAGATAATCGTCGCGCCGGTTGCTCGCGAGCGCGCAGCCGACGCGCGCCGTCGTCGACCAGATGATCTGGCTGTAGTGGCCGGCGTCGCCGAACTTCCCCGTCCGGCTCACGTTCGGCACCGGCCCGTTCACGAAGTCGCGCCGCTCGTCGATCCAGTGCTGCGCCATCTCCTCGTAGCGATAGGCGCCGCGCGTGCCCGTCCACAGATTCTCGCCCTGCGCCGCCGGGCCGCGCGGCTGCTTTGAATGCTTGAACACGCCGCGGCGGGCGAGCTCCTTCGCATAGCGCTCCGCATCCTCTGCCAGCGCCGGATCCCAGCTCAGCGGCGGCATCCGCACGTTCGCGCGCGCTTCATTGTGCATGTCCAGCATCGTCTCACGCAGCCGCTCGCCGCCGCGCGGCGCATTGTCCTCGAACCGGCGCGGTTCGACCACGCGCTCGGGCGCCTCCTGCGGCGCCGAGCATCCCGTGAGCAGCAGCAACGGCAGCAGCATCTTTCGCAAACCTCCGTTCGGGCGCATAGCGCGCCGCAAATGAACGCTTCCCGACCGCAGCCGCCTTTGGCCCTTTACGTCCACTGGCCCTTCTGCGTCTCCAAATGCCCCTATTGCGATTTCAACAGCCATGTCCGCGACGTGGTGGACCAGGATGCGTGGCGCAAGGCGCTGCTCGCCGACCTCGCGCATGAGGCCGCGCTGCTGCCCGGGCGGCGGCTGGGGTCGATCTTCTTCGGCGGCGGCACCCCCTCGCTGATGCCGCCCCAGACCGTCGCCGCGGTGATCGATGCGGCGACGGCGGCGTGGGCGCCCGCCGGCGATCTCGAGGTCACGCTGGAGGCAAACCCCTCCTCGGTCGAGGCGGCGCGCTTCGCCGATCTCGCCGCCGCCGGGGTCAACCGCGTCTCGCTCGGGCTCCAGGCGCTCGACGATACGGCGCTGCGCTTCCTCGGCCGCGCCCATGGCGTCGATGAAGGGCTCGCCGCGCTCGCCACCGCCCAGCGCGCGTTCCGCCGGGTCAGCTTCGACCTGATCTATGCCCGCCCGGGCCAGAGCGTCGCGGCGTGGGAAGCAGAGCTGACCCGCGCGCTGTCGTTCGGCACCGAGCATCTCTCGCTCTACCAGCTCACGATCGAGCCGGGCACGCGCTTCGCCACGCTCGCGGCGAAGGGCGAGCTGACCATCCCCGACGAGGATGCCGCCGCCGATCTGTGGGACGTGACGCAGGCGCTCACCCAGGCCGCCGGCCTGCCGCGCTACGAGGTGTCGAACCATGCCCGCCCGGGCGCGGAGAGCCGCCACAACCTCGCTTACTGGCGCTACACCGACTATGCCGGGGTCGGCCCCGGCGCGCATGGCCGCCGCGGCGGTCTCGCGACCTTGCGCCACAAGAAGCCCGAGAACTGGATCGCCGCGGTGGAGCGCAACGGCAGCGGGCTTCAGGAGGAGACGCCGCTTTCGGACAAGGAGGTGGCGACGGAGCGGCTCGTCATGGGCCTGCGCTTGACGGAAGGGATCGACCTTTCGGACATTCCGGGGGGAATGGTGGACATGGCGAAAGTCACGAGTCCGAACTTCGACCGCTACTTGTTCCGCTCCGGCAATCGCCTCGCTGTCACCGACGCCGGCATGCCGGTCCTCGAAGCCCTGCTCCGAGAGATCGTCCGCGGCTAGCCCATATCTCCCAAGTCATTGCAAGGGCACATGAATTCACGCGCTCTTGCAATGTTGGATTTCATTTGCTGGCATCAATGGATCGGGTCGTGGCCCGGCTCTTTGACAAACAGGCAAGGTGGAACAAGTTGACACGCGCAACAACGCGCGCGTCAAACTTCTCCTACCGCCCGCCAAATCCCTGCGGTGCGGGGGAAACGGTGACGGTGGTGCCGCCCCGGATCTCCTGCACCTCCAGCGCGCGCTCGGCGATGCCGTCGCGGCCGAAGCGGAACGCGCCGTCGAGGCCCGCGAAGCCGTCGCGGTCGCTCAGCCGTGCGGTGGGAAAGGCCGTGCCCGGCCGCCAGTCGCGCGCGATTCGCGCGGTCAGCAGCACGGCGTCATAGCCCAGCGTCGAGAGGCGATAGGGCGCCGCGCCGAACCGCGCCCGGTATTTGGCGGCATAGGTGCGGTAATAGGTGTCCGACACGCTGGCGAACCACGCGCCGTTGAGCGCGGTGACCCCGCCGATTCCCGAATCGCTGTTCCACAGCTCGGTGCCCATGATGCGCGCGCCGGGGCTGGCGCGGCGGATGCCGGGGACCGCGGCGACCGCGCCGGTCGCGCCGTCGGCGATCAGCACCGCCTGGAACGGCGACCGCGCGAGCCGCGCCACGGCTTGGTTCACCGCGCCGCGGTTATAGGTCTCGAGCGCGGTGACCTTGCCGCCCGCACCCTCGACCGCGCGGAGGAAGGCGGTCGAGGCGCGCTCGCCATAGAGGCCGGTCGGCATCAGGCCGGCGAACTCGGTCACGCCGCTGCGCCGGGCGTGATCGACCACGCGCTCGATCGACTGGGCGGGGGCATAGCCCATCAGATAGGTGCCGTTGCCCGCCACGCTGGTGTCGTTGGAGAAGCTCAGCACCGGCACCCCGGCGCCGCGCGCGATCGGCGCAACGGCGCGCGCATCCTCGGCGAGCAGCGGGCCGAGGATCAGCTTGTTGCCGTCGGCCAGCGCGCGCTGCGCCGCGGCGGCGGCGCCGGTCGCGGTGTCATAGGTGGTGATGCGGACATCCTCGGCCTTGAGGTCGAGGATGGCGAGCTGGGTGGCGTTGGCGAGGCTGCGGCCGACCCCGGCATTGCCGCCCGACAGCGGCACCAGCAGCGCGACGCGATGGCGCGCGCCATCCTCCTCGGGCAGGCCGGGGCGGACCGGGCCGGGCGCGGGGCGGACGGGGGCGGGCTCGGGGCGAGTCGGGGCGGGCGGCGGGCCGGACGGGCGCACGCAGGCGGAGACCGCCAGCGCCCCCGCGATCACGAGACCCCGGAGCAGCAAGGCGATGCCCCGTTGCGGTTTCACTGCTGCCTCTGCCATGACGCTCCCCAATGACACTCGTTCTTGCCCCCGGCCTCTACATCGTCGCGACGCCGATCGGCAATCTCGGCGACCTTTCCCCGCGCGCGGCCCATATACTCCTGAACGCCGATATTGTTGCAGTCGAAGACTCGCGCGTGACGGCTGGGCTGTTCCGCCACCTCGGCGCCAGGCGGCCGATGACCCCCTACCACGATCACAATGCCGAGGCGGTGCGACCTGGCCTCGTGGCGCGGATGGCGAGCGAAGCGGTGGCTTTGGTGTCCGACGCGGGCACCCCGCTGATCTCCGATCCCGGCTTCAAGCTGGTGCGCGACGCCCGCGCGGCGGGGCATGCGGTGACCACCATCCCCGGCCCCTGCGCGGGCATCGCCGCGCTGACCTTGGCGGGCCTCCCCACCGACCGCTTCCTGTTCATGGGCTTCCTGCCCTCGAGGCAACAGGCCCGCGCCGAGACGATCGCCGAGGTCGCCGCGGTCCGCGCCACCCTGGTCTTCTACGAATCGGGCCCGCGCATCTCGGCCGCACTGTCGGCGCTGGCTGAGGGACTGGGCGATCGCGAGGCGGCGGTCGCGCGCGAGATCACCAAGAAGTTCGAGGAATGCGTCACCGGCACCCTCGCCGAACTCGCCGCGCGCTATGCCGACGCCCCGCCCAAGGGCGAGATCGTCGTGGTCGTCGCCCCGCCCGGCGAGGCCCCGCCCGCCAGCGCCGAGGATGCCGACGCCGCCCTCGCCGAGGCGCTGACCCGTTTGCCCGTGTCCAAGGCCGCGGGTGAGGTGGCGAAGCGCTTCGGCCTCGACCGCAAGGCGCTCTACGCGCGGGCGATGGAGATGAAGGGTGGTTAGAGCGGCTCAGCATTCCGATCTTCAATCCTCCCCCGCCAGGGGGAGGTGGCGCGCGCAGCGCGACGGAGGGGGAGGAAACAGGCCGGCAGCGTTCTGGAATCCTCCCCCTCCGTCAGCCTTCGGCTGCCACCTCCCCCTGGCGGGGGAGGATTAGGTGGCGCGCGACCGCCGCCTCGCGGAAAAATCCGGGCGCGACGGCGAGACGCGCGCGGCCTGGTATCTGCGGCTGCGCGGCTGGCGCATCCTCGACCGTCGCGTGCGCACGCCGGCGGGCGAGGTCGATCTGGTGGCGAGGCGCGGCAAGCTCGTCGCCTTCGTCGAGGTCAAGGCCCGCGCGACCGAGGCCGAGCTGGACTTCGCGATCGACGAGCGCCGCCTCGCCCGCGTCGCGGCGGCGGCCGAGTATCTCATGCCGCGCTACGCCGCGAACGGCGAGGATATCCGCGTCGATGTCTTGCTGCTCGCCCCCGGCGTGCGCCCTCGCTACATCGAGAATGCCTGGATCGGGTGACATTTGATGGGGGCACCCCCATGTTCCGTTCGCGCTGAGCTTGTCGAAGCGCCGTCCTTCCCTTTACCCCACCCCAGACAGAACAGCCCTTCGACAAGCTCAGGGCGAACGGAGTTCAGGATACGTGACCAAGCCCCTCACCGTCGCCGTCCAGATGGACCCGCTCGATGCGATCAACATCGCGGGTGATTCGACGTTCGCGCTGATGCTCTCGGGCCAGGCGCGCGGGCACCGGCTGTTCCACTATGCGCCCGAGGCGCTCAACTATGCCGACGGCCGGGTCTGGACCACCGCGCATCCGGTGAGCGTGCAGCGCGTCGCGGGCAATCATTTCAGCTTCGGTGACCCGGTGAAGCTCGATCTCGGCGAGGAGGCCGATGTCGTCCTGATGCGCCAGGACCCGCCCTTCGATCTCGGCTACATCACCGCCACCCACCTGCTCGAGCGGATCGCCGACCGGACCCTCGTGGTCAACGATCCCGCCAGCGTGCGCAACGCGCCGGAGAAGGTGTGGGTGCTCGATTTCGCGCGCTTCATGCCGCCGACCTTGGTCACCCGCAGCCTCGACGAGGCGAAGGCGTTCCTGGCGAAGCACGGCGCGATCGTGGTCAAGCCGCTGCACGGCAACGGCGGCAAGGCGATCTTCAAGATCGACGCGGACGGCGCCAACCTGTCCTCGCTGATCGAGGTGTTCAACACCGCCTATCGCGAGCCGCACATGATCCAGGCCTTCCTCCCCGACGTGGCAAAGGGCGACAAGCGCATCGTGCTGGTCGACGGCGAGGTCGCGGGCGCTGTCAACCGCGTGCCGGGCGAGGGCGAGATCCGCTCCAACCTCGCGGTCGGCGGCAAGGCGGCAAAGACCGAGCTGACGCCGAAGGAGCAGGAGATCTGCGCCGCGCTCGGCCCGGAGCTCAAGGCGCGCGGGCTGATCTTCGTCGGCATCGACGTGATCGGCGGCGAGTGGCTGACCGAGATCAATGTGACCTCGCCCACCGGAATCGTCGCGATCGACACGTTCAACGGCACCGATACAGCGGGCATGATCTGGGACGCGATCGAGCGGCGCGTGGCTGAACGCGGCTGATCCTTTGGGCGGTTCGCGGGTTCATTCCAGTCAGTGACCGAATTCATCCTCAACCTGATCGCCTGGGGCGGCTATGTCGGGATCTTCATCCTGATGACGCTCGAGAATGTGTGCCCGCCGATCCCGTCCGAGGTGATCATGGGGTTCGGCGGCATGGCGGTGGCGCGCGGCGACATGGCGATGACCCCGCTGCTGATCTGGGGCACGCTGGGCACCACGCTGGGCAACATGTTCTGGTACGGTGTGGGACGCTGGATCGGGGTCGCGCGTCTGAAGCCCTTCGTCGATCGCTATGGCCGTTGGCTGACGCTGCGCTGGCAGGATGTCCAGGGGCTCAACCGCTTCTTCCGCAGGCACGGCCTGTGGGTGGTGTTCGTGTTCCGCTTCATGCCGACCTTCCGCACGATGATCTCGCTGCCCGCGGGGATGGCGAAGATGGGGCTGCCGCGCTTCCTGATCGCGACCTTTGCCGGCAGCGCGATCTGGAACGCGGTGCTGGCCTATGCCGGGCTGCTGCTGGGGTCGCAGTTCGAGCGGTTGCAGGACTATGTCGGCCCCGTCGCGATCGGCTTCACGGTGGCGGCGCTGGCCTATTATCTGTGGCGCGTCGTCACCTGGCAGGAACGCCGCTAGGCCTTGAAGCTGTCCTTGGCGGCGCGGCGCTCGGCCAGCTCGGCGACGCTGCGCGCGCGCATGAAGGGGTTGGTCGCGCGCTCGAGCGCGATCGTGGTCGGCACCGTGGCCAGCCCCTGCGCACGCATCGCATCCACCTCGGCCATCCGCTCCGCCAGCGCCTGATTGTCCGGCTCGGCGACCAGCGCATAGCGGCCGTTCGACTGAGTATATTCGTGCGCGCAATAGACGGTCGTGTCGCCGGGCAGCGCGGCCAGCCGCTGCATGTTCGCGAACATCTGCGCCGCCGTGCCCTCGAACAGCCGGCCGCAGCCCATCGCGAACAGCGTGTCGCCGACAAAGACGATCTCATCGTCGGCGAGGTGATAGGCGATGTGACCGGCCGTATGCGCGGGCACTTCCAGCACCTGCGCTGCGTGCGCGCCCAGCTTGACGACATCACCCTCGGCGACGAGCCGGTCGGCGGTCGGGATCTTCGCAGCCTCCGCGGCGGGGGCGATCACGGTGCAGCCGGTCGCTTCCTTGATCGCCGCATTGCCGCCCGTGTGATCGGGATGCCAGTGGGTGTTCCAGATCGCGTCGATCGTCCACCCGCGCGCTTCCGCCGCGGCGAGCACCGGCTCGGCCTGCGCCGGATCGACGACGATCGTCTCGCCCGAGGCATCGTCATGGACGAGCCAGATATAGTTGTCGCTGAGCGCGGAGATGCGGACGACCTCGATCACGGCAGCTCTCCTAGCAATTCGACCACCTCACGCGCCAGCCGCTCAGTGAGCGCCTGTGCGCTCTCCAGCGGATCGCCGGCGAGCGGTTTCCCGAGCGCTGCGGCTTGCCCGGCCCATAGCGGCGAATAGTCGCCACGCCCGTCCGCCTCGGCAACTCGTCGAAGGTCGGCGAGGACGGCGGAGGCATAGGGAAAGCGGGGTGCGCTCGGATGGACCGGGCCGATCGCGTCGATCAGCGCGTTCCGCATCCCGCGAGCGAGACCGCCGGAGAAGAGGTTGGTGACCACCGTCTCTTCCCCCAGTGCCGCGCGGTGCGCAGCCGAGATCGTCGCCTCGGGCGTATGCAGATAGGCGGTGCCGAGCTGGGCCGCGCCTGCACCCGCGATCAGCACTGCCGCAATGCCCTCAGCATCGGCGATCCCACCCGCGGCAATCGTGGGAACAAGCGGAATATCGGCATCGAGCGCGACCTTGGGCACCAAGGCCAACGTCCCCTCGGGCCGGTAGCCGTCGAGAAAATAGCCGGCGTGGCCGCCAGCCTCGAAGCCTTGCGCGATGATCAGGTCGACGTGATCCGTCAGGAAGCTGGCCTCGGCCCTTGTGGTCGCATTGCCGATGATCAGCGCTCCGGCGCGGCGCACTCGGTCCACGAGGCGGGTTTCCGGCAGGCCGAAATGGAAGCTCACGAGTTCGGGGCGCACTTCCTCGACCACCGCGCACATCGCCTCGTCGAACGGCGCGCGCAGGGGTGGCGGCGTCTCAGGCGGCCCGACGCCTTCCTTCGCGTAGAAGGGGGCCAGCACTGCGCGCCACTCGCTGTCGTCCGGCGGCTCGCCGAGCGCGTGACAGAAGAAATTGAGGTTGAGTGGCCCCTCCGCCTGCGCCCGCACCTCGGCGACCTGCGCCCGCACTTGATCGGGCGTCAGCATCGCGCAGGGCAGCGATCCCACCGCGCCGCCGCGGATCGCTGCGGTCGCGAGCGCGACCCCGCCCGCGCCTGCCATCGGGGCCTGGATAATCGGCACCCGCGCCCCGGTCAGCCGGAGGAATTCCTGGACGGGCCAACCCGCCATGATCCCTCCGGCCATGTCAGCTCACCAGCTGCCGGTATTGGGCATCGACGCCCAGGGCTCGGCAGGCGCGAGATGGCCGTCCTGCAGCAGCTCGACCGAGATGCCGTCGGGCGTGCGCACGAACGCCATATGGCCGTCGCGCGGCGGGCGGTTGATCGTCACGCCCGCGTCCATCAGCCGCTGGCAGGTCGCATAGATATCGTCGACGCGATAGGCGAGGTGCCCGAAATTGCGGCCGCCGGAATATTGCTCCGGCGCGCTGCCGTCCTCGGGCGGCCAGTTGTAGGTAAGCTCGACTTCGGCACGCGCGCGCTCGCCATTCGCCTCGATGTCCTCGGGCGCGGCGAGGAAGATCAGCGTGAAGCGGCCCTGCTCGCTTTCCATCCGCCGCACCTCTTTCAAGCCCATCAGCTCGAAGAAGCGGATCGTGGCATCGGGATCCGTGACGCGGATCATCGTGTGGAGATATTTCATGGGACCCTCTTTCGTTTCGGTCCCCAGATAGGATGCGGGCCGCGAGAGTCTATTGCGGCGTATCGAATTGTTTGAGCGCGGCGCGCGCGGCGTCGGCCTGTGGGGTGCCGGGGGCAAGCTGGGCGGCCTTCTCCCATGCGGCTCTGGCGCCAGCCTCGTCGCGCGACATCGCAGCGATGTTACCCGCCTCAAGCTGGACGGAGGCGTCGTCGGCTGCCCGCGTGACGGCTTCCTTGATGTGCCGCTGGGCGAGCGGGAGGTCGCCGGTGCGCCGTGCGAGCGTTGCCGAGAGCAGCCAGGCCATCGGGTCGCCCGGCGCCTTGAGCACCGCCTGATCGAGATCGGCGCGCGCGCCGCCTAGATCGCCCGACGCGACCAGCACGCGCGCGCGGTCGAGATGCGCCTCGCCCAGCTCGAGCCCGGTCAGGTTCCCGGTCGCGAGCGCGGCGTCGAGCGCGGCGCGCGCCTTGGCCGGATCGGCCGCGGCGAGCCAGGCATTGCCGGCTTGCGCCCAATATTTCGATGCGCGGATGTCGCGCGCCACCTCGGCCTCGTGCGCGGCATTCTGGAAGGCGCCGGCCGCGCTGATCCAGCGGCGCTGCGCGGCATAGGCCATGCCGAGGCATTGCTGGGCGAGGAACCCGCCATTGGCGAGCTTCCAGCGCTCCGCTTCGGCGATCCCGCTTGCCGGGTCGCCGACCGCCAGCTCGACGCAATTCTCCCAGCGCTGCTCCACCGGCGCGGGCGGGCCGGTGACGGGTGCCGGCGGCACGGCGATCTGGGCAAGCAGGAACAGCATCATGAGGGGGTCGCGGGATCCGTGCCCAGCAGCTCTTCAAGCACGCGCAGGATCAGGGCGATATCCTGCGGGCGCGACAGGCGGTGATCGCCGTCCTTGACCAGCACAGTCTGCACATCGTCTGAACGCAACAGGCCGGCGAGCTTGAGGCTGTGCTCCCACGGCACGTCGGGATCGCGCTGGCCGTGGATCAGCCGGGCCGGGATGGCGAGGTCGATCGGCCCGTCCATCAGCCGGTTGGCCTCGCCCGATTCCCAGAAGCCGCGCGTCGTGACGGTCGGCTCGGGCGCGTAGATCGAGAATTGCTCGAGCCGGCCCTCCTTCTGCAGGATCGCCTTCTGCCCGGGCGTGAAGCCCCAGCCGGTGAAGTCGGGTGCGGCGGCGATGCCGATGAGTCCCGCCACCAGCTCGGGCCGTGCCAGCGCGACGAGCAGCATGATCCAGCCGCCCATCGACGATCCCACCAGCACCACCGGGCCGGACGTGACCCTGTCGATCACCGCCAGCGCATCGTCGCGCCAGCTCGCCAGCGTCTGCGCCTCGAACGCGCCGCCGCTCGCCCCGCAGCCGGCATAGTCGAAGCGCAGGCAGGCGCGCCCCGTCCCGCGCGCCCAGGCGTCGATCGCCACCGCCTTGCTCCCGCTCATGTCGGAGGCATAGCCGGGCAGGAAAACGATCGTCGGCCCGCTGCCCGGCACGTAGGCGTAAGCGAGGGCGTTGCCGTTGCGGTCGATGGTCTGCATCCGGAGTGCATAGGGCGGAACGCGGCGCGATTGAACCGTGACCGATAGAGAAGTGACCGATGATAAAGGTGACTGGGCAAATCCCCCGCGATAGGGTCGCGCGATGGACGAGCGCCCGCTGCCCTTGCTGTTCGCCGCGCATCTCGCGCGGGATCGGCGGCGCTCGGCGCATACCGTGCGCGCTTATGAGGCGACCGCGGTGCGGCTGGTCGCGTTTCTGGCCGCGCATTGGGGCGAGTCGGTGACGCGGGCGGCGCTCGGGCGGGTGACCGCCGCGGATTTGCGCGCCTATCTCGCCCACCGGCGCAGTGACGGCCTTTCCAACGCTTCCGCGGCGCGCGAGCTTTCCGCGGTCCGCGCCTTCCTCAAATTCGCGGCCGGCGCAGAGGGGGCAGCAGACCTACCGCGGCTGCGCGGCCCGCGCGTCAAAAAGGGCATCCCGCGCCCGATCGCCCCCGACGAGGCGGTGGCGCTGGCCGAAGAGGTCGCGGACGACGCACGCGAGCCATGGATCGCCGCGCGCGATCTGGCCGTGCTGCTGCTCCTCTACGGCGCCGGGCTGCGCATCGGCGAAGCGATGGGGCTGACCGGGGCCGTGCTGCCGCTGGGAGAGACGATGCGCGTGACCGGCAAGCGCGGCAAGACCCGCATCGTGCCGCTGCTTCCGCAGGTGCGGGACGCGATCGAGGACTATGTCCGCCGGTCTCCCTATGGCACCGCGCCGGGCGAAGCGCTGTTCCGCGGCGCGCGGGGCGGGCCGCTCTCGCCCGCGATCATCCGCCGGTCGGTGCGCGCGGCGCGGGCAAGGCTGGGGCTGCCGCCGCGCACCACGCCGCACGCGTTGCGTCACAGCTTCGCGACCCATCTTCTCGGCCGCGGTGCCGATCTTCGCGCCTTGCAGGAGCTGCTCGGTCATGCGAGTCTCAGTTCGACGCAGATCTACACCGCGGTCGATGCGGCGCATTTGCTCGACGTCTATCGCAACGCTCATCCCCGGGCGTGAGGATCATGGGTCAGGGAACCTTCGCGGCATCTTGGCCATTGCGTTTGTTCGGTTTGAAACAGGAGGCCTTGAATGATTCGATATGGCTGCGCGCTTGCCGCGCTGGCGCTTGCGACCACCGCATGTGGCGGCGTGACCACCCCGCCCGCGAACACCGGCGAGCCCGGCAATACCGCGCTGCCGGTCGAGAATGAGGCGCTTCCGATCGAGAACGGCTCAGAGGCCGCCGACACCGCTACCGCGACGCTGCAGAAGGCAGATGGGACCGCGGCAGGCAGCGCGATCGCGAGCGTGACGCCCGAGGGGCTCAGCGTCTCGGTCTCGGTCACCGGGATCACGCCCGGACAGCATGGCGTTCACGTCCACATGACCGGCAAGTGCGAAGGTCCGGCCTTCACCAGCGCCGGTCCTCACTGGAATCCCGGCAACGCCAAGCACGGCCTCGAGAATCCCGATGGCGCGCATGCCGGCGACATGCCCAACCTCACCGTTGCCGACGACGGCACCGGCACGCTGACCTTCGTGCTCAAGTCGGGCACGCTGGCGCAGTTGCTAGATGCCGACGGCTCGGCGTTCGTGGTGCATGCCGGGCCGGACGACCAGAAGACCGACCCGTCGGGCAACAGTGGCGATCGCGTCGCCTGCGGCGTGTTCGCGGCGGGCTGAATTGATGCGCTATGGGCCGGTCAGCGGGTAGCGCGCGACCGGCTCGTAGCGTGCGCCGCCATGGCCGAGGCGGCTCTCGTAGAGGATCGTCGCGTCGATCGTGAAGGGTTCGCTGGCGAGCGCTGCATGCTCGGCGAGCCAGCGATCGACCGGTCCTGCCGATGCCGACATGCGCGCCAGCGTGATGTGCGGGAGATAGGCGCGTCGCTCCGGCTCGAGCCCGGCGCGCACGACCGCGGAATCTACCTTGCGGTGGAGCGCGGCGAGCGGCTCGCGCGGCGCTACGCCGGCCCAGACCGCATTGGGCTTGCCCCGCCTGTCGTCGAATAGCCCGCAACCGGCCAGCCGCAGCTCGATCGGGGCATAGCGGACGGATTGCAGCGCCGCCGCGACATCTTCCGCCGCATGCGTCCCCACCTCGCCGATGAAGCGCAGCGTCAAATGGAGTTGCTCGTCGTCCTGCCAGCGCGCGCCCGGCACGCCACCCATCAGGCCGAGCAGGCGCTCGCGGATCGCCCGCGGCGGGCGCAGCGCGACGAACAGGCGATGCATGACGACAACCTTAACCCTTTACGTCCCGCGGCGCGATGCCGGTTTTCCTTGAAAACGGGGCGCCAAACCATGATATTCGGTCATATCCGGTGAGATGCACCGGGCAAAGGAGTTTGAGATGGCTAATTGGTCTGACCCCCAGACGACCGCCGCGCCGTACGCGACGGCCGCAGGTACGCGCGATGCCGCGTACGATGCGGGGCTGCGGTCCTACATGCTTTCGGTCTACAACTACATGGCGTCGGGCGTGCTGCTCAGCGGCGTCGTCGCCCTGCTCTTCGCCTGGGGCGGCGAAAGCTCGATGGCCTATTCGGTGTTCGCCAATGGCGGACCGCTCGCCTGGCTGATCATCCTGTCGCCGCTCGCCATCGTGTTCGCGATGAGCTTCGGCCAGAACAAGATGTCCACCGGCACGCTGCAGGCGCTGTTCTGGGGTTTCGCGGTCCTGATGGGCCTGTCGCTCTCGACGCTGCTGCTGCGCTATACCGGCGCCTCGGTCGCGCAGGCGTTCTTCGCGACGGCGGCAGGCTTCGCTGGCCTCAGCCTCTACGGCTATACCACGAAGCGCGACCTGTCGGGCATGGGCAGCTTCCTGATCGTCGGCCTGATCGGCCTGATCGTGGCGAGCATCATCAACATCTTCACCCAGTCGAGCACGCTGTCGCTGATCATCAGCTTTGCGGGCGTGCTGATCTTCGCCGGCCTCACCGCCTATGACACGCAGCGTATCAAGAGCATGTACGCCTATGTCGCGGGCACCGACATGGTGGGCAAGGTCGTGATCATGAGCGCGCTGTCGCTCTATCTCGACTTCATCAACATGTTCCAGCTCCTGCTCAGCATCATGGGCAGCTCGCGCGACTGATCGTTGCGGAACGACGGAAACGGGAAGGCCCGGCCAGTGATGGCCGGGCCTTTTTCGTTGCGGATGCGCAAAGGAACACGGGTTCGACGCGCGCGTTTTCAACTCGATAGACCCGGAGTTGGAACATGCACGACGACGCACAGAAGGACGAGGACAAGAGCGCCGTGAAGCCCGGCGACGCAGGCACCGATGCTTCGATCGAGGAACGGCTCGAGAAGAATCCGGAGAGCAAGCAGGCGCGGCTTGATCGTGCGCTTGACGAATCGATGGATGCTTCCGATCCGCCCGCGACGACTCAGCCGGTCCATTCGCACCAGCCCCCGCCTTCCTCGGGCTATGACGAGGAAAAGGAGCGCAAGCTCGCCGAGGAACGCCGCCAGAAGGCGGAAAGCGAGTAGCCTTCAGGGCTTGAGCAGGTCGAGTGCCGCGGCGGTCATCGCTTCCGCCGCGGTGCCGATCACCTTCTCGGCATCCGGCGCCCATTTCGAGCTGTGCAGCGAGGGCAATCCCTTGCCCCCCGACGCCTTCGCCGCATCCCATTTGTCCTGCGGCACCCCGCCGACCCAGTAGATCACGCTCTGGATGGACGGATCGGCGATATGGTAGCGGCCGAAATCCTCGCCCGCCATGGTCGGCGCGATGTCGGTCACCCGATCCTTGCCGAAGCGTGCGGTGAACAGCGTCTTGAGTTCCCCCGCGAACGGATCGGTGCTCACCGTCGGCGGGGTGAAATTCTCGCGGATCGTCACCACCGGCATCTGCGCATCGGGAAGCCCCGCGGCGATCGCCTCGCCCCTGGCGATGCGCGCGATGCCGTCGAGCAGCTGCTTGCGCACCTCGGGCGTGTAGGCGCGCACGGTGAGCAGCAGCAGCGCCTGCTCGGGGATGATGTTGTGCCGCGTACCGCCCTGGAAGCTGCCGACGGTCACCACCGCGGACTCGAGCGGGTCGATCTCGCGGCTGACCAGCGTCTGCAGCGCCGAGACGATCCGCGCGCCGAGCACGATCGGGTCCTTGGTCGTCGCGGGATAGGCGCCATGCCCGCCCACGCCCTTGACCGCGATGTCGACCGAATCGACGCTGGCGAAGGTCGGGCCGGAGCGGATGCCGATCGTGCCCGCGGGCAGCGCGGCGCTGTTGTGGAAGGCGATGGCGTGGCTCGGCTTGCCGAAGCGGGCATAGAGCCCGTCATTGAGCATCGCGATCGCGCCCGCGCTGTTCTCCTCGGCGGGCTGGGCGACCATGACGATCGTGCCCTTCCACTTGTCCTTCATCGCCGCCAGGTTGCGCAGCGTGCCGACCCAGGCGGTCATGTGCGTGTCGTGCGCGCAGGCATGCATGATGCCGGTCTCCACGCCTTCCGGGGTCTTGCCGCGCACCTTGGATGCGAAAGGCAGGCCGGTCTCCTCGGTCACCGGCAGCCCGTCCATGTCGGCGCGGATCAGGATCGTCGGCCCCTCGCCATTCTTCATCACCGCGACCACGCCCGTCCCGCCGACCTTCTCGGTCACGGCATAGCCCGCCTTGCGCGCCTCGGCCGCCATGCGCGCGGCGGTCTTCACTTCATGCTGGCTGAGCTCGGGCGCGGCGTGCAGCTCCCGATAGAGCGCCATCAGCGACGGCAGCTCCTTCGCGGTGGCATCGCGGACCGGATCGGCGGCGGCGGGAAGGGCGAAGGCGAGGCTGCTCGCGGCGGCGATGAGGAAATGCTTCATGACTAGTTAGCCTAAGGAGAGCGCAGGACGGCGCAATGCCCAATCGCGGGTAAGCGGCGGGTTCAGGCGGGGACCAGCTCGATCACGTCGAGCTGCGATTCAAAGGTCGGCCATGGCAGCACCAGCCGCCAGCGCGTGGCGCCGACGCGCTCGATATAGCCCGCCATGTCGCGCTTGATGTCCTGCCCGTAGGTCAGCGGAATGGTCTCATCGCCCAGCTCGAGCGCGCCGAGGAAGATCACCCGGGTGTCGCTCTCGGCGTAGATCCTGCCCATGGGGCGCTGCAATCCGTCGAGCTTGGCGAAGCTCGGCAGCTCGCCCTCGCCGATGCGGCAGCTGAACCAGGGGAGCGCGGTGAAGTCGCGCATCTCCGGCAGCTGGCCACCCAGCTTGAAGGTGCGGCACTTATAGTCCCCCGCGGGCGGCATCGCGCGGCTCAGCGCCTGATCGGGCTCGAACAACGGCCCCTGCTCGGCGATCG
This sequence comes from Sphingomonas sp., assembly GCF_036402235.1. Classification (GTDB taxonomy): domain Bacteria; phylum Pseudomonadota; class Alphaproteobacteria; order Sphingomonadales; family Sphingomonadaceae; genus Sphingomonas. Next base: position 32,587 of record NZ_DASWTG010000086.1, on the reverse strand, counting down.
CCGCGGCGTCGGCCTTGCGCGCCTCGGGCAATGCCGCGACCCACGCCTTGCGCCAGTTGCGCAGCCGCTCGCGGTCCTGATCGGTGGTGATCATCCGCCAGCGCGTCTCGGGTGCTTCCTTGACGAGCTGGAGGGTTCCGTCCTTTGCGCAGGCGGCGAGCGAGAGGGCGATCAGCGCGGTGGGGGCGATACGCATCTCAGGCGGCCGTCCAGCCGCCGTCCATCGCATAGTTCGCGCCGGTGATCGCGCTCGCTTCATCGCGACAGAGGAAAACCAGCAGCGCGGCGACCTGTTCCGGCTGGACGAACTGCTTGGTCGGCTGCGCGGCGAGGAGCACGTCGTTCATCACCTGCTCGCGCGTCATGTTCCGCGCCTTCATCGTGTCGGGAATCTGGTTCTCCACCAGCGGCGTCCAGACATAGCCGGGGGAGATGCAGTTGACCGTCACGCCATCGGTCGCGGTCTCCAGCGCGATCGTCTTGGTCAGGCCGGCGATGCCGTGCTTGGCGGCGACATAGGCGGACTTGTTGGGGCTGGCGACGAGGCTGTGGGCGGAGGCGGTGTTGATGATCCGTCCCCATTTGGCGGCCTTCATGTGCGGCACCGCGGCGCGCATCATGTGCCAGGCAGCGGAAAGGTTGATCGCGATGATCGCGTCCCATTTCTCGGGCGGGAAATCCTCGATCGCAGCGACATGCTGGATGCCGGCATTGTTGACGATGATGTCGGGCCCGCCGAGCTCGGCATGGCAGCGCTCGACCATCGCATAGATCGCGTCGGGCTTGGACATGTCGGCGCCGTCGTACAGCGCCTTCGCCCCGCTCAGCGCCGCGAGCCCGGCGCGCTCGGTCTCGATCGCGGCGGCGTCACCGAAGCCGTTGATCATCACGCTCGCCCCCTCGGCGGCAAGCGCCTTCGCGATGGCGAGGCCGATGCCCGAGGTCGAGCCGGTGACGATGGCGGATTTGCCGGAAAGGAACATGTCGACTCCTAGCTTCGCTTTGGCGTCAGATCGAACGCCGCATTGTGCCCGTCAATGATGTTGCTGGCGACGAGACGGGCATTCGCCATCGTCTCCCTGACCGACAGGCGGCCGGATTCCCAATGCTCGCGCATCGATCGCGCGGAGAATTCAAAGTCTCGGCTGCCGCCTTCCCAGGCATTGGCGCGATAGATCAGGTGGACCAGACTCACCGGCTTCTCGTCCGCCGCTTCGCGGAGCGCCGCGACATCGGGATCGTCGCGCAGCTCGGGCGGGAGCTTGGCCAGCACCTTGCGGATCGCCTCGCGCTCCTGCCGCAGCCGCATCCGCTCGGCCGAGACCTGGCGGGTGCGGCTCGAGAAGCGGATCTCCTTCTCGCGCGCCAGCGCGTCGGTGATCGTGCGCGGCATCACCGCGGCGGACGAGAAGAGGTCGACCTGGAACACCAGCATCGGCTCGGTCTGGTGATCGAGCACATGGGTAAGCGGGGTGTTCGAGACGAGCCCGCCGTCCCAATAATATTTGCCGTCGATCTCGACCGGCGGGAGTCCCGGCGGGAGCGCGCCCGAGGCCATGATGTGGCGCGCGTCGATCCGTTCCTGCGTCGTGTCGAAATAGCGGAAATTGCCGCTCTCGATCTCGACCGCGCCGACCGACAGCCGCACCGGCCCGCTGTTGAGCAGATCCCAGTCGATCAGCGAATCGAGCGTCGCCCTCAGCGGCCCGCTGTCGTAGAAGCTCAGCGCCTCGCAGCTTCCCGGCGGCGAGAAGACCGGCGGGATCAGATGCGGGCGGAAGAAGCCCGGCACGCCCTGTGCCAGCACCATTGCGGCGGACCATTCGTGCACCGCCTCGCGGATCTCGTCCTGCGGGAAGATCGGGAAGCTCGGCAGCGCGCTTGTCACCTGATCCCAGAAGGCGGCGAGCCGCTCGGCGCGGCGCTCGGGCGAGTTGCCCGCGACGATCGCGGCATTGACCGCGCCGATCGAGATGCCGGCGACCCAGTCGATCTCGATCTCCGCCTCGGCCAGCTCCTCGATCACCCCGGCCTGATAGCTGCCCAGCGCACCGCCGCCCTGCAGCACCAGCGCCACGCAATCGGGAAGCGGCAGCGGACGCTCGCCCTTCGAATTGCGCCCCGGTCTGCGGTGGGGTTCGGCATCGGCCATATACCGGTCATGCCGCGGTGCAGCGCGAAGGGCAATCGCGCATATTGCAAATCGGCGTGCAACGGGCGGCAAGCTGGGGCATTGTCAGACAGGAAACGAACAAGGGGTGCCCGTCATGCGGCTCGACGATCTCGATCCCAGCGAAAATGTCCGCGATCTCGGCCAAGGCAGCGGTGGTGGCGGCTTTGGTGGGGGCGGGGGTAATATCCTGCTCGGCCTGCTGCCGATGCTGCTGGGCAGCCGGCTGGGCTGCGGAACGATCGCGCTGATCGGAATCGGCGTCGCGATCTTCATGGCGATCGGCGGCGGGGGCGGGCTGCTCAGCGGCGGCGTGGCGCCCGGCGGCACGGGGCAGCAGCAGGTCGGCCAGAACAAGGCGTGTGATACGCCCGAGGAACTGCAGTCGTGCCGCATGCTGCGCAGCACCGAGCAGACCTGGAGCCAGCTGCTGCAGGGATACCGGCCGCCGGTGCTGAGCTTCTATCAGGGCAGCGTCCAGTCGGGCTGCGGCAACGCCTCGTCTGCGGCAGGGCCTTTCTATTGCCCGGCGGATCAGGGAGTCTATCTCGACACCAGCTTCTTCCGCGAGCTCGAGAACCGGTTCGGCGCGGCGGGTGATTTCGCCCGCTACTATGTGATCGCGCACGAGGTGGGGCATCACATCCAGAACATCACCGGCACGATGGAGAAGGTGCGCGCCGCGCAGGCGCGGATGAGCCGCGCGCAGGGCAACCAGATGTCGGTGCGCGTCGAGCTTCAGGCCGATTGCTATGCCGGCGTGTGGGCCGCGCGAAACAAGGACCGGCTCGAGGCCGGCGATATCGAGGAAGGCATGCGCGCCGCCAACGCGATCGGCGACGACACGCTCCAGAAACAGGCGCAGGGCACGGTGGTGCCCGAGAGCTTCACCCACGGCACCTCGGCGCAGCGCATGCAGTGGCTGCGGCGCGGGCTGGAGACGGGCGATCCCGCGCAGTGCGATACGTTCAGCGGCGCGATCTGATGTCGCATCCTCTGCCATGAGCGTCGCGTTCCGAAGGGAGAGCGACGAGGAGCACAAGGAACCGCGCTTCGAGCTGCCGATCCCGCCCGGCCCCAATCTGGTCACGGTGCGTGGGCTGAAGCTGATCGACGCGCGCGTCGCCGAGCTGGAAGCGGCGGTCGCGGCGGAGCCGGACGATGCGGCGCGTGAGGCGTTGCGCCGCGACCTGCGCTACTGGCACACGCGCCAGACCACCGCCGAGCTGGCGCCGGTGCCAGGCGGCGATGCCGTTGCGATCGGATCGCGCGTGCGCTTTCGCCTGAACGGGCGCGAGCGGCGGATCGACATCGTCGGTGCGGACGAGGCCGATCCGGCCGCCGGCCGCATCGCCTTTCAGGCGCCGCTCGCCGCCACGCTGATCGGCGCGGAGCCGGGCGAGCGGGTGGATTTCAACGGAAAGCCCGAGGCGATCGAGGTGATCGCGACGCAGGCTATCCCGGAAACGGAATAGCAAGGCGCGGACGACCCGTCCGGGCCTTGCCTTCAGCCGCTCAATAAGTGCCCGAGAAGCTCCGGTTGAGATAATGCGCGCCGCGATTGTCGTCGCGCTCGCCGAACAGCGCGCCGCTGCGCTCCTCGTCGCGCCACGCGGCCTGGGCTTCGTCCGCGGTCTTGCGGATCGTCACCTTGTCGTCGACCGTATCGATCCAGCGCGACGGGATCGAATGGTGATGGCCGCCGGCATCGGGATCGCTTTTGGTCAGGATGATGCGGTCGCCGCGTACCTTGTCGACGGTGCCGACATGCTGACCGTCGGAGCCGAGCACCTCCATATGCTCGGTCACGCGGGCGAGCGCGCCGCGCTGGGTCTGGCGTTCGCTGCGCCAGCTGCCGAATTCGTTCTCGAAACGCGTCGCATTCTCGCGGCGATACTCGTCATAATCGCGGTCGAGCTCCTCGATCTGGCGGCGGCGCCAGCCCTGATAGTCGTCGTCGCGGTTCCAGCGATTGCCGTAGCGCTCGTCATAGCGCGCATCCGCAGCCCGGCGCCGCTCGGCCTCCTCGTCGCCGAACCACGAGCGGACCTCGTCGCCCGCGCGGCTGAAGAAGTCGCGGTCCTGATAGGAATAGCCTTCCGGCCGGCGGGCGCGGTCGCTCCGCGGTTCGGCCTGCCGGCCATAACCGCCACTGCCATAGCCGCGATAGCCACGCGCTTCGCTGCGGTCGTCGCGCCAGTCGCGCCCGCCGTAGAATGGGCGGCTTTCGTCGCGACCGTAACCCGATCCGTAATCGTCGCGATTGCGCCACGCTTCGCGCCCGCGATCCAGCTCGCCCGATGCGGCATATTCGCGCGCGCTCGAACGATAGCGATCGCGGTCGGGGTCGTAGCCATAGCCGTAGCGGCGCGACGCTTCCTGGTCGCGCGTGCCCCAGACATCGTCATTGCCGTGATTGGGGTAAGGTTCGTAGCCCATTGGAAATCCTCCTCTTTCATCGGAATTCCGGGCGCGGGAGCGGCCCCGCGCCCCCACGGATGAAAGAAGGATCGGGAGGGGCATTTGTTCCGGCGGATCGGGAACGGCTTGCGGTGAAGGGAAGCAATCCGCCGCCGGGCCGGAAAAGCGCGCGCCGACCGGCAAAAAGCGCATCAGGCCGTTGCATCGGGGCAGGAGGGAAGCTAGAGGAACCGCCTTCCGGCAATGCCGGGGTGGAGCGGGGCTGTAGCTCAGATGGGAGAGCGCTGCAATCGCACTGCAGAGGTCAGGGGTTCGATTCCCCTCAGCTCCACCAGCCGCTATGAGCCCATGTCCGCCTGCATGATTTGCCCGGCAAAAGGCGGGCAAAGCTAACCCAAAGGCTTCGCACGGCGTGTCGGCGACCTGATCCGTGCCGTGCGTTCGAGGGGATCCCATGCTCCGATTATCATGGTCATGAGCGCCATCGCCACTTGGCTGGCTTCAACCGGCTCAGAACCGGAAGCCCACCGTCGCCATCACGTTGCGCGGTGCGGCCATGAAGCAATCGCCGCGCGCCAGGCAGGAGGCGAAGGCCCGTTCGTTCAGCAGGTTGGTCGCATTGATCGCCAATCGCCACTTGTCCCAGCTGATTTCCGCCAGCGCATCGACCGTGGTGCGCGACGGCGTGACGAGCGCGTAGAGCGTTCCGGCCGGGATCGACGGATTGAGGCCATAGGGATCGAGCGGTCCCGTCGACTTGCTCTCCCCGCTATAGACCACGCCAGCGCCAAGCTTGAGCTGCGGCCCGCTCGCGAGGCCGAAGACCTTGGTCGACCACAGTGACGCCGTGTGGCGCGGCATATAGTCGAGGCTTGTGTTCACCTCGGACTTGAGCTCGTTGTAGCCATAGTTGAGCAGCAGCTCGAAATTGCCGGGCAGGATGTGGCTCGCCTCGAACTCGATGCCCCTGGTTGTCAGCTCGCCAGACTGGGTCGTCACGTCATTGGCGAGGTAGAGGACGCGATTGCGCTCCTTGATGTGGAAGCCGGTCACGGTGACCAGCGTCGCGGGACTCGGCTGCCACTTCACGCCGACCTCATATTGCGTGCCGGTCTGCGGGGTGAAGGGAGCGCCCGGCGCGCCGCCCGGGCCGGTCAGCCTGCCCGCGATCGGCAGGAAGCTCTCGGTGTAGCTGAAGAAGGGCGAGAAGCCGGCGCCGATCTCGCCGATGATGCCGGCGCGGAACGTTGTGGCATTGTCGGTCTGGCCGGCCGAGTTGGTGACATGGTCGCGGCGCGCGCCGACGATCACCGACACGCGGTCGAAGAAGCGGACCTGATCCTGCACATAGACGCCGAGCTGCTTCTGCGAGTCATAGGCGAACGGGCCGCTCGGATCATAGGTCTGCAGCGCATCGTAATCGATGTCGTAGAGATCGACCGTCTCGATCGTCGTGGCGGCATAGCGCTTGCCGACCTTGTTCCAGCTATAGTCGAGGCCGACCAGCAGCGTGTGCTCGACATCGGCGCCGGTGTTGAACTTGAGCTGCACATTGTTGTCGGTCGAGAAGACGTTCATCCGCGCGTCGCTCGCATCGGCATAGAGGCCGATCGTGCGGCCGTCCGTGCCATACACCGCGAACGGATCGGCCGGGTTGGTGTAGCTGTCCGCGTAATGCGTGAAATATTCCAGGTCGCTATCGATGTAGCGCGCCTTGAGGCTGATCCGGACATTGTCGGAGAAACGGTGGACCACCGACCCGCCCCCCTGCAGCAAGCGCCCGGCATAGCGGTCCCAGCCAGCCTTGCCGACAAAGGTATAGGGATCGAGCCGGCCCTCGGGATTGCCGGGGTTCGGCCGGAAGGTGCCGACGATCGGCAGGAACTGCGAGGTCGAGCCGGTATCGTCCTCCTGATAGAGGCCGGTCAGGATGATGTCCGTGCTCGCCGTCGGCTGCCAGCGGATCGAGGGGGCGAACATCACGCGATCGTCGGGGACATGATCGACATAGGTGTCGGCATCTCGCACGCGTGCCACCGCCCGGATCGCCAGGCTGCTGGTCAGCGCGAGATTGACGTCGCCGAGCGCTTCCTTGCGGTCATAGCTGCCGTAGACGAGGTTCAGCTCGCCGCCCGTCCGGAACTCCGGCGTCTTGGAGACGAGGTTGACGAGGCCGCCGATCGAGCCCTGGCCGAACAGCACCGAGGCGGGGCCGCGGACGATCTCTACCCGGGAGAAATTATAGGGATCGGAGGTGATGCTGGCATAATAGGAGAAGATGTCCCGCATGCCGTCGCGGAACTGAAGCGCATCGATTCCACGCACGTTGAAACCGTCGACGCGGGTGTCGCGCCCATAGGGGTTGGCGAGCACGCCGGCGGCATATTTTACCGTATCGCTGATGCTGATCGCCCCCTGAGCGAGATACTGCTCCGCTGGAATGACGGTGAGCGGCTGGGGCAGTTCGGTCAGCGGGGTTTCCGTCTTGGTGCCCGCATTCGAGCCGGTGACGACGATCTCCTCATCCTGCGCTGCCGGCGCATTGTCGTCCGCATGCGCGGCCTGGCTCAGCAGCACGCTCGCAAGGCCCGCCGCCATGATCAATTTGGCCATTCTTCCCGCCCTCGCATCTAGCTCGATTTGCGGCGCCTACTATATAATTGAGAAGGATTATCAATAGCATTTCGTTGCGGCAATGCCTATTATCAACCGTTCCCGGCGTGTCGATGGCGAAGCACGACCGCGCCACAGGCGCCAGGAACGCCACGGCGCGTGGCTCAAAGTAGGCACTGGCCGCTGCCGGCGCCCGGTCTATGCGTCGGGCTGCTTCCGCTACACGTCCCAATAGCGGTCACTCAGCTAACCGCCGACGACAGCCTGACGCTGGGCAGCATTTGGTCTGATACGGAGCAGGTCAACCCGGCGTTGACACGCATATTCCGCTGCGCTTTATCTAAAATCGCTTTATTAAAGCGTTCATCCTTATGGGCTGCGGCCCGTGCTCTGCTATCGGGCATATGGACAATTCGGAGATGATCCCGCTGATGCCCCCCCGTCTCCCGGCTTTTGATCAGCGGCAAACGGCAAAGAGCGGAATCGAGGCGCGGGATGCCCGGCTGACCCTTAGTCTTTCGGGCACCAATCTAGAACGGGCGGGCGACTATAACCAGCGGATCGTGCTCCAGGCTATCCGCCTGACCGACGAGACGACGCGAAGCGAACTCGCGCGCGTGACCGGTCTTACGCCGCCGACGATCGTCAACATCACCAAGCGGCTGATCGACCTTGGCCTTGTCAAACCGGCCGGGCGGCTGCAGGGCAAACGCGGGCAGCCGGCGATGCGGATCGTGATCGATCCCGACGGCGCCTTCGCGATCGGGCTCAACATCGATCGCGATCACATCACACTGGTGACGCTCGATCTCGCGGGCAGGATCCGCAGCCGCCACACGCGCGAGATCGCGTTTGCGCTTCCCGAAACGGTGGTCGGCTACGTTCGCGAGATGCTGCCCCGGTTGCTCGATGAAGGCGGGATCGACCGGGCGCGTATCCTTGGTGTCGGAGTCGCGCTTCCCGACGATCTTGGGCGCATTTCGCTGCCACACCGGCCCAAGGACTATGATGCCTGGGACGATATCGATCTTGGCGTATTGCTTCGCGATGTGCTGCCCTGGCCGCTTCACGCTGACAATGACGCCGCCTCGGCCGCGCTCGGTGAAGTGCATCTCGGCAACGGCATTGCGCATCCCAGCTTCTTCTACCTGCTGATCAGCGCGGGCCTGGGCGGTGGTCTGGTCATCGATCGAAGCTATGTTCGCGGCGCGAATTCCCGCTCGGGCGAGATCTGGGCGATGCCCGACCCCGAACGCGGGGAAGGCGCGAATGTGCAGGACACGGTGTCGCTGTCGGCGCTCTATGCCCGGATGGAGGCGCACGGGCACCAGGTGGATTGTCCCGAAGCATTGATCGATGGTCCGGCGGGGCAAGAGGCGGTGATCCTCAAATGGCTCGACGATGCCGCCGATACGCTGGTTCAGCCGCTGATTGCCGTGAACTGTCTGATCAATCCCGCCGCCGTCCTGATCGGTGGACGGTTGCCGGGCAAATTGGTCGATGGCTTGGTCGAGCGGCTCAATCGCCGGATGGCGGGGCACAAACTTCCTGTCGTGGCGCCGGTGCAGCGCGCGGGTGCATCCGACGATGCATCGGCAATCGGGGCGGCGATCATTCCCTTTCTTGACCAGCTGTTGCCGTCGGAATCGATCCTGATGCAGGCCGGGCGGTAGGCGCGGCGACTCGTTTCCCTGGATCCGATGGTCCATCTTATCGAGGTCGATGCCGCGGGTTTCCGGGAAGACCGCCGCCACGACGATGACTTGCGGGATCATTGTCGCGACGAACATGAGGGGGCAGCGGGCGACCAGGCCACCACGACCGGGAGCGTGGCCGCGGTGCCAGCGGAGCAGAGTCCCGTGAGTGCGCCGTGCCGATCTTCGCCGCGAGGGTGCCGCGCCGAGCGTGAACCGCGCCAGCCATCCCATCTCTTTTGCCAGAGCGTCGCGCGCGCATCACGCACAGATGTGATACGAAGCTGGCGCCAATCAAATAAATTAATTTTCATTATTATCTTGACGTCTTCGACCGAGCCGGGGCAGGTTGCAAGCAATCGGGCGGTGTCACCCTGTGTGATCGCGTCCGTGAAACCCGATCCGCAACGGCGGACGCGGTTTGAAGGAGGGGATGGTGCCGGCGACGTTGCTTGCGACTCATCGGGTGGAGAAGCCTTGGGGCCGGCGTCGGTTGCAGGCGCCGTTCGACGACGGTGCTGTGGACGGTGGACCCGTGGGCGAGATCTGGTTTCAGACCCCCGGCAATGCGGCGCCCGACCTGTTGATCAAATATCTGTTCACCAGCGAGAAGCTGTCGGTTCAAGTGCATCCGGACGATGCGCAGGCGCACGCCCGCGGGCTGCCCCGCGGCAAGGACGAATGCTGGCTGATCCTCGGCGCCGAACCCGGCGCGACCATGGCGCTCGGTACGAAGGAGCCGGTCGACAAGGCGGCGTTGCGCGCGGCGGCGCTGGACGGCAGCATCGAGCAGCTGCTCGACTGGAAGCCGGTCAAGGCAGGCGACTTCTTCTACGTCCCCTCGGGCACGGTGCACGCGCTCGGCGCGGGGCTGACGCTGATCGAGGTGCAGCAGAACAGCGAGACGACCTACCGGCTCTACGACTATGGCCGCCCGCGCGAGCTGCACCTGGACGATGGCATCGCCGTTGCCGATACGCGGCCGTACGAGCCTCAGCCGCCGCCGGGTCGCGTCGATGACGGCAGCGTGGTCCTGGTCGACGGACCCAAGTTCGTGCTTGAGCGGTTCAGCGGCGGCGGGTGGACGGTCGCGCTCCCCGACGGCGACACCGCCTGGCTGATCCCGATTGCGGGCAAGGGCCTGGCCGATGGCGTCGCCTTCAAGGCGGGCGAATGCCTCGCGCTCACCGGTGCGGTGCACGTCGCCGCCGATGCCGATGCCGATCTGCTGCTTGCATATCCCGAAGAAGGACAATCAAATGACCGATAGCCGGCCGGGCACCGCCTGGACGTTCGCCTATGTCACGATGCTGTTCTTCGTGTGGGGGGCGGTAACCGCGGTCAACGACATCCTGATCCCGGCGGTGAAGGCGATCTTCGCGCTCACCGATACCGAGAGCTTTCTGACCCAGTTCGCTTTCTTCATGGCCTATGGCGTCGTGTCTTTGCCCGCCGCGGCGATCATGGGGCGGATCGGGGCGGCCAATTCGATCATCCTCGCGCTGGCGACGATGATCCTGGGCTGTCTGATCATGCCGATCGCCACCGTGGTGCGCGCCTATCCGATCGTGCTCGTCGGCCTGTTCGTGATCGCATCGGGGATCACGTTGCTGCAGGTCGCGGCCAATCCGCTGTCGGCGTCGCTCGGGCGGCCCGAGCGGTCGCATTTCCGGCTGGTGCTGAGCCAGGCGTTCAACTCGTTCGGCACGGTCGTTGCGCCGTACCTCGCCGCGCGGACGCTGCTGCAGGGCGGATTGTTCGATGGCGGGCCGGTGACCGACGCCAAGATCGCCTATTCGCTAGGCCGGATCGACGTCGCCTATGTCTTCATCGCCGTGGTGATCGCAGTCCTCGCGACCTTCCTCTACCGGGTCCGCCACGACATCACCGCAGCGGCGCCGCCGCTCGAGAAGAGCGCCAGCGTCGCCAGCGCATTCTCCTCGCCTTGGGCGCTCGCCGGGGCGCTGTCGATCTTCCTCTATGTCGGCGCCGAGGTCGCGATCGGCAGCGCGATGGTCAATTTCCTCGAGCAGCCCGACGTGTTCGCGATCAGCGCGGTGGAGGCGGGCGGGCTGGTCAGCCTCTACTGGCTGGGCGCGATGATCGGGCGATTCGTGGGCTCGGGCCTGCTCTACAAGCTGCCTGCGGGGCCGCTGCTCGCGGCGGCGGCGATCGCCGCCGCCCTGCTGTGCCTGACCGTCAGCCAGATCAGCGGGCCGGTAGCGGGCGTGCTCGCCATCTCGGTCGGGCTGTTCAACTCGATCATGTTCCCCGTGATCTTCTCGCTGACGATCGAGCGTTCGACCGCGCTGGCTTCGGCGACGTCCGGGCTGCTGTGCATGGCGATCGTCGGCGGGGCGCTGGTGCCGTTGCTGTTCGCACAGATCGCCGATGCCAGCGGCAGCCGCTTCCTCGCGTTCCTGGTGCCGATGGCCTGTTACCTCGTCATCGCGGTCTTCGGCTGGCGCGCGGCGCGGGTGCCGGCGGCGCAGATCGAGACTCAGCAAATCTCACCGCATTGAAGGGGCGCAAAATGTTGATGAGAGACAATGTCATCGCGAACCCTTTGCCTGGCAGGCGCAGCCCGCGAAGGTGGAGGACGTCCGCTGCGTCTTCTGTGGCGGCGCTGCCGCTCGCGCTGTTCTTTTCCTCCGCAGCGGCGCAGCAGGGCCCGGCGCCCGTCGAGCTTGCCGACCCGCTCGTCGGCACCGCGCCCCTCGACGATCCGGTGGTGATCGGCAATGCCCCGCCGCCGGGCGAGCCGGTCTATTCGGGGCAGACCTCGCCGGGCGCGCGGCTGCCGCACGGTGCGGTCGAGGCCGCGCCGGTCAACAACAATATCGAGCTGCTCTACCCGAACGGCGTCCCCGTTCCCTATTACTACACCAACCCGACGATGATCGGCTTCACCGGCGGCGGGGGATCGACTTACGGTGGTGGTGCCCAGCCGATCGTCATGCCGGTGGTTGGGGACTGGTCGCCACCGCCCGCCTATAGCCAGTCCTGGTACGACAAGGCGCGGGAGAAGGCGTCGCCGGGCTATTATTCGGTCTATCTCGACACTTTCCGCACGCGCGCCGAGCTGACCGCGACGCGCTGGGCGAGCGTGATGCGCTTCACCTTTCCCCAAAGCGCGCGGTCGAACGTCATCGTCAACCTGCCGCGGCATGGCGGGGCCGTGGAAGTCGTCGGCGACCGCATCGTGCGCGGGCGGTCGAACGACAGGGGCAAGACCGGCGGGAGCTATTTCGTCGCTGAGTTCTCTAAGCCCTTCTCCGCGCTCGGTACGTTCCGGAAATCACCCGGGGACAATCAGGGCTGGGGCATTGGCATCAGCGACGTCCGACCCGGCGGGCGCGGCATATCGGGCAGCTATGCCGGCAGCTATGTGACCTTCAACACCAAGGCCGGCGAGCAGGTGCTGATGAAGATCGCGCACGGCACCAGCTATGAGCAAGCCGCGCAGCGGCTCGCCGCCGAGATTCCGGGCTGGGATTTCGACGGCGTCCATGCCGCCGCCCGTGGCACCTGGGCGCAGCTGCTCGATCGCGTGCGCGTGTCGGGCGGCACCGAGAAGCAGCGCAAGCTCTTTTACTCGACGCTGTTCCAGTCCTTCGCGTCGCCGCGCCTGATCGCCGCCAAGGGCGAGCCGTTCGCCGACACCAACGGCAAGGTGCAGACGGCGACGCACGACCGCTACGGTCCGGTGCCGTTCTGGGATACCGGGCGGAACCAGATCGTGCTGCTCGAGCTGATGGAGCAGGCGACAGTGAAGAATATCATGGCGTCCGAGCTCGCGATGGCGCGCGAGAAGGGGTTCATGAACACCTCTTTCCACGGCGACAATGCGGTGTTCCTCTATCTCGGCGCGTGGGAGCGCGGGATCGAGTTCGACTATGAGGCCGCGTACGAGTATCTGCGCAAGAACGCGACCGACCCCAAGGGGCCTCGCGACTATCTCGCCGAATATATGAAGCAGGGCTGGATCTCGGACATCGTGCCCGATCATGATCCCAGCCCACCCTATGCCGGGGGCAAGGCGGGCGTGGACAAGACGCTCGAATATGCATGGGACGATTATGCGCTCGCGCTCTACGCGAAGAAGCTGGGCAAGGATGCCGACTACCGGATGTTCCTGAAGCGCGCGGGCAATTACGCGAACGTCTTCGACAAGGCGATCGGCTTCATGCGCGGGCGCACCGCCGACGGCAAGTGGATCGCGCCGTTCGATCCGCAGGAGCCTTATTACAACTTCATGATGAAGGAGGCGTCGGGCTGGTCCACGCTGTGGCTGGTGCCGCATGACGTTCAGGGGCTGATCGATCTGCTCGGCGGGCGCGACGCGTTCAACGCCAAGCTCGATGAATTCTTCACCAAGCCGTACAATCCCAAGGGCATCTGCCGCGACTGCACCGGCGTGATCGGGCAATATGTCCATGGCAACCAGCCCGACCAGCAGGCGCCCTATTACTACAACTGGAGCGGCCAGCCGTGGAAGACGCAGGCGCTGGTGCGGCAGATCCTCGAAAAGACCTATGCCACCGACGCGGCGGGCTACGGCTATCCGGGGATGGACGATCAGGGGGCGACCTCTTCGTGGTACGCGCTCTCCGCGCTTGGCTTCTATCCGGTCGATCCGTCGAGCCAGGACTATATCATCGGCAGCCCGGTGTTCGACGATGCCAGCCTCGAGATGGGCAACGGCAAGCGGCTGCGCATCGTTGCGCGCAACAACTCCGCAACGAATGTCTATATCCAATCGGCGACGCTCAATGGCAGGCCGTGGAACAAGCCGTGGTTCCGCCATGACGATGTGAAGGACGGGGCGACCTTCGTCTTCACCATGGGGCCGAAGCCGAACAAGGCGTGGGGCGCCGCGCCCGGTGCCGCGCCGCCATCGATGTCGCAAAAACGTTAGTCGGCCCTCACGCCCCCGCCGCCCCCGCGGGGGCGGGAGCCCAGGACCTGCCATTCCCCCCGCGGGTCCTGGGCTCCCCCATCCCAACAAGGACAGGCACCATGCGTAGCTTCTTGATCACCGCATCGTTTCTTGCCCTCGCGCCGGCGGCGGCGCAGGCCCAGGCCGCGCCGCCACCGGCCGGGGATGCCGTCTATACCAGCAACCTGGTCACGCGCTGGGGCAGGGAGGTGACGCCGGAGAATGCGTGGCGCCTCTATCCGCGCCCGCAGATGGTGCGCGAGCGCTGGCTCAACCTCAACGGCCTGTGGGACTATGCCATCGCGCCCAAGGCCGCCGGACAGCCGGCGGCGATGGACGGCAAGATCCTCGTGCCATTCCCTGTGGAATCGAAGCTCTCCCGCGTCGCGCGCAAGGTCACGCCCGACGATCGCATCTGGTATCGCCGCAGCTTCACCGTGCCCGCGGCATGGCAGGGTGAGCACGTCATGCTCAATTTCGGCGCGGTCGATTACGAGGCGACGGTGCGCGTCAACGGATCGGTCGTGGGATCGCACAAGGGCGGGTTCGACGCCTTCGGCTTCGATATCACGCCCTATCTGAAGCCCGGCGCGAACGAGCTTGTCGTCGAGGTGACCGATCCGACCAGCGCCGGCACCCAGCCGCGCGGCAAGCAGATCCTCGACCCTTCGGGCATCTGGTACACCGCGGTCAGCGGCATCTGGCAGACCGTGTGGCTCGAGCCGGTGCCCAAGCTCCATATCACCGAGGTCCGCGCGATCCCCGATATCGACCGCGGTACGCTCGACGTCGCGGTGGCGCTGAGCGGCTGGGCGAACGACACCGATGCGGTCCGGCTGACCGCGAGCGCGGGCGGCAAGGTCATCGCCTCGACGATCATCCGCGCCAACCGGCGCGCGACGCTAAAGGTCCCCGGCGCGCGCCTGTGGTCGCCCGACGATCCCCATCTCTACGATCTCAAGGCCGAGCTGGTGACGGTGCGCGACCCCTATGCGGGGGAGAAGGAACGCGACCGCAAGGCCTATGACTCGCGCTTCACCTTCCACGAGCAGCAGGTCTATTCGCGCGCGCAGGTGAGCGGCGCGCCGCGCGACAGCGTCGACGCCTATTTCGCGATGCGCAAGATCTCGATCGGACCCGGCCGGGTGCAGGGGCAGCCCGCGATCCTGCTCAACAACAAGCCCCTCTTCCAGAACGGCACGCTCGACCAGGGCTGGTGGCCGGATGGGCTTTATACGCCACCATCCGAAGCGGCGATGAAGAGTGACATCGTCTTCCTCAAAAAGGCTGGCTTCAACATGCTGCGCAAGCACATCAAGATCGAACCCGCGCGCTACTACTACGATGCCGACAAACTGGGCATGCTGATCTGGCAGGACATGCCGTCGGGGGGCGGCGAGGACCAGTATCTCGCCGGCACGAGCCGGTATCAGGCGGTGTTTCCGTCGGAGACCATGGCCGAGCAGCAGAAGCAATTGTCCGAGATGATCGGCGAGCTACGCGCCTTCCCGTCGATCGTGATGTGGGTCGTCAACAACGAGGGATGGGGCCAGTATGATTCGGCGACCCTTACGCGCTTCGTGAAGGGCCTCGATCCGTCGCGGCTGGTCAATGCCAATTCGGGTTGGCTCGACGTCGCGCCCGATGCGTCCGACGTGCTCGACATCCACACCTATGAGGATGTGCCAAAGACGCCGCCGCTCCAGGCGAACCGCGCGATCGTACTCGGCGAATATGGCGGCGTCGGCTTTCCGATCGCAGGGCATATCTGGCGGCCGGGCAAGGGCAATTGGAGCTATCAGGTCGCGCGGGACGAGAAGGACTATCTCGCGCGCTACCGGCGCAAGATGGAAGAGGTCGTCCGACAGGCCAGGGAGGCCGGGCTCAGCGCATCGGTCTATACGCAGACCACCGATGTCGAAGACGAGATCAACGGCCTTCTGACCTATGATCGGGCGGTGCCGAAGGCGCCTCCGGAAAGCCTGTCGGACATCGCTGCTCCGCTCTGGCGAGTCGAAACGCAGGACTGACTCGCCGCAGGCGGAACGCGCCACCGTCTCCCGTGCTCGCCGGTGCACAGGCCGTCGCGAGAAGGGTGGTTGCGGCTCACGCCCGAAGGTTTCCCGATCCTCGAAAAATCGCCGTTCCATAGCGATTTAGGCTCACTTCGCCGAGCCTCCGCAGGTGCCGGAAAGATTTATTTGACAAATTGTTTTTTATATTCTGAATTGAGGCTGCGCGCACTGGACAGGGCCGGAGTTCGGTTCCTGCGGAGCCGGATAATGAGCGGGGCAAAGCCCCTCCAACAGGGAGAGTGATCACATGAAGGCAGGGCAAATCCGTTCGCCAGAGGTGCGCGGCCGTGAGCGGCTGGTGCGCGACCTGATGCTGACCGCCGGTGTCGTGGTCGGCCTGTCCGCCGTCCCCGCATACGCCCAGGACCAGCCGGCCCCCGCCGATGCACAGCCCCAGGCAAGCCCTCAGGCAGGCGATGCCGCGCAGGAGGATGAAGCAATCGTCGTCACCGGCTATCGCCGGTCGATCGAGGCGAGCCTCGAGCAGAAGCGCGAAGCAAATGCGTTCGTCGATGTCATCACCGCCGAGGATATCGGCAAGTTCCCCGACAAGAACGTCGCCGATGCGCTGCAGCGCGTGCCGGGCGTGATCATCTCACGCGATGGCGGCGAGGGCAGCCGCGTCAGCATTCGCGGCCTGCAGGAAGGGCTGACCTTGACGCTGCTCAACGGCAATTTCCTGGCGGGCGCGGACAGCGGCGATCCGCAGCGATCGTTCAACTATGTGCTGCTGCCGTCCGACTTCATCGCAAGCACGGAGGTGTACAAGTCGCCAGAGGCGCGGCTCGAGGAAGGCGGCGTCGGCGGCACGATCATCCTCAACACGCGGCGCCCGCTCGACCTGCCGGCCTGGTCGGGCTTCGCATCGGTCGAAGGCACCTATTCGGACACCACCGAGAAGTTCGAGCCGCAACTCTCCGGGCAGGTTTCCTGGAAGAACGAGGCCGAGACGTTCGGCATCCTGGTCGGCGGCGTCTATCAGAAGCGTTCCAACCGCGAACTGCGCGGCACCACCGAGACCTGGCGCTGGTGGAGCGACCGCGACGCGGACGGCAACGTGCTGACCCCCGCGACCGACATCAACGGCAATCCCTACGCCAATGACGATGCCATCTCCTATTGGCCGGGCGAAGGGGTCACCGCCCGCGACGGGACGCATTATACCGGGTACTGGGCGCCGCAATCGGTGAATGCGGAGGTGTTCAATCAGGAGCGCGAGCGCTGGGGCGTTCAGGCGACGGTTCAGGTCAAGCCGTTCGACAATGTGACCGTGACCTCCAACTATTTCCGGTTCCAGTATAGCAGCGACTTCACCAGCAACGTGCTGAAGATTCCCGAATGGGGTTATGGGAATTTCTTCACCGGCCCGACCTTCGATCCCAGCGGCACCATTTTCCAATCGGCGCGGTTCGAGGTCCCGGCGGCGGGAACCGAATGCCTCGCCAATACCCCGCCATGCACCATGGAAACGCCCCAGCTCGCCGGCACCTACAGCCGCGAGAAGCAGGTCTCCAACACGTTCGAGACCGAGGTCAAATATGAAGGCGACCGTTTCCACGCGGTCGCGAAGTTCGGCAAGACGCGGGCGACCGGTGGGCCTTCGATGCGGTTCAACGTCGCGGCGAAGCCGCGGCTGACGACCACCGGCGCCGAACGGAACGGCAATTTCCTCAGCGCCTGGGACTTCACCGGCGGTGATCTCAATATGGAGTTCTCGCCCGGACTGCAGGAGAATTTGCGGAACGGCATCGCGCAGATCGATATCGGATCGACCGGTTCGGGCTTCACCAACAGCGAGCTGGAACAGCGCTACGCGCAGCTTGACCTCACCCGCCGTTTCGACGGCTTCCTGAACTCGATCCAGGTCGGCGCCAAGTGGCGCGAGCTGAACGTCCACCGCGAACGCGGCCGCAACGAATGGTACGCCGATCCGGCAACCGAGCTGCGTTATCAGGACACGCCCGAAGGCGCGATCGCGCGTCCGGAATATTTCTACGAGAGCCCGATCGGCAACATTCCCCGCGGCGTGGGCGCGAGCTCATTCCCCGGCATCGATTTTGAACGCTATCTCGCCCATATCAACACGACCTACGGCCCGTCGGTGCGCGTGCCCGAGCCGGAGAATGTGTACAATCTGAGCGAGCGCGTCTGGGCCGGCTACGTCCAGGCCAATTTCGAAAGCGGCGGCTTTCGCGGCAATATCGGCCTGCGCGTCGCCAACACCAAGCAATCGGGCGTCAGCACGGACCGGCTGGAATATCTCGACGATTATTGCGTCGACGGTCCGGGCGGGGATTTCGACCCCAACAAGCCGCTCGGCCCCGACGGCAACTGTCTGGTCATCCCGCTCGAACAGCGCCGCCGGTTGGTCAACACCCCTGTCGACCAGTCCAAGAGCTACACCGACTGGCTGCCGAGCCTGAACGTCTCCTACGAGATCACCCCCAACCTGCTGGTGCGCGGTGCGGTTGCGAAGGTGATCGCCCGCCCGTCGATCCACGAGCTCGGGCGGCAGCGCTCGCTCACCTATCGCTCGGAGGCATGGGCGTTCGACCGCGGCCAGTTCGGCGAGTTCGAAGGCTGGTCGGGCGAAGGCGGCAATGCCGAATTGAAGCCCTTCTCGGCATGGCAGTACGATGTCGGCATCGAATGGTATTTCAAGCGCGGTTCGGTGATCGGCATGACGCTGTTCCGCAAGGAGGTGTCGGACTTCATCGTGCCGCTGGTGCTCGACGTGACGCGCGAGGTGGCCGGCCAGCAAGTGCTGATCCAGCCTTATTCGACCAACGCGAACGGATCGAATGCGGTGTCGCAGGGCATCGAGCTCTATGCCCAGCACACGCTGCCGTTCGGCCTGGGTGCGCAGGTGAACTTCACCTACAACGACACCTCGGTGGCCGAGATCACGCTCGATGGCCAGGTGGTCGGCAATTCCCCGCTGGTCGGCAGCGCCAAGACCCAGATCAACGCGTCGGTGTTCTACGAGAATGACAGGCTGCTGCTGCGCGCATCGTACAACCGGCGCGGCGAGCGGGTGCAGGGGCTCTCCTCGGGGCTGAACATCTATGACGCGCCCTACCAGCAGATCGACCTCAATGCCTCCTACGAGCTGATGGACGGCCTGCTGCTGTCCGCTTCGGTCATCAACCTGACCAAGGAGGTGGAGCGCCAGCATCTCGGCAACGACACCGACGCCCGTTTCGTCCGGAGCAATTATTTCGGGCGGCGCGCCTATATCGGCCTGTCCTATAAGTTCTGATGTGGCGCATATCGTTCCTCCCCCTGGGGTGGCTCCGAACGGAGCAACCCGCCTCTTTCGCGGGGCGCGGCGGAGCGAGGGCCGGCGTGGCGGGCGCCACGCGTCCTGAGTGACATGGGGAGGTATGGCGTGCGTGTCTGGTTGAGATCACTGGCGCTGGGCGCGGCGTTGCTGGCGGGCGGCGCGGCCCGGGCGCAGAACCCGATCGTGCCCGGCTGGTATGCCGACCCCGAGATCCGCATCTTCGGGAACCGCTACTGGATCTATCCGACCTATTCGGATCACGCCGAGACGCCCGACGTTTCGCCGCGTTTCAGCGAGAAGCAGAAGAAGCTGCGCGACCAGAAGGCGGTGCGGCCTTCCTACCATTTCCAGACCTTCTTCAACGCCTTCTCGTCGCCCGACCTGGTCCGCTGGACCAGGCACCGCCATGTGCTCGACGTCGAGAATGTCGCCTGGGCGGCCTATGCCGTATGGGCGCCCTCGGCGATCGAGAAGGATGGCAAATATTACCTCTTCTTCGGCGCCAACGACATCCAGTCGGACGAGCAGCTCGGCGGCATCGGGGTGGCGGTGAGCGACAGTCCCGCGGGGCCGTTCAAGGATGCGATCGGCAAGCCGCTGATCGGCGCGTTTCACAATGGCGCGCAGCCGATCGACCAGTTCGTGTTCCGCGACGATGATGGGCAGCACTATCTCTATTATGGCGGCTGGGGCCATTGCAACGTCGTGCGGCTCGGCGACGATCTGACGTCGATCGTGCCCTTTCCGGACGGCACCAGGTTCAAGGAGATCACGCCGCCCGGCTATGTCGAGGGTTCCTTCGTCGTGAAGCGCAAGGGCGTCTATTATCTCATGTGGTCGGAAGGCGGCTGGACCGGCCCCGACTATTCGGTGGCCTATGCGATGGGGCCGTCGCCCGTTGGCCCGTTCAAGCCGATGGGCAAGATACTGAGCCAGGATTTCCGGATCGCGCGCGGGGCGGGGCACCATTCGGTGGTGAACGTGCCGGGCACCGACGACTGGTACATCGCCTATCACCGCCGCCCGCTCAGCGAGACCGCGGGCGAGCGGCGCCAGCTCGCGATCGACCGCATGATCTTCAACGAAGACGGCACGATCGCGCCGGTGAAGATGACCAATGAGGGCGTCCAGCCGCGCCCGCTGCCGCAATGACCGGCAAAAAGGGGGAGAAGCGAACGGTGAAGACGATCCGGCAGATGACGCTCGGCGCCGCGGCGGCCGCGCTCGTGCTGACCAGCTTCGGGACGCCGCTGGCGCAACCGGCGTCGGTGGAAGCCGGCGCGCTCGCCGATCTCGTCAACCCGCTGATGGGCACCGATTCGAGCTATCGCCTGTCCTACGGCAACACCTATCCCGCGGTCGCGGTGCCGTTCGGCATGAACAGCTGGACGCCGGTGACCGGCGAGCCCGGAAGCGGCTGGGGATATACCTATGGCGGCGAGAAGATCAGCGGGATCAAGCAGACGCACCAGCCGAGCCCGTGGATGAACGATTATGCCGCCTTCGCGCTGATGGCGGAGACCGGGCCGGTGAAGGTCAAGCAGCAGGAGCGCGGCAGCTGGTTCAGCCACAAGGCGGAGGTGGCGCGCCCCTATTCGTACAAGGTGTATCTCGCCGATTACGACGTGACCGCGGAGGTCACGCCGACGACCCGCGCGGCGCAGTTCCGTTTCACCTTCCCCGAAAGCAACGACGCGCACATTTTGCTCGATGGGCTGGCGGGCGGATCGATGGTCAGGGTCGACGCCAAGAACCGCCGGATCACGGGCTATGTCCGCAACAATCACGGCGGCGTGCCGGATAATTTCCACAATTATTTCGTCGCCGAGTTCGACCGCGACTTCACGCTCGCCCGCACCTGGGCGGGCGAGGAGGCGCCGACCAGCGAGCTGGCGCGCGAGGGCGATCATGTCGGCGCGGTGCTGAGCTTCAAGACGAAGAAGGGCGACAAGGTCCACGTCAAAGTGGCCTCCTCGTTCATCAGCCCGGAGCAGGCGCTGCGCAACCTGCGCAGCGAGATCGGGAACGACAGCTTCGATACCACGCAGGCCAAGGCGAAGGCGGCATGGGAGAGGGAATTGTCGCGCATCCGTGTGACCGATCCTGACCCCGAGAAGATCCGCACCTTCTATTCGACGCTGTACCGGATGCTTCAGTTCCCGCGGACCTTCTACGAGAAGGACGCGACCGGGAAGATTGTCCACTACAGCCCCTATGACGGCAAGGTGCACGACGGCTACATGTTCACTGACAACGGCTTCTGGGACACGTGGCGCGCGGTCTTCCCCTTCTTCGCGCTGATGTATCCCGAGCTCGACAGCCAGATCATGCAAGGGCTGGTCAACACCTACAAGCAGGGCGGATGGCTGCCCGAATGGGCGAGCCCCGGCTATCGCAACGTGATGATCGGGTCGAACTCGGCGAACCTGATCGCCGACGCGTACTTCAACGGCGTGCGCGGCTTCGACGTCGAGACGCTGTACGAAGCGATGATCAAGAACGCGACGACCAGCGCGGGCCGGCCCACGGACAAGAAGGGCAAGGTCATCGGCGCGGTCGGGCGCGAGGGCGTCGAATATTACAACCGGCTCGGCTATGTGCCCTATGACGTCGGCATCAACGAGAATGCCGCGCGCACGCTCGAATATGCGACCGCCGACTTCTCGATCGCCCAGCTCGCCAAGGCGCTCGGCAAGGACGCCGATGCGCGGAAATACACGCTTCAGGCGCTGAACTATCGCAGGCTCTACGACAAGGAGAGCGGCTGGATCCGCGGCCGCAACCAGGACGGATCCTGGGCGACGCCGTTCAACCCCTACAAATGGGGCGACGCCTTCACCGAGGGCAATGCACTCCATTACAGCTGGGCTGTGATGCAGGACGTCCACGGCCTGATGGAGCTGATGGGCGGGCGGCAGAAGTTCGTCGAGCGGCTCGACGCGATCTTCACCACGCCGCCGATCTTCGACGAAAGCTATTACGGCCAGGTGATCCACGAGATCCGCGAGATGCAGATCGTCGACATGGGCCAATATGCCCATGGCAACCAGCCGATCCAGCACATGCCCTATCTCTACAATTGGGCGGGCGCGCCGTGGAAGACGCAGCATCACGTGCGCGACATCATGGCCAAGCTCTACTCGTCGGCACCCGACGGCTATCCGGGCGACGAGGACAACGGCCAGACCTCGGCCTGGTATGTCTTCTCGGCGCTCGGCTTCTATCCGGTCGCCTCGGCGACGGGGGAATATGCGATCGGCAGCCCGCTGTTCCAGAAAGCGGAGCTGACGCTGCCCAACGGCAAGACGCTGACGATCAACGCGCGCAACAACAGTGCGGCGAACGTCTATCTCCAGTCGGTGGCGCTGAACGGGCAGGCGCATGCGAAGACCTATCTCACGCACCGCGCGCTGTCGCAGGGCGGCACGCTCGACTTCGTGATGGGCGCGGCGCCCAACAAGGTGTGGGGCACCGCGCCCGCCGATGCGCCCTTCTCGATCAGCGCGCCTTCCAAGTGACTTCGGAGATGAGCATGACCCCCAGCCGCCGCGAGATCATGGCCGGCGCTGGCGCGCTGGCGCTGGCTGCCGCCTTGCCCGGCGCCGCGCGCGCCGTGCCGTTCGTCAGCAAGCGCCCCGCGCCCGGCAAGCGCAACTTCACCAGCCCGGCGATCGAGGCCGAGATTGCGCGGGTCAAGGCGAAGATCGCCGACCCCGAGCTCGCCTGGCTGTTCGAGAATTGCTACCCCAACACGCTCGACACCACGGTGCAGACGGGCACGCTCGACGGGCGGCCCGACACCTTCGTCATCACCGGCGATATCGAGGCGATGTGGCTGCGCGACAGCTCGGCGCAGGTGCAGCCCTATATCCATCTCGTCGCGCAGGATGCGAAGCTCAAGCGGCTGTTCCAGGGGCTGATCCAGCGCCAGGCGCGCTGCATCCTGATCGATCCCTATGCCAACGCGTTCGACAAGGATCCGGCCGCGCCCTCGAAGCTCGAATGGTCGACCACCGACAAGACCGAGATGAAGCCGGGCGTCGCCGAGCGGAAGTGGGAGATCGACTCGCTCTGCTATCCGATGCGCCTGTCCCACGAATATTGGACGCGCACGCGCGACAAGGCGCCGTTCGACGAGACTTGGTCGCGCGCGATGCAGCTCGCGGTCGACACCTTCCGCGTCCAGCAGCGCAAGGACGGGCCGGGGCCGTACCGGTTCCAGCGCCCCGCGCTCCAGCCCACCGACAGCGTGATGCTGAGCGGCTATGGCGCGCCGACGCGGAAGATCGGCCTGATCCACTCGATGTTCCGCCCATCTGACGATGCGTGCCTCTATCCCTTCCTGATCCCGTCGAACCTGTTCGCGGTGTCGGTGCTGCGCAAGATCGCCACGGTGCACCGCGAGGGGCGGGGCGATGGCAAGGCGGCGGCCGATGCCGAGGCGCTCGCGGCCGAGGTCGAAGCGGCGCTCAAGGCGCATGCGCTGATCCCCGACGGCAAGGGCGGACAGGTCTGGGCCTATGAGATCGACGGCTTCGGCAACTGGGTGTTCATGGACGACGCCAATGTGCCGAGCCTGTCGGGCCTGCCGCTGATCGATGTCGTCGACCGCAACGACCCGCTGTTCCGCCGCACCGAGGCGCTCGCTTGGTCGGACCGCAATCCCTATTTCTTCAAGGGCAAGGCAGCCGAGGGGATCGGCGGGCCGCATATCGGCCTCGACATGATCTGGCCGATGTCGCTCATCACCCGGGCGATGAACGCCGAGGATGATGCGACGATCCTCCAGTGCCTGCGCTGGCTCAAGACGACGCATGGCGGCACCGGCTTCATGCACGAGAGCTTCCACAAGGACGATCCGGCGAACTTCACGCGCAGCTGGTTCGCCTGGGCCAACGCGCTGTTCGGCCAGCTGATCGTCGAGGTCGCCGACAAGCGCCCCGCGCTGCTCTCGCGGCCGCTGTGACCGGGGAGGGGGACGAATGATCGCGACCAGCCGCCGCCAGCTTCTCACGACCACCGGTCTGCTCCTTCTCGGCGGCGCCAGGCCGGCCTGGTCGCTGGGCACGGAACAGGCGCCGGCCGCGGGCAAACCCAACCTCTTCATCGGCACCGGCGGGCACGGCCATACCTTCCCCGGCGCGTCGCTGCCGTTCGGGATGGCGCAGCTCAGCCCCGACACCAACACGCACGGCTGGGATGCCTGTTCGGGCTATCACCAGAAGGATGGCTCGATCATGGGGTTCAGCCATACCCATCTGTCGGGCACCGGGATCGGCGACATGCTCGATATCCTGGTGGTCCCGACGCGGCGCGAGCTGAAGCTGGTGCCCGGCACGGTCGAAAAGCCGGGGGAGGGCTATCGCCAGCGCTATTCCGACGAGCATGCCGAGCCGGGCTATTATCGCGTGAAGCTCGAGACGGGCGTGCTCGCCGAGCTCACCGTCACCGAGCGCTGCGGGTTGCATCGCTATCGCTTTGAGCCCGGCCCGGCGCATATCCTGATCGACTTCGCGCATGCGATCGAGGACGATTGGGACAAGGGCATCGTCGTCGAGAACGCTTCGCTGGAGCTCGACCGCGACGGCACGCTGACCGGCGGCCGCCAGGTCAATCGCTGGGCCAAGGGCCGGCGCATCCATTTCGCGATGCAGCTGTCGCGCAAGCCGGATCGCGTGCAGTTCTTCGGCGACGACGGCAAGCCCGCGCCCGACGGCACGGCGTCGATCAAGGGCAACCGGCTGAAGGTCGCCTTCTTCTTCGACGAGGCTGGAAGCGAGCCGATCCTCGTCAAGACGGGCCTCTCGGCGGTCGATGTCCAGGGCGCCCGCGACGCGCTGGCGCAGGAGGTGCAGGGCTGGGACTTCGACGGCGCGGTGAAGGCAGCACGCAGCGTCTGGGCGAAGGCGCTGGGCGGCATTCGCGTGTCGGGCGGCACCGAGGCGCAGCGCGTGATCATGGCGAGCGCGCTCTACCACGCGCAGCTCGCGCCGACGCTCTTCACCGATCGCGACGGCCGCTATGTCGGGCTCGACCGGCAGGTGCACCGCGCGGTGAAGGGCGAGGAGGCGTTCAGCACCTATTCGCTATGGGACACCTATCGCGCGCTCCACCCGCTGCTGACGCTGATCGATCCCGGCCGCGCGGCGCTGCTGACGCGCGACCTTTGCCGCCAGACCGCGCAAAGCCCGGCCGGCCCGCTGGTCTGGCCGCTGCAGGGGGTGGAGACCGCGTGCATGATCGGCTGGCACGGCGTGTCGGTGCTCGCCGAGGCGCATGCCAAGGGGATCGAGGCCGACTATGCCGCGGCGTGGCCAAACATCCGCCGCCGCGCCTTCGACCGCGATTTCAAGGATATCGACAGCACGCTCGGCCGCGGCTTCTATTACGACCTCGGCTACATTCCGTGCGACGAAGTTTGGGAATCGGTCAGCCGGACCCAGGAATATGCCTATGACGACTGGGCGATGGCGCATCTCGCCGAGGCGGTCGGCGCGAAGGACGATGCCGCGGCCTTGCGCAAGCGTGCGCAGAACTATCGCGGCGTCATCGATCCCCAAACCCGCTTCGCCCGGCCCCGCTTCAAGGATGGGAGCTGGTGGAAGGATTACGACCCGATTCAGATCGGCCACAACGTCAAGAAATGGCGCGACTATACCGAGGCGAATGGCTGGCAGGCGACCTTCCTCAACCAGCACGACGTCTATGGCCTGATCGAGCATTTCGGCGGCGACGCGGCGTTCGAGAAGCAGCTCGATGCGCTGTTCAATGCCCCGTCGACGCTGCCCGACAATGCGCCGCCCGACATTTCGGGGCTGGTCGGCCAATATGCGCATGGCAACGAGCCCAACCACCATGTCGCCTATATGTACGCCTATTGCGGCGCGCCGGCGAAGACGCAGGCGATGGTCCGGCGGTTGCTCGTCGAAATGTACAGGAACGATCCCGACGGGGTGATCGGCAACGACGATTGCGGGCAGATGAGCGCGTGGTTCATCCTCTCGGCGCTCGGCTTCTATCCGGTCGATCCGGTGAGCGCGGTCTACGTCTTCGGATCGCCGCTGTTCGATTTGGCAGAGGTGACGGTTGGCAATGGCAGGAAGCTCACGATCCGGGCGGAGGACAACGCCCCCGATCGGCCTTATGTCCAGTCGGTGCGCTGGAACGACAAGCCATGGACCCGCAACTGGATCGCCCATGCCGATCTGGTGAGGGGTGGCGAACTCGTTTTCGAGATGGGTCCCGACCCATCATCGTTCGGCACCGCAAAGGCCGATCGGCCGCCCTCGTTCGGCATAACGCCCCGCTAGAGCCGTCAACAGTGTCAGAAAAGATTGGAATGCCCTCGTGAATCGTCGCGTACCAACGCCGCCTTGCCGATCCCGTCTCCGTTGTGGGCAGGGGCGGCGCTGATGGCCGATCGTCACGAAGGCACGCGCCTGTTCGTCGGCGTCGAACTCGGCGGCACCAAATGTGTCTGCATCCTTGCGACGGGGCCGGACGATATCCGCGACCGGCAAGTGATCGCGACGGCCACGCCGTGGGAAACGCTTCCGGCGATCCAGGCGGTGCTGGAGGGCTGGTGGCACACGCATGGGTTCCGCGGCCTCGGCGTCGCGTCATTCGGCCCGATCACGGTCGACCCCGGCGCTGACGGATATGGACGGGTGGGTGCGACGAACAAACCCGACTGGGAGGGCGCCGACCTGCTCGGCCCGCTGCGATCGGCTTTCGCGGTGCCGATCGGGTTCGACACCGATGTCAACGGCGCGGCGCTTGCCGAGATCCGGTGGGGCAGCGGCCATGGTCTCGACGATTTCGCCTATGTCACCGTGGGCACGGGCGTCGGCGTCGGGCTGATCGTCCATGGCAGGCCGACGCGCGGCTTCAGCCACAGCGAGATCGGTCACATCCTCGTCCCGCGCCTGGCGGGAGACCACATGGCGAGCGTTTGCCGTTTCCACGACGATTGCGTCGAAGGGCTGGCCTCGGGCACGGCGCTCAACGCGCGCCTGGACGGCCGTCCGCTGGCGGAGGTCGGCGCCGACGATCCGGTCTGGGAGCCGGTCGTGCATACGTTGGCGTCGATGGTGCATGCGCTGGCCTGCACCACCGGGCCGATGCGTGTCGCGATGGGCGGGGGCGTGCTTGCGGGCCAGCCGCAACTGCTGCCGCGCATCAACGCGAAGCTCGAGGTCAGTCTTGCGGGCTATATGCGAGTTCCCGGCGACGGCGCCTATGTCATCGCGCCGAAACTCGGAACGATGGCGGGGCCGCTTGGGGCAATCGCGCTGGCGATGGATTGCGTCGATGCCGCTTGAAGAGGGGATATGCCGCCGATGCCGAAGCCTTTCCTCGCGATATTGGACAGCGTCGGTGCCGGACGGCACAAGGGCGCGATGAAACGCCTGACCGCTGCCGCGCTGCTCGCGCTCCTGCCGGTTCAGTCGCTTGCCCAGTCATCGGCACCGGACCCGCTGAGCTTCGTCGATCCGATGATCGGCACCGGCCCCGAAGGACATACCTTCCCCGGCGCTACCGCCCCCTTCGGCATGGTGCAGCTGTCGCCCGACACCGACACGACGTGCCAGATCCGCGACTGCTACGACCATGCCGCCGGCTACAGCTATCACGACCCGACGATTCAGGGGTTCAGCCACACGCATTTCTCGGGTGCCGGGCATTCGGACCTCGGTGACATCCTCGTCATGCCGCAGGTTGGTGAGGTGAAGCTTGATCCGGGCGATCCCAAGAAGCCGGGTTCGGGTTATCGCCAGCGCTTCGATCACGCGACCGAACAGGCGAGCCCCGGCTATTATGCCGTCACGCTGGCAGACAGCGGCATCCGCGCCGAACTCACCGCGGGCACGCGCATCGGCGTGCACCGCTACAGCTTTCCCGCGGGCAAGGACGCGCACCTGCTGCTCGATCTCCGCTCGTCGCTCTACGACTATCCGGGCAAGATCCTGTGGTCGGGGCTGCATCTTCGCCCCGACGGCACGCTCACCGGCTTTCGCGAGACGCGCGGCTGGGCGCCCGGGCGCAAGCTCTTCTTCGCGATGCGCTTCTCGGCGCCACTCAAATCCCATGCCTTTCTCGATCGCGATGACAAGATCGCCTACAAGGGTTTCCAGGCACCCGGCCGCGGTAGCGATGCGCTCGCCGAAAAGCTCGGCAAGGCGCTTCAGGCGCGGCTGGATTTCGGTGAGTTGGGCGGCCCGCTCGAAGTTCGTGTCGCGCTGTCGGGCGTCGACGAGGCGGGGGCGGTCGCCAATCTCGACGCCGAGAGTGCGGACTTCGACAGCATTCGCGAACGCACCGAGGGTGAATGGCGCAAGGCGCTCGGCGCGCTCGAGATCGAGGCGCCTGCGCCGATGCGCACCAACCTCTACACCGCGCTCTACCACAGCCTGCTCGCGCCGAGCGTATGGAGCGATGTCGACGGGCGCTATCGCGGACCCGACGATCAGGTGCATATCGCGAAGGACTTCACCTTCCGCTCGACCTTTTCGCTTTGGGACACGTTTCGCGCGCAACACCCGCTGCTGACGCTCGTCCAGCCACGCAAGACCAACACCGACATCGTCAAATCGCTTCTCGCGAGCCGCCGGCACAGCCCGCACGGCATCCTGCCCGTGTGGCAATTCCACGGGCGCGAGACGTGGACGATGATCGGCTATCACGCCGTTCCGGTGATCGCCGATGCCTATCTCAAAGGCGTGGGCGATTTCGATGCGAACGAAGCCTTGGATGCGATGGTCGCGAGCGCCGAATACGCGGCCTATGGCGGGCTCGGCGACTATATGAAGCTCGGCTATGTCGCGATCGACCGCGAGCCCGAGGCCGCGTCCAAGACGGTCGAATATGCCTATGACGACTGGACGATCGCGCGGATGGCCGAGAAGATGGGCCGCAAGGACATCGCCGCCCGCTTCTACAATCGCGCGGACAATTGGCGGAACAGCTTCGACGCCAAGACCGGCTGGCTTCGCGCGCGCAAGGCCGACGGCAGCTTCCGCACGCCGTTCGATCCGACCGCGATCAACTATGGCTCGGACTATACCGAGGGCAATGCCTGGCAGTATAGCTGGTTCGTGCCGCAGGATCAGGCCGCGCTCTTCCGCATCCTGGGCGGCGACGCGAAGGCGATCGCCAAGCTCGACGCGATGTTCGACTATGACATCTCGAAGCTCGACTACAGCCATGCCGAGGATATCGCCGGGCTGATCGGCCAGTACATCCATGGCAACGAGCCGAGCCACCATGTCGCCTATCTCTACGCCTATGCCGGTGCGCCTTGGCGCACGCAGGAGCGGCTGAAGCAGATTGTGGACAGCCAGTACAAGCCGAGTCCCGATGGCCTGTCGGGCAATGATGACCTTGGGCAGATGTCGGCGTGGCTCGTCTTCACCGCGCTGGGCTTCTATCCGGTCGCGCCGGGATCGAACCAGTATGTGGTCGGCCGGCCGTTCGTCGATCGCGCGGTGCTCAAGCTGCCCGACGGAAAGCGTTTCACGATCGAGACGACGGGTCTCTCGGATGCCAATCGCTATGTCGGCAAGGTCGAACTCAACGGCCGGCGACTGACGCGCAGCTGGATCTCCGATGCCGAGATACGCGGCGGCGGCACGCTGCGCTTCACCATGCAGGCAAAGCCCGACGCCGCATGGGGAAAAACGCCCGATGCGCGGCCCTATTCGTTGTCGACCGCGCCCCGCCGTGCGCCCTGACCCGATCGATGCGCGCGGATTGACGAGGCCCGGAAAAATGTGTCTCTCGCTGGGTTTATGACAGGAGATCACAGTGTCGGGGCGCTCGGGCCATTGGTCGGCTATCATCTGCGCCGCGCGTCCAGCGCGTTCGCGGCCGATTTCGCCGCGGCGGTGGAAGGGACCGGGATGCGCCAGGTGCTGGTCGGCATCCTTGCGGTGGTCGCGGGCAGCCCGGGGATCAATCAGGGCGCGGTCGGCCGGGTGCTGGGGATCAAGCGCGCCAACATGGTCTCGCTGATCAACGAGCTGGTCGACGCCGGATTGCTGGACCGCGCGGTCGATCCGGGTGACCGGCGCGCCTTCTCGCTCAGCACCACCGATGCCGGGGGCGCGACGCTCGCCGATTGCCTCGCGCGGATCGAGGCGCACGAGAGGAAGATGCTGGCCGGCTTCACCGACGCGGAGCGAGCGACCCTGCTCGACTTGCTCGGCCGGATCGAGCGGCGCGAGACGACCGCCGCCTAGATCGCGTCGAGGCTAGCCGCCCATGCCTGCTATTGCGCGAGGATCAGCGCATCGAGCGCGACCACGCCCTCGCCTTTGGGATAGACCACGACCGGGTTGAGGTCGATCTCGCGGACCGATGGGGTTCCCGCCAGCACGCGGCCCAGGTCCGCGATCAGCTTTGCCGCCGCATCGACATCCAGCGCTGGCGATCCGCGATAGCCGTCGAGCAGCGCGCCCTGCTTGAGCCGGCGCAGTTCCGCAACGATCGCATCGTGGGTGAGATCCACCGGCAGCAGGCGGACGTCGTGCA
Source organism: Sphingomonas sp. (assembly GCF_036402235.1). GTDB lineage: Bacteria > Pseudomonadota > Alphaproteobacteria > Sphingomonadales > Sphingomonadaceae > Sphingomonas. The sequence goes on along the minus strand of NZ_DASWTG010000086.1, from coordinate 1,863 downwards.
ACAGTTCCGCCGTGACCCCGCCGAACCCGGCGAGGATCACCGGGCCCCAGTCGGGATCGTTGCGCGCGCCGATGATCAGCTCCACGCCGCGCCTGCCCATCGCCTCGACCTGCACGCCGTCGAGCGCGATTCCCGCGTCATAGGCCGAGACATTGTCGTAGAGCCTGCCCCACGCCGCATCGAGCGCGGCATCGCCGGTGATGTTCAGGATCACCCCGCCCGCATCGCTCTTGTGGCTGAGCGCGGCCGCCTGCGCCTTGATCGCGACCGGATAGCCCACGCGCGCGGCGACGGCCTTGGCCTCCTCCGCGCTCGCCGCGAAGCCGCCCGCGGGAAAGGGGATGCCGACCGGCGCGAGCAGCTCCTTTGCGCGATATTCGGGGATCACGCCCGACGGCAGGTCGAGCGCGACGGGCACCGCACCTGCCCGCGCGAAATCGCGCTCGGCGAACCGCCCCAGATGCCGCAGCGCGCGGAAGGCGCGGTCGGGCGAGGGAAAGTAGGGGACGCCGATCGCGCGCAGCCCGTCCACATATTCGCGCGGCACCGGCGCACCCTCGTCCAGCCCGGCGAAGATCACCGGCTTTTGCGGCTCCAGCGCCGTCACCGCATCGATGATCGCCGGGAATTTGCGCGCGCTCGTCGCCTCGTCGGTCTGGATGATGCCGAACACCAGAGCCGCGAAATTGTCGTCGGCGAGCAGCGGGATCAGCGTGCGGCGGTACAGGTCGGGATCGACCAGCGCCTGCGCGGTCAGGTCCATCGGGTTGGAGACGGGGATGAAATCGGGGATCGAAGCCCGCATCGCATCCGCCGTCTCCCCGGCCATCGAGGGAAGGGCGAGGCCGATCTGCTCGGCCAGATCAAGGGTCAGCGCCTTGAACGCGCCGGATTCGGTGAGCACCGCGGTCCCGCCCCTGCGCACCGGCTTGCTGCGCACTGCCAGTTCGAGCACGTCGCCCAGCGCTTCCAGGCTGTCGACCAGCACCACGCCCGCGTGCTCGACCTTGGCCTTCATCAGCTGCCAGTCGCCGGCCATCGCGCCGGTATGCGTCGCGGCGGATTCGCGCGCGGCGCTCGAGGTGCCGGGATGCAGCAGCACGATATGCTTGCCCGCGGCGCGCGCGCGCTCGGCGAGCGTCAGGAAGCGCGCGGGCTTGCGGAACTGCTCGACGATCATCCCGATCGCCGGTGTGGCGGGATCGGCGATCAGATGCTCGACATAGTCCTCGACCCCCGACGCGGCCTCGTTGCCGGTGGAGACCGAGACGGTGATGCCCAGCCCCTTGCCCATCAGCGTGGTGCCCAGCACCACCGCCATCGCGCCGGACTGGCTGACGATGCCCACCGCGGGCCTGCCTTCCAGCTCAAGCACCGGCGCCTCCACGAAGGTCAGCGGCACGCCGGCGGCATAGTTGACCATGCCGAGGCAATTCGGCCCTTCGATCACCATGCCGTGCTCGGCGGCAATCCGCGCGACCTCGGCCTGCGCCGCCAGCCCTTCCTCGCCGCCTTCGGCGAAGCCTGCCGAGAAGATGATCGCTGCGCCCACGCCGCGCGCCGCCAGCGCCTGCACCGCGGGCAGCACCGCCGGCCCGGGGATCGCGAGCACCGCCGCGTCCACGCCCGCGGGAAGCGCGTCGATCGACTTCAGGCATTTGCGCCCGTCGATCTCGTCACGCTTGGGATTGATCAGGTGGATCGCGCCCGCATAGCCGTGCCGCTCGAGATTGCGCAGCACCGAATTGCCGAGCGCGCCCGGCGTCGGCGAAGCGCCGACGATGACGACCGAGCGCGGGGTGAGCAGGCGGGAAAGGTCGGGCATCTATCTTCTTTCAAGCCCCTCCCCTTCAGGGGAGGGGT
>NZ_DASWTG010000085.1:0-9845 GCF_036402235.1 Sphingomonas sp. | reverse complement strand
TCCTCCCCCTCCGTCGCGCTGCGCGCGCCACCTCCCCCTGGCGGGGGAGGATAAGGGCTCACTCAACCTAGTCGATCCGACTAGCGATCCCCTCATTCCGATTATGGCCCGCGCCGCGCGGGGCCGTCACAACACGCATCTTGGCTTGCCAGGAGTATTGCGTAATGACCGTCGCAGCCGCCGCCCAGGATACCGCGCTCCCGCAGCTCAGCGTGCGCCCGCCGAGCGAGCTCGGAACGACCGACGCCGGACAGGTATCGACCCCGGCGGAGCGCGCCGCCTATCTCTCCGGCGTTCAGGCCGAGGCCCGCGCCGCGCTTGGCCCGGCGCCGCAGATTCCTTCAATCCAGATCGAGGTGAAGCCGGGCGACACGCTCGAATCGCTCGCCACGGCTTATGGCACGACGGTCGGTCAGCTCGCGCAGCTCAACCCGGACGTGCGCAATCTCGATGCGATCCGCGCCGGCGACAAGATCAACGTCCCGGTCAATCGCCAGGTGGTCGAGTTCCAGGCCGGCGACCGGCTCTCGGCGCTCGCCGACCGCTATGGCGTGAGCGTCAACCAGCTTGCGCGGACCAACGGCATCACCGATCCCGACAAGATTCAGGCGGGCCAGCGCTTCGCGGTGGTGCCTCCGGTGACCTATGGCCTCGACCGCAACAGCGAGGTGACCCAGTTCATTCAGGATGTGCGTGCGCTGCAGCCGCAATGGGCGTCGATGACCCCGGGCGAGCGCGCCAATGCGCTGGGCGCGGCGCTCAACGATCGCCTGAATGCGGGTGGGGTCCCCGATGTCCGCGTCCGCGCGGGCGGGGTGGGGACCGCCAACGGCGTCTATGATTTCACCACCAACACCATCGGGCTCGACCCGGCGTTGCTGAGCAGCAACAACGTCACCGACGCGCAGCTGCGTGACGTCGCGGACACGCTGTGGCATGAGGGGCGGCATGCCGAGCAATGGTTCGACATGGCGCGCGTCGCCACCGCACGCGGCGACGATCTCGCCGGGCTGCAGATGGAGGCCAACTTTGCCCAGGCCGCGGCCGCGGCCCCCGCGCTCGATCTCGACAGCGCGCGCGGCAACTATGCCGAGGCGATGTATGAGAGCGTCTATGGAACCGGCGCGGCCAACCGGAATTCCATCCTCACGAACATCACGGCGGGCAATTACGAGCAATATCGGGCGCTCCCCGAGGAGGCGGATGCATGGCGCGTGGGTGGCAAGGTCCTCAATCTCTGGCCGCGCTGATGCTCGCCGCCGCGATTCCGGGATGTAACGCGATGGACGCCGATCCCGCCAATGCCGCGCAGGGCGACCGCTTCGCCGCATTCTTCGACCTGCTCGCGCTGGTATCCGATCCCCAGGGGGCGCAGCGGCTGGAGACGATGGGCGCGCGTTTCGACCGCAGCTTCGAGGCTGCGGGCCAGCTCCGCTTCACCTTGCCCGGCCGCGCAGGCGAGGGTTCGGAGCTGCTCTTCGCGCCCGGAAAGCCCGGCCGGATCGAAGGGCTGAAGCTGGTTCCCCCGGCAGAGCTTCATGTCACGCGGCGAGAGATCGAGGCCCGTTTCGGCGCCGGCCAGCGCGCGCCGGCGCTGCCCAATCAGGGTTGGCGCGTCACGCATCAGGATGGCGGGCGCCGCGTGCTGGTCGTCTATGCCGGCAATCCCGAGCTGCCGACGAGCCACGTCGTCGCGATCACCGCGCTCCCCGGGGGCTGACCGGCCGCAGCCGCGCGCGACACCGGTGGCAACCGCGAAGCTGGGCGGCGCGCTCTTGCATCCTCTTCCTCGAAACCGCAGGATGCCCTTACGGACACGGAAACCCGTGCGGATGAGGAGAGAGCGATGCTGGGCGCGATGCAGGATTTCGAGCTTCGGGTACCGCGGCTGATCGATCATGCCGAGCGCGAGTACGGCGACCGCGAGATCGTCAGCCGCTGGTTCGACGGGAGCGAGACGCGCACCAACTGGGCCGGCATCGCCCGCGATTCGCGCAAACTGGCGCAAGCCCTTGAACGCATGGGAATCGGGAAGGGCGATCGCGTCGCGACGATGGCGATGAACCACAGCCGCCATCTCGTCGCCTGGCACGGCACGATCGGCATGGGCGGGGTGATCCACACCATCAACCCGCGCCTGTTCGAGGATCAGCTCGCCTATATCGGCAACCATGCCGGAGACCGCGTGCTGATCTACGACCGCATGTTCCAGCCGCTGATCGACAAGATGAAGCCGCAATGGAAGACGATCGAGCATTATATCGTCTTCGATGGGGAGGGGCCGGACAGCTTCGAGGCGGTGATCGGCGCCGAGGACGGCAACTATGCCTGGGTCGAGGGGGACGAGCGCGAGCCGTGCATGCTCTGCTATACCAGCGGCACCACCGGGAACCCCAAGGGCGTGCTCTACACCCACCGGTCCTCGGTGATCCACGCGATGGCGGAGATCCAGCCGGCGGTGTTCGACCTGTCGACCCAGTCGGTGGTTCTCCCGGTGGTCCCCATGTTCCACGCGGTAGGCTGGGGCATGCCCTTCGCGGCGCCGATGGTCGGCGTGAAGCTCGTCATGTCCGCGATCAACGAGGGCAAGGTGCTGTGCGAGCTGATGAACCGCGAGAAGGTGACTCACACCGCGGGCGTGCCGACGGTATGGTTCGCGATGTTCCAGCATATGGATGAGACCGGCGACGCGCCGAAGCATCTCAAGGTGGTGACGATCGGCGGCTCGGCGGCGCCGCGCGCGATGATCGAGCGGATCATGAAGATGGGCGCGCGCGTCAATCATGCCTGGGGCATGACCGAGACCTCGCCGATCGGCACGATGGGTGCGCCCAGCCACGACTGGGATGATTTGAGCTTCGAGGCGAAGGTCGACAAGATGGTCTGCCAGGGCCGCGCGCCGTTCGGCGTCGAACTGCGCACCGTGGACGATGCCGGCAACGTCCTCCCGCGCGACGGGGAGAGCTCGGGCCGGCTTCAGGTGCGCGGTCCGTGGATCATTAAGCAATATTTCCAGGACGAGGGCGGGCCGTGCCTCACCGCGGACGGCTGGTTCGACACCGGCGACGTCGCGGTGCTGCATCCCGACGGCATCATGCAGATCACCGATCGCGCCAAGGACGTGATCAAGTCGGGCGGCGAGTGGATCAGCTCGGTCGAGCTCGAAAATGCCGCGGTCGGCTGCCCCGGCGTGGCCGAGGCCGCGGCGATCGGCATCCATCACCCCAAATGGGACGAGCGCCCGCTGCTGCTGGTGATCCGCAAGCCGGGCAGCGAGGTCACCGCCGACCAGATCCAGCAGCATCTCGCCAAACATGTCGCGAAATGGTGGCTCCCCGACGAGATCCACTTCGTCGAGGCGCTGCCCCACACCGCCACCGGCAAGCTGCTCAAGACCGCGATCCGCGACCAGTATAGGGGCTTCCAGTTCGCCGCCGCCTGACCGCGAACCGGAGCGCCGGCCTCAGCTCTCGCGCCGCAGCGGCATGAAGCGCGGGTTGCGCAGCAATGCGGCCGAAACCAGCGAGACGAGCAGCCCCACCGGAAAGATCTCGCTGAAGGTGATCGGCAGGCGGATCAGCGGATTGGCGTACATTGCGCGGAACCCTTCCATCTGCGTCTGCAATGCCGCCAGTTCCGTCGCGCCGGCCCCGGCCGCGCGCTGCCGCTCGACCTCGGCCGCCATCATCGTCTCGACATAGTCGGCGCCGTTGATCGCGAGCACGGCTTCCCAGGTGAGCACGTAGAGCAATCCCGCGACCGCCGAGATCGCGACCCCCAGCCCAAAGGCCGGCCAGAACTTGATCGCCCCGCCCAGATCATGGTCGCGCCGCCGCTTGATCGCGACGAACACCGCGCTCAGCGCGATCAGCATGGTGAGGTAGCCGATCGCCATGCCCAGCGGGCCGGTCGGCGGATTGTCCCGGAACAGCGTGGCGATCAGAAAGAGCTGGATGCTCACCACCACGCCGGCGATGAGGCCATAGGTCAGGATCAGGCGTTGCATGTCATGTCCCCTTTGACGTGTATCGATGCAGGATCGATCCCGCGCAACGGCATCCGGAACAATCGCCCAAAGAGGTGATTTGGCCGAAATCCCCCGAATGTCAGGGCAGCAGCCCCAGCTCGCGCGCGCGGGCGAGCGCATCGGTGCGGCGGCTCGCGCCGAGCTTCTCGAACAGCCGCGCGACATGAGTCTTCACCGTGTTGGGCGAGATGCGCAGGTTGCGCGCGATCTGCTTGTTGGCGTGGCCCGCAGCGAGCTCGCGCAGCACCTCCATCTCGCGGACGCTGATGCCGAGCGACGCCTGCGCCGCCGGATTGCCGGCGGGCCGCGGCGGGGCAGGGCGGCCGAGCACGCGCGCGCCGACCAGCAGCCCGATCGCCAGGAACGCCCCGGCGACGATCAGCAGATAAAGCTCGATCGAATGCGCCCGCACCAGCCAGCGATAGTCGAGCCATTGCAGCAGCGCGCTGCCGGCCGCGAGAAGCGCGCCATAGAGCAGCGCCTGCCGCCACCAGGAAGGAAACCGCGTCGCCCGCATCCGCTCAAGCATCGCGCTTATACCCGCATCGTGCAACCGGAAGAAACCGGCATTGCCTCCCAATCCTCCCCCGCCAGGGGGAGGTGGCACGCGAAGCGTGACGGAGGGGGAGGATACGAACACGCCTGTTGGGAGTCCGCCCCCTCCGACGCCTTCGGCGCCACCTCCCCCTGGCGGGGGAGGATTGGAGGCCGCTCCTAAAACAGCTCCCCCTGCGCCCCCGCTGGCGGCCGGAACAGGTCGCGGCGCAGCGGGATATATTCCTTGTCGAGGCCGTAGCGCCGCGCCGCGCGCTTGAACCGCGTACGCAGCAATTCCGCCCAAGGCCCTTGCCCCCGAAAGCGCGTATGGAAGTTCGGATCATTGTCGCGCCCGCCGCGGATCGACTGGATCGTCGCCATCACTTTCCCCGCACGGTCGGGGAAATGCGTGTCGAGCCACGCGCGGAACAGCGGCGCCACCTCGTGCGGCAGCCGCACGGGGAGGTAGAAACACCCGAGCGCCCCGGCCCCCGCCGCGCGCTCCATGATATGCTCCATCTCATGGTCGGTGACCTGCGGGATCACCGGCGAGAGCGAGACGTAGGCCGGGATCCCCGCCGCGCGCAGCTTCGCTACCGCCGCCAGCCGCCGCTCGGGATGCGGCGCGCGCGGCTCGACCGTTCGCGCGATCTTCGGATCGAGCGAGGTGACCGAGATCATCACCGCCGCCAGCCCCTTCGCCGCCATCGGCGCGAGCAGGTCGATGTCGCGCGTCACCCGGTCGGACTTGGTGGTGATCGTGATCGGGTGGTCGCATTCGGCCAGCACCTCGATGCACCCGCGCGTGATCCGCCACTCGGCCTCGATCGGCTGATAGGGATCGGTGTTGGTGCCGAACGCGATCGGCTGGCAGACATAGCCGCGCTTCGCCAGCGTCTCGCGCAGCAGGGCAGGGGCGTCGGGCTTGGCGAACAGCCTGGTCTCGAAATCCAGCCCCGGCGATAGATCGTGATAGGCATGGGTCGGCCGCGCGAAGCAATAGATGCAGCCATGCTCGCACCCGCGATAGGGGTTGACCGATCGGTCGAAGGCGATGTCCGGCGACTGGTTGCGCGTCAGGATCGTCTTCGGCTTCTCGACCGTGACGCTGGTCCGCAGCGGCGGCAGCTCGCCGTCGATCCCCTCGCGCGCGTCGAGCCAGTCGCCATCGGCCTCCCGCGCGGGCAGGTTGAAGCGGGCGCTCTCGCGATTAAGCGTGGCCCCGCGCACGGGGCGGGTCTTTGCCATCCGCCAATGCTAGGCTGAAGAACGGAACATTTCAAGAACATTCCGGCGGTAGAGGACTTCGATAAATCCTCCCCCGCCAGGGGGAGGTGGCGCGCGAAGCGCGACGGAGGGGGAGGACGCGAGTCGCCAGGGTTCTGGAATCCGCCTCCTCCGTCAGCCTTCGGCTGCCACCTCCCCCTGGCGGGGGAGGATAAAAAGCACCCCTACACATGCATCGCGGTCCACGCCGCGAACCAGTCGAGCCACTTCGCGCCGGGGTTGCTCTTGGGAAGGCTTGCAGCCCCGAACCCGTGCCCGCCGCGCTCCAGGAAATGCGCCTCGACCGGCACCTTGTGGCGCCGCGCGGCTTCCATCAGCGCGATGCTCTGGCTAACCGGCACCGTCGCATCGTCCATCGCGTGGCACAGGAACAAAGGCGGCATCGCGGCGCTGGCCCGGGCAAGCACGTCGAAGCGCGCGGCGGCGCCGGGCTGCGGGTTCGGCCCGAGCAGGTTCGGCCCCGAACGGCTGTTCGGCCCCGCGCTCGAGAACTGCGTGACCGGGTAGATCAGCCCCGAAAAAGCAGGCCGCGCCGACAGACGGTCGGCGGCATCGACCGGGCGATAGACCGCATCCTCATGCCCCACCGTCAGCGTGCCCCCCAGATGCCCGCCGGCCGAGAAGCCGCAGATGCCGAGCTTGGCCGGGTCGATCCCGAACTCGGCCGCCCGCGAACGGATCAGCCGCATCGCCCGCTGGGCGTCCTGCAGCGGCACGTCGGTGCGGTTGAGCCAGCCCTCGCCGGGCAGGCGATAGGCCAGGACGAAGACAGTGATGCCCATCGGATTGAGCGTGCGGGCGACGTTCACTCCTTCGTTGATCAGGCTGACGAAGACATAGCCGCCGCCGGGCATCACCAGCACCGCGCGCCCGTCGGGCCGCACCGGGCGGAACACGCCGACATGAGGGTAACGGATGCCCTTCTCCCAGCGCTGCGGCGTGCCGAGCGGAAGCGGCACCGGCACGGTCGAGCGCGCGATCCCCGGCGGCGTGCCGGGCGGCAGGCCGGGCCACAGCATGAAATGCTCGCGCGGCGGCCAGGGCGGGGCGGGGGTGAAGATCCTGGGCGGCGTGATCTGCGCCTGCGCCCGGCCCGCGAACCCGAGCGCTGCGGCGCCCCCGATGAATGCCCTGCGGCCGATCGTCTTGTGCATGTCACGTTGGTAGTGCGTATCGACGGACGCTTTCAATCCTCCCCCGCCAGGGGGAGGTGGCATCGCGCAGCGATGACGGAGGGGGAGGACGGTGGGACCTTCGTTTCCTCCCCCTCCGTCGCCTTCGGCGCCACCTCCCCCTGGCGGGGGAGGATTAGGAAGGACTAGACGCATCGCCCTTTGCATCCGGGGCGTTGCTCTCATATGGGGGCGTCATTCCCCCGGGACATTTGAGGAAGGACAAGGCGTGAAGGACGTTCTCGTAATCGGCGCAGGCGGCGTTTCGTCGGTCGCGGTGCACAAGATGGCGAAGAACCCGGATCTGTTCGGGAAGATCACGCTCGCCAGCCGCCGCAAGTTCAAGTGCGATGCGATCGCCGAATCGGTGAAGCAGCGCTTCGGCGTCACCATCGACACCGCCGAGGTCGATGCCGATGACGTCGCCGCCACCAGCAAGCTGATCGAGGCCGTCAAGCCCAACCTCCTCGTCAACCTCGCTTTGCCCTATCAGGACCTCAACCTGATGGACGCGTGCCTCGCCACCGGCACCGACTATCTCGACACCGCCAATTACGAGCCGCGCGACGAGGCGCGGTTCCACTATGGCTGGCAATGGGACTATCAGGACCGCTTCAAGGATGCGGGCCTGATGGCGCTGCTCGGCTCGGGCTTCGATCCGGGCGTCACCAGCGTGTTCGCGATGTACATCAAGAAGCACCTGCTCGACACGATCCGCACGCTCGACATCCTCGACTGCAACGGCGGCGATCACGGCCAGCATTTCGCGACCAACTTCAACCCCGAGATCAACATCCGCGAGATCACCGCGCCCGCGCGGCACTGGGAGAATGGCGAGTGGGTCGAGACCCCGGCGCTCTCCTCGCGCCAGGTGTTCGAGTTCGATCAGGTCGGCGCCAAGAACATGTACCTCATGTACCATGAGGAGCTCGAGAGCCTGGTCAAGTTCATCCCCGAGATCGAACGTGCGCGTTTCTGGATGACCTTCGGCGAGCAGTATCTCACCCACCTGCGCGTCCTTCAGAATGTCGGCATGACCTCGATCGAGCCGATCCTGTTCGAGGGCCGCGAGATCGTGCCCCTCCAGTTCCTCAAGGCCGTGCTGCCCGAGCCCTCGACGCTCGGCACCACGACCAAGGGCAAGACCAACATCGGCGACATCGCAACCGGCACCAAGGACGGGCAGGAGAAGACCTTCTACGTCTATAACGTGTGCGATCACGAGGACGCGTTCGAGGAGACCGGCAACCAGGCCGTGAGCTACACCACCGGCGTGCCCGCGATGATCGGCGCGGCGCTGATGCTCAATGGCACCTGGCGCGGGGAGGGCGTGTTCAACATGGAGCAGTTCGACCCCGATCCCTTCATGGACATGCTCAACAAGCACGGCCTGCCGTGGCAGGTCCATGAGCTGGCGGAACCGCTGAAGTTCTAAATTCCTCCCCTGAGCTCGCTCAGGGGAGGGGGACCGCTCGCGCAGCGAGTGGTGGAGGGGCCGCCCCGCAGAGGGCGGTGTTCTTGGCGACGTCCCGCCGTCTGCGCGGCGGCCCCTCCGTCATCGCTGCGCGATGCCACCTCCCCCGGTGGGGGAGGAGTAAGGAAGAAACATGGAAATCCGCGCCGCGCCGCCCGTAATGTCCACCAAGGCCGGCGACCCCGGCGCCTTCGCGGGCTTCGACCTGTCGCGCGTGCCGTCGCCCTGCTTCGTCGTCGACGCCGCCGCGGTCGAGCGCAACCTCCAGGCCATCGCCGACGTCCGCGACCGCGCCGGGGTGAAAATCCTGCTCGCGCTGAAAGCCTTCTCGATGTGGTCGCTCGGCGATCTCGTCGGCCGCTATCTCGACGGCGTCGCCACCTCGGGCCTCCACGAAGCCAGGCTCGCCGCCGATCACTATCATGGCGAGATCGCCACCTATTGCTCGGGCTACAAGGCCGCCGACATGGCGCAGGTGTGCAAGCTCTCCGACCACGTCATCTTCAATACCCCCGGCCAGCACGAAGCGATGAAAGCCGAGCTCGACGCCGCCCGCGCCCGGGGCGACACGTTCGACGTGGGCCTCCGCCTCAACCCGATGCACAGCGAGGGCGAGGTCCAGAAATACGACCCCGCCCAGCCGCACTCGCGCCTCGGTTTCCCCGCCGACCAGCTCCGCCCCGAGCATCTCGAAGGCGTCGACGGCCTCCACGTGCACTCCCTCTGCGAGCAGGACTTCCCCCCGCTCCGCCGCACCTGGGAAGCGCTCAAGCCCCGCATCGCGCCGTACTTCGGCCAGCTCAAATGGCTCAACTTCGGCGGCGGCCACCACATCACCCGCGCCGATTACCAGCGCGACGATCTCGTCGAGTTCCTCAAGCAGGTGCGCGAGGAGACCGGCCTCGAAGTGGTCCTCGAACCCGGCGAGGCGATCGCGCTCGACACCGGCATCCTCGTCGGCGAGTTCGTCGACATCTTCGACAACGGCATGCCGATCGGCGTGGTCGACATCTCCGCCACCTGCCACATGCCCGACGTGATCGAGGCGCCGTACCGCCCGGCGATGCTGGGGGAGGGCGGCGACGTGCTCGTCCGCCTCGGCGGCCCCTCGTGCCTCGCCGGCGACATCCTCGGCGACTATCGCTTCCCGCAGCGCCCGCATCCCGGCCAGCGCTTCGCCTTCCTCGACCAGGCGCACTACTCGATGGTCAAGACCACCACCTTCAACGGCGTGCCGTTGCCGTCGATCGCCCTGTGGGACAGCCGCACCGACGAGCTGCGCATCGTGAAGTCGTTCGGCTACGAAGACTTCGAGGGCCGCCTCTCCTAAAAATCCTCCCCTGAGCTT
>NZ_DASWTG010000084.1:0-14618 GCF_036402235.1 Sphingomonas sp. | reverse complement strand
AATTGACTACAACAGCTTCTCGATATCCGCTGCGATATCCTCGGGCTTGGTCTGCGGGGCGTAACGGTCGACGACCTTACCCTCGCGGTCGATCAGGAACTTGGTGAAGTTCCACTTGATCCCCTCGGTGCCCAGCAGGCCGGGCGCCTGCTTCTTGAGCCAGCGATAGAGCGGCGCCGCATCCGGGCCGTTGACATCGATCTTGCCGAACACCGGGAAGGTCACGTCATAGGTCAGCGAGCAGAAGCTGGCGATCTCCGCCGCATCGCCCGGTTCCTGCGCGCCGAACTGGTTGCACGGAAATCCCAGCACCTCGAACCCGCGCGCCGCATAGGCGCGGTGCAGCGCCTCCAGCCCCGCATATTGCGGGGTGAAGCCGCATTTCGAGGCGACGTTGACGATCAGCAGCACCTTGCCGGCATAGGGCGACAGGTCGACCTGCGTCCCCTCCGGCGTGGTGACCGGGATGTCGGTGATTGCGGTCATGTCGGTCCCTTTCCGGCCGCGGGCTTCAGCGCGCGAACTTGCCCGCCATGCCGATGATGTCGTCGAGCGGATTGCCGTTGCCGTTGAGGTCAATGAGATTGCCGAGCCCGCCAAGCTCGCCGCCTGCCGGCGCGGCCGCGCCGCCGCCCGAAGCGCCGCCGCCGAGGATGCTCCCGAGCAGCCCGTCAAGGCCGCCGCCGCTCCCGCCGCCGGCAGTCTGGCCGCCCTGCTTGGCCATATAGCCCGCGACCAGCATCGCCAGGATCGGCAGCATCTTCTTGAGCAGGCCGGAATCGAGACCGGTCTGCCCCGCCGCATGGCTCGCGACCGTCCGGCTGACATCCTTCGACCCGAAGATCTGGCCGAGCACATCGTTCCCCTGATCCACGGGGGTCGGCTGAGCGCCCAGCACCGCGTCGAGCAGCCCGCCGCCGCCGAGCTGGCCCAGCAGGCCGCCCAGCCCTTCGACTCCGCCGCCGGCCTGCGCCTGCTTCTTGAAGCCGCCGAGGATTGCGGGGAGCAACGCTTCCGCGCCCGTCCTGGCGGTCTCGGGCGAAACGCCCAGATCCCTGGCCATCGATTCGATGCCGCCTGCCTGAGAAAGGATATCGGTCAGATTCATGCCTTTTCCCCTTTTCACTCCGGGCCGAGGCGGACCGGCTCACGGCCATCAATAGCAGTCCGGGGCAGGCACGCGAACCGTTGCGTTCAGCGCGTGCCGATCTCCTCGGCCGCGATCGTCCCGAACACGTCCTCGAACGCCACCAGCCCGCCGCCACCGATGCCGGCGGGCTGCGGCGGAAAGCGGCTGTCGAGCGAATTGTCGCGATTGTCGCCGAGCATAAAGAGGCGGCCCGGAGGCACCTGCACGGGCGGCATCTCGTCACCGGACGTGGCGCCCGTGTCGAGCACGCGATGCGGCATGGCCTCGCCCGGAAGCTGCTCGGCCCGGATCTGCGCGCGATTGCCCGCGATCTCGAGCGTGCCGGCGGGGGACTGCTGCACCGGCTTACCGTTGAGGACGACCAGCCCGCCCCGCATCTCCATCCGGTCGCCGGGCAGGCCCGCCACCCGCTGGATCCACATGGAATCGCCGACAGCGAAGACGACGACGTCGCCGCGCCTCAGCTCCTGTGCCGGCTTGCGCCGCGCGGTGAGCGATGCCCCCTCACGGATCGCCGGCGCCATGCTCTCCGACGCGGCGTAGAAGCGCCGCCACGGAAGGGGCCAGCGCGAATCGCCCCCGAAGATCACCGCCCCGCCATAGGCCGCGACCCCGGCGACGGCGATGCCCGCGGCCGCCACGGGGACGACCCACCATTTCACTCCAGCACGCCCTCATGCAGCCGCACGACGCGGTCCATCTTCGCCGCGAGCCGCTCGTTGTGCGTGGCGATCAGCGCTGCCGCCCCCTCGCCGCGCACCAGCCGGAGGAATTCGGCGAGCACCACGTCCGCCGTGCTCTCGTCGAGATTGCCGGTCGGCTCGTCCGCCAGCACCAGCGCAGGCCGGTTGGCGAGCGCGCGCGCCACCGCGACGCGCTGCTGCTCGCCGCCCGAAAGCTGGCTCGGCCGGTGGGTGAGCCGCGCGCCGAGGCCGAGCGCGGTGAGCAGCGCTTCGGACCGCGCGCGCGCGTCGGCAAAGGTGGCGTCCTGGATCAATTGCGGCAGCTCGACATTCTCGAGCGCGTTGAAGTCGGGCAGCAGGTGGTGGAACTGATAGACGAAGCCGAGCTTGTCGCGGCGCGTGACGGTGCGCTGGTGGCTCTCCAGTTTGCCCACCTCGACCCCGGCGATGCGGATCGATCCCTCGAACCCGCCCTCGAGCAGGCCCACCGCCTGGAGCAGGGTCGACTTGCCCGAGCCGGACGGGCCGAGCAGCGCGACGATCTCGCCCTGCCCCACGGTCAGATCGACGCCGCGCAGAACGTGGATCGTCGCTCCGCCCTGGACGAACGCGCGCTTTAGGCCCGTGGTCTGGAGGACTGGCTCAGTCATCAAATCCACCGTTCGGGCTGAGCTTGTCGAAGCCCTGCCTTTCTACCTCGAGGGAAAGGAACGGCCCTTCGACAAGCTCAGGGCGAACGGGTGCGAGCGAACTACTCATAGCGCAGCACCTGTACGGGGTCGGTGCTCGCCGCCTTGAAGGCGGGATAGAGCGTGGCGAGGAAGCTGAACACCAGCGCCATCAGCGCGATTCCCGCAATCTCGACCGGGTCGGGCGCGGCGGGCAGCTCGGTCAGGTAGCGCATCGACGGATCCCAGATCTGCTGCCCGGTGACGAAGCCGAGGAAACCCAGCACGCCCTGCCGGAAATACAGCAGGATGAAACCGAGGATCAGCCCCGCGACGATCCCGAGTGATCCAATCACAGTGCCTACCGTCACAAAGATCTTGATCAGCCCCATGCGGGTCGCGCCCATTGTACGCAGGATCGCGATGTCGCGCGTCTTGGCGCGCACCAACATGATCAACGAGGACAGGATGTTGAACACCGCCACCAGGATCAGGATCGACAGCACGGTGAAGGTCACCAGCCGGTCCACCGCCAGCGCCTCGAACAGCGTAGCGTTGAGCGTGCGCCAGTCGGTGAGCTGGCCGACGCCCGCGACCTGCTTCGCCAACGGCGCGAGGATATCGCCGACCTTGTCGGGTTTGTCGGTGTCGATCTCGACCATCCCGACCGTGTCGCCCATCAAAAGGAGCGTCTGCGCATCCTCCATCGGCATGACCACGAACGCCTTGTCATAATCATAGACCCCGATCTCGAAGATCGCGGCGACGCGGTAGGACACGATCCGCGGCACCGTACCGAACGGGCTGGTCAGCCCCTGCGGGCTGAGCAGCGAGACGCTGCTGCCCGGCGCCGCGCCGAGCGACTGCGCCAGCCGCGACCCCATCGCGATGCACTCGCAGCCCGGGGTGAGCTGCTTGAGATCCCCGGTCAGCACATTCTTGCCCAGCGTCGGGTTGGCGCGGATATCGGACACGTTCATGCCGCGGACCAGCACGCCCTCGACCCGGCCCTGGAAGCTCGCCATCAGCGGCTGCTCGATCAGCGGGGTGGCGCTGGTTACGCCGGGAGTCTTGCGCGCCTGCGCGACGATCTCGCGCCAGTCGCGTAGCTGCCCGCCATAGCCCTGCACCACGGCATGGCCGTTGAGGCCGGTGATCTTGTCGAACAGCTCCGCGCGGAAGCCGTTCATCACGCTCATCACGATCACCAGCGCGGCGACTCCGAGCATAACCGCGACCAGGCTGATCGACGCGACGAGGAAGATGAACGCCTCCCCCCGCCCGGGCAGGAGGTAGCGGCGGGCGATCATCCGCTCATATCGGGAAAGCAGCATATGCGAGCCTGTTAGGGTGGTGCGAGGGCGCGCGCAATCTGTGCTGTTGCCAAATAAACACAGGATGAATGCAAAGCGCGGCGGTGACGTCATAGCCCCGTGACAAGCGCGCAGGGCCATCCTAGCACATCCCTACGAAGCGCAGGCAATGGCCGTGGTTCGGGGAGGCTCTCCCGTCCCGTTCTTCTCCAGGAAGGATGTGTGGGCAGGAAGGCCACAAGGGGGCTGACGAGGCATCGTCACGCAGGCGCCCGGGCTGGAAACGGCCCGGGCGTTTCCGCGTCTGGGGTAGCTCCGTCGCCCCAGCGAAAGCTGGGGCATCGCGCCACGAAGGAATCGCTTGTGGAGGGAGACCCCAGCTTTCGCTGGGGTGACGGTTCTGGAGGTTCGGGGAGGAACCGCAGGAGCCTGGTTGCGGCCCCTCCCCTGGTATCTGTCGCCCGCGCCGGCCTGTTCATGAGTCAATCGCGGGGACGGATACGTCTCAGAAACTCAGCCCCACCGTCACGCCATAGGTGCGCGGGTCGCCGACATTGCCGGAGATCAGCCCGGTGTTGCCCGGCGTCGTCGCCAGCACGTCGAAATATTGCTTGTCGAAGACGTTGCGCATCCAGGTGAAGATGTTCAGCCCTTCATCGGTGCGGAAGCCGACGCGCAGGTTCGCCAGCGTGTAGCCGTCGATATCAGTGTAGATCGAGCGCGAGGCGTTGGACGAGAATTTGGACCGCGAGTTCGCGTCCACGCCCACATACAGCTCGCCGTCCTTGCCGAAGATCTTCACCGGCTGATTGGCTTCCGCGCCGTAGGAGAAGGCCCATTTCGAGATGCCGGGCAGCCACTGGCCTGAGATGTCGCACACCGCCGGGCTGTTGCCGCCGGGCACGCCCGGCGCGCCGATCACCGCGCCGCTGCCCCCGCCCGACAGCTCGGGCGGGCACGGAGCGTTGGTGAACTCGACATATTCATGGTCGGTATAGGCGCCGTTGACATAGAGGTTGAACCGCTCGCTCGGCCGGATCGAGAAATCCGCCTCGATCCCGCGGACCCGCACCTCGCCCGCATTGGCGAGATAGCCGCGCAGCGTGGTGTTCTGGCCGTCGTTCACCAGCGCCTGGTAATCCTTGATGATCGTCCAGAAGCCGGTGATGTTGAAGGTCGCCTTGCGGTCCCAGAACTGGGTCTTGGCGCCGATCTCGAAGTGATCGACCTTCTCGGGATCGACCTGGGCAAGCTGGGTCTGCGCGACGCCGGCGACCACCGGCACGCCGTTCAGGTTGAGGCCGCCCGATTTGAAGGTGTGCGCATAGGTCGCATAGAGCAGCACGTCGCGCGACGGCTTGTACGATGCGGTGAGATCGTAGGAGACGTTCCAGGCGCGATAGGCCTCGCCGCGGAACGCCTGGGGCTGCAGCGCGGCGCGCTGCTCCACCTGGCGCGGGTTGCCGCCGGTCGCGGGCACGAGGTTGCCCTGCCCGTCGCGCACGATCGACACATAGTCGCCGACCTTGTCGTCGTAATTGACGCGGATGCCGGGCGAGAGCGTGATCTGGTCGGTCAGGTTCCAGTTGAGCTTGCCGAACAGCGCACCGCTGAAGTTCTTGAGGCGGATATCGTTCTCCGCCGTCAGCCCGTCGAGCACCGTCGGGTCGTTCGACAGCGCGTTGCTGGGGTTGATCAGCCAGCGGCTCGCCGCCGGGCCCTGGCGCTGGGTGCCGGTGGTGTGGATATTCTGGTAGAAGGCGAAGGCGCCCAGCACATAGTCGAAGCCGCTGCCCTCGCCGGCGAAGCGGAATTCCTGGGTGAACTGGTCTTGCCGCGTGGGGTTCTGCGACAGCGTGGTGATGGGAAGACCGGTGAAGTCGCGGTCATTGGCTGGCAGCCAGTCCCAGAAGCGCCATGCGCTCACCGAGGTCAGGGTGCCCGAGCCGAGCTGCCATTCGGCGCGCAGCGAGACGCCGCCCAGCGTGTTGCGGGCGTTGAGGTCGGCGTCAAGATCGGTCAGCCGGTCGAACGGGTTGGTGCTGGGCGGGGCATAGCCGAGCGCCGCGGTCAACGCCGGATATTGCCGGTTGGCCGCCCGCTGGGTCGGCCCGTACTTCACATAGATCTGCGCGCAGCATTCGGGATTCTGGCGGCTGAAGTCCGCGCTCAGCGTCAGGTCGAGATTGTCGGTCGCGCGCCACAGCAATGTGCCGCGCAGGCCGATATTGTCCTGCTCGTTGACGTAGTTGCCGGTGGCGACGTTGAACACCGTGCCACGGCGGCTGGTCGCGGCGACGCCAAGGCGCACCGCGACGTCCTCGCCCAGCGGGCCGGAGATCGAGGCCTTGGCCTGCTTGAACTCGAGATTGCCGACCGACAGCTCGGCGCGGCCCTCGAAGTTGAAGCTCGGCGCCTTTGACGTGATGTTGATCGCGCCGGCGACGGTGTTCTTGCCGTAGAGCGTGCCCTGCGGCCCGCGCAGCGTCTCGATCTGGGCGACGTCGAGGAAATCGAGCGTCGCGACCGCCACGCGGCTGAGATACACCTGGTCGATATAGACGCCGACGCCCTGGTCGATGCCGTCATTGGTAAGGCCGAGCGGCGCGCCGAGCCCGCGGATGTTGACCGACGAGTTGCGCGGGTTGGTCGAATAGAATTGCAGCGTCGGCTGCAGTTGCGCGAGGCGCGCGACGTTGAAGCTGCCGGTATTGTCGAGCTCCTTCACGCCCACCACGCTGATCGGGATCGGCACGTCCTGCACCTGCTCCTCGCGGCGGCGCGCGGTGACGACGATGTCGGCCGAGGCCGAGCTGCGCTGCACGTCCTCCGGATCGCGCTGCGTCTCCCCCGGCACGGTCGGGCGCTGGGCTTCCTGCACGGTGACGTCGGCCGGCGGCGTCTCCTGCGCGAGCGCGGCGGACGAGGCGCTGGCGAGCAGCAGGAATGAGAATGTCTTCAGGCTCACTTGATGGCTCCCCTTCGTGGTGTCCCAGGTAAACTCCACTAGGTTGATGGGGTTTAGCCAGAAAGCGATTCTATTCCTACCTAGCCAATAGGCTTTACACCGTAATTGCCACACGTTTCGCCGCGCCCTTGAAACCCGTCACCGACATCCCAAATCAGCGATGCACGGCGCCTCCGGGGCCGCGCAACTTGGCATCGCAGTTGAACTGGATGCCACAAGACGTTGAAATTGCTCATTGGAGGATTTGAAACATGCGTCAGATCGACTTGACCCCCTTCCGCCGCTCGGCGATCGGCTTCGACCGGCTCTTCGACATGCTCGAAGCGACCGCACGCCAGTCGGGCAACGAGAATTACCCCCCCTTCAACCTCGAGCGGATCTCCGACGACCGCTACCGGATCACGATCGCCGTTGCCGGCTTCAAGCCCGACGAGATCGAGATCACGGCGCAGCAGAACCTGTTGCTGGTCGCCGGCAAGAAGGCCGAGTCGCAGGACAACAATCCCGCGCAGATGCTGCATCTCGGCATCGCCAATCGCGGGTTCGAGCGCCGTTTCGAGCTGGCCGATTTCGTGCTGGTCGAGAGCGCCAACCTCAATGACGGCCTGCTCGTGATCGAGCTGGTGCGCGAGGTGCCCGAGGCGATGAAGCCCAAGAAGATCGCCATCGGCACCGGTGGCGAAACCGGCGACGGCGCCGCGATCGAGCACCGCTCGGTCGGCTGAGCAGCCGCCCGCCCAAAGGGCGGCGCGTTCCTACCCCCTTGCGTGCCGTCCCCCGGGGGCGTCCGGATATCCGTCCGGGCGCCCTTTCTGTGCGCGGGTCATACCGATCGATGTCAGGTGAATTTGCCCTGAAGTAATCCTCCCCTGCCAGGGGGAGGTGGCATGCGCAGCATGACGGAGGGGGCGGATGCCAGAACGAGAGTTTGGAAGTCCTCCCCCTCCGACGCCTTCGGCGCCACCTCCCCCTTGCGGGGGAGGATTTCAACCGCCCACATGCTTGCCTCCCGCCACTCCCTCATGCATCCCCATCCTCCCGCCACACGGCAGCTGAGAGGTTCTTCGAATGCCGTCCGACGGCTTCCGTTTCGACACCTTCCACCTTGACCCCGGCAATCGGCGGCTGACGCGCGGCGGTGTGCCGGTCGAGCTCAACGCCCGCTATCTCGATGCGCTCCTGCTGCTGGTGCGCGAACCGGGGCAGCTCGTGACGAAGGACCGTTTCATGGCCGAGGTGTGGCGCGGCGTTCCCGTCACCGACGAAGCGCTGACCCAATGCGTCCGCACGCTTCGCCGACAACTCGGCGACGATGCCGCCAGCCCGCGATTCATCGAAACGGTGCCCAAGCACGGCTATCGATTCATCGCCGCGGTTGCGGAGACGGCCACCGCCGCCGCGCTTCCCCCCGATCCGCCGCCCGCCTTGCCGCGCCGGTGGGACGAGGCGGCGCTCACCGCCGGGTTCGGCATTCTTGGCGGAAGCATCGCGGGGCTGATCGGCGGATTGATCTACGGCTTCGCCGCCACCGCGCAGCCGGCACAGGCCGGTGCGGCTTCGGCGCTGCTCGTGCTGCTTTGCGTCACCTTGCTGCTCGCCACCGTGGGCGCGGCGGGGGTCAGCATCGGCATCGCCGCGGCCAATGCACTGGCTGACCGGCCGTGGCGCTGGAGCGTCGCCGGCGGGGCCGCGGGCGGACTTGTCGTCGGAGTCCTCGGCAAGATGCTCGGGCTCGACGCCTTCTCCTTGCTGCTCGGCCAGTCGCCGGGGGACATCACCGGCGGGTTCGAGGGCGCGTTGCTGGGTGGCGGCGTCGGGCTGGGACTCTGGCTCGCCCATCGTGGGGGCCGGCCCCGCTTCCGCCGCGCCGCGTTGCTGGGCGGTATTGCCGGAGGTGTTGCCGGCCTGCTGGCATCGCTGCTCGGCGGGCGGCTGCTGGCAGGAAGCCTGGCGCTGCTTGCCGCGCAATTCCCCGCTTCACGCCTTCGCCTCGACGGGATCGGCGGCCTGTTCGGAGAAGCCGGGTTCGGCCCGATCAGCCAGGCGCTGTCGGCAACGCTGGAAGGCACGCTGTTCGGCGCCTGCGTCGTGGGCGCGATCGCCCTCGCCCGCCGGGAACGACGGAGTTGAGCGCTTTCGCACCCCACCACCGTCATGCTGAACTTGTTTCAGCATGACGGCAAAGGAAGGAGGTGGCGGTAGCGCTTAAACCAGTCGGCTCTGACGCACCGCGGCTTCGATGAAGCTCGCGAACAGCGGGTGCGGGTCGAACGGCTTGGACTTGAGCTCGGGGTGGAACTGCACGCCGACGAACCACGGGTGGTCGGGGCGCTCGACGATCTCGGGCAGCATCCCGTCGGGCGACATGCCCGAGAAGACCAGCCCGCCCTGCTCCAGCGCGTCGCGATAGCCGGTGTTGACCTCGTAGCGGTGGCGGTGGCGCTCGCTGATCTCGTCCGCGCCATAGATCGATCCGACGACCGAATTGCCGGCGAGCTTTGCCGGATAGGCGCCGAGCCGCATCGTACCGCCCAGGTCGCCGCCTTCCTCGCGCTTCTCGATGCCGTCCTTGCTCATCCATTCGGTGATGATGCCGACCACCGGCTCCTGCGTCGGGCCGAACTCGGTCGAGGAAGCGCTGGCGATCCCGGCCATGTTCCGCGCGCCCTCGACGCACGCCATCTGCATGCCGAAGCAGATGCCGAAATAGGGCACTTTCCGTTCGCGCGCGAACCTCACGCTGGCGATCTTGCCCTCGGCGCCGCGCGATCCGAACGCGCCGGGCACGAGGATCGCGTGGCACGATTCGAGGTTCGCCGCGACCTCGGCATCGTCGCCGGTCTCGAACAGCTCGGCATCGATCCAGCGGATATTGACCTTCACGCGGTTGGCGATGCCGCCATGGACCAAGGCTTCGTTGAGCGACTTGTACGCGTCCGGCAGGCCGACATATTTGCCGACCACGCCGACCGTCACCTCACCCTCGGGGTTGAACAGGCGATCGGTGATCTCCGTCCAGCGGCTAAGGTCCGGATCGGCGCCCGGCTCGATCCCGAAGGCGCGCAGCACTTCGCTGTCCAGCCCCTCGGCATGATATTGCAGCGGCACCGCATAAATGCTCGGCGCGTCGAGCGCGGGGATGACCGCGCTTGCCGGCACGTTGCAGAATTGCGCGATCTTGGCGCGCTCGCCCGCCGGCAGCGGCTTTTCGGCGCGGCACACCAGCACATCGGGCTGGACGCCGAGCGAGGCCAGCTCGCGCACGCTGTGTTGCGTCGGCTTGGTCTTCAGCTCGCCGGCGGCCGCGATGTACGGCACCAGGGTCACGTGCACGCTGATCGATCGGCCGCGGCCGAGCTCGTTCTTGAGCTGGCGGATCGCCTCGATGAACGGCAGCGATTCGATGTCGCCGACGGTGCCGCCGATCTCGCACAGCACGAAATCGAGATCCTCGGTCTCCGCCTGGGCGAAGTCCTTGATCGCATCGGTGACGTGCGGGATCACCTGCACCGTCGCGCCGAGATAGTCGCCGCGCCGCTCGCGCTCGATGATCGTCTTGTAGATCCGGCCCGAGGTGACGTTGTCCGACTGGCGCGAGGCGACGCCGGTGAAGCGCTCGTAATGGCCGAGATCGAGGTCGGTCTCCGCCCCATCGTCGGTCACATAGACCTCGCCATGCTGATACGGGCTCATCGTGCCCGGATCGACGTTGAGATAGGGATCGAACTTGCGGATGCGGACCTTGTACCCACGCGCCTGGAGGAGCGCGGCGAGGCTTGCCGCCATCAGGCCCTTGCCAAGCGAGGAGACCACGCCGCCGGTGATGAAAATATACCGCGTCATGGGAGTCACCGCTTAGCCTTTATGCACGAGTTGGGGCAAGCGCCCGACTCCGGGCGCCGCCGAAAAAATCTGTCGAAAAGCCCGCTTACTTGGCGAGCGGGACGGCGCTGTTGTCGGCCGGGGTCACGGGCGCGGTGGCCGGCTGGGTCACCGGCGCAGTTCCCGAAGCCGGCGCGGTCTGCGCGGGCACGGTGATGCGGCTGGTATCGATCGTGCCGGCATTGCGAGTCGCCGCCAGCGCCGCGAGCAGGATGCTCATCGCGATGAACAGCGTCGCCAGGATCGCCGTCGCGCGGGTCAGGAAGTTCGCCGCCCCGCGCGCCGACATCAGGCCCGACGGGCTGCCGCCCGTGGTCAGGCCGCCGCCTTCGGACTTCTGCATCAGGATCACCGCGACGAGCAGCGCGGCGATGATGGCATGGACGACGAGGAGGAAGGTGAACAGCATGTCGGTCTTTCGCGGGAAAGCGGCGACATAGTGGAGGTGGCCGCCGCGATCAACCGGGCAAAGCGCGCTGGACCATGCGGTCGCTCAATCCTCCCCCGCCAGGGGAGGTGGCAGGCGCAGCCTGACGGAGGGGGAGGAAACAGCCGCCAGCGGATAGGATCCTCCCCCTCCGAGGCGCTCCGCGCGCCACCTCCCCCTGGCGGGGGAGGATTCGCTGATCCGATCGGCGCAACTTCTGCGCGAACGTCACAGTTCCGGAACATTTCGGCGCAGCACTGAAACCCGGGGGCTTGCAGGGCGTTAATGTCCCGGAAAGCCCGGCTCCTTGCGGGCCTGTAACCAAAAGACGAGTGCCATGCGATGAACGCCATGAGCGACCAGTCGCTATACAACTGGAAGAATACGCTGATCGACTATGTCCGGTCAGGGGAGCCCGATCTCACCAACCGGCAGATGGCGCTGATGCTGCTCGTCTATCTCGATTCCGGGCCGCATACGGTGCGCGGGCTGGCCAAGGCGCTCAACGTCTCGAAACCCGTGGTGACGCGCGCCTTGAACAGACTGGGCGCCCTCGGCTATCTGCGCCGCCAGCGCGACGAGACCGACAAGCGGAACATCTTCGTCGCACGTACACCGGAAGGGGCGGAGTTTCTTGCAGAATTCGGGCAATTCGTCACCGGCGACGGCCACGCCGGACAACCAGCCAGGCATCGCGCGTAGCCGATTCGCGCTGACCGGCCGTTCGGTGCGGATCGATCCGCGGACCGATGCCGCCCGCCGCGACCTTGCCGACGTCCGCCTCGCCGACCGTGTCTTTGCGCCGCATTACGCTGCGCCCGTCCCCTATGTCGTGATCGCAGCGGCCCCGCTCCGCGCCGCCAAGGAAGCCGATGCCGAGGTGCTGGCGCAACTCGCTCCGGGCGAGGTATTCGAGATGCTCGAGCTTTCCGCCGGAACCGCCTGGGGCCGCGCGCCTGCCTCGGGTCTCGTCGGCTATGTCGACGCCGCGCAGTTGAAGGTGGCGGCATGAGCATCAGCGTCTTCATCGACGGCGCCGCCGGCACCACGGGCCTCGAGATCCGGGAGCGGCTCGCGACGCGCAGCGAGATCGCGCTGATCGCGCTCGACGACGCGGACCGCAAGGATGCTAAGAAGCGCGCCGAGGCGCTCAACAGCGCCGATTTCGTGATCCTCTGCCTGCCCGACGACGCCGCGCGCGAGGCAGTCGAGCTGGTCACGAACGAGCGGACCCGGATCATCGACGCATCGACCGCGCATCGCGTCGCCGACGGCTGGGCCTATGGCTTTGCCGAGCTGGAGCCGGCGCAGGCCGCGGCGATCGCCGAGGCACGCTATGTCAGCAACCCGGGTTGCTGGCCGACCGGCTTCCTCGCGCTGGTGCGTCCGCTGGTGCGCGCCGGCCTCATTCCGCCCGACTGGGTGCTCACCGCGGGCGGCGCCTCGGGCTATTCGGGCGGCGGCAAAGCGATGATCGCCGAGTTCGAGGATGGCAGCGAGGCCACCGGCTATCGCGCCTATGGCCTCAACCTCGAGCACAAGCATCTGCCCGAGATGCAGAAGCATGCGCGCATCGATCATGCCCCGATCTTCCAGCCTGCGGTCGCGCGCGCCTATCGCGGCATGTTGATCGAGGTGCCGCTGCCGCTGCAGGCGCTGCCGCGCAAGCCCGCCCCGGCGCAGATCGAGCAGGTGCTGGCCGACGCCTATCGCGATTCGCCGATCGTGCGCGTGCTGCCCGCCGACGATATCTCGCTGGTGCGGATCGAGGATGATGCCGGCACCGACCGGCTGACCATCCGCGTGTTCGGCAATGCCGAGCGCGGCCAGGCCCGGCTCGTCGCCACGCTCGACAATCTCGGCAAGGGCGCCGGCGGCGCGGCGGTGCAGAATCTGAACATCATGGCCGGGTTCGATCAGACCGCCGGCCTCGTGCTTTAGTACGATAAACCGCAAGGCGCTTCGCAACCCGGAAATCCGCTGCTAGGGCGGGCGCGCAACGCGACTAGGGAGGATCGATGCGACAGCCATTCGGCAAATTGCTGCTGTTCGGAGCGACGGGGGATCTGTCGCAGCGGATGCTGATTCCGTCGCTCTACGGCCTGCATGCCGATGGTTTGCTTCCCAACGATCTGACGATCACGGGGACCGCACGGTCAACGCTGTCAGATGCCGAGTTCCGCGAGTTCGCCGCCAAGGCGCTCGACACGCATCTGCCCGAGGACCGCAAGGACAAGGGCGCGATCGCCGCATTCCTCGACCGGCTGCAATATCAGGCGCTCGATGCCGCGGATATCGAAGGCTATGCGACGCTCGCCGAGAAGCTCGGCGATATCTCCAAGGGCCTCGCCATCTTCCTGTCAACCGCGCCGAAGTTCTTCGAGCCGACGATCAAGGGCCTCGCCTCCGCAGGCCTCGCCGGCAGCAACGTCCGCATCGGCCTCGAGAAGCCGCTCGGCACGGATCTCGCCACCAGCCGCGAGATCAACGACGCCGTGGCGTCGGTCTTCCCCGAGGACCGCACCTTCCGCATCGATCACTATCTGGGCAAGGAGACGGTCCAGAACATCCTCGCGCTGCGCTTCGGCAACTCGTTGTTCGAGCCGATCTGGAACGCCGCCGGGATCGACCATGTCCAGATCACCGTCTCCGAGACGGTCGGCCTCGAAGGCCGCGCCGGCTATTATGACGAGGTCGGCGCGCTGCGCGACATGGTGCAGAACCATATCCTGCAGCTGCTCGCGCTGATCGCGATGGAGCCCCCTGCCCGCTTCGACGGCACCTCGATCCGCGACGAGAAGGTCAAGGTGCTGCGCTCGCTCCGCCCGATCGCGGGGCGCGACGCCGGCGACCTCACCGTTACCGGTCAGTACACCGGCGGCGCCTCTACGGGGAAGATCGTCGCCGGCTATGCCGAGGAGCTCGGCAAGGACTCCCGCGCCGAGACGTTCGTCGCGATCAAGGCGCATGTCGACAACTGGCGCTGGCAGGGCGTGCCCTTCTACCTGCGCACCGGCAAGCGCATGACCGAGCGGCGCTCCGAGATCGTCGTCCAGTTCAAGCCGGTCCCGCACTCGATCTTCGCAGAGCGCGGCGGGGTGCTCCAGTCGAACACCCTCATCATCCGCATCCAGCCCGAGGAATATGTCCGCCTGCTGGTGATGGCCAAGGAGCCCGGCCTCGACCGCGAGGGGCTGAGGCTGCGCGAGGTGCCGCTCAACTTGAGCCTCGAGCATGAGTTCGCCGGCACGCGCCGCCGCATCGCGTACGAGCGGCTGCTGCTGGACTTGCTGGAGGGCGATCCTACCTTGTTCGTGCGCCGCGACGAGGTGGAGGCGCAATGGGCCTGGATCGACGCGATCCGCGCCGGCTGGGACACCGCCGACGTCAAGCCCAAGCCCTATGCGGCGGGCACCTGGGGACCGAGCGCCGCGATTGCCCTCACCGAGCGGGATGGCGTGACGTGGAACGAGTGATGGCCCCCTTCATTCCTCCCCTTCAGGGGAGGTGGCACCGCGTAGCGGTGA
>NZ_DASWTG010000083.1:0-3749 GCF_036402235.1 Sphingomonas sp. | reverse complement strand
CAGACGGCGGAATTTTGCCGAGCTGCTCCCGGCCGTCTGCGCGGCCGCCCCTCCACCACTCGCTGCGCGAGCGGTCCCCCTCCCCCAGCAAGCTGGGGGAGGACGCTGATGCGCATCCTCCTCACCAACGACGACGGCGTCCACGCCCGCGGCCTCGAGGTGCTCGAGCGCATCGCCCGCACCCTGTCGGACGACATCACCATCGTCGCCCCGCTCGAGGAGCAGTCCGGCAAGGGCCGCTCGCTCTCGATCACCGAGCCGGTGCGCCTGCGCCGCTTCGGCGAGCGCCGCTTCGCCGTCACCGGCACGCCGACCGACGCCGTGATGATGGCGCTGGCCGAGCTGATGAAGGATTCGCCGCCCGACCTCATCCTCTCCGGCGTCAACCGCGGCGCCAATCTCGGCGAGGATGTGAGCTATTCGGGCACGGTCTCCGCCGCGATGGAGGGTGCGCTCGCCGGCATCCGCTCGATCGCGCTCAGCCAGCGCTATGCCGCCCCCGCGCCCGGCGAACGGGTGAGCTTCGAGGCGGCAGAGCAATGGGGCGAGCGCGTGCTGCGTCCGCTCATCGGCGCGCAATGGGCGCCGCGCACGCTGATGAACGTCAATTTCCCGCCGCTCCCCGCTGCCGAGGTGAGGGGCATCAAGGCGGTCTCGCAGGGCCTGCGCGACTATGGCCGCATGTTTCTCGACAAGCGCACCGACCCGCGCGGCTTCGACTATTACTGGTTCGGTCTCGGCCGGATCGACCACACCCCAGCCGCCGATACCGATCTCGAAGCGATCGAAGCGGGTTACGTCACCGTCACCCCGTTGCATCTGGACATGACGCACCGCGAATCCCTTGATATGGTTACCGAACTATTTCGTTAATGCCGGGGGGCAGACATGGTTGGCCGGGGGGGCCGTTATCGGGGCGTGATCGTCGCGGCATTGCTGCCGCTCGCTTCCGCATGCATTCCTGCGGGCAGCGGCCCGCCGCCGGCGCGCAGCTATGCCGACGATCCGCAGGATCCGACGCGCGCCCCGCGGCGGGAGGACGTCGCTGCCCTGCCCGCGCCCCCGCCCGCCTGGGAAGCGCGCCCGGTCACCGCCGATGCGCGGACGATCCCTGCCTCGACCTACACCGTCCAGCCCGGCGATACGTTGCGCGGCATCGCCAACAAGACCGGCGCCGGCTCCGAGGCGATCGCGCGCGCCAACGGGCTTGAGCGCCCCTTCACCATCCGCGCCGGCCAGCGCCTGTCGATCCCCGGCGGCCGCTACCACCTCGTCCGCGGCGGCGAGACCGGCATCGCCATCGCTCGCGCCTATGGCGTCGAATGGGGGCAGGTCGTCACCGCCAACAACCTGGCCGAGCCCTATATCCTGCGCACCGGCCAGCGCGTGCTGATCCCCGGCGCCGAGCGGCCGCGCACGCGTGAGGAACGCGCCGCCGCCTTTCGTCTCGACATCGACGACATCGTCACCGGCAGCCAGCCCGCCATTGCCGAGCGTGCGCGCCCGGCCCGGCCCACCGCCTCGTCGGCGCGCGTCCTCCCCTCCACCGCCGCGGTCGCGCCGCCGGCGGCGCTCAAGGGGCAGTTCCAGTGGCCCGTGCGCGGCAACATCGTCCGCCGCTTCGGCCCGGTGGCGAGCGGCGAGCGCAGCGACGGGCTCAAGATCGCCGTCCCGCTCGACACGCCGGTGCTCGCCGCCGCGGACGGCACCGTCGCCTATGTCGGCAGCGACATCCCCTCGCTCGGTGGTCTCGTCATCCTCCAGCATGGCGGCGGCTGGACCACCGTCTACGGCCATGCCGGCCAGCTGCTCGTCCAGCGCGGCCAGAGCGTGAAGCGCGGCCAGATGATCGCGCTCTCCGGCGACAGCGGCGCCAACCGCGCGCAGCTCCATTTCGAGATGCGCCAGGGCCGCACCCCCGTCGATCCGGTGCCCAGGCTCCCGGCACGGCCCTGATTACTTGGCAGAAGCACCTCCTCCCCCCGGA
Organism: Sphingomonas sp.; assembly: GCF_036402235.1. Lineage (GTDB taxonomy): Bacteria > Pseudomonadota > Alphaproteobacteria > Sphingomonadales > Sphingomonadaceae > Sphingomonas. The sequence continues at coordinate 1,762 of NZ_DASWTG010000083.1, read as the reverse complement.
GGGGAGGTGGCACCGCGAAGCGGTGACGGAGGGTTAGTTTCGTCGAGCGATGTCGCATGGGGAGAATACCCCTCCACCAGCTTCGCTGGTCCCCCTCCCCCTCCGGGGGAGGAATTGATCAGGCGAGGATAGGCGCTAAGCTCCACCCCGCATGCGCTTCCTCCCCCACGCCACGCTCAAGCGCAAATCGACCCTCCCCGTATGGGTCTCGATCGGCTGGCGCGTCTTCGCGGTGCTCGCGCTGCTCGCGCTGGCGATCGGAGTCCACTGGTTCGACCGGGAGGGGCTGCGCGACAATTATGACGGGCACATCAGCTTCGCCGACATCGTCTATTTCACGATGATCTCGATCACCACCACCGGCTATGGCGACATCGCCCCGGTGACCGAACGCGCGCGGCTGTTCGATGCGCTGGTGGTCACCCCGATCCGCGTCTTCGCGGTGCTGCTGTTCATCGGCACCGCCTATAATTTCGTCCTCAAGCGAACATGGGATAGATGGCGCATGGCCCTGATCCAGCGGAACCTCCACGGCCACATCATCGTCGCCGGCTTCGGCACCACCGGCTCGGAGGCGGTGGACGAGCTGATCGCGCGCGGCACCGAACCGGGCCAGATCGTCGTGATCGACGGCAACACCCAGGCATTGGAGCGCGCCCGCGACTGCGGCTGCACCATCCTTCAGGGCGACGCCACCCGCGATCAGACGCTGGAGGACGTCAAGATCACCCGCGCCCAGTCGATGATCGTCAGCGCCGGGCGCGACGACACGTCGGTGCTCATCACCCTCACCGCCCGCCACCTCGCGCCGAACCTCAGGATCAGCACGGTGGTCAAGGCCGAGGACAATGAGCTTCCCGCACGCGCCGCCGGCGCCACCACCGTGATCAACCCGGTCAGCTTCGCCGGCCTGCTCCTCGCCAGCTCGTGCAAGAGCCAGCACGTCGCCGACTATATGATGGACCTCGCCTCGATCGAAGGTCCGATCGCCCTGGCCGAGCGCCCGGTAGCCGGGGCCGAGATCGGACGCCCGCTCTCGGCCATCGCCACAGGAATCGGCCTGCGCATCTATCGCGGCGGCGAGCCCTTCGGCTTCTTCACCGACGAGGCGAAGGCGCTGCAGGCCGGCGACACCATCGTCGAGGTGATCCGGACCAAGGAAAAGGGCTGAGGCTTCAGCGCAGAAGCTGAAGCACCACGCCCATCACGCAATAGACCACCAGCCAATAGCCCGCGTCGATCAGGAACAGCCGCATCGACATGCGCGAGAACAGATAGTTCACGCCGAACGACGTCGCGATGAAGCCCAGCGCGATCCCGCCCGCGATCATCACGCTGAGGCCAAGATCGGGCGCGCCATAGGTTCCCAGCACGTGATCGAGCACGAACGACGCGATCAGGTTGAGTACGAATGCCGTGCCGAAGATCAGCGGCATGTTCGCGCCAGCGGCCGCGTCCTCCGGGTTGATGCCGCGCTCCGCCATCCACGCCTTGCCGAACACCGGACCATACCAGAGCGCGCCGACTGCAAATCCCGCGATCGCCGCGACCAGCACCGCGAGCCAGTGAATCTCCGTTCCCATGCAACCCTCCCCTGCTACATTTGTAGCACGATATCGCAGTTTCGAGCCCGTGGCAATTTCCTCCGCCGCCACGCCCAGGCCTTCCAATGTTGGATTTCATCTGCTCCATACTTCCGATGGAACAGCGCGCCGCCTTCCCTGCATCCCGCCACGACAAGCGCCCGCGCAGCTGCGCGGCC
>NZ_DASWTG010000082.1:0-42924 GCF_036402235.1 Sphingomonas sp. | reverse complement strand
GAGGATTATCCGCCAGGGACGTTTGCCTCCAGCTCGTCGAGCCAGGGCCTGGCCGTGCCGTCCGACGGCGCGCGCCAGTCGCCGCGCGGGGAGAGCGCGCCGCCCGGCGAGACCTTGGGGCCGTTGGGGATCGCGCTGCGCTTGAACTGGCTCGTCACGAAGAAGCGGAACAGGAACTTCTCCAGCCAGTGCCGGATCGTCGCAAGGTCATAGTGCGCACGCGCTTCCACGGGGATGCCCAGCGGCCATTCGCCAGCGCCCGCGTCCTTCCACGCATGCCAGGCGAGGAACGCGATCTTCGACGGGGCGAAGCCATGGCGCACCGTATAATGGAGAAAGAAGTCGTTGAGCGCGTAGGGCCCGATCTTGTCCTCGGTGCTCTGCAGCGCGCCGTCGGCGCCGGCCGGCACCAGCTCTGGCGAGATTTCCTGCGCGAGGATCGCTTCGAGCACCTTGTCGGTCGCGGCATCGAACTGGCCGGTCGCGACGCACCAGCGGATCAGATACTGGATCAGCGTCTTGGGCACGCCGGCATTGACCGCATAATGCGACATATGGTCGCCGACGCCATAGGTGCACCAGCCCAGCGCCAGCTCGCTGAGGTCGCCGGTGCCGACCACGAAGCCGCCGCGCTGGTTGGCGAGGCGGAAGAGATAATCGGTGCGCAGCCCCGCCTGCACATTCTCGAAGGTGATGTCGTAGACCGGCTCGCCGTCGGCATAGGGGTGGCCCATGTCGGTGAGCAGCTGGCGCGCGGCAGGGCGGATGTCGATCTCCTCGCCGGTGATGCCGAGTGCCTTCATCAGCGCCCAGGCATTGCCTTTCGTGCCTTCGCCGGTCGCGAAGCCGGGCATGGTGAAGCCGAGGATGTTGGCGCGCGGCAGGCCGAGCCGGTCCATCGCCTTGGCCGCGACGATCAGCGCGTGGGTCGAATCGAGCCCGCCCGAGATGCCGATGACGAGGCGCTGCGCCCCGGTCGCCTCGATGCGCTTGCGCAGCCCTTCGACCTGGATGTTGAAGGCCTCGTAGCAATCCTCGTCGAGCTTCGCGGGCGTGTTGGGCACGAAGGGAAAGCGGCGGATCGCCCGGCGCAGCCCGGTATCGTCCATCGCCGGCTCGTGGCGGAAGGCGATGCGGCGGAACTCGGTCTCGGGATGGCCGGTCGCGGCGGCGCCGTCGTTGAAGGTGCCGGTGCGCATCCGCTCCTGCCGGATGCGCGCGACGTCGATATCGGTGAGGACCAGCTCCTCCTCGGTATCGAAGCGGCCCGAGGCGGCGAGCAGCTCACCCAGCTCGTGGATCTGGCTCTGCCCGTCCCAGGCGAGATCGGTGGTGCTTTCCCCGGGTCCCGCGGCGGAGAAGACATAGGCGGCGATCGCGCGCTCCGATTGCGAGGCGCACAGCAGCGCGCGCTGGCGCGACTTGCCGATCGTGACGTTGGAGGCGGAAAGGTTGCAGAGGATCGTCGCCCCGGCCAGCGCGCCATAGGTGGAGGGCGGGATCGGCGCCCAGAAATCCTCGCAGATCTCGGCATGGAAGACGAAGTCGGGCAAGTCCTGCGCGGCGAAGATCAGGTCGGGGCCGAACGGAAGGGTCCCGCCCGCCAGCTCGATCTCGCCCGAAAGCTCGCGGCCCGAGGCGAACCAGCGCTTCTCATAATATTCGCGGTAGTTGGGGAGGAAGGTCTTGGGCACCACCCCCAGCACCTGCCCGCGCGCGATCACCACCGCGCAATTGTAGAGGCGGTTGTTGCGTTCGAGTGCGGCGCCGACGACCAGCGCGGGGCGCAGCTTCGCACTCGCCGCGGCCAGATCGCCGAGGCCCTGGCGCGTCGCACGCAGCACCGCATCCTGCAGATGCAGATCGTCGAGCGCATAGCCGGTGATGCTCAGCTCGGGAAAGACGAGCAGGTCGGCGCCCGCCGCATCCCCCTGCTTCGCGAGCGCGATATGCGATGCGGCGTTGGCGGCGATGTCGCCGACGGTCGCGCGCGGCGTGCAGGCGCCGACGCGCACCAGGCCGTGCGAATGGATCGAGTAGAAGGGGTGCTTGGCCATCAGTTCATCGCCTCCGCGATCATCTCGAGCGCAACGCGCATGCATTCGATCCGGACCGGGCCACGACCGATATCGCCGAAATGCGCCTCGCGGTGCGCTGTCTTCAGCCCGTGGCGCGCGCAGGCGAAATGGACCAGACCCGGCTCGTCATCCGGGCCGCCGGGTCCGGCAAAGCCGGTGATCGCCAGCGCGATGTCCGCATGGCTGCCGGCGAGTGCGCCCTGCGCCATCGCGACCGCGACTTCGCGGCTCACCGCGCCGCAACGCTCGACGAGCTCGTGCGCAAGACCGAGCAACTCGCATTTGGCATCGACCGAATAGGTGACGAAGCCGCGCTCGAAGGTGGAGCTGACGCCTTCGACATCGGTGAGCAGCGAGGCGAGCATGCCCCCGGTGCAGCTTTCGGCAGTGGCGAGGCTGAGCTTTCGCGCGCAAGCGGCTTCGAGCACATCGCGTGCGGCACGGTCGATGTCGTCAGGTAGGACCGGCGATAGCGTTTCCGTCATGGCCCGGTCTTAGCCGCGCCATCGCGAACATGCCACTGACCCAGATCAGGCAGCCTTCTCGGCGTAGATCATCCGGCCTTCGCCGAGCAGCGTGAAGACCTTGTCCAGCTCCCGCTCGCCCACCGCGAAACAGCCCTGGCTGCGGCCGAGCTTGCCGTGCTTGGCGATCATGTCAGCGTTTGAATACCAGGCGGCGTGGATCACGATCGCGCGGTCGAGCGCATTGTTGTTGGTCGGATCGAGCCCGATCAGCCGCTGCGACAGCTGGTGCTTGCCGACATAATAGTTGGAGGCGAGGAAGGCGCCTTCGCAGGTCGCTTCCGAATTGACCTCGTTCGAGAAGCGCTGGAGCATGCCGGTATGCGCGGGGTCCGAGCCGATGCCGTGCGAGACGAGCATCGAGCGGACCGCGCCGTTGTGCAGATCGACGAAATGGAAGCGCAGCCGCGACGAGGGCAGCGAGAAATCGGCGATCGCGATCCGGTCCTGCTGGCGGATGCGGCTGCCGTGGCGCTGGAGCGCTGCCATCGCACGCTCGAACAGCTCGGGGCGGATGCCGCGGGGCGCGGAGGCGATCCGGGCTGGCTGAGCGATCGGGGTCGCCACCGGCGGTGCCGGAACGGGAATCGGGGCGGCGGGCCCGGGAACCGCCGCGGTCGTGACGGAGCGCGCCGCGCAACCTGCAAGCAGGCCAGTCCCAGCGACAGCTGCTGCCGACTTCAGAAATGCGCGGCGCGAAGCGACCGCGTCGATCAGTTCATTCATGCGCTACCTGCGCCCCGACTAAACTCGCTCTGACACAGAATATAGCAAATGAATCTTCCGATTCGCCTGAACAAGTTCCCGGGGGGACACCGGTTCACCCCGTCTGCGGCCCGGTTTGTCGTTCCCGCCCGGCCCGGAACGGGACCGCGGGGGAACGGGATTCAGCTTTGAAATGCGCGGTTTGCATGGCACCCGTTCAGTCAAGATGCCGTTAACCATCGGCGAGTCGAGGCGGAGTTGTGTCACGGTGCGGGCAGGATTGCGGGCGATTCTGTTGGGCGCGATGGGCGCTGCGTTCGCCCTTGCGAGTCCCGCTACCGCGCAGCAGGTCCGCGCCTCGGGTGATGAGGAACTGCTCTTGCGTAACGGGCAATGGGCGTGGCTGGAAGAGGGCGGGTTCCAGAAGATCGGCGGACCCGGCGCGATCTCGATCCTGATCAGCCTGCCGGGACAGATCGCCTATGTCTATCGCGACGGGGTGCTGATCGCGGCGTCGACCGTGTCGACCGGCAAGCGCGGCAAATCGACGCCCGCGGGCGAATTCACCATCCTGCAGAAGCGCGAGTTCCACCGCTCCAATCTCTACAGCAACGCGCCGATGCCATTCATGCAGCGGCTGACCTGGACCGGGATCGCGCTGCATGCCGGGGTGCTGCCGGGCTATCCTGCCTCACACGGCTGCATCCGCTTCCCGCGCGAGTTTGCGCGGCGGCTGTTCGCGATCACCGAGCTGGGCGGGCAGGTGTCGGTGGTGAATTACGAGATCGAGGACCCGCGCGTGCGCCGCGGCGTGCCGCGGCTGGTGCTGGCCCAACAGGTGGTCAAGGCGCTCGATCCGCCGCCCTTCCTGCGCACCGATCCCGCGATATTCCAGACCGGCGCGTTCGACCTGGTCACCGCGAGCAACGACGTGATCATCCCGGTGGTCGAGACGCAGGATGTCGTGAGCGGGGGCGGCGTCACCTTCGCGCCGCTGGAGCCGGTGGTGCAGCAATTGCCGGGCCGGCGGCGCTAGGGTTTTTCAGCTTCGCTGAAACGGCGCCGCCCGCTCTCCCACCAGGATACTGGCGCTGAGTGGCCGGTGGGGGGCGGACTGATGCCGCGCTAATAAAGTCGGCGCTAGTCTGCGGCGGGCGGGGCGTAGCTCACCGGCGCGACCGACCAGGCGAAGGGGCGCAGCGGGCCGCCCAATGCTGCGACTAGCGCTTCCTCGATCCGGCGGCGGCTTTCCGCGGCGATCGCCTTGCGGCCGGGGAAGTCGCGCGGGTCGAACGGCTCGAGGAAGTGGATGCGCAGCGGGAAGCTGTGCCTGCGCGCGAGCACGCGGCGGGCGTTGTTGACCCCGCCTTCCTCGCCCACCCAGCCGATCTCCTCGCCCGCCGCGCCATAGTCGAGCAGCACCGGCTGGACCATCACGCCGGGCGGCGGCGGCTCGAGCACGCGCAGCATCGGCGTCTTGAAAGGGAGCAACGAGCGGCCGTCGGTGGTGGTGCCTTCGGGGAAGACGGTGATCGCCCAATTCTCTGCCAGCGCGTCGCGCAGCTCGTTGATCTGCTCGGCGACGCCCATGCGGTTCTCGCGCTTCACATAGACGGTGCGGTTGAGCCCGGCGAGCCAGCCCACCACCGGCGTCTCGCCGATCTCAGCCTTGGCGACGAAGGCGGTGCCGCTCGCGCCGCCCAGTGCGAGGATGTCGATCCAGGAGAGGTGGTTGGAAATGTAGAAGACGTCGCGCCGCAGCGGTGTGCCGATCACTTCGGCCCGTGCGCCCGCGATCCGTCCGGCACGGCGCAGGAACCAGCGCGGCCAGGGCGAAGGCAGGCGCAGCAGCCGCCACAGATAATGCATCGGCACATGGATGATCAGGGCCAGCAGCAACAGGCCCACGCGCCGCCAGAAGCGAAAGGCTTCGGACGGGGTGAGGGCGGTCATCTCGCCCTGCGCGGCGGCAAGGCGGCGATCCGCAGGACTATCGGTCACGCTATCCCCCCGTTCGCCCCCGGACCCGATCCGGGGTTGTCGAAGCGCTGGCACGCTCCTCTCGTATCGCGAAGGAACAGTGCTTCGAAGCTCAGCACGAACGGGGACAGGAAATGGGCAGGTCAGCTCTTTCGGTCGAGCGCGACGCCGTAGAGTTCCATGCGATGGTCGACCAGGCGGAAGCCCAGCCGCTCGGCGATCTGCTTCTGCAGCAACTCGAGCTCCGGATCGACGAACTCGATCACCTTGCCGGTCTCGACATCGATCAGGTGGTCGTGATGCGCCTCGGGCGCTGGCTCGTAGCGCGCACGGCCGTCGCCGAAATCGTGACGGTCGAGGATTCCCGCCTCCTCGAACAGGCGGACCGTGCGATAGACCGTCGCGATCGAGATGCCCGGGTCGATCGCCGAGGCGCGGGCATAGACCTTCTCGACATCGGGATGATCCTCCGCTTCGGAGAGGACACGGGCGATCACCTTGCGCTGCTCGGTGATGCGGAGGCCCTTCTCATGGCAAAGGGCTTCGAGATCGATCTTGCGGGCCATGGCGGTGATGTAGCGACAATCGGTTCGAGAAAAAAGGGGACCAAGAATCAGCGACGCCGGCCCGGGCCATGGCCCAGGCCGGCGCTCTTGTTGAGGTTGGCGGTTCCGGCCCCGATCAAGGGAAGCTCAACGCTTGCGGCGCTTGGTGCCGAGGCCGATCTTCTTGGCGAGGCTGCGGCGCTGCTCGGCATAGTTGGGCGCGACCATCGGATAGTCGGCGGGCAGGTTCCACTTGGCGCGATACTGTTCCGGCGTCATCTGATAGTGGGTCATCAGGTGCCGCTTGAGCATCTTGAGCTTCTTACCGTCCTCGAGGCAGACGATATAGTCGGGCTTGATCGACGAACGGATCGACACCGCCGGTTCCTGCTTCTTCACCTCAGGCTCGGGTGCCTTGGTGCCAAGACCAGCGAGCGCGCCGTGAACGTTCGCGATCAGAAGCGGAAGATCCGAGACTGCAACGCTGTTGTTGCTGACATGGGCCGCAACGATATCCGCGGTCAGCGTGACCAGCGTTTCCTGCATGTCGTTCTGGGCGTCCATGATGATCCTTTCGTACCTGGCTGCGGCAGCAAGTTACACGCCGCGTTGCGCGCTATTGATCGGGAATGGATCGATTGCAAGTCCAGTTGCAGTGCAGTTCGTCGAATTCAACCGATCTTTCTCGAAAAGGTGTGCGCATCGAACAATTTACCATCCTTGCCGCGATAGTAATCGCGACGTTCGCCGATCTTCTCGAAGCCTTCGTTACGATAGAGATGCACCGCTTCATTGTTAGCGCGCACTTCGAGATGCAGGACATCGGCGCCGCGTTCGCGTGCGTCGGTCAGGATCGATCGCAGCAGCGCGGTGCCGATGCCGCTGCGGCGCATCGCCGGGCGGATGGCGAGCAGGAGCAGTTCCGCCTCGTCCGCGACCGCGCGGGCGAGCGCGAAGCCGGCGGGCCGGTTGCCGCTCCAGGCGATGCTGAACCACACGCCGGGGAGCGCGATCATTCCCAGGCACTGGCTCGGGGTCCATGCCTCGCCGAAGCGGGGGTCGAAGGCGTCGGCCATGATCGCATTGAGCGTTGCGATATCGGCCGGGGTGCCGTGCACGATCTCGACGAGCCGGGGCGCGGTGCTCATGTCGCCAGCGGCGTGGCGTCCGGCGCACGGCCGTAGATCGGATGCGGCGCGAGCGCGGTGAACCCGGGCGCGAGCAGTGCGGCGTCGGCGGCGCGCGGGAGCGCGTCGCGAAGGTCGAGCGCGGGATCGAGCGCGGAAAGATGGCGGATGCCGTTGCCGATCGCCGCGCGGCCCTGGAGCGCGGCGAGTGCCGCCTCGGGCTTGAGCGATGCGAACGGGCCGTTCGGGCCGAGCGGGCGGGAAAATGCCTGCATGAAGACCTCACCATGTCCGCCTTCGAGGACGACGGCAAGGTCGGTCAATGCCGGATCGGCGGCGAGTGCGGCGGCGGCGACGAGCGGGAGCGACGAGAAGCCCGCAATCTGCACGCCCCAGCCCAGCCCCAGCCCGCGCGCGGCGGCGATGCCGACGCGGATGCCGGTGAAGCTGCCGGGGCCGCAATCGACGAGGATGCGGTCCGCGCGGCCGCCGTCGGGCAGCTCGGCGATCATCGGGATCAGCCGTTCGGCATGCCCCCGGCCGACCACTTCATGGCGCTCGGCAACCACCGCTCCGTCGCGGATCAGCGCGACCGAGCAGGCAGTGGTGGCGGTTTCGATGACGAGGGTGAGCAGTGCGTCAGGCAATCTTGTTGAACTGCTCGAATGTGGGTCGCGGGCTGCGGCCGAAGATGCTCGCCGGATCGCCGCGGCCGATGGTCGCGATGAAATTGGCGTGGACCGAGGGCTGGTCGGCGAAGAAGGCGCGGTCGGTCGCCTCGAAATCGATCCCCGACATGGGGCCGGTGTCGAAGCCGAGCGCGCGCGCCGCGATCAGCAGATAGGCGCCCTGGAGCGATCCGTTGCGCAGCGCGTGGATCTTGCGCGCCTCGGGATCGGGGAACCAGCTCTTCGCATCGGTATGCGGGAACAGCCAGGGGAGCTGTTCGTGGTAATCATAGTCCATGCCGATCACGACCGCGGCGGGCGCGGCGCGGATTTTGGGCGGATTGGCACCGGTCGCGCAATCGGCGAGCTTGTCCTTCGCTTCCTGGCTCAGGCACCAGACGAAGCGCGCGGGCTGCATGTTGGCCGAGGTGGGTCCCATCTTGAGCAGATCGTAGATCGCGCGGACGTCCGCCTCGGTCACCTCGCCCGGCAGATAACCGTTATAGGTGCGCGCGGTGCGGAAGATCGTGTCGAGGCCGGCCTCGTCGAGCGGAGCCCCCATCAGACGGCGCGCACTTCGGTGACTTCGGGGACGTAATATTTGAGCAGCTGCTCGATCCCGTTCTTGAGCGTCGCGGTCGAGGAGGGGCAGCCCGAGCAGGCGCCCTGCATCTGGAGATAGACCTTGCCCTTGTCGAAGCCGCGATAGACGATGTCGCCGCCGTCATTGGCGACCGCGGGGCGCACGCGGGTCTCGATCAGCTCCTTGATCTGCGCGACGATGTCGGCGTCCTCGGGATCGTCGGTGAAGACATCCTCGGGCGGAACGGAGAAGCCTGCCGCGGTGCCCTGCCGGAAGAGGGGCATGCTGGCGCTGAAGTGATCGAGCAGGATACCGAGAACATCGGGCTTGAGGCCGGTCCAGTCGACGCCGGGCGCGGCGGTGACCGAGATGAAGTCGCGGCCGAAGAACACGCCGGTGACGTCGCCGAGATTGAACAGCGCTTCCGCAAGCGGCGAGGCTTCCGCCTCCTCGGGCGTCGCGAAGTCGCGGGTGCCGGCATCCATCACGGTGCGGCCGGGCAGGAATTTGAGGGTCGCCGGGTTGGGCGTGGCTTCGGTCTCGATCAGCATGCCCCCCATTTGGGCCTGAACGCCGCCCGCATCAAGCGAGCAGCGGGAAACCGTTTGTTGCCCCCCGACTACCGCTACTGATGCGCTGAACTGTCACGCTTCCCTTTTGGGGCGAGGAAGAGTAAGGCACCGCGTCTTTTTCTCTTCGACCCCAAGAGGTTTGTTTGGCCAAGGAAGAACTGCTTGAAATGCGCGGCCGCGTGGTGGAGCTGCTCCCCAACGCGATGTTCCGCGTCCGGCTCGAGAATGATCACGAGATTCTCGGCCACACCGCCGGCAAGATGCGCAAGAACCGCATCCGCGTCCTGGTGGGCGACGAAGTGCTCGTCGAACTGACGCCCTACGACCTGACCAAGGGCCGCATCACCTATCGCTTCAAATAAGGCCGGGCCTGTGCGGCTCGTGCTCGCCTCCACCTCCCCGCGCCGCCGCGATCTGCTGGCGCGGATCGGCGTCACGCCCGAGCGTATCGCCGCGCCCGACATCGACGAGACGCCGCTCAGGGACGAGCTGCCGCGCGCCTATGCGCAGCGCATCGCGCTCGGCAAGGCGCAGGCGGTCGCGCGCGCGGACGACGAGATCGTGCTGGCAGGCGACACGACCATCGCGGTCGGCCGCCGCATCCTGGGCAAGCCCGTGGACGAGGCCGACCTGCGCCGGATGCTGGGCCTGCTGTCCGGACGGCGCCATCATTGCCTGTCTGCGGTCTGCCTGATCGACAGGGCGGGCAAGGCGCGGATGCGGCTTTCCGACACGATCGTCGCGTTCAAGCGGCTGACCGATGCCGAGATCGACGCCTATGTCGCGAGCGGCGAGGGCATGGGCAAGGCGGGCGGATACGCCATTCAGGGCCGTGCCGAAGCGTTCGTGCGCTTCCTGGCGGGTAGCCATTCGGGTGTGGTCGGCCTGCCGGTGTTCGAGACCCGCGCGCTGCTGGAGAGCGCGGGCTACGCCCTTGGCTGAGTGGCTCTACGAAGCCGGGATCGGCGAGAACCGTGCGGCGCTGGTCGCGCGCGGCGTGATCTGGAAGGCGGCGATCGAGCTGCCCGGCGGCGTGCGCGCGGGCACGGTTGCGCGCGCACGCCTGATCGATCGGGTCACCGGCAAGATACAGCTGGAGACCGGCGAGGAGGCGCTGTGCGACCCGCTCCCGCCCAGGATCACCCAGGGCGCGAGCTTCACCGCGCGCATCGTGCGCGAGGCGATCGCCGAGGCGGGACGCGCCAAGCTGCCCAAGGCGGTGCCCGCCGACGCGCCGCCGATGCCGGGTCCCGATCTCCTGACGCGCATCAGGGCGACCGATCTTCCGGTGCGCCAGCTGCGCGCGCACGAGCCCGACCTGCTCGAGGATGCCGGCTGGTCCGAGCTGCTCGAGGAGGCCGCGACGGGCGAGATCGGCTTTGCCGGCGGCGCGCTGCGCATGACGGTGACGCCCGCCATGACGCTGTTCGATGTCGACGGCGCGGCGCCGCTCGGCGCGCTGTCGATCAGCGCGGCACATGCGATCGCGCAGGCGATGGAGCGGATGGAGATCACGGGATCGGTCGGCCTCGACTTCCCGACGCTGGCCAACAAGAACGAGCGCAACGCGGTGGCCGAGGCGATCGACGCGGCGCTGCCGCAGCCGTTCGAGCGGACCGCGATGAACGGCTTCGGCTTCCTCCAGATCGTGCGGCGGCGCTCCCGCATGTCGCTGCCCGAGCTGATCGCGGCGGACCCGGCGGGCGCCGCGCTGCGTGCCGAGCTGCGGCGGCTGGAGCGTCTTCCCCCGCCTGCGCCCGATACCCATATGCTGCATCCGGCGCTGCTGCGTCGGCTCGAGCGCGAGCCGGAATGGGTCGCCGAGCTGCACCGCCGCACCGGCGGGCGCATGGAATTTGTGGAGCAAAGGTGAAACGCGACGATTGCCCGATCTGCGGCAAGACCCCCGACCCGGCGTTCAAGCCGTTCTGCAGCCGCGGCTGCAAGGACCGCGACCTGCTGCAATGGCTGGGCGAGGGCTATCGCCTGCCCGGCGCGGCGATCGACCCCGATGATATGGAAGGCGCGCAAAGCGGGCTGGACAGGGGCGAAACCGCCGACTAAGAGCGCCGCTTCCAACGCGTCTCCCGGTTTGAATCCCGGGTGCGACGAGATGCCCGGGTAGCTCAGTTGGTAGAGCATGCGACTGAAAATCGCAGTGTCGGCGGTTCGACTCCGTCCCCGGGCACCATTTCTTCCTTGAGTTCGACGCGCGCCACCGGTCTTGTCCGGCGAAGGATTCACGCGGAGGGACGGGTGCGCGCAATCAGGCATGGCGTAAGGCGGGCTGGCTGGGCGCTGCTTGCCCTTGCGCTTCCTGCCGCCGCACTGGCGCAGGATTCCCGCGAACAGGCGCGCGCGATCGCCGGCGATCCGCCGGCCGCGGCCCAACGCCTGACACTGGCCGATGTGCCGCGCGCAGCCGGCGCGCCGATCGCGCTGTTCGACGGACGCAGCCTGGACGGATGGCAGCCATGGCTGGGCTATGCGGACCCGGGCATCACCTATGGGCCGCCGCCGGGCAGCATGCCGATCGGCACCGGGCGCGACACCAGCGACGACTTTGCGGTGCGCTGGATCGACGGCGCCCCCGCGATCTGGATCAAGGGCGAGACCTGGGGCAGCCTGGTGCATCGCGGGGACTTCCGCGACTATCATCTGCGCCTCGAATATAAATGGGGCGCACGGACCTGGGCGCCGCGCGCGAAGGCGCCGCCCAATAACGGCCTGCTCTATCATACCCATGGCAAGCCGGGCGAGGTCTTCGGGACGTGGCGCCCATCGGTCGAGTTCGAGATCATGAAGGGATCGACCGGCATGATCGTTACCGTCGGCGGCAAGGTGCGGGCGCGCACCACCGTCGCGTTCGACCCGTCGCTGATCGCGCCGCATTTGCGCTTCCGCGCCGGCGGACGCACGATCGACATGATCAACGGCACCGCGACCTGGAATGTCGAGGGCGCCAGCGATCCGGAGCGCGCGATCGGCGAATGGAACACGCTCGACCTCTATGTCGTCGGCGACCATGCGATCCACGTCGTCAACGGCGTGCCGGTGGCGGAGCTGCGCGGGATGGCGACGATCGCGCCGGACGGCACCCGCGTGCCGCTGACGCATGGCCATATCCAGCTCCAGTCGGAAGGCGCGGAGACCTGGTTCCGCGCGATCACGATTCAGCCGATCCGCACGATGCCGCGGATCGTGGAGGCGAAAGCGCCGACCGAGAGCGCGCCTTCCCGGCACGCGCCCGGGCGGCCCGGTTGGTAGAGCATCCGGCTGAACATCACGGCGTCGGCGATCCCCCGGCACCCTTCTTCTTCAGGACGCCGAAGTCATCCGCCCGGGCCGTCGAGGACCTGCAGCTCGATATCGTCGAACTCGACCGGATACCCCTCGCCCTGGAGCGCGATATAACCCGTGGTCAGGCGCGCTTCGCCGCCCGAGCGGGCGATGACGGCCTTGCCGAACGGGTCGCTGGGATCGAGCCTGGGCCGGGTATAGCGATGCACCACGGTGCCATTGATCCGCTGGATGATCTCGCCGGAGGGAAGCACCTCAAGCTCCAGCCGGGCCCAGGTGCCGTTGGGGATCGTCGGTCCGCTTGAAGGGGTGCAATGTTGGGCCGCGCGCTGGCCGCCGATATCGATGTCGGTTCCCGGCGTGCAGACCGCGCCGGTCGGCCGCGGCGCATCGCCATCGCGCCCCAGCAGCTGGAATTCGAGCGATACCGGAAAGGGCTGGTCGCGACCCACGTCGTGCGGGCTTTCTGACAGGAACATCACGCCGCTGTTGCTGCGCGCCCATACCGGCGTGTCGGGCAGGCCGGGATCAAGGATCCGGTAACGCAGGCGCAGCCGGAAAAAGCGCAGGGGCCGATCGTAGTACAGATGGCCGAACCGGCCTGCGAACCGGTCATATCCGGCATAGGAGACGGCCAGCTTGCCGTTCCTGACGATGAAGGTCCGCCGCGCATCCGAACCCGCCGGTTCGCCGGCGATCTTGGGCGTCCATCCGGCAAGCGTCCGGCCGTCGAACAGCCGCTTCCACCGCGGCGAGGCTTCAGCCGGGCGCTCCGGCATGAAAGCCGATGCGGCAATCAACGACGCAAGCGCGATTCCAAGGGCCGGTTTCATGCGTTGATTGCCTCCCATATCCGGCGGTCTTGTGGGCACGCCGCTCGCCCGTCGGACCGTTCATGGGTCCGGCCATAGACGACCCGTCTGATGGACGGCAATGTCCATCCTGGTGTCTGGTTCAGCGCAGCTGAATCCGCCTCTAGTCGATCGGCCGCACGCGGGGCGCGGGGAGCTCGACGAGGCTGTCGTCGGGGACGTCGCCGCGGAGCCAGACATTGCCGCCGATCCGGCTGCGCGCGCCCACCCGGATCGGGCCGAGCAGCACCGCGCCGGGGAAGATCACGACATCGTCGCCGATTTGCGGATGGCGGCGGATGCGGGAGCTTGCGGCATGGGCAGCGCCTGGCGCGACCGGCTCGCCGCCCAAGGTGACGCCCTGATAGATGCGCACGCGATCGCCGATCACCGCGGTCTCGCCGATGACGATGCCGGTGCCGTGATCGATGAAGAAGCTGTGCCCGATCCTTGCGGCGGGGTGGATGTCGATGCCGGTCTCGCCGTGTGCAATCTCCGAGATGATGCGAGAGACCAAAGGCGCACCGAGCGCATGGAGGCGGTGCGCGAGCCGGTGGTGGATGATCGCGGCGATCGAGGGGTAGGACAGCAGCACCTCGTCCACGCTGCGCGCGGCGGGATCATTGGCATAGCCGGCCGCGACATCGGCATCGAGCAGGCGGCGGATGCCGGGGAGGCTTTCGGCGAAGTCGGTCAGGATATGCTCGACGGCATAGCCCTCCTCGATCCGCGAGATGCCGGGGCGGGCGATGCGCAGTTCGAGCTCGATCTGCGCGCCGAGCTGCGAGAGGGTGGATTCGAGCGTCGCCTCGACCCAGGCATTCTCGTTGCTGGCGGTCAGCTTGGGCGGGCCGAGGCGCAGCGGGAAGAGCGCGGTGCCAAGCTCGCGCAGCAGCCGGGCAAGCACGCGGCGGGAGGGGAATTCGATGCCCTGCTCGGCGTGGCGGTCATGCCCTTGCCGCCATTCGCGGCGTGCGTCGCGAAGGCCCGCGACCACCCGGTCGAGATTGCGCGGATAGATCTCCACCGCCGCCTGCTGCCTGCCCATCGCCTGTCCTTCGCCATGCCGATATTCGCCCATCAATCTGATAGGAATAGGTTGGCGCAGGAAGATAGTTTTGGTTCGTGCAGGCCAAAAGAAACGGCCAGCCGCATAGGAAAGCGGCTGGCCAGGGAACGTGCGGGCGTTCTGTCGAGAGGGAGGATCAGAACGCCACGCGGGCACTCAGCACGAACTGACGGCCGCTGTGCGTCAGCACGTTCAGGCGGTTGGTCTCGTCCACGAACTGGTCGTTGAGCTCGTCGGTCAGGTTGATGCCTTCAAGGCTCAGCTTGATCTTGTCGGTGACGTTGTACGAGATCTGCGCGTCGATATTGGTGGTCGCATTGGTGCCGTTATAGGCGTTGCCCTCGGTCCCCGGCACTGCGGTGAGGTAGCTCGAGCGATAGGCGATAGAGCCGCGGATCGAGAATTTCTCGGTCTCGTAATAGAGCGTCGCGTTGGCGGCGTGCTTGGACAGGCCGAGCAGGGTCGCGGTGACCGTGTCGGTGCCGGTCGCGGACAGGCGGTACTCGATGTCGGAATCGACATAGGTGTAGTTCGCCAGCACGCCGAAATTCTTGAGGAAGCCCGGCAGGAAGGTGAAGGGCTGCTGCACGTTCACCTCGAACCCGCGCAGCATGCCGCCCTGCGAGTTGACCGGCTGGCTGACGATGAAGATGTCCGACGGGGTGGCGGTGGTGCCGTCGAGCAGCGAGTTCGGCAGGCCGAGGCTCGAATAGGGGACGCCGGTGCTGAGCGTCTGGACGAAGCTGCCGATGTCCTTCTGGAACGCCGCGACCGCATAGATCGCGCCACGCGTCGGATACCATTCGATCGAGGCGTCGAGGTTGGTCGATTCGGTCGGCATGAGGTCGGGATTGCCCGAGCTGAAGGTGCGGTTGCCGCCCGAGACGTTGAGGTTGCCGCCCGGCGAGAGCGAGCCGATGCCGGCGCGCGCGATCGTCTTGGCCGCGGCGAAGCGGACCAGCAGCGTGTCGGTGACGTCGAAGACGAGGTTGGCCGAGGGCAGCCAGCGGTCGTAGCTGCGGTCGGCGGTGACGAGGTTCACGGTCGCGCCCTGGCTGGCATAGCCGGTCGAGAGCTGATCGGTCCTGACGTAGCGCACGCCGACATCGCCGCGCACGGGCAGGCCGGCATCGGCGAGGTTGAACTCCGCCATGCCCCAGACGCCCAGATCATCCTCGCGTACCGTGACGAACGAGCCGCGCGCGGTGGCGTTCTCGACCCCGCCGGTGGCGTAGGTGGGGTTGGTCGCGGTGCCGAGGAAGGACTGGAAGGCGTCGAGATTGGGCACGACCCAGCCGGTCGGGGTGCCCGAGGGCACGTCGAGGCCGCGGCCGAAGCCGGTGAACTGGGTGGTCAGCGGCGCGATCTGCGCGGGGGTGAGCGTGGTCACCACCGTCTCGCCCGACAGGCGGCGGCGCTCGCTCGAATCATATTCGAAGCGGCGCCAGTCGGCACCGATCTTTAGCTTCAGGACGTTGCTGGCCGTCCATTCGAGGAAGCCCTTGGCGTTCGTGAAGCTGTTGTCGACCGACTGCGGGCGGATGCGGACTTCGGACGTGCCGTTGGTGAAGGCGAAGGTAGCCGGGTTGGTGATGTCGACGCCCGGTCGGATCGTCGGGAAGCGGGTCGAGAAATCGTAGAAGAAGCCGTTGGTGTTGGCCGCGTCGAGCGTCACCGTGGTCTGCACGGGGTTGCGGAACTCGGAGCGCGAATAGCCGACGATCCCCTCGAACCGGAGGCTGTCGCCGAACTTCTGTTCGAGCGTGCCGGTGAGCTGATAGAAGTCGGTCTTGAGCTCGTCGTAGCGCGCCTGGACGCGCAGATCGACCGCGTCGAACGTGCCGCTGATGATGTTGTTGTTGGCGTCGACCGTGCCCGAGCGGATGATCGTCTGGGGCTTGCCAGATCCCGAGCGGCTGAAGCCTATCGCCTGGAACTGCGCTTCCTTGCGCGTGCCGTCGAGGCGCGAATAGAGACCGTCGATCGAGATGAGGGTCGAGTCGCTCGGGCGGTATTGCAGCGCGATCGCGGCGCCGAGGCGCTTCTGCTCGATATCGTAGCTGACCAGGCCCGGGATGCGCGGGTGGAACAGCGCGGTGGCGGGGTTGGTGTCGTTGATCTGCGCGATCGTCTTGCCGGCGATCGTGGAGGAGGGGTGAAAGCCGCCGTTGAACCCGCCATAGGTCCAGCGCGTGATGTTGGCGCCTTCCTCGACCAGGCGGCGTTCCTCGTACGCGATCGAGACGAGCGCGCCGAACTTGCCGTCGGGGCTGGTGGTGGTGAGCAGGCCCGAGAAGCGCGGTTTCGCCTTCTGCGCGAGGTCGTTGTAGCTGACCGAGGCGGAGACCACGGCGGTCGGCTCGCGATAGTCGAACGGGCGCGCGATCTGGAGGTCGACGGTGCCGCCGAGCGAGCCTTCCTCGACGTCCGCGGTCGCGGTCTTGCGCACGGTCAGGCTGTTGAACAGGTCCGACGAGAAGATGTTGAAGTCGAAGCCGCGGCCGCGATTGACGCCGCCCGAATTGTCGGTGCCGCCGGTGGTGCCGATCGCCTCCATCCCGTTGATGCGCACGCGGCTATATTCGGGGCCGAGGCCGCGGACCGAGATGTTGCGGCCCTCGCCGTTGACGCGGCTGATCGCGACGCCGGGGATACGCTGGAGCGATTCGGCGAGGTTGAGGTCGGGGAATTCGGCGATGTCCTCGGCCTTGATCGCGTCCACCGCGGCGGTCTCGCGCTTCTTGACGTTGAGCGCGCTGCTGAGGCTCTCGCGAAAGCCGGTGACGATCACTTCCTGGCCGGCATCGGCGGGGGCTGCGGCTTCGTCGGCCTGATCCGGCGCGGTCTGCGCCTGGGCGGCGGAAAGGGCGGTGACCGCAGCCGACAGCGCGAACACGGACTTCAGGATATGGGCACGGGACATTTCAGACTCCCCTCTCGACTGGCTGTGGACGGCTTCGTGGACGAGCCGATTGCGATGTTCAGCTAGTCGTGGCGGGGGCGGCGAGGCCAACGCCAATCGGACATGAATCGATGCACGAGATGCACTGATCGCTGCGATCTCTTGGCAAGTGCGGCGCAGATCAAGCCAGTTTCTGGCTCGATCGTCCCGCTCTTTGTCTTGGACGCCCCCCGGCGCCCCCGTTACCGGTATCGAAGGCAAGGATCGCGCGCATCGGACGCGCGGCCCCCTGAGGAGAGCGACGCGTGACCGACCAGCGCACCCCGGCGACCGACCTGCGCCCGACGCATGTGCGGCACGCGATCATTGCGCTGATCTTCATCATCACCAGCGTCAACTATGCCGATCGCGCAACCTTCTCGATCGCGGGGAGCGCGGCGGCGCACGAGCTGGGGCTGAACCCGGTGCAGACAGGCTTCATCCTCTCCGCCTTCGCCTGGGCCTATGTGCTCGCACAGGTGCCGGGCGGCCTGCTGCTCGACAAGTTCGGCACCAAGCGCGTCTACGCCGCCGCGATCGCGCTGTGGTCGATGTTCACCGCGCTGCAGGGCCTTGCCGGGATGATCGCCTTCCTGCCCGCGGTCGCGATGCTGTTCGCGCTGCGCTTCCTGGTAGGGTTGGCCGAGGCCCCGTCCTTCCCGGGCAATGCGCGGCTGGTGGCGTCGTGGTTCCCGTCGGCCGAGCGCGGCACCGCGTCGGCGATCTTCAATTCGGCGCAATATTTCTCGCTGGTCGCGTTCGCGCCGCTGATGGGCTGGCTCGCGCACAGCTTCGGCTGGCGCTCGATCTTCTGGGTGATGGGGGTGCTGGGCCTGATCGCGACTGCGGTGTTCCTGCGCTACATCCACAGCCCGGCGCGGCACCCGTCGATCAACGCTGCCGAACTCGACCATATCGAAGCGGGCGGCGGCCTGATCCATATGGAGGATGGCGGCGCGGGCAGCGCGGCGGCGTTCGACTGGGGCAATGTCGGCAAGCTGATCGCCAACCGGATGATGCTGGGCATCTATCTCGGGCAATATTGCATCAACGTGCTGACCTATTTCTTCGTCACCTGGTTCCCGATCTACCTCGTGAAGGAACGCGGCCTCAACATCATGGAGGCGGGGTTCGCCGCCGCCGCGCCGGCATTGTGCGGCTTTGTCGGCGGGCTGGCCGGGGGCTATGTCTCCGACCTGATCCTCAAGCGCACCGGATCGCTCGACCTTGCGCGCAAGGGGCCGCTGACGGTGGGGATGCTGCTCGCCACCGCGATCATCGCGTGCGTGTGGGCGCAGCAGGAGTGGCTGGTGGTGACGCTGATGTCGGTTGCCTTCTTCGGCAAGGGCGTCGCCTCGCTCGGCTGGGCGGTGATGGCCGATGTCGCCCCGAAGCGGCTCGCAGGTCTTTCCGGGGGCGTGTTCAACATGTTCGGTAACATGGCCGGGATCGTCACGCCGATCGTGGTGGGCTTCATCGTCGCGGCGACCGGATCGTTCGACTGGGCGCTGGTCTATGTCGGCGTGCACTGCCTGATGACGATCTTCGCCTTCCTGGTGGTCGCCGGGCCGATCCGCCGGATGCAGATCGGCGAATGAGGGTGGATCGTAGAGGGCTTCTGCTGGGCGGCGCGGCTGCGACGCTGGTTCCCGCGGCGGCGCGAGCAGCGAAGGTGCAACTCAGGATCGCCACGCCGATGGCGGCCCCTGAATGGGCAATGCTTCAGCGCAAGCTGATCGCGCGCAATGCCGAGGCGTGCGAAGCCTTCTATGCCAAATATGTCGATAAGCGCGATCATCTGCTGGTGTTCGAGCGCTGGGGCGCGAATGACGGGCCGGACGATGCGGCGGAGGCGACCAACGACTGGGCCATCCTGCATGCGCTCGGCGCGCCCGACCGCATCCTGACGCTGACGCAGCGCTTCTGGGAAGGGCATCTCAAGCAATATGCCGCGACGCGGACGGTGGACGTGCCGATCGCGCGGGCCGGCATGTATCACCGCGACTTCCCGGTGCAGATGGACTGGCAGCACAATTCCGAGGGGTTGACGACGTTCAACGTGCTCGGCCTGTCGGCGCCGCGCGACCCGGCGCTGATCGTGCGCACCCGGCGCTTTGCCGACTTCTATACGGGGCACGACCCGAGCGTGCGTAACTACGACCCCGCGCATCGCGTCATCCGCAGCGTGATGAACGGCAGCCGCGGGCCGATGCTGCGCGACGCGACTGCGCTCGACTGGGCAGGCGATCCGTTCGAGGCGGGCGAGCGCTTCCATATGGAGCATGGCGAGAGCACCTATCAGCAGACGCTCGACCATTATGTCGAGTACACCGATGTGGTCGGCGACAATCCGCTCAACCTGCAAGCGACCACGCTCGCACTCAACGCCTATGCGCTGGGCGGGGGCGAGCGCTACCGGCGTTGGGCGCTTGAGTATCTCGACGCGTGGGTGAGCCGCGCCAACGCCAATGACGGGATCGTGCCGAGCAAGGTGGGGCTGGACGGCAAGACGGCCGCCGACTGGTGGGGCGGGGTCTATGGCTGGGGGTTCTCCCCCGTGGTGCCGCAGACGGGGGAGCGCGAGAACCGCAATCGCGTGCCGCGATCGATCACCGCCTTCCTCAACGGCACCCTGCTGACGGGCGATTCCGCGTACATCGAGGTGTGGCGGCGGCAGAATGCCCGGATCAACGATGCCGGGCGCCAGCGCGACGGCAAGTTCGAGACGCCGACCATGTATGGCGCGGACGGCTGGTACGGGTGGAAGCCCGGGCCCTATCGCCTGAACGGGTTCGAGATCTGGTATGTGACGCAGCGCGCGGACGATCTGGAACTGGCGGGCGAGAATCCGTGGGTCTCGTTCCTGCTCGGCAAGAACGAAACCTATCCGGTCGAGGCGCTCAACGCCGACCTCGCCCGCATCGCCGAGCGCGAGAAACGGATGCGCGAGGACACGACCACGCGCGACACGCGGCTCGCCGACTGGCCGCTCGACAAGACCCCGGCGAGCGTCAGGAGCCTGATCCAGCTGATGACCGGCGGCATGCACATCGCCCGCCCGCCCTGGTCGTCGACCTCGCCCAATCAGGGTGGCGTCGTGCTGCATTGCCGGCTGCGCTATTTCGACCCCGAGAAGCGACGCGCGGGAGTGCCGCAGGATGTCGCGGCTTTGGTGCATATGCTGGGGGACACCTCGACCGAAGTGACGCTGGTCAATCTCGGCAAGGTCGCGCGCACGGTGGTGGTGCAGGGCGGCGCCTATGCCGAGCACCGGATCGAAACCGTAACGCTTGAGGGTCAGGAAGTGGCGGTGGGCAGGCGCGACTTTACGCTGCGGCTGGAGCCGGGCTGCGGGGCGCGACTGGGGATCGGGATGCGGCGTTATGCCAATGCGCCGACGCTGGCCTTTCCATGGGATCGGTAGGCGGACCGCCGCTACCGGTGGAAAAAGGTGAGCGGCCGCTGTAGCTTCTCCGAATGGCTGTCACCTTATTGAACATAGGCGAACATCTATCGCTTGAGTTTGAACCCAGTGATCTGGATGAGGTTCAAGCGTGCATTGACGCGCGATATCCCGGTAGGAAGGCAATGGCTGCTGGGATTGCCACCGTCGTTTCCTTCGGCGGCGAGACATTTACTTATCAGAATGAATGGGACGATCCCTGTTTGATTTCTTCCTCCAACAAGGGGGATGAGCTTCTGCGCAACATCTACACCGAGCTTTCCGGCGACTGACCTCACCCGCCCGGCTTGATGTACGGCGCGACGGACCAGAGCAGGCGTTCCTCGCGGCGTGGGTCGGCGACGACGCGCGTGTCGGTGTCGAAGATCATCGTTTGCCGCTGCTCCAGCGTGAACCGTGGCCACGCCGGCACGCTTGCGCAATTGGGATCGCCGGTGCGGGCGAAGGCGATGAAGGCGTCGGCCATTCGCCCCGCGAGGCGCCGTGCGGCTGGGGTGTCGCCGGTGCGCGAACCCTTGGCCGCGACATTATCGAACACCAAAGGAATATCGAGCGTGTGGAACGCGCCGAGCGCGCCGCCGGCCTCGGGCGAGGGGAAGTCGAGCTGGTACATCCAGGTCGGCGCGCCGATCCTGGCGCGTTCCTCGGCCTGGATCAGGTGGCCAGGCCAGGAGCGGCCCGCGGTGGTCGCGGCGAGCAGGATCTGGCCGGGGGTCTTCTCCGGATAGATTTCGCGATAGCGCTGCACGACCCAGTCGGGGGCGACATCCTTGGTGATCTGCGCGCCGATGCGCTCGGCGAGGTTACCCCAATCGGTGTCGCCGCGTTTCAGCCAGTCGGCGATCCACAGGCCGGTCTCGTCATGCGTGTTGCCGACGATCAGCGGGATGTGCGCCGCCTCGCGCGGGGCGTCCGGAACGAAGGGGTGGCGGGGCAGGACATGGTGGTCGAGGGTGGAGACGAAGCTGATCTCGCCCTTGCGCTCGATCGGATCGGGCATCGCCATCGCCTCGACGAGCTTCTCGACGGGAAGGGTCTTGAGTTCGGCAACGGTCCTGGCGCCTGCCTTTTCCATCCACGCGCGGGCGCGGGTCGTGGCGTTGCGCGGGCCGGCGGCGGTGATGTGCTGGCCGCTCATCGTCGCGGCGCGGTGGAACAGCGGGCGCGCCTCGGGCATCGCCATCAGCGTGATCGCCTTGGCGCCGCCGCCCGACTGGCCGAAGATCATCACCCGGTCCGGATCGCCGCCGAAGCCCGCGATATTGTCGCGCACCCATTGCAGCGCGAGGACGATGTCGAGATTGCCGGCATTGCCTGATTCCGCAGGGCCGCCGAGCTGGGCGAGATAGGCATAGCCCAGCCCTGCGAGCCGGTGGTTGAGCGTCACCACCACCACATCGCCGCGGCGCACCAGGCTGGCGCCATCGTAGAGCGGGTCCGAGCCCGAGCCATGCGCATGTGCGCCGCCGTGGAAATAGACCATCACCGGGCGGCGGGCGCGGTCGAGCGCGGGGGTCCAGATGTTGAGGAACAGGCAATCCTCGCTGGTCGGTTCGGCGGCACGGGTCTGCGGCGCGGCGGCGCCGTAGCGCGTGGCGTCGGCGATATCCGCCCAACGCTGGGGCGGCAGCGCGCGCTCGAAGCGGCGGGGCCGCGTGTCGGCGCCGTAGCGGACGCCGCGGAAGATGAGAACGCTGCGCTCGCGCGTGCCGCGTACCCGGCCGTGGCGGGTGGACGCGACCGGGTCGCCGCGCTGCACGCCCCATGCCGTCGCAGGGATCAGCAAGGGCGCGCCGAGCAGTGCGCGGCGGGCGATCATGCCCCGGCCATCTGCGCGCAGAGCAGGCGCATCGGCTCGAGCGCGGGATTGGCGTTGTCGCGGCGCCACGCCATGTGCAGCTCGACCGGCGCCTCCGGATCGGTGCGCAGCGCGCGGAACTGGACGTCCATCAGGTGAAGCCCCGATGCCGATTGCGGCACGATCGCCGCCGCCAGCCCGGCATGGACGAGGCCGAGCATCGAGTGGATCTGGGTGACGTGCTGGACATAGCTCGGCGTTACCCCGGCATCGTCGAACAGGCGCACGAGCATGTCGTGGAAATAGCCCGCGCCCTGCCGCGCATACATGATCAGCGGTTCGCCATCGAACGCGTCGAGCGACAGCGCGGGCTCGCCCTGCCGCGGATCGCCGGGCGGGAGCGCGACCAGCAACGGCTCGCGCAGCACGCACAGCGTATCGAATTCGTGGCGGTCGACCGGCGGGCGGACGAAGCCGATGTCGATCAGCCCGGTGAGCAGCGCATCGACCTGATCGCCGCTCACCATCTCGCGCAATTCGAGGTCGATATTGGGCAGGCTCGCGCGCGCCTGCGCGACGATCTGGGGGACGAGGCTGTAGCCCGAGACGGCGGTGAAGCCGATCGCGACCTTGCCGGCATCGCCCTTGGCCACGCGGCGCGCGGAGAGCGAGGCGCTTTCGGCGAGGCGGACGATGCGCCGCGCCTCGATCAGGAAGACATGGCCGGCGGGCGTCAGGCTGACCTGGCGGCTGGTGCGTTCGAGCAGGGTGACGCCCAGGATTCGCTCGAGCAGCTGGATCTGCCGGCTGAGCGGCGATTGCGTCATGTTCAGACGCTGTGCCGCGCGGCCGAAATGGAGTTCCTCGGCCGCGGCCACGAAGCAGCGGAGCTGGCTCAATTCGAACATGGCGCCGGTGTAGCGCGGCGCGGCAAGTCCTGTCACGCCGGGCTGCACCGCGCCCCTCAGGCGGCCTTGGCGATCGATCCGGACGCCCGCTCGACCAGCGCGCGAAGCTCATCCATCTCCTGCGCGGTGAGGTCGGTGAGGGGGGTGCGCACCGGACCGGCGTCGCGGCCGATCACGCGCATGCCTGCCTTGACGATCGACACGGCATAGCCGCGCCCGCGGTTGCGCAGGTCGAGATAGGGCAGCACGAACTCGCGCAGCTGCTTCTGCACCTCGGCGTGATTGCCCGCGCGCACCGCGGCGTAGAAGGCCAGCGCCCATTTCGGCATGAAGTTGAAGATCGCCGAGGAATAGGTGGTGACGCCCATGGTGAGGTACGGCGTGGCAAAGGTCTCGGCCGTCGGAAGCCCGCCGATATAGGTGAGGCGATCGCCCATGCGCACGAAGATGCGCGTCATCAGCTCGATATCGCCGACGCCGTCCTTGAAGCCGACGAGGTTGGGGTTGCGCTCGCACAGGCGAGCGAGAGTCTCGTCGTTGAGCACGGCGTTGTCGCGGTTGTAGACGATCACGCCGAGCCCGGTGGAACGGCACACCGCCTCGACATGCGCGGCGAGCCCTTCCTGGCTCGATCCGACCAGATAGGGGGGCAGGAGCAGCAGACCATCGGCGCCGGCGGCTTCGGCGCCACGCGCGATCTCGGTCGCGATCGCGGTGCCATAGCCGCAGCCGGAGATGACGGGGAGCTTGCCCGCGCCGACATCGACCGCCGCCTTGACCACCTGCACGACCTCAGCCGGGGTCAGCGAGAAGAACTCGCCGGTGCCGCCCGCCGCGAACAGGCCGGCCAGGTCATGCTCGAGCATCCATGCGCAATGCGCACGATAGGGGGCTTCGTCGAACCGGCCTTCTGCGTCGAAATGCGTGACGGGGAAGGAAAGGAGGCCCTGGCCAAGGCTGCGGCCCATGTCGGCCGGGCTCATCGTCGTCACATGCGTCTCCCAAGCTCACGATCTCGCATCGATGCGCGAACCGCTTCGAAGGGTGTGACTATTGGCTCGCGGCTTGGGCGTCCAAACCAAAGCCGCCATCGATCGATGCGCGGCTTGGATCGATCCGCGGAGTCAGACGGCGACGAAGCTGTTGCGGGTGCGATCCTTGCGCACGCTGCCGGCAGGGAAGACCGTGCCGTTCATCGCGATCCACACGCCCGGCTCCGCGGCGACCTGTACCGTGGCAAAGGCCATGCCGAGGTTGAAGGTCGCGTCGCTCTCCGCGAACCGCGCGGGGGCGAGCGCGCCGAGCAGGGCGATGCGCTTGCCGGGGATGCCCGTCAGCGCGGCGGCGGTGTCGGTCATCGTATCGGTGCCATGGGTGATGACGATGCGATCCTCGGGCGCGTCGCGCACCGCTTGCGCGATCGTCGCGCGATCCTCGTCGGTCAGCTCGAGGCTGTCCTTGCGCATCAGTTCGACCACGCGGACGTCGAGCGCCGAGCGCGCGACGGCGAGCAGGCGCGCGACCACGCTGTCGCCGATCTGATATTCGCTCAGCGCGTCGAAATAGAGCTTGTCGATCGTGCCGCCGGTGGTGAGGATCAGGATGTCAGCCATGCGCGCGCCTATAGCGGGGCGCAGCGTCGCGGCAAAGACGGACCGGCTGCTGTTTCGGCCGGTCCGTGCTCCGCTGCGTTACCGGCAGCGTCCCTGATATCGGACTACATAGCCTGCCGCTTTGGCCTCGCAGGCATTGCCGAAGGTCTTGTCCTCCCGGCCCAGCCGCGCGCAGACCGGGGCATATTCCTGGGTGCACATGGTTGGTTGCGGCATGCCGCTGCCCGGCCCGAAGGCGGGGCGCACCGAACGCAGGCCGCGGCCCGAAAGCTCGTCAAGGTTCGAGCAGCGCGGCGTGGTCGAGGTGCAGATACCGTTATAGTTGGTGCCGACGCACAGCTGCCAGCCGTCGCGCCCCGGATCGCCGGTGCCGCCGATCACACGCACCGAGCGGACCGGATAGTTGACGTTCGGCACGGCCTCTCGCGTCGAATAGGTGTTGCCGCGGCAATTGCGCCCGGTGAACATCTGAAGTTCGGAGCGCGCGCCGGGGCCGGGCAGCGGCGGGCGCGGATTGTTCCAGTCGCCGCCGCGATCGATCAGCCGGCTCGCGACCCAGCCGCGGCGAAAGCCGGCACTGATGTTGCACCATTGCTGCTGGCACCGGATGACGTTGACGCGGGTGCCGGCCTGAAGAGTCCCCAGGCTTTGATATTGCGTGCCCGGCCCCGCGCGCAGCCGGGCCTGGCTGATCAGCCGGGCGGTTTCGTTGCCCGCCGGCAGGTTGAGGTTGACCGCCGCCATCCACCCCGGCCGGCGCCCGAACTGGACGCGGCACCATTGATCGGCGTTGCAATATTCCAGCGTGAGCGTGGAGCCGCGGGGCACGGTGGCGAGGATCGCCGACTGCGGGTTGGGCGCCGCCTTGAGCGGGGCGTTGACGCGGGCGGTGATCCTTTCGGATTGCGCCATGCCGGGGACGATGATGGCCGCAGCGATGCCGGTTGCGATGATGGATACGATGCCGAACGAAGCCGTTTTGCGCATGTCTATCTCTCCCTGCCGAAGCGGGCGAATGGCGCGCCTGTTCGACGCAAATGTCAATGCGTTGCGCGTCCGGTGCGTTCGGTTCGCCCAGGACCGTGGAGCGATGCCGTTATACCAATTTGATGAAGTGGTATAATCAACTCTTGAACAGTTCATGCCACTTGGTTAGTCCAATGGGCAGAGCAGATTGAAGGGAGCGGATGGCATGCGGGCAATGGGGGCGCTGATCATGTGCGTGCTGCTGGCGCCGGTGCCCGTATTGGCCGCCGATCATCTGGTGCGCGATCCCGCCGCCTATGCCGCGGCGGTCAAGAAGGCTGCGCCCGGCGACCGCATCCTGCTTGCCGATGGCGAATGGCGCGACTTCCAGATCGTGTTCACCGGGGCCGGCACCGCAGACAAGCCGATCACGCTCGCCGCGCAGACGCCGGGCAAGGTCATTCTCTCCGGCCAGTCGAACCTGCGCATCGGCGGGGCGCATCTGGTGGTGTCGGGTCTCGTCTTCCGCAACGGCTTCTCGCCGACCAAGGAATTGATCGCCTTCCGCCGCGACTCGAAGATGGTGGCGCGCAACGTGCGGCTGACGCAGATCGTCGTCGACCATTTCACCAACCCCGATCGCCGCGCCGAGGATATCTGGGTCGCGATCTACGGCACGGATAACCGCGTCGATCACAGCTGGTTTGCGGGCAAGGGCAATGCCGGGGTGGCGCTCGCGGTGATCCGGCCCAAGGGGCAGGGCGGCGAGAACCGTGCCCAGATCGACCATAATTTCTTCGGTCCCCGCCCCCCGCTCGGTTCGAACGGCGGAGAGACGATCCGCATCGGCACCAGCGACGAATCGCTGAGCGATTCCAAGAGTGTGATCGAGCGCAACTGGTTCGAGAAATGCGACGGCGAAGTCGAGATCATCTCGATCAAATCGGGCGGCAATGTGATCCGCGGCAACATGATCGTGGAGTCGCAGGGCGCGATCGTGCTGCGCCACGGCAATGGCAATCTGGTCGAGCGCAACGTCTTCCTCGGCAAGGGCAAGCCGAGCACCGGCGGCATCCGCGTGATCAACCGCGACCAGATTGTGCGCGACAATTATCTGGAGGGCGTCACCGGCACATCGTTCCTCAGCGCCATCGCGGTGATGAATGGCGTGCCGAACTCGGTGATCAACCGCTATCATCAGGTCGCCAATGCGCGGATCGAGCGGAATTCGGTCATCGAGGCGGCGCGAATCACCTTCGGCGCCGGTGCCGACGCCGAGCGCAGCGCGCCGCCGGTGAGCAGCCGGTTCGAGCGCAACCTGATCGTCAATGCCGACGGCAAGGACATCGTGCGTAACGAAGGCGATGTCTCGGGCATCGCGATGGCCGGCAATGTGCGGCAGGCGGCGAAGCTCGAGCGCGCGGCCAATGGCCTGCTCTATCCCGCCGATCCGGCCGTGAATGCGGGCGCTCCGCGTGACCTTGTGCCGCTCAAGCGCGAGGAGACGGGTCCCGCCTGGTATCCCAAGGACGCGCCTGCTGCAGCGACCGGCCGGCAGATTGCGGTGCCCGCGGCTGCCGGTGCGCTGGCCGATGCTGTCGCCGCATCGGCGGCGGGCGATACGGTGCGTATCGCGGCTGGCACACACCGCGTGGCGCAACCGATCCCGGTCGCGCATCCGCTGACCGTCGCCGGCCCCCGCGAAGCGGTGATCGAGAGCGCCGCGTCGACCCTGTTCCAGTTGCTGCCGGGCGGCAGCATCGTTCTTCGCGGCGCTACCCTCTCCGGCGCCGCCTCACCGGCTGTGGCGGGTAATGCGCTGGTGCGCGCGCCGCAGTCGGTGAGCACTTTGAACTATCGCGTGACGCTCGAGGACGTCGCGGTGCGCGACCTGATCGCGCCGGGCTTCGACGTGTTCGCGGCGACCCCCGCGACCTTTGCCGAGAAAGTCGAGGTGCGCGGATCGAGCTTCGCCAAAGTGTCGGGCGCGGTGGTCGCCGCGGCGGCCGAAGCCGGCACCAAGGGCCTTTACAGCGCCGAGCAGATCGAGATCGCCGACAGCCAGTTCGCCGAGGTCGCGACGATCGCCGATGTCGCGCGGCTGGGGACCGACGAGAGCACCTTCGGCCCGCGCTTCGTAATGACGAACAATGCGATCGCGCGGGGCGGCAAGGTGCGCCTCTCCGGCGTGCAGTCGGTGGAGATCGCGGGCAACCGCTTTGCCGAGGCGAGCGGAATCGAGATCGTCAACAGCGTCGGCGCGCCGGTGGTGCGGATTTCCGACAACCGCTTCGCTGCGACACCTGAGCCAAAGATCGTGAAGCTCTACAAGCAGGGCACACCCGACGTGGCGCTGACCGGCAATATCGTGGTGGCGCGCCCGTGATCCGCGTTGCGCTGCTTGCTGCGCTGCTTGCTGGTGCTCCGCCTGCCCTCGCACAGGACGCCGCGCCCGTGCTCGCGACCAGCGAAGCCTATCGCGCGATGGCGGCCGAGGGCGCCCGCGCGCCGCTGTTCGCACGCGAGCTGGCCGCGGCGAAGAAGGCGGTCGAGGCGGGGATGCACGCGGGCATCGATGTGCCGGTGCCCAAGGATCGCGGCGGCGGGCCGACGCATGAGCGGCACAAGGACAACTACAAGCTGATCCAGCTGGCGGGGACCTTGTACCGGGTGACCGGCGACAAGCGCTACGCCGACTATGTCCGCGACATGCTGCTGGCATACGCGAAGCTCTATCCGGGACTGGGCAAGCATCCCGCGGCGGCGAACCAGGTGCCCGGAAGGCTGTTCTGGCAGAGCCTCAACGACAGCGTGTGGCTGGTCCATGCGATCCAGGGCTATGACGCGGTGCGCGGCGATCTGACCGTCGCCGAGCGCAAGACGATCGACGACCAGCTGTTCCGCCGCATGGCCGCCTTCCTGACGAGCGAGCCGACCACCTTCGACCGCATCCACAACCATTCGACCTGGGCCAATGCCGGGGTCGGCATGACCGGCTATGTGCTGCGCGACAAAATGCTGGTGGAGCAGGCGCTGAAAGGGAGCGACCGCAGCGGCAAGGTCGGCTTCCTGCGCCAGCTCGACCTGCTCTTCTCGCCCGACGGCTATTATGCCGAAGGGCCCTATTACCAGCGTTACGCGCTCCAGCCCTTCGTGGTGTTCGCACAGGCGATCGCCGACAATGAGCCCGAGCGGAAGATCTTCGAGTATCGCGACGGCATCGTGCTCAAGGCGATCCGCACCGCAATCCAGACGACCTACGCCGGCTTTTTCTTCCCGATCAACGACGCGATGCCGGACAAGAGCCTCAAGACCGAGGAACTCTATCAAGGCGTCGCGATCGGCTATGCCGCGAGCGGCGATCCGGGGCTGCTCGGGATCGCGCAATGGCAGGGCAAGGTCGCGCTGTCGCCGCAGGGCTTCGCGGTCGCGCGCGACATCGCGGCGGGCAAGGCGAAGCCCTTCGCCTTCGCCTCGACGCTGCTGCGCGACGGGCCCGAGGGCAAGGACGGCGCGCTCGCCATCCTGCGCTCGGGGCCGGAGGACAAGGCGCAGGTCATCGTCGCCAAGAACACCGCGCAGGGCATGGGCCATGGCCATTTCGACAAGCTCAACTGGCTGCTCTACGACAATGGCAATGCGATCGTGACCGATTACGGCGCGGCGCGCTTCCTCAACATCGAGGCCAAGGACGGCGGGCGTTACCTGCCCGAGAATGACAGCTGGGCGCAGCAGACGATCGCGCACAACACGCTGGTGGTGAACGAGACCAGCCATTTCGACGCCAAGCTCAAGCCGGCCGAGGCAGCGTCGCCGGCGCAGCTTGCGTTCAGGGGCGAAGGCCTCGCGCGCTGGTCGATCGGCGAGATGGCGGGGGCCTATCCGGGCGTCACCTTCCGCCGTGCGCTGGTGCAGCTCGAGGTCGAGAAGGGCTCGCCGCTGGTGCTCGACCTGCTCACGGTGAAGGGCGGGGTCAAGGCGACCTATGACCTGCCGCTGCACTTTGCCGGGCACATCATCGATACCGACCTTAAGCTCGCGTCGAACGTCGCCGCGCGGCCGGTGCTGGGCAAGGCGAACGGCTACCAGCACCTGTGGGTCGACGCGATGGCGCCGCTCGCCAATGGGCAGGGGCGGGTGACCTGGATCACCGACGGACGCTTCTACACCTATCGCATGGCGACGCCAGGCGCGCAGGTGATCCTGGCGGAGAGCGGCGCCAACGACCCGCGCTTCAACCTGCGGCGCGAGCCGGTGGTGATCCAGCGGATCGCGGGCGCGGGCGACGCCGCGTTCCTGAGCCTGATCGAGCCGCACGGCCGCTACGACGCGGCGACCGAGACGACGACCAACAGCCGCAGCGCGGTGACGGGCCTGTCGATGACCGAGGTAGACGACGCGCGCATCGCGACGATCGCACTCGCCGGTGGGCGGAACATTCTCGTCGCGATCGCGGCGGATACGACGGCGGACAAGGCGCACAGCGTCACCGTGAACGGGCGCAAGCTCGAATGGCGCGGACCGGTCGGCCGGTTCGATGGCGAAGGAGCGGGCAAGTGACGAGCCATGCGTTCGGCTTGAGCAAGAATGCCGCGTCATTCCCGCGAAGGCGGGAATCCATTCTGGCCGAAGTCGCGGAAAGAGCACGGCGTTCAGCGGCAATGGATCCCCGCCTTCGCGGGGATGACGGCCGTCTGGTGAAGAAGGGTAGCGCGCGATGAAATCGGGTTTCCGCTGGTGGATCATCGGGCTGATCGCGGTCGCGACCGTGATCAACTATATCGACCGCAACGCGCTCGCGGTGATGTGGCCCGAGGTCGCCAAGGACATCGGCGCCGACAAGGAGGACTATGCGCTGCTGGTGACCATCTTCATGGTCTTCTATGCGCTCGGCCAGTCGCTGTTCGGCAAGATCTTCGATGTGGTCGGCACGCGGATGGGCTTCGCCATCTCGATCATCGTGTGGTCGCTGTCGATCGCAGCGCACAGCCTGGTCAAGTCGATGGCGATGCTCGGCCTCCTGCGCGCTACCCTGGGGATCAGCGAAGCAGGCAACTGGCCCGGCGCGGCCAAGGCCAACGCCACCTGGTTCCCGCGCTCCGAGCGCGCCTTCGCGCAGGGTATCTTCAACGCCGGCGCGTCCTTGGGCGCGATCGTCTCCGCGCCGCTGGTGGCGATCCTGTTCGGCCTGGTCGGCTGGCGCACCACTTTCCTGATCGTCGGCGTGCTCGGCTTCCTGTGGCTGCTGCCGTGGCTGTGGGTCTACAAGTCCGATCCCGATGCTCACCCCTGGCTGAGCAAGGCCGAGCGCGAGCATATCCTCGGCGCCAACGAGCGCGTCCACGGCGACGCGAAACCCGCCGGCTACGCGCCGTCGATGGGCCAGCTGCTGCGCTACAAACAGGCCTGGGCGGTGATGGTCGGGCGCTTCTTCCTCGATCCGATCTGGTGGCTGTTCGTGTCGTGGCTGCCGATCTACCTCAACGAGAGCTTCGGCTTCGACGTCAAGCAGATCGGCATGTTCGCCTGGGTGCCGTTCGTCGGCGCGATGGCGGGATCGCTGTCGGGCGGGTGGCTGTCGGGCAAGCTGATCCAGCGCGGCTGGAGCACGGATAAGGCGCGCAAGACCGCGATCACGCTCGGCTGCGGGATCATGCTGCCGGCGCTGCTGCTGACGGCTACCGCCTCGACGCCGCTCTATGCGGTGCTGCTGATCGCAGCGATCCTGTTCGGCTTCCAGATGGCGATCAACAACATCCAGACGCTGCCGAGCGACTGGTTCGGCGGCGGCGCGGTGGGCTCGCTCGCGGGGATCAGCGGCACGGCGGCGGTCGCCGGCACGCTGGTCACCACCTGGCTCGTGCCCGTCATGACCAAGACCAGCTTCGCGCCGATCTTCATCCTGGGCGCGGCCTTGGTGCCGCTCTCGCTCCTCTGCATCTGGCTCGGCGGCCGGATCGAACCCGTTCAACCCAAAACCGAAGAATAAGGGGCTTACATGCGTTTCAAGGACAAGGTCGCGATCGTCACCGGCGGTGGACGCGATATCGGCAAGTCGATCTCCCTGCGGCTCGCCAGCGAAGGCGCAAAGGTCGTCATCAACTATCGCAGCGACGAGGCGGCGGCCAAGGCCACGCTCGACGCGATCGAGGCGGCGGGCGGCACCGGCCTGCTCGCGCGCGCCGACGTGACCAAGGCGGACGAGGTCGCGTGGCTGGTCAAGGCGGCGACCGAGGCATTCGGCGGCAAGATCGACATACTGGTCAACTGCGCGGGCGGCATGGTCGCGCGAAAGACGCTCGCCGAGATGGACGAGGCATTCTTCGACACGGTGATGGACCTGAACCTCAAGTCCGCCTTCCTCGTCACCAAGGCGGCGCTGCCGCACCTCGGCGCGGGCGCGGCGATCGTCAACATCGCCTCGCAGGCTGGGCGCGACGGCGGCGGGCCTGGCGCGAGCGTCTATGCCGCGTCCAAGGGCGCGATGATGACGATCACGCGCAGCTGGGCGAAGGAGCTGGGGCCGCAGGGCATCCGCGTCAACGCGCTGTGTCCGGGGCTGATCGGCACCTCGTTCCACGACATCTTCTCCAAGCCCGAGGGTCGCGCCGTGGTTGCCGGCAACACCCCGTTGCGCCGCGAGGGGCATCCCGACGAGGTCGCGGCGGCGGTCGCCTTCCTTGCCTCGGGCGATGCCTCGTTCCTCACGGGCACGAACGTCGACATCAACGGCGGGCTGTTCTTCTCGTGATGCGTATCGGTTCAATCCTCCCCCGCCAGGTGGAGGTGTCAGCGGAGCTGACGGAGGGGGCGGACGCGGTCACGGCGGTTGGGAGTCCTCCCCCTCCGTCGCGCTGCGCGCGCCACAGTGTCGGGTCGCCCGTGCCCCCGGCACGGGCTTGGATTGCCGGGGGCAATCCAACCCGACACTCCCTGGCGGGGGAGGATCGATTTCTGTCGAAGCTGATCCTCGCCGCCGCTGCGCTGGCGCTCGCCCCGGCGGCTCATGCCCAGCAGGCGCGCGAGCGCACCGATGCGCCGCCGATCGAGCCGTACAAGATCGTGCTGGTCGGGGATTCGACCATGGCGGTCGGGAGCGGCTGGGCATCGATGTTCTGTGCGCGGCATGTGAAGTCGTCGGTCGCCTGCCTCAACCTCGGCCGCGGCGGGCGCTCGACGCGCAGCTATCGTCAGGAAGGCTCGTGGCCGATCGCGCTCGCCGAGGCCAAGGTGCCGGGGTATCGCGCGACTTATGTACTGATCCAGTTCGGCCATAACGACCAGTCGAGCGCGCCCGAGCGCTGGACCGAGCAGGGCACGGAGTTCCCGGCGAACCTGACGAAGATGGTCGAGGAGGTGCGCGCGGCGGGCGCGATCCCGGTGCTGGTGACTCCGCTGGTGCGGCGCCAGTTCAGGGACGGCAAGCTGGACAACACGCTCGAGAGCTGGTCCGAGCAGGTGCGCAAGGTCGCCGCCGCGACCAGTGCCCCGCTGGTCGATCTCAACCGACGCAGCGCGGCGATCGTGCAGCGGCTGGGCGCGGAGGAATCGATGGCTCTCGCGCAGGCCGAGCCGACCGCCGAGGAGCGCTCGGCGGCCAAAGCGGGGACGACGCTTAAGCCGCGGCCGGCCGAAGAGGCGCGGCTGCCGGACCTGCCGGTCAAGCCCGGCGGCCCGCGTGGCCAGCACACGCGCAAGTTCGACTACACGCATGTCGGCGAGACCGGGGCGGGCGTGTTCGCCAAACTTGTGGCCGAGGATCTGGCGCGCGCCGTTCCGGTGCTGGCATCACAGCTGGTTCCGTAATTGGTAGGACCAATTATCTAATAACGGCATGCGCAATCGGTTGACAATTGGTTGGCAACCGGCAAACAGTAGATCGACAAGATCGGACTCAGGGAGAGGAAGAAATGGGTAAGCCGGCAACCGCCGAGCGCTCGGTGCGCATCCGCGCATGGCTGATGGGAAGCGCGGCATTGTCGCTGCTCGCCGCGACGCAGGCGATGGCGCAGGATGCGCCGCCTGCCGAGGCGCCGGCGGACGAGGAAGAGCTGGTCATCACCGGCATCCGTGAGACCATGCGGACCTCGATCGACGTCAAGAAGCGCGAGACCGCGATCGTCGATGCGCTGTCCACCGACGAGATCGGCGATCTGCCCGCTTTGTCGGTGGGCGAGGCGATCCAGACGATCACCGGCGCGACGACGCACCGCGAAAAGGGCGGCGCATCGGAGATCGCGCTGCGCGGTCTTGGCCCGTTCCTGTCCAATTCGACCTTCAACGGCCGTGACGCGACCAACGGGTCGGGCGACCGCTCGGTCAACTTCAACCAGTTCCCCTCGGAGCTGGTCAACAACATCAAGATCTACAAGACGCAGCAGGCCGATCTGGTCGAGGGCGGCGTCGCCGGCACGATCGACATCGGCACGCTGCGCCCGCTCGATTTCGGCAAGACGCGCATCCAGGGCGAGATCAAGGCGAACTACAGCCCCTATCAGGACAAGGTGATCGGATCGTCAGCCTGGGGCTGGCGCGGGACGCTCTCCTATGTCGATCAGTATGAGCTGGGCGGCCTCGGTGAGCTCGGCATCGCGATCGGCGTCCAGCGCAACAGCACCAACAATCCGGAAGAGACCGTCGCGGGCAGCTCGACCTGGACGGCGTGCAACGCGACCATCGCGGTCGCCAACAACAGCAACTGCACCGCGGTCACGCCCGCTCAGGCGGCGGCCGGCACTCCCTATTATCTCGCGCCCAACTCGATGGCGTGGCGCCAGATCAGCGAGACCGACCAGCGCGACGCGATCTTCGGCGCGATCCAGTGGAAATTCTCCGATCGAGTCGAGCTCAACATCGACGGGCAATATTCGGACCGCACCTTCGTCGAGAACCGGCGCGACCTCAACATCTCGGAGATGCGCAACAGCCTTTCCAATATCGTCTTCGACGAGAATGGCGTCATCCAGAAGATGAACGGGCGCAGCGCGATCGAATCGACCGCGTCGAACCTGGCGCGCTCCGAGGAGTATCTGGGCGGCGGCGCGAACCTGCGCTGGCAGGCGAGCGACCGGCTGACGCTCGCGCTCGACGGCTCCTATTCGCGCACCGTCCGCACCGAGATCGAGCGCCAGGTCCGCCTGCGCACCGACGCGCTCGACATGAACGGCGTGCGTCAGCCGATCAACCATATGCGCATCCCCTACACCTATGAGGTCAAGCCGGGGAATTATGCGCCGTCGATCACCTTCGATCCGCGCTTCGACATCACCAACCACGCGCTGTTCTGGGACGATGCACGCGCCCGCCGCGACGAGAGCGAGCGGCGCAACGAAATCTGGGGCGTGCGGCTCGACGCCGACTACAAGCTGGACGGCTTCATCACCAACATCGCTGTCGGCGGGCGCTGGGCCGAGCAGACCTATCGCGATTTTGATGTGCGCAACGAGCCTGTCATCTCGCCGATCGATCCGCCTGCGGGCCGTGAGGATGCGCGGATCAACCTGCTGTGCCGCACGCAATTCCCGCAGACCGGCTTCCTCGAGCAGGCGCGCGGCAACACCATCACCAGCTGGGCGACCTTCGACCCGCTGTGCCTGATGCGCGAATATACCGGGTCGGAGGATCCGGGCCGTCCCGCCGAGATGCGCTCGCCCGCCAATCGCGACGTGACCGAGCAGACGCTGGCCGGCTACGTCATGGCCGAATATGCGGGCGATCTGGGCGACATGCCGGTGCGCGGCAATTTCGGCGTGCGCGTGGTCAACACCAAGGTCAAGTCGATCGGCCTGCGCAGCGCGCTCAACGTCAAGAACAACGGCGACGGAACGATCACGCTCGAGCCGGTAACCGGCAGCTTCGAGACGGTGACGCTGGAGAGCGAGACCACGCGCTTCCTGCCCAGCGTCAATGCGATCTTCGAGCTGCGGCCCAACCGGCTGCTGCTGCGTGCTGCCGCCTATCGCGCGATGTCTCGCCCCGCGCCGAGCGCGCTGGGGGCGGGGCGCACCTTCTTCCTCGACGCCAACGGCACGACGATCGAGGAGGCGATCAGCGAGATACGGGCCAACGGCAGCCCGGCGCTGAAGCCGCTGATGTCGTGGAACGGCGACCTTGCGCTGGAATATTATCCGAACCGGGATTCGCTGTTCTCGGCGACGCTCTACTTCAAGGAGTTCAGCGGCGGCTTCATGCCGATCCAGGCTGACGAGCAGTTCACCATTGGCGGGCAGCAGGTGACTGTTCCGGTGACCCAGACCGCCAACAGCCCAGACAAGAGCCAGCTATGGGGCGTCGAGATCACGCTCGCCAACCGCTTCTCGTGGCTGCCCAAGCCACTCGACGGCTTTGGCGGCAAGGTCAGCTACAACTATGCCGACACCAATTTCGAGAATGAGGACATCCTGCTCGGCG
The DNA here is from genome assembly GCF_036402235.1 of Sphingomonas sp. Classification (GTDB taxonomy): domain Bacteria; phylum Pseudomonadota; class Alphaproteobacteria; order Sphingomonadales; family Sphingomonadaceae; genus Sphingomonas. The sequence continues at coordinate 6,823 of NZ_DASWTG010000082.1, read as the reverse complement.
AGATCTTCACGCCGGCGACGGGGGTGACGACGCCACGGATCGTGCCGCCGGCCGGCCTGTCGGGCTTCTCGAAGCACGTCGTCTCGGCCCAGCTCTACTATCAGCTCAAGGGCTTCTCGATCCAGGGCATCTACAACTACCGGTCGAACTACTATCAGGACTTTGTCGGCGGCAATACGCAGCTGCGCTACGTCCGCGGCAACGAGACGTTCGACCTGCGCGCCTCGTACGACATCAACCGCAACGTCTCGCTGCGGTTCGAGGCGACCAACATCCTCGATTCGCCCAAGATCACCGACATGCCGGTGCAGGGCAGCATCCGCCAGTATCACTATTACGGGCCGCGCTACTTCATCGGCGCCCGAGTCCGACTCTGATCGCGCGTCCGGCCTTGCGGACCAATTGCCTATTCCAAATGGAAGATGGCTAGGGCATTCGGAAGGCCGGACCGGATCGAACCGAGGAATTGCATGGCTGAACGCCGCCTGTTTCAGGAAGTCGCCGAGCGCATCGCGGCGATGATCGAAGGGGGGAGCTATCCCCCCGGATCGCGGCTGCCCGGCGAGCGCGAGATCGCCGAGCAGCTGGGCGTCAGCCGCGTCACGGTGCGTGAGGCGGAGATCGCGCTGCAGGCGCGCGGGATGGTGACGATCAAGACCGGATCGGGCGTCTATGTCACCGACGCCAAGACCGTGCGCGGCGACGAGCCGCCCGCGGTCAGCGCGTTCGAGCTGACCGAGGCGCGATCGCTGTTCGAATCCGAGGCGGCGGCGCTGGCGGCCTCGACGATCACGCCCGAGACGCTCGACCGGCTCGACGAGCTGCTCGAGATCATGGGGCATGACGATGGCGACGACGCCAGATCGACCGAGGCCGATCAGGAGTTCCATCTGCTGATCGCATCGGCTTCGGGCAATCAGGCGATCATCCACGTCATCAAGTCGCTGTGGCGGATGCGCACCGACGTGCCCGAAGTGCGCACCACCTATGCCAGCGTCTGCCAGCATGACGGCCGCACCCGCCAGCGCGAGCATGGCGCGATCGTCGATGCGCTGCGCGCCGGGGATCCGGCCGCGGCGCGCGTGGCGATGCGTGCGCACTTCAACCGGCTGCTCGAGGCGATGCTCGATGCGACCGAGGAGCGCGCCATCTCCGAGTTGCGGCGCAAGGCGGCCGAGAGCCGCGAACGGTTCCTGATGAGCGCGCGCCTGCGCTGATATTTGCGCCGAAAACGCAATGATCGCGCGTTGACGATGGCGCTGCGTTGACGCTAAAATTTGGTAGCGCTACCAGATGCGCCCGGCCCGGGTTGAAAATTCATATGATGTTTCTAGATGGGCTGGGCATCCTTCCCGCCGCGCTGCGGACGCGGCCGCCGATCTACGGAGACGATCATGGAACTGACGGGCGGACTTTTCATCGGCGGCGAGCGCCGTCAGTCGGACGCGCGCTTCCGCGCCTATGATCCCGCCGCCGGAGCGGACATTGACGATGCCGGCTTCGCCGGCGCGAGCGAGCAGGACGTCGCCGACGCCTGCGCTGCGGCCGAAGCCGCGTTCCTGCCCTATTCGACCCGTCCGCTCGAGGAGCGCGCGCGCTTCCTCGAGACGATCGCCGACGAGATCGAGGCGCTGGGCGACGCGCTGATCGAGCGGGCCTGCCGCGAATCCGGGCTGCCCGCCGCGCGCATCACCGGCGAGCGCGGGCGCACTGCGGGTCAGCTGCGCCTGTTCGCGAAGGAAGTGCGCGACGGCCAGTGGCAGAAGCTGCGCATCGATCATGCCGATCCCGCACGCACCCCGCCCAAGCCCGACCTGCGCCTGCGCATGATCCCGCTCGGCCCGGTCGCGGTGTTCGGTGCCTCCAACTTCCCGCTCGCCTTCTCGACCGCCGGCGGCGACACCGCCTCCGCCCTCGCGGCGGGCTGTCCGGTGGTGGTCAAAGGCCATCGCGCGCATCCCGGCACCGCCGAGCTGATCGCGACGGCGATTGCGCGCGCTGCTGAGAAGTGCGGACTGCCGGCCGGCGTGTTCAGCATGGTCAACGGCATTTCGCGCAAGGTGGGTGAGGCGCTGGTCGCCGATCCGCGCATTCAGGCGGTGGGCTTCACTGGCTCGCGCGGTGGCGGCGAAGCGTTGATGCGGATCGCCGCGGCGCGCCCGCGCCCGATCCCGGTCTATGCCGAGATGTCGGCGATCAATCCGGTGATCCTGATGCCCGAAGCATTGAAGGCGCGCGGCACCGCGCTGGCCGAGGCGTTCGTCGCCAGCCTCGCGATGGGCGCGGGCCAGTTCTGCACCAATCCGGGCCTGGTGATGGCGGTGGACGGCCCCGAGCTCGACGCCTTCGTCGCTCGCGCGGGCGAGGTGCTGTCGGGGCAGGCGGCGCAGGTGATGCTGACCGACGGCATCTGGGAAGCGTTCGAGAGCGGCAAAGCCAAGCTCGCCGGCAGCGCTTTCGTCACCAAGGTGGCCGAAGGCGTCGAGCCGGAGGGGCCGAACCGCGGCCGCGCGGCGCTGTTCAGCGTGGCAGGCAAGGACTTTCTCGCCGATCCGGTGCACCTGCACGAGGTGTTCGGGGTCTCGTCGGTCGTGGTGCGTTGCGCGAGCCTCGACGAGCTGACCGCTGTGCTGGGCGAGCTGGAGGGTCAGCTTACCGCGACGCTTCAGGTCGACGAGGGCGATTATGCCGCGGCGCAGGCGTTGCTGCCCGTGCTCGAGCGCACCGTTGGCCGCGTGATCGCCAATGGCTGGCCGACCGGGGTCGAGGTGACGCATGCGATGGTGCATGGCGGCCCCTATCCCGCGACGTCGGACGCGCGCAGCACCTCGGTCGGAACGCTGGCGATCGACCGCTTCCTGCGCCCGGTGAGCTATCAGGACATGCCCGCGGCGCTGCTGCCCGCGGCGCTGCGCGAAGGCGGGCAGGCGGGCACGGTCGCGCGGATCGACGGCGCCTGGACGATCTGATCCCCCCTTGCGGGGAGGGAGAAGGAATGATAGCGCTATCATTGCCCGGCTCGCTTCGGGCTGAAGGAGAGATTTGTGCCTGAAGCTTTCGATCGATCGGCGCTTCCTGACGATGCCGCGCGAGCCGTGCTCGCGGGGCGGGTGATGCTGGCCGACGGGCCGGCGCCGGTCATCGTTCGCGAAGGCCGCGTCCATGACGTGTCGGCCGAAGCGCCGACCACCGCCGACCTTTTCGACTTGCCCGATCCGGCGGCGGTCGAGGGGACCTATCTCTGCGACGTGGACGACCTCACCGTCGGCGGCGGCGCTTGTGCGTTGCTTGCGCCGATCGACCTTCAGTGCGTCAAGGCGTGCGGCGTGACCTTCGCGGTCTCGGCGATCGAGCGGGTGATCGAGGAGCGCGCGCGGGGCGATGCGGGCGCGGCGGCGGCGATCCGCGCCGAGCTGGAGGACAAGATCGGCGGCGGAATCCGGTCGGTGGTGCCGGGCAGCGACGAGGCTGCGAAGCTCAAGACCGCGCTGATCGAGGCCGGCATGTGGTCGCAATATCTGGAGGTCGCGATCGGCCCTGATGCGGAGGTGTTCACCAAGGCGCCGGTGCTGTCCTCGGTCGGCTGGGGGGCGGAGATCGGCATCCGATCGGATTCGAGCTGGAACAATCCCGAGCCCGAAGTGGTGGTGATCGCCAATGCTGCGGGCAAGGTGGTCGGCGCGACATTGGGCAACGACGTCAATCTGCGCGACTTCGAAGGGCGCAGCGCGCTGCTGCTCGGCAAGGCCAAGGACAACAACGCCGCCTGTGCGATCGGGCCGTTCGTACGGCTGTTCGATGCGGATTTCGGCATCGACGATGTGCGCAATGCCGAACTCGACCTGCTGATCGAGGGGCCGGAGGGCTATCGCCTGGAAGGCCATAGCTCGATGAACCAGATCAGCCGCGACCCGCTCGAGCTGGTGCGGCAAACCCTGTCCGAGCATCAATATCCCGACGGCTTCGCGCTGTTCCTCGGCACGCTGTTCGCGCCGGTGCAGGACCGCGACGATCCCGGCCGCGGCTTCACGCACAAGGTCGGCGACACAGTGCGGATTTACTCGCCGCGGCTGGGCACGCTCGCCAATCGCGTCACCACCTCGAAGGATGCCGCGCCCTGGACCTTCGGCATTCGCGACCTCTACCGCAGCCTCGCGGCGCGGCGCGTGACGGAGACCGTCTGAATGGGCGCGCATCCGACCGCGATCGAGGCATCGACGCACGCGCTCTATCCCAGCCTGGCCGGCAAGCGGGTGCTCGTCACCGGCGGCGGTTCGGGGATCGGCGCGGGGATCGTCGAAGGGTTTGCCCGGCAGGGCGCCGACGTCACCTTCTTCGATATCGCTGAAACCGATTCCATGCTGCTGGTCGAGCGGCTGACGGCGGACGGGCACAAGGCGTGCTTCGAGCGCATCGACCTCACCGACGTCTCCACGCTCCAGGCGATGATCGCGCAGCTGATCGCGCGCTCGGGCGGGTTCGACATCCTCGTCAACAACGCCGCGAACGACGACCGCCATTCGATTGAGGATATCACCGAAGCCTATTGGGACGAGCGGCTGAGCGTGAACCTCAAGCACATGTTCTTCTGCGCGCAGGCGGTGGTTCCGGCGATGCGCGCCAAGGGCGGCGGGGCGATCGTCAACCTCGGGTCGATCTCGTGGCACCTCGGGCTCAACGACCTGGTTCTCTACCAGACCTGCAAGGCGGCGATCGAAGGGCTGACGCGCAGCCTGGCGCGCGACCTCGGCCGCGACGGCATCCGCGCGACTTGCGTCATTCCCGGCAATGTCCGCACCCCGCGCCAGCTCAGATGGTACACCCCAGAAGGCGAGGCGGAGATCGTCGCGGCGCAATGCCTTGACGGGCGGCTCGCGCCGGAGGACGTTGCGGCGATGGTTTTGTTCCTGGCCTCCGATGATGCGCGTCTGGTGACCGGGCACAGCTATTTCGTGGATGCGGGCTGGCGCTGATGGGCGTCGTGCTGAGCGCGCCGCAATCGGTCTGGGCGCTCGGCGCGCCCCTGCTCGAAGGGCCGGTATGGGTCGCGCGCGAAGCCGCGCTGTGGTTCGTCGATATCAAGTCGCGCAAGGTGCACCGCCTCGATCCCGCCAGCGGCGGCAAGCGCAGCTGGGATGCACCCGCGCAGATCGGCTTCTGCCTGCCGGCCGCTAACGGCAAGTTCGTCGCCGGGCTGCAGACGGGGCTTGCGATCTTCGACACCACCGATGGCAGCTTCACGCCGCTGGTCGATCCCGAGCCGGCGCTGCCCGGCAACCGGCTCAACGACGGGACCGTCGATCCGGCCGGGCGGTTGTGGTTCGGCACGATGGACGACGGTGAGAGCGCGGTGACCGGGCGGATCTACCGCCTCGGCGGCGATGGCCGCTGCGTTGCCGAGACGGCGGCGGTGAGCATCTCGAACGGCCCCGCGGTCAGCCCCGATGGGCGCACCCTCTATCATGTCGATACGCTGGGCGGGCGCGTCCATGCTGCGGCCGTCGGCGTGGACGGGACGCTGGGTGAGTCGCGCATCTTCACGACCATTCCCAACGCCGAAGGCTTCCCCGACGGTCCCGCGGTGGATGCCGAGGGCTGCGTGTGGATCGGCCTCTACAATGGCGGCGCGGTGCGGCGCTATTCGCCGGCGGGCGGACTGCTGGAGGTGGTGGAGTTCCCCGTGAGCGCGATCACCAAGGTCACGTTCGGCGGGCCGGACCTGCGCACCGTCTATGCGACCACCGCCAACAAGCATCTCGATGCGGAGGGGCGCGCTGCGGAGCCGCATGCCGGCGACCTGTTCGCGTTTCAGGTTTCCGTCCCAGGGATGCCGGGGACCGAGGTTTCGGTCGGGCTGTGAAGCTCGAGGCGCATGGCTGGGTGCTCGAGCTGGTGCCCGCGCTGGGCGGTGCGATCGGCGCGTTGCGGCATGACGGGCACGACGTGCTGCGCCCGGCGCCGAAAGGCGCGCGCGATCCGCTCGAGACCGGCTGCTTCCCGCTGGTCCCCTATGCCAACCGCATCGCGCACGGGCGGTTCACCTTTGACGGGCAGGCGCATCAGCTGCCACTGAATTTCGGTGATCATCCGCACAGCCTGCACGGGCTCGGCTGGCAGTCGGCATGGACAGTGGCCGAAGCGGCTGCCGATCAGGCGACGTTGACGCACGCGCATGACGGCGGCGCGAGCTGGCCCTGGGTCTATCGGGCAGAGCAGCGCTTCACGCTCGCACCGTGCGACCTGCGGATCGAGCTGTCGATCACCAACACCGGGAATGCGCCGATGCCCGCCGGGCTGGGCCTGCACCCCTATTTCCCGTGCGACGCGGAAACACATCTGACCTTCGCGGCTGAGCGCGTGTGGCTCGCGGATGAAACGATGCTGCCGACCGAGCCGGCGGCGCCTGCACGGTTCGGCGACTGGTCGGCGGGTGAAGCGGTTGCGGGCACGACGCTGATCGACAATGCCTATGAGGACTGGGACGGCGCGGCCGCGATCGGACAAGGCTGGGGCGGATTTGCGATGCGTGGCGAGGGCGCGGATGTGCTGCACATCTATCGTCCGCCGGGTGCCGGCTTCTTCTGCGCCGAGCCGGTGAGTCACCTGCCCGACGCGATCAATCGCGGTGGGATGGAGTTGCTGGCGCCCGGCCAGACGCGCGGACTGGCGATGATTCTGAGCATCTAGAGTCTGTCCTGTTTAGATTGAGGCATATCCGCTGTTTCTGAGATAGTTGGCGCATTCGTGGGGCGGGAAGGCGTCGAGGAGTTGGCCGATGCGTTTCCATGTTGCCTCGACGGTGCGCTCTGCGGCCTTGCGCAGG
>NZ_DASWTG010000081.1:0-37696 GCF_036402235.1 Sphingomonas sp. | reverse complement strand
GCTGCCGCAACACGCTCTCGCAAATCGTCAGAATAGGCTCGTGCCATCCCTGCTGGCCTCCTGCCCAGCCAGCAGCTTGAATCACAATCACACCCTCTTGGGAATCCCCAATCGATTCAGCATAATCAGGACAGACTCTAGGCCTTCGCCTCGATCATCCAGCAGGCGGCGGTGAAGCGGACGGTGTCGCCGTCCACGAAGGGGGCGAAGGCGGGGAGGACCGCGGCGACGATGCGCGCGCGGGTCGCGTCGTCGACTTCGCGCAGCACCGCGCCGACCCGGCCGAGGCTGGAGACATAGGGCTCAAGCGCCGCATGCGGCATCGCGCATTCGGTATTGATCGGGGTGATGGCGACGTCGCGCCAGCCGCTTCCGGCCAGGATGCGGCGGACGTGCTCGGGATCCGCGAAGCCGAACTGACCGGGCGCACCCGGCGCGGCCGGCGGGATCGGGGGCAGCAATGGCGCGGCGGCGCGCTCGGCGCAGGTCATGAACGGATTGTCCTCCGGCGAACGCCACGCCAGCGCGGCAAGCGGCGCGCCGGGCGTCATCGCCGCCCGGATGCGGGCGAACGCGGCGCCAGGGTCTTCAAAGAACATCACGCCGAAGCGCGATACGGCCATGTCGAACGGGCCGGCGCCGTCGAGGCGCGAGGCGTCGCCGCTGCGGAACGACGCGTCGACACCCTCCGCGGCAGCGTGCGCGCGGGCCCGGTCGATCAGGGCCTGCGACAGATCGGCGCCGGTGCAGCGGCCCTCCGGTGCGAGCGCGCGGGCGATGGCGAGCGTGGTGGCGCCGGTGCCGCAGCCGATATCGAGAACGTGGCGTGGAGCGTGCCAGCGCACGGCATCCACCAGCAGCGCTGCGAACGGCTTGAACAGCGCGTCGAGCGCCGATTCCATCTTCAGCCAGGCCTGGCCGGCGGGGCCGTTCCAGAGCTGGTCCTGGCTCATGGCTGCGATCTTCTGCTCACTCATATTGGCTCCTTTCGCTTGATTCGGGGGTGAAGTGGCGGCACCGTGCCACTTCAAGCCGACTTGAGGTCAAGCGATGATGCCGCTGGACATTGCCGAGGTCGCGAAACGCTCCGGCGTGCCGGCATCGACGCTACGTTATTATGAGGAACGCGGGCTGATCGAATCGATCGGGCGGCGCGGGCTGCGGCGCACCTTCGAGCCGGCGGTGCTCGAGCGGCTGGCGCTGATCGCGCTGGGGCGGCAGGCGGGCTTCGCGCTCGACGAGATCGCCGCGATGTTCGACCCGCGCGGGATGGCGGTGATCGACCGCGACATGCTGGCCGCCAAGGCGGAGGAGATCGACGCGCTGATCCGGCGGCTGAGCGCGATGCGCGACGGGCTGCGCCATGCCGCAGCCTGTCCGGCGCCGAGTCATATGGAATGCCCGACCTTCCGCCGCATCGTGAAGGCGGCGGCGAGCGGGGCGCTGGCGAGGCGGGCGGGAGCCGTTCCCGCGACGCGATCGGGCATGATCATGTAACCGGTTGCTGCTACATTTGTAGCATGCTACAGCTGTAGCAGGAGATGGTCATGATCGAGTCGTTGCCGCGCCGTGAGCGCGAGGTGTTCGAGATATTGTGCGGGCTGGAGGAAGCGACCGCAGCGGGCGTGCGCAACGCGATGAGCGACGCGCCGTCCGACTCGGCGGTGCGCACCTTGCTGATGCGGCTGGCGGGCAAGGGGCTGGTGACTCATCGGACGATCAACCAGGCCTATGTCTATTCGCCCGCGCCGAAGACCGAGGCGGTCGCCGAGACCGCGCTTCAGAAGCTGGTGCAGACCTTCTTCCAGGGCTCGGCCGCAAGCGCGGCGACGGCGCTGCTGGGGATGCAGCCGAGGCTCAAGGCCGACGAGATCGACGCGCTGCAGCGCGTGATCGACCAGGCGCGCAAGGAGGCGGAGTGATGCTGGAGACGCTGATCGAGCTGGGCTGGAAGTCGGCGCTGATCGCGGCGCTGGCGCTGCTTGCCGACCGGACGATGTGCGGGCGGCCAGCCGCGGAGCGGGTGTTCGTGCTGCGGGTTGCGGTGATCGCGCTGCTGCTGCTTCCGCTTGCGATGCTGCTGCTGCCGTCGCTCGACCTTGCGCTGCTGCCCGCGCCCGAGGCGGCGGCTGCGGCGGCGCAAGCGCCGATGCCGGCGGTGGCTGGAACCGCCGCGCCGGTGGCCGTGGAAGGGCCGGTCGACTGGGCCGGACTGCTCTACGTGCTGGGTGCCGGGGCAGTGCTGCTGCATCTCGCGATCGGCGTGTCGGTGCTGGCGCGCTGGACGCGGCGTGGCGAGGAAGCGGGCGAGCCGGGCTGGGCGGCGGCGCTGGCGCGTGCGAGCGCGACGCTGCGGCGGCCGGTGCGGCTGCTGGTGTCCGGCGATATCGTGAGCCCGATCAGCTGGGGGATCGCGCCGGCCTGGATCCTGATCGATTCGGAAACGCTCAAACGGACCGGGCAGGCGAACGCGGTGGTGGCGCATGAGATGGCGCATATCCGCCGGTTCGACTGGCCGATGCTGATCGCGGCACGGATCGCGGCAGCGCTGCTGTGGTTCAATCCGCTGGTGTGGCTGCTCAACCGCACGCTTGCGCGGCGCGGTGAGACCGCGGCCGACGAGGCGGCGGTTCGCGGGATCGAGCGCGCGGATTATGCCGAGGCGCTGCTGAGCTTTGCCACGGCACCGGCGGCGCGCGGGGCGGCGACCGGAATGGCGCTGTGGCCGAACGCGCTGGCAGAGCGGATCACCCATATCGCCTTGCACCGCCACCGGCGTGGAAGCCGCATGATCCCGACGCTGGCGCTGGTCTGCGCGGCCATTGCGGCGCCCCCGCTGGCGGCGGCGCGGCTGGTGCCTGCCAAGCCGGCCAGTGCGGTGGCCGGCGCGCGCACGATGCAGCAGCCGCCTGTGCCTGCCCGGGCGACCGTGCCGGCATGGCGCGCCGTGACGATCCAGGGCCCGGCGCAAGCTCAACCCGCCGCTGCCGCAGGTACGGCGCAGGCGAGCGTTCCAGTGGCCGCACCCGTGGTGTCCGCGAGCGATCAATCGACGGCGCTACCGGAAGCCACGCCCGTTCCCGTGGTTCAGATCGCGAGCGTGCCGCAGCCGGCGCCGCAGATGATGCGTATCGTTGGCCAGTCGGGAGCGCAGGTGGTGAGGACCGCGGATGGCGTGACGATCACCGCGCCGCCTCCGCCCAAACCGGTGTCAGCGCCGCCTGGCGGGGAAACACCCGAATGGGCGAAGCAAGCCGCGGCCGAGATGATGCAGGGGGCCGCGGAGATGCGGAAAGGCGCGCGCAGTGTCGAGCTGACGGCCGAGCTGCCCGGTGTCAGTGCCGACGAACGCGCCGAAATCATCAGACAGGTAAACCAAATGCGTGCGCAGGCAGATGAGCTTGAGAGATCGGCGCGTGCATTGAGAGGGCCGGGCGGCTGATCGCCGCCTAGCCGCCGAACACCACCAGGGCTGTGTCCGGCAGCGGGATTCCCGCCACGGGAGCGGCTTGCCTGGCGAAATCAAAGGGAGAGCGATGATGCGACAGACGATCCTGTTTTCGATCCTGCTGCTGAGCGCCTGCGCCGAGAGTCGGGCAGAGCCGGTCGCGAAGCTGGCCTATGGCGACCTGACGCTGGAAAGCCGGGAAGGGCGGGTGGCGCTGCGCCAGCGGGTGAGCCGGGCGGCGCAGGATTATTGCGCGACGTACGGCGCGGAGATGACGCCGCACGCCTCGCGCGCTGACCCCTATTACTGCACCGACATGTTCCGTTCGTGGATCGTCGGCAAGATGCGCCCGGAGGTGCGGCGGGCGTACTTCCTCGCGCGGCATGAGGCCGGGGTGAAGGGGCGGCGGTTGTAGGGTTTCGCCTCATCCTCCCGCGCCAAAGGGGGTGATGTCGTCGGACGCGACGGAGGGGGAGGGCTCCCCGCCGCTGCTCTGGCATCCGTCCCCTCCGTCACGCTTCGCGTGCCACCTCCCCTGGCGGGGGAGGATTAATTCGATGCCGATCGCCTTACGCGTCGATGCTGATCCCCAGCGACGCGTTGACCAAGCCGCCATCGACCACCAGCGTATCGCCGACGACATAGTCGCTGGCGCGGCTGGCGAGGAAGATCGCGGCCCCCGCCATGTCCTCGGGCGTGCCGACGCGGCGCATCGGGATCGCCTTGGCGACGGTGTCGCCATGATCGCGCGCGGCGCGGTTCATCTCGCTGGCGAAGGCGCCGGGGGCGAGCGACGTGACGATGATGCCGTCGCGGATCAGCCGCGCCGCCAGGCGCTTGGTGAGGTAGATCAGCGCCGCCTTGGACGCGTGGTAGCTGTAGGTCTCCCACGGGTTCAAGCGCAGGCCGTCGATCGAGGTGATGTTGATCACCTTGGACGGCGCATCGAAGCTGGCGCGCGCCTTGAGCAGATCGTGCAGCGCCTGCGTCAGGAAGAAGGGCGACTTGACGTTGAGGTCCATGACCTTGTCCCAGCCGCTCTCCGGAAACTCCTCGAACGCCACGCCCCAGGCGGCGCCGGCATTGTTGACGAGGATGTCGAGATGGTCCTCGCGATTGGCGAGCTCGGCGGCGAGCGCCTTGCAGCCCTCGACCGTCGAGACATCCATCGGGATCGGGATGCAGTTGGGGCCGAGCTCGGCGGCGGTCTCCTCGCACGCCGGTGCCTTGCGCGAGGAGATATAGACCTTGGCGCCCTGGGCGATGAACCCCTCCGCGATCATCTTGCCGATCCCGCGGCTGCCTCCGGTGACGAGGGCGGTGCGGCCCTTGAGGCTGAAGAAGTTGCTGGTGTCCATAAATCCTCCGGTCGTCATCCCAGCGAAAGGGATCTTGTGCGTCAGGCCGCTCGCTCCGTGGATGGAGACCCCAGCTTTCGCTGGGGTGACGGTTTGTGTTCGCTATCCGCCGCGCTTCAAGGTCTCGCGCGCGATGATGAGCTGCTGGATCTGGCTGGTGCCCTCGTAGATGCGGAACAGGCGGACGTCGCGGTAGAGCCGCTCGATGCCATAGTCCGCGATATAGCCCGCGCCGCCGAAGATCTGGACCGCGCGGTCGGCGACGCGGCCGACCATCTCGGTCGCGAACAGCTTGGCCGCGGCGGATTCCATGACGACGTCCTTGCCTTGGTCCTTGGCCGCGGCGGTTTCGAGGACCAGGGCGCGGGCGGCGAGGCATTCGGTCTTCGAGTCCGCGATCATCGCCTGGATCAACTGGTGCTCCGCGATCGGCTTGCCGAACTGCTTGCGTTCGCTGGCATAGGCGACGCAGTCGGCGATCAGCCGCTCGGCCACGCCGACGCTGACCGCGCTGATATGGAGCCGGCCGCGATCAAGCACGCGCATCGCGATCTTGAAGCCTTCGCCCTCCGCGCCGAGCCGGTTGGCGGCGGGAACGGGTACGTCGTCGAAGATCACGTCGGCGACCTTGGCGCCCTTCTGCCCCATCTTCTTCTCGGGCTCGCCGATCGACACGCCGGGCAGGTCGCGGGGGACGAGGAAGGCGGAGACGCCGCGCGCGCCGGGCTCGTCGCCGGTACGGGCCATCACGGTGAACAGCTGCGCCTTGTCGGCATTGGTGATGAAGCGCTTGGTGCCGGAGAGGCGGTAGACGTCGCCGTCACGCACCGCGCGCGCCTTCACCGCACCGCTGTCGCTGCCGACATCGGGCTCGGTGAGCGCGAAGCTGGTGATGATCTCACCCGATGCAATGCGGGGGAGCCACTCGGCCTTCTGCTCAGGCGTGCCGGCCATGACGAGGCCTTGCGAGCCGATGCCGACATTGGTGCCGAAGGTGGAGCGGAAGGCGGGGGTGGTGCGCCCCATCTCGATTCCGACGCGGCATTCCTCGAGCATGGTGAGGCCGAGACCGCCATAGTCCTCGGCGATCGACAGGCCGAACAGGCCGAGCGCCTTCATCTCCTCGACGATCGCGTCCGGGATCGCATCGGCGGCTTCCACCTCGGCCTCGAGCGGGCGCAGGCGCTCGGCCACGAAACGGCGGACCGTGTCGATCAAGGCATCGAAGGTCTCGGCGTCGAGCGCCATGCATCCTCTCCCGAATTTGCCGCAGCTATACTGGATGGGCGGGGGTTCGCAACATACCCTGGTTACTAAAATCGATGGATTGACGCGTCGCAGGGCGGCCATATGCTGACCCGAAACTGTAAAAGGCAGCGCGCACGATGCGGGCCGGCAGCGAGAGAGGATGGCCGATGGGCGGCGTGATGCAGGGATCGGCGGCACCGCGGGCGCGGCGGATCGGCAGGCAATCGATGCTCGCCTATGGCTTCGGCGCGGTGGCCTATGGCGTGAAGGACGCCGGCTTCCAGACCTTTCTGCTGCTGTTCTACAATCAGGTGATCGGGCTGCCCGCAGTGCAGGTGGGCGGGGCGATCATGGCCGCGCTGATCCTGGATGCGATGATCGATCCGGCGATCGGCGCGGCATCGGACCGCACGCGCAGCCGCTGGGGACGGCGGCATCCGTGGATGTACGGTTCGGCGATCCCGATCGCGCTCGGCTGGCTGCTGCTGTGGAACCCGCCCGAGCTGCCCCATGCGGCGATGCTGGGCTGGGTGTTCGCGACCGCGGTGGTCGTGCGCACCGCGGTGTCGGCGTACGAGGTGCCCTCGGTCGCGCTCGCGCCCGAGCTGACCGCCGATTATGACGAGCGCACGCGGATCATGGCCTATCGCTATCTGTTCGGCTGGGCCGGCGGACTCGCGATGCTGGTCGCGGCCTATACGCTGTTCCTGGTGCCGGGCGAGGGGCAGCCGAACGGGCTGCTCAACCGCGAGGGCTATGGCCTGTTCGCGGCGGTCGGCGCGGCGGCGATGGCGGGGGCGATCCTGATCTCGGCGCTGGGCACGCATCACGAGATCACGCGCCTGCCGCGGCCGGAGATCGGGAAGACGACGCTCAGGGAGACGTTCGGCGAGCTGATCGAGACGGTGCGCAACCGGGCCTTCGCGCTGCTGATGATCGCGGGGCTGTGCGCCTACTCCGCGCAGGGGATCAGCTTCGCCCTATCCAACTATCTCTACACCTTCGTCTGGCTGTTCCCGGTCTCCGCCTTCATGGCGCTGGGCGCGGTGCTGTTCGCCGGGGTGCTGATGGCGTTCTTCATCGCGCCGCGGCTGGCGCGGCGCTGGGGCAAGCGCAAGGCGGCGGCGTTCTTCATGACTCTGGCCCCGGTGCTGCTGGGCCTGCCTTACTGGCTGCGGCTTGCGGGCGTCTTCCCGCCGCCGGGCGATCCGGCGATGCTGCCCGCGCTGTTCGGCATCTTCATCGTCAACACGACGTGCAGCGTGTCCGCCTTCATGCTCGGCGGATCGATGATGGCCGATGTGGTCGAGCATTCCGAGGCGCAGACCGGGCGGCGGTCCGAGGGCGTGTTCTTCGCCGGCTATTTCTTCGTCCAGAAGTGCACGAGCGGGATCGGCATCGGGCTCGCCGGGCTGGTCCTGTGGATCGCGGGCTTCCCCGACGGCGCGACGCCGGGGCAGGTGCCCGAGGCGACGATCGACCGGCTGACGATCATCTTCACGCTCTGCTACCTCGCGCTCGGCTGGGGCGCGGCGTGGTTCTTCACGCGCTTCCCGTTCGGCAAGGCCGAGCATGAGGCGCGGATCGGGCGCGCAGCTGCGGGGCAACGAGCCGAGTGAGAAGGCCGGCTTGGCTGCCGAGGCCGATTGCGTTATAACATTCGTATGAACAAGCCGCTGAAGCTCATCAAGATCGGAAACTCGACCGGGGTGATCCTGCCCAAGGAGGTGCTCGCGCGGCTGCGGGTGGGGCAGGGGGACGAGGTGAGCGTGTCCGAGACGCCAGATGGTGTGACCCTCCGTCGCCATGACGGCGGTTTCGAAGAGCAGATGAAGGCGGCGCGCGAGGTGATGGCGCGGCGGCGGAACGCGCTGCGCGAACTTGCCAAATAGCGCATGAGCTGGATCTGGGTTGATCTGGCAGTCGCGATCGCGGCGCATGAGGAGCAGCTCGCCGAACATGGTGGGGCTGTCGGGCTGCGCGATCCGAACATGCTGGAAAGCGCCATGGCGCGGCCGCTTAATCTGGTTGCCTATGGCGAGCCGGATGCCGCCGAGCTCGCGGCTGCATACGCCTTCGGCATCGCTCGCAATCATCCATTCGTGGACGGCAACAAGCGGACCGCGGCAGTGGTCAGCGAAACTTTTCTGGTGCTCAACGGGCTTCGACTGAGCTGCGATGACGTCGAACTGGTGACGACCTTTCTCGCGCTGGCAGCGGGCGAACTCACGGTCGATCAGCTTTCGGACTGGTTCCGAGCACATATCGAGCCGGGCTGACCGCGCAAATGCCCGCCGGGTACCTTCCTCCCCAGGAATGCGGGCTTCAGCCGAGGCGGCCGAGGCGGTGATAGAGGTTGGCGAACTGGACCGAGCGCGGATCGTCGGCGATCTTGCGCGTGTAGTCGGCGACGGCTTCCTTGAGCAGCGCGAAGTCGGCGGTCGAGAAGACCGGGCGGGCGCTGGCGGGTTCGGGGGTCTTCATCGGGTACTCCTGTAAAGTTCGTGCATCCTGTATGACTCGTGATTGACGAAGCTGACAGGATCGATGGGATTTGAACCTGGTCACGCTGTGGTTGACACGTGACACGCGTTTCGCAACATTGTAAAAAATTTACAGACCGGTTCGCTCGCATCTTGCGTCGAACATAACAGGAACGGGGGCGTGTAGGAAATGGCG
This sequence comes from Sphingomonas sp., assembly GCF_036402235.1. Lineage (GTDB taxonomy): Bacteria > Pseudomonadota > Alphaproteobacteria > Sphingomonadales > Sphingomonadaceae > Sphingomonas. The sequence continues at coordinate 28,963 of NZ_DASWTG010000081.1, read as the reverse complement.
GAGCGCAAGCTGTTTGCGGGGCATGGGGTGCGGCGGCTGCGGCGCGCGCAGGGGCTCACGCAAGCGGCGATGGCCGAGATGCTTGGCGTCTCGGCGAGCTATCTCAACCTGGTCGAGCGCAACCAGCGGCCGTTGTCCGCGACCCTGCTGCTGGGCCTTGCCCAGACCTTCGACTTCGACCCGCGCGCGCTGGCGGCGGGCGAGCCGGGCGGGGGCGAGGAGGCGATGCGGCGGCGGCTGGCCGACCCGCTGTTCGCCGATATCGAGATCGACCGCGCCGAGCTGACCGAATGGCTGGCGGGCGCGCCGGGTGGGGCGGAGGCGTTCGCGCGTGCCTATGACCGGATCGGGGCGGGCGACGCTGCGGTGATGCAGGGCGAGGGCGAGGACCCGGGCAGGGCGGTGCGGCGCGAGGTCGAGCGCTGGCGCAACCATTTCGCCGACCTCGACGCCGCCGCGGAGGCGCTGGCCGACGAGCTGCGCATCGCGTCGAGCGATCCGTTCGGGGCGATGGCCGAGCGGCTGCGGGTCAAGCACCAGCTCGCGATCCGCGTGCTGCCGATCGAGGTGCTGAGCGGGCTGCGCGTGCGGCTCGACCTGCATGCGCGGCAGCTGCAGTTGAGCGAGGCGCTCGATCCGCCGAGCCGAGTGTTCGCGCTGGCGCGGCAGCTCGGCGTCGAGGCGCGCAGCGAGATCGACGCGCTGGTGCGCGGCGCCGGGTTCGCCGACCGGGTGGCGGAGCGGCTCTACCGCCGGCATCTGGTGAGCTATTTCGCGGCGGCGGTGATGATGCCCTATGCGCGGTTCCTGCGCGCGTGCGAGGCGACGGGCTATGACCTCGAGCTGCTGCGGCGGCGCTTCGGCGCGAGCGCGGAGCAGGTGGCGCACCGGCTGACGACGCTGCAGCGGGTGGGCGCCCGCGGGCTGCCCTTCTTCATGCTGCGCATTGATCGCGCGGGGCAGGTGTCGAAGCGCTTCGCCGGCGCGAGCGGATCGCCGCTGGTGGAGTCGCTGGTGCCGTGCCCGCTGCTCGACGCCTATGCCGCGTTCCAGCGCGCTGACGAGCGCGTGGTGCAACTGGTCGAGCTGGAGGATGGCAGCCGCTGGTTCACCTCGTCGCGCTGCGTATCGCCGCCGGGCGGATGGGCCGGGGCGGTCAAGGCGCGGTTCGTGGTGACGCTGGGGCTGGCGGCGGATGCGGCCAAGGGGCTGGCGGCGGCGCGGGGGCTGGATTTCGGCGGCGAGGCGACCCCGGTGGGGCTGGGATGCCGGGCGTGCACGCGGGAATGCCCGCAGCGGAGTGCGGCGCCGGTGGGGCGGGCGATGCTGGTCAACGAGCGCGAGGCAGGGGTGTCGCCGTTCGGGTTCGCGGGGGATTGAGGGCTGCTATCGGGGGAAGCGGACATTCTTCGACCGCATTCAACCTCAGGCTTCAGACGGCCCTGTCACCGGTCGGGCGCGAATGGCGCGGAGCCGCTGATCGGACCGACCCAGAAAAAGCCGTCGTAATCGCCGGTCGAGCCGCTCCTGGCGGGATCAAGCTCGATGAAAGGGGCGCGACCGAGGTCCGGGCTGCCCTTCGTCAGATGGTTTCCGCAATCCAATAAATCGGCGGTGATCGGTCTGTTCGGCTCGACCTTGGCGCCGGGCTTCAGCACGCAGCTCCAGTTGCTGCCTGCCGCATAGAGCATGTTGAGCGTGACGGTCTTTCCATGTCGGGCAAGGCGCTTCGCCATCGGATCGAATTGCACGCCCCGCCACTCGATGCTGTCCTTTCGGGCATGGAAATTGCCGACGAGCACCAGCGTCCGGTCATAGTTGGCCAGCCTGGCTGCCTGCGCAATATTCTCCGCCTGCGCCGCCTCGTGCGGGCCTTGCCCGGGCAAATCGGCAAAGCGCTTCGCCTGATCCTCGTCCTTGACCCCGTTGAAGGCGACGACGCCAATCGGCAGGCCGCTTTCCTTGAGGCCATGCAATCGGACCAGCATGGCGAACATGGCTTCGCTCGCGACGCCATCATCGCGCCCGAGCCAGCCAATATGGGAGAGAGCCCCGGCGAACTGATCAGCCGGCAGTCTCCAGGCGGTTTGCAGTTCCCGATCGTCGGCAGCGCTCTTTTCAACGGCCACCAGAATCCGTTGGCCCTTGGCGGCGAGCGCGCAGGCGAGGTTGCCTATGAATTCGGGTCCCTGCTCGGTTCCGTGCAGCTCACCGAACACAATGTAGCGCGGGTCTTGCGCCATCACCTGGTCCCAGCCTTCCGGCATCCTGCACAGGCGGGCGTTCGGGGCTTTCGGCAACACGTTCTGCTGGGCGGCGACAACTCCCTGTGCCGGTGCCATCAGGAAGAGCAAGCTGGAGATCAGCGTCATGATATCGTTTCCGGACCGACTATCGGGTTAGGGTCTAGCGTTGTTTTGAACGTCCGCAATTGGCGCTAGGGTGGATCGATATTTATCCTCCCCCGCCAGGGGGAGGTGTCAGCCCGCAGGCTGACGGAGGGCCGGATGCCGGAACGCTGGCGGCTCGCTTCCTCCCCCTCCGTCACGCTTCGTGTGCCACCTCCCCCTGGCGGGGGAGGATTGAACACTAAATGTCCGTCCGTCCTAGCCGCTGTTTCCGATGCCCCTTCGTACCCGGGGAGCTGATCCAGCCCGAACGCTCTCCGTCACGCCCAGCGCACCCGGTCGCGCCCCTCATGCTTCGCGCGGTAGAGCGCGGCGTCGGCGCGGGTGACGAGGGTGGCGAAGCGTTCGTGGCGGGCGAGGGCCGCGGCGCCGATGCTGAGCGTCAGGAACCCAGTGGGCGACGCCGCGTGCGGGATCGCGAGGCTGCGGATGCGCGCGAGCAGATGGTCGAACCGGGCCTGCGCGGCCTCGGGCGAGGGGCCGCACAGCAGGACGCAGAATTCCTCGCCGCCCAGGCGCGCGGCCATGTCGAGCGGGGCGCGCAGATCGGCCGACAGGACGTTCGCGACCTGTTGAAGCGCGAGATCGCCCGCGCCGTGGCCGTAGCTGTCGTTGAAGCGCTTGAAATGATCGACGTCGATGATCGCGAATGCGACCGCCGAGCCTTGCTTTGCGGCAAGATGCACCATGCGCTCGGCATGGGCGAACAGGCTGCGGCGGTTGGCCAGGCCGGTGAGGGGGTCGGTGTGCGCCTGGCGATCGAGTATTGCAGTGAGAAGGAACTGGCGGCGCTGCGAGTGCTCGCGCAGATAGCCGCCCATCGCCGCGACCGGAATGGCGAGCAGCAGCATCGCGACGGTCTGGACGCGGTGCTCGAGCTCGTGCTGGGTGTCGAAGGCGAGCAGCGCGACGATGGAGAAGATCGCGACGATCAGCGCGGCGGCGAGCGCGCGGCGGAAGGTAAGGCCGAGCGGCAGGAACGCCGCCATCACCACCACGATCTGCGCGCTGTCGGCCGCGAACAGGCCCTTGCTGTGCACGATCACCGCGGTGACGGCGATGGCGAGACCCATCGCGGCGTACATCGTCCAGGACAGGCGCGTGTAGTCGCCGCGCCCGTTACGGATGATCGCCGCGCCGGCGACCAGCAGGACGAGCACCGACCAGCGCAGGCCGAACCATAGCCAGACCGGCGCGTCGAACTGGCCCCACAGGCCGAGTATCGAAATGCGGTGCAGGTCGACCAGCGCGAAGGCGAGCCAGACGCATGCGCCGACGGCTGCGCAGACGGAGGCCGGAACGCGTTCGGTCTCGATCAGCTTGCGGCGATACTCGGTCTCGATCTCCGGCTCGAAGCGCAGCCGCCGGAAGCCGCGGCGCAACTGACGCGCGTAGCGGTCCCCCGGCTTGCTGCTGAACTCGTTCGACTGAAACATCCCCCGGGCCGTGCTTCCTGCTTGTGATCGGGCGTCAGACGGCGTTGGCAGGTAAAGGTTGGCAATGCGTCAACGCACGTGCCGGAATGGGTAGCGCGGGACGCTGGCCCGGGCGCCGGATCAGCCGAGGATCTCGCGGGCCGCGGCGAAAGCGATCGCGGCGGCGCGAGCGTCTGCCGCGCTGCGGCGGCGGGTGCGAGGCCGGTAGGGGGCGTCGCGGAGAGGGGTGGGGAAAAGTCGTTCGGTACTGATGCAGTTCAAGTTCACGTAGATTCCTGTTGAGAAAGATGTTGCCGCTCGCGCCTGGCGCGGGCGCGGTCGACGCTTTCCTGCCGTTCGGCCATTTCGAGCCAGGCGGCTTCGGCGCGAAGGCAGCGCTCGCGGACATTGTCCAGCGTTGCGGCTTCGGCATCGGCGCGGGCACGCGCGGCATGCTCGCGATAGGGGACTTGCGCCATCATGGACTCCCTTGTGGCGAGGCGCGTGCGGCACGCCGGGGCGGCCGCACGCGGATCACGGGTTACTCGGCGTGCTGGAGATTGACCGCGGCCATCTTGCCGCGGCGATCCTCTTCCAGTTCGTAGGTGACACGCTGGTTCTGATCGAGCGTGGCCATGCCCGAGCGCTCGACCGCCGAGATGTGGACGAAAGCGTCGTTGCCGCCATTGTCCGGGGCGATGAAGCCATAGCCCTTGTCGGCGTTGAAGAATTTGACGGTGCCGGTGATGCTCATGAATGTTCCTTCTTGTGATTGGGGGCGAACCGAAGACCGGACTCGCCCGGTGCCGTGGCTGCAGAAAGAAGGAAGTAGGGGCCGCAAAGCTCCGAGTACCGTCGATTTGCGACTAAAGCGCGCTCTATATGGAGTGCCGGGCGCGGATTGTAAGGGGTGGCTTCAAACGCCCGGTCAAAACAGCCGGGTCAGCAGGTAGAAGATCGCCCCCACCGCCGCCGAGGCGGGGATGGTGATGACCCAGGCCCAGACGACGTTCTGCGCGACGCCCCAGCGCACCGCGCTGGCGCGGCGGGCGGTGCCGGCGCCGATGATGCTGCCGGTGATGGTGTGAGTGGTCGAGACCGGGATGCCGAGCAGCGAGGCGGTGAACACCATGATCGATCCGCCCGTCGACGCGCTGAACCCCTGATGCTGCGACAGCTTGGTGATGCGGCTGCCCATCGTCTCGATGATCTTCCACCCGCCCGACAGCGTGCCGAGGGCGATCGCGATGTAGCAGGCGATCGCGACCCAATGGGGGACGTGGAACTCGCCGGAGAGATAGCCGGTCGAGTAGAGCAGGACGGTGATGATCCCCATCGTCTTCTGCGCATCGTTGAGGCCGTGGCTGATCGAATAGGCGGCGGAGGAGATGAGGTGGAGGAAGCGGAAGCTCTTCTCGGCGGTGCGGTTGGTGGCGCGCGCGAAGGCCCAGCTCGAGATGAGCATGATCAGCATCGCAAGCAGCATGCCGAGCAGCGGCGAGAGGACGATGGCGATCAGCGTCTTGTTGAGGCCGCTCCACTCGATGCCGGTGACCCCGGCATGCGCGACGCCGGCGCCGACGATGCCGCCGACCAGCGCATGGCTGGACGAGGAGGGGATGCCCTTGAGCCAGGTGACGACGTTCCAGAACATCGCCCCGATCAGCGCGCCGAACACCACGCCGGGAGTGACGAGATCCTTGTCGATCAATCCCTTGCCGATCGTTTCTGCGACCTTGTGCAACTCGGGGAAGCCAAGCGTCAGGAAATAGGCGGCGAAGTTGAAGAAGGCGGCGAAGGCGACCGCCTGCACGGGGCCGAGCAGGCGCGTGGCGACGACGGTGGCGATCGAGTTGGCGGCGTCGTGCAGGCCGTTGAGGAAATCGAACGCCAGCGCGACGAGGATCAGGCCGGCGAGGAGGGGGAAGGCGAGCTCGTGCATGGGTCTAGCAGCCCATGCTCAGAACATGCCGATGTACAATCCTCCCCCGCCAGGGGGAGGTGGCGCGCGAAGCGCGTCGGAGGGGGAGGATGCAATCCGCCGAGGTTCTGGCATCCGCCCCCTCCGTCAGCCTGCGGCTGCCACCTCTCCCTGGCGGGGGAGGATTGATTCCGCGCGGGGGCTGGGATGACGAACGATGAGAATGGGGCACGTAGAACATCACGCGTGATCGATGACGATGCCGTCGATCTCGTTCGCGACATCCTCGAGCGCGTCGGTGATGCGTTCGAGATGCTTGTAGATCTCGCGCGCGACGATGAACTTCATCGGGTCATGGCCATAGGCCTTGAACGCGCGCTTGACGCCGGCGTCGTGGATGTCGTCGGCATGGCCCTCCATGCGCACGAGCCGCTCGGTCAGCTCGTGCAGGCGGACGCCGTTCTTCGCGACGTCGCGCAGCAGCGGCATCGCCTCGGCGGTCAGGCGCGCGGCGTCGACGATGATCGCGGCCATGTCGCGCATCTCGGGCTCGAACTCGGCGACCTCGTACAGGTCGACCGCAGCGGCGGCGGCCTGCATCTCGTCCACGGCATCGTCCATCGCGCCGATCAGGCTGGTGATCGCGCTGCGGTCGAACGGGGTGAGGAAGGTCTTGCGCACCGTCTGGAGCACTTCGCGAATGATGTTGTCGGCATCGTGCTCGCGCTCCATGATCTCGCGGATATGGTCGGCGGGCGAGCCGCCGCCCTGAAACAGGCGGGCGAGGGCGTCCGCAGCGGCGGTGATCGTCACCGCATGCGCCTCGAACAGCTCGAAGAAATTGCCCGTCTTGGGGAGCAGGCGCTGGAACCAGGCGAACATGTCGGAAACCCTCGATTTTTCGGCGGCGGCGGCGAGCACGCCGGTGCGGCGCGCCGCGGCGTTGAATTCGGAGGCGCCGAAGCTGCGGATGAGATCGGCAAGGTCGGGCTCGTCCACGGCATTGGCGGCCTCGGCGAGCGTGAACCAGCGGCGCTCACGCTGGTGCTGCTCCTTCCATTTGGGCAGCTCATGCGTGACGGCGAGCGGGAAGACGTCGACATCGACCATCAGCGAGGCACCGCTGCCGCGCGTCTTGCGGTAGCGGAACGAGCCGAGCGGGGTGGGGCAGGCGGCGCCGTGGACGCCGGCTTCCTCCTCCGCCTCACGCGCCGCGCAGGCGTGCGGCGCGGAGCCGGGGGAGGCGGCGTTGCCCTTGGGGATCACCCAGCGGCCAGTCCCGCGCGAGGTGACCAGCAGGATGCGCACGGGCGCATCGATGGCGGTCCCTTCGGAACGGTAAGGCAAGGCGGCGATCTGGCGAATGGTGGCGGCTCCCTAAGGAGGCGCCGATGCCCGATTTTGCCGAATGTTACAATGATGTGACTAAGATGTGACGGCAAAGGCTGTGGATGGGCTGGAACGTTGCAATGCTGCGGCGCAAGGCATTGACACACTTTTGCGACAAATTCGTGTGACAAGCTTGCCTTCCTTCCCCGGTATTCATAGCGCGTTCCTCCATGCGAATGATTCTGACCCTTTTCGCGTCCGCAACGATGCTGGCGGCGTGCGGCGGCGGCGATGCTGCGTCGAAGAAGGCGCGCGAGGCGCCCCTGGTGACGCTGGCGGTGGTGCAGCCCGCGCGCTTCGTCGAGCGGATCGACGCGGTCGGCACCGCACGCGCCAACGAGCAGGTGACGCTGACCGCGCCGGTCACGCAGCGCATCGTGCGCCTCAATTTCGACGATGGCGCCTATGTGGCGCGCGGGCAGGTGATCGCGGTGCTCGAGGCCGCCACGCAGAACGCGCAGCTCGCCCAGGCCAATGCGCGCGCGAAAGAGGCGAACCAGCAGCTCCAGCGGCTGGAGGCACTGAAGGCGCGCGGCTTCGCGACGCGCAGCGCGGTCGATACGCAGGTCGCGCTGGCGGGGCAGGCGGCGGCGCAGGCTGCCGAGGCGCGGGCGGGGATCGCCGATCGCGTGGTGCGCGCGCCGTTCGGCGGCTGGGTCTCGCTGCGCAACATCTCCGCCGGCGCGGTGGTGACCGCGGGGACCGAGATCGTGACGGTGAGCGACGTCAGCCGGATCAAGCTCGACTTCCCGGTGCCCGAGACGCTGCTGGCGCAGTTGAAGCCCGGCCAGCCGATCGTCGCTGTTGCGGCCGCCTATCCGGACCAGCCCTTCCGCGGCACGGTCGATACGATCGACCCGGTGCTGAACCAGCAGACCCGCGCGGCGACGGTGCGCGCGGTGCTGGCCAATGGCGACCGCAAGCTGAAGCCCGGGATGCTGCTGACGGTGACGATCGAGGCGGCGGCGCGGACCGCCCCCGCGGTGCCCGAGCTGGCGCTGGTGGGCGAGGGCGAGAACATGTTCGTCTTTACGGTCGAGAACGGCAAGGCGAAGCGGATCCAGGTCCGCACCGGGCTGCGCCAGAATGGCATGGTCGAGATCGTCGATGGGCTGCGCGCCGGGCAGCGCGTGGTGACCGAAGGCGTGGTCAAGATCGCCGACGGACAGGACGTGCGCACCGGCGGCACCGGTAATGCCGCGCCCAAGGCGGCTGCGACGGGCACGGCCGGCTGATGCAGCTTTCCGACGTCTCGGTCCGGCGGCCGGTCTTCGCCGCCGTCCTCGCGATCCTGCTGACGATCATCGGCCTGGTCGCGTTCCTGAGCCTGTCGGTGCGCGAATATCCCGACACCGACCCGCCGGTGGTGTCGGTCGAGACCACCTATACCGGCGCCGCGGCCAGCGTGGTCGAGGCGCGCATCACCCAGCCGATCGAGGACGCGCTGTCGGGGATCGAGGGGATCGAGACGATCACCTCACGCTCGCGCGACGGCACCTCGGACATCTCGATCGAGTTCCGCCCGGGCCGCGATATCGATTCGGCGGCCAACGACGTGCGCGACCGCGTCGGCAGCGTGATCGAGGATCTGCCCGAGGAGGCACTGGCCCCCGAGGTGCGCAAGGTCGATGCCGACAGCTCGCCGATCCTGTTCCTCGTCGTCTCGCGCCCCGGCTGGTCGCGGCTCGAGCTTTCCGACTATGTCGACCGCAATCTGGTCGACCGGTTCAGCACGATCGACGGCGTGGCGCGCGTGTTCGTCGGCGGCGAGGCACGCCCGTCGATGCGCGTGTGGCTGGACGCCAACAAGCTGGCGGCGTTCGCGCTTACCCCGGCGGACGTCGAGAGCGCGCTGCGCACCCAGAATGTCGAGCTGCCCGCCGGGCGCATCGAATCGCAGCAGCAGAATGTGACGCTGCGCGTCGACCGGCCGTTCGCCTCTCCGGAGAGCTTCACGGGGCTGGTCGTGGGCCGCGGGCCGGACGGCTATCAGGTCAAGCTGGGCGACGTCGCCAAGGTCGAGCAGGGCGCGGAGAACCCCTACACCACCTTCCGCATGAACGGGCAGTCGGCGGTGGGCCTCGGCATCGTCCGCCAGTCCGGCGCGAACACGCTGGCGGTGGCCGATGCGGCGAAGAAGGCCGCGGCGGAGCTCGACCTGCCCGAGGGCATGACGATCACCGTCGGCTCCGACGATTCGCAGTTCATCGGCCGCGCGATCGAGGGCGTGTGGCACACGCTCGCCGAAGCCGCGGTGCTGGTGGTGCTGGTGATCTTCCTGTTCCTGGGATCGTGGCGCGCGACGCTGATCCCGGCGGTGACGGTGCCGATCTGCCTGCTCGGCGCGTTCGCGGTGCTGTGGGCGTTCGGCTTCTCGATCAACCTGCTGACGCTGCTCGCCTTCGTGCTGGCGATCGGCCTGGTGGTGGACGACGCGATCGTCGTGCTCGAGAATGTCTATCACCGCATCGAGGAGGGCGAGCCGCCGCTGGTCGCCGCGTTCAAGGGCACGCGGCAGGTGGGCTTCGCGGTGATTTCGACCACGCTGGTGGTGTGCGCGGTGTTCGTGCCGATCTGCTTCCTGGCGGGCCAGACCGGCCTGCTGTTCCGCGAGCTGGCAGTGGCGATGATCGGGGCGGTGGCCTTCTCCGGCTTCCTCGCGCTCAGCCTGACGCCGATGATGTGCTCCAAGATGCTGCGCAAGGAGGAGCGCGGGCGCTTCACCGGATGGGTCGACCGCAAGTTCCAGCAGCTCGAGGATTTCTACAGCCGCTGGCTCGACAAGGCGATCACCCGCCCGCTGATCCCGATGATCGGCGTGCTGCTGTTCCTGGGCATCGCGGTGGGCGGCTTCCTGACGCTCCAGTCCGAGCTGGTGCCGGCCGAGGACCAAGGCGTGGCGCAGGTGCAGCTGAGCGCGCCCGAGGGCACGGGCTTCGACCAGATGGACCGCTATGTCGTGCAGATGCAGGAAAAGCTGCTGCCGCTGCTGGGCGAAGGCGCGGTGCGCACCGTGATCAGCCGCACGCCCGGCGGTTTCGGCGCGAGCGACGATTTCAACAGCGGCATGTTCATCGTCTTCCTGAAGCCCTGGGAGGAGCGCGAGACGACGACGCAGCAGGTGGCGCAGCAGATCAACCGGATCCTTGCGGACGAACCGGCGGTGCGGGGGAACGCGCAGGTGCGATCGGCGCTGGGGCGCGGGCGCGGGCAGCCGATCGGCTTCGTGCTGGCGGGCACGACCTATGAGGAGCTGGCCAAGGCGCGCGACCGCATCCTGGCGGCGGCGGCGCAGAATCCGGGGATCATCAACCTCGATTCCGATTACAAGGAGACCAAGCCGCAGCTGCGCGTCGAGGTGAACACGACGCGCGCGGGTGACCTGGGCGTGTCGGTCAACGACGTCAGCCAGGCGCTGCAGACGCTGCTCGGATCGCGGCGCGTGTCGACCTATGTCGACCGCGGCGAGGAGTATCGAGTGATCGTGCAGGCCGATGCGGCGGGGCGCGCGACGCTGGCCAACCTTTCCACGATCCAGGTGCGCGCGCGTGACGGATCGCTGGTGCCGTTGTCCAACCTCGTCACCACGCGCGAGGTTTCGGGGCCGCGCGACCTTGGCCGCTTCAACAAGCTGCGCGCGATCACGCTGTCGGGCGCCGTCGCGCCGGGCTATTCGCTGGGCGAGGCGCTGCGCTTCCTGCAGGACCAGGCGGCGGCATCGCCCGAGGTGATCGCGGTCGGCTATCGCGGCGAGAGCCAGGCCTTCGTCGAGACCGGCGGATCGATCCTGCTCGTCTTCGGCCTGACCATCCTGATCGTCTATCTGGTGCTCGCCGCGCAGTTCGAGAGCTTCGTCCATCCCGGCGTGATCATTATGACCGTGCCGCTGGCGGTGGCCGGGGGCATGCTGGGCCTGGCGGTGATGGGCAAGACGCTCAACCTCTACAGCCAGATCGGCATCGTGATGCTGGTGGGGCTCGCGGCCAAGAACGGCATCCTGATCGTCGAATTCGCTAACCAGCTGCGCGACGAGGGCAAGGAGATCGCCGAGGCGATCCGCCAGGCTTCTGCCCGGCGCCTGCGCGCGATCCTGATGACGTCGATCGCGATGGCGGCGGGCGCGGTGCCGCTGATGTTCGCGAGCGGCGCGGGCGCGGCAGCGCGGCAAGCGATCGGCGTGGTCGTGGTGTTCGGCGTGATCCTGGCGACGCTGATCACGTTGTTCCTGATCCCGATCCTCTACAGCAGGCTTGCGAAATGGACCGGCTCGCCCCAAGCAGTCAGCCGTGAGCTGGAAACGGCGATGGGGCAGCCCCAGCCCGCGGAATAGTGTCGGTCGCGTAACGTCCGGGTAAAATTCGCCCGGTAGAGGGGTGCGATGGAAATAGCGTCCAAGGGTCAGTTGCGCCTCGCCTTCCTGCGCTGGGCGATCGTCACGGTGCCGTTCATCCTGTTGCTCGGCTTCGCATCGGGACGGCTGTTCCCGAGCGGCGATGAGAACCCGTGGTATCAGATGCTGGTGAAGCCCGAAGCGACCCCGCCCGGCTGGGCGTTCCCGGCGGCGTGGACGGCGCTCTACGTGCTGCTGGGCTTGGCGCTGGCGATGATCGTCAATGCGCGCGGTTCGCGGCTCCGGCGCCCGGCGCTGATCCTGTTCGCGGTGCAGATGGCGGCGAACCTTGCCTGGTCGCCGCTGTTCTTCGGCTATCACCAGGTGTCGGCGGCGCTGCTGCTGATCGTGGTGATCTTCGTGCTGGCGCTGGCGACGACCTTCGTCTTCGCGCGGATCCGCAAGGGCGCGGCTTGGCTGATGGCGCCGTATCTGGCCTGGCTGTGCTTCGCGGGGATCCTCAACTATCAGATCGACCGGCTGAACCCGAATGCGGAAACTCTTGTGCCGGGGTCCTCGACATCCCAAATGAGTGTTTGAACCCGTTTTATTTGGGCCTGGACTGACTATGCAGAGCGACAACCGCATTTTCGACGATTTCGTGAAGTTCGTGAACGGCGCGGCCGGCACCATGGCGGGCATGGCTCGCGAGGGCGAGGCGGCAGCGCGCGAGCGCTTCAAGGGCTTTGTCGGTGGCATGGACTTCGTCGCACGCGACGAGTTCGAGGCGGTGAAGGCGATGGCTGCCGCTGCGCGCGACGAGAACGAGGCGCTCAAGGCACGGATCGAAGCGCTCGAGGCGAAGCTGGGCGGTGCTGCGGCGCCGACGGCCGCGGCGCCGAAGGCTGCGCCCGCGAAGAAGGCGAAGCCCAAGAAGGGCGACGCCGACCCGGCGCTGTAAGGCGCGGAGTTCCGCGCTTTTCCACATCTATTTAGCCGCCGTTCACCATAACCGGCTTGTGCGGCGCAACGACGCAAGGCACCCATGCGTTCAGGCAAGGGCCGGGCGGAGGACGACCGGATGCTCGACGAGAGCGAATATGAGCGCGACGATGCCGCGCCGATCGACATGCTGGAAAGCTATTACGCGGCGCATGGCTGGAGCCATGAGCGCGAGGACGACGAGATCGTCGCCCGCGTAAAGGGCAGCTGGACCGAATATGAGCTGCGCGCGATCTGGCGCGAGGACGATGGCGTGCTCCAGTTCCTGGGCTTCCCCGACGTGCGCGTGCCCGAAGAGCGGCGCGGCGACATCTACGAGACGATTGGCCTCGTCAACGAGCAGCTGTGGATCGGCCATTTCGAACTGTGGTCGTCGAGCGGCATCCTGCTGTTCCGCCACGCCGCGATGATCCCCGGCGAGGGCGACGGCGATGCCGGCGCGTCGATGACGCTCGCCCAGACCGAGCTGCTGGTCGAGAGCGCGATCGACGAGTGCGAGCGCTTCTACCCGGTGTTCCAGTTCGTGCTGTGGGGCGGGAAGAGCCCGCGCGAGGCGATCGCCGCGGCGCTGATCGAGACGCAGGGTGAGGCGTAGGCACCGTTAGCAAGGTTGTTGTTGCAACGAGGGACTGAACCATGTTCCTTCAATTCGCTCTTGCCGCTTCACTTGCCTCATGCCCGATCGAGAATGCGCGCTACGACCTGCGCGGTTCGACCGGGGTCGCCGCTCGCTTCTACCCGGTGCCGCGCTCGCGTGATTGGCCCACCGGATTGGCTCTTCGTGTTCGGGTCGCGGAATCGGGAAGATCCTACTGGTTTCTGCCGTGGGAGGGCGGAACCAACGGCAAGATCAATCTTGCATGGGTCCGGGAGCGCAGGTCGCCAATTCAGTATCAGACGGATCGTCGCGATATCGAGTTCTTCGCGATGGACGCGGCGTATAATCTGGACCCAGGTCTACCAAGAGCTGGCGGGTTAGCCCCGGCTCACATGCTGCTTCCGGACCTCAGTAATCTGGCTTGGCATTCGACTACGGCCATCAATCGCGACAGCATCGCGCGTGCGTTCTTCGATCTGGCCGGCTGCGACGCGCCTCAGTCCACAGATCTTGCCCCGCGCATAGAATTCCCTCCGGTTCCCTGACTTGGGCATCGGGCCTTGTGCCGCTGACCGCCATGCAGCACTGAGACGCGCGGTGGACACCGGCGCAAGGCCGGGGCGACGGTTGGGGATGAGATTTGACGGCTCCCAAGACCCTCTGGCTGATCGGTTGCGGCAACATGGCGGGCGCCATGCTGCGGCGGTGGGTTGCGGCGGGGACGGTGCGGGGCGCGGACGTATTCGTGCTCAACCGGCGCGAGCAGGGGCTTCCCGAAGGCGTGCGGCAGGGGCGGGTACTGCCCGATGGGGCGCTGCCCGATGCGGTGATGCTGGGGGTGAAGCCGCAGCAGATCGACGAGGTCGCGGGGCAGGCGGCCGGACGGATTGCCAGGGTGCCGCTGCTTGTCTCGATCCTTGCCGGGGTCGAGGAGAATGTGCTGGCTGCGCGGTTCGGTGCGGCTGCGATCGTGCGCGCGATGCCCAATCTGCCGGTCGAGATCGGCAAGGGCGTGGTGGCGCTGCATTCGGACGGTGCCGGAGCGGACGCGCGAACTGCTGCGCAAGCGCTGATGGCGCCGCTGGGTCTGGTCGAATGGGTCGAGGCCGCGCGGTTCGACGCGGTGGCCGCGCTCGCCGGAAGCGGGCCGGCGTTCGTCTATCGCTTCATCGACTCGCTCGCGGCAGCTGGGGCGGAGATCGGGCTTCCGGCGGAACAGGCGCTGCGGCTCGCGCTGGCGACGGTGGAGGGCGGCGCGTTGCTGGCGGCGCAGGCGGCGGACGCCCCCGCCGTGCTGGCTGACAAGGTGGCGAGCCCCGGCGGATCGACCCGCGAGGGGCTGAACAGGCTCGACAAGGACGGAGCGCTTCAACAGCTGCTGGTCGAGACGCTCGCCGCATCGGTGCGGCGGAACCGGGAAATGGCAGCGGAAGCACGCCGCTAGCGGAACGACGCCGCCGCCAATTGGTTGATGCGCCACACCCTTTTGGATGGAGGCACGACATGGCGACGACGACTCAGGCTCGCGACAGCAAGGGCCGCTTCAAGGAAGAAAATGGTTCCTGGCTGGGCGGATACGGCCCGATCGCCGGCGCGGTCGCGGGCGGCGCGGCGCTGGGTGTTCTGGCGCTGCTGGGGCGCAAGGCCGCGGTCCAGGCGCCCACGGCGCTGGCGGGCGACTGGATGGACGGGCTGATCGCCGAGCATCAGGCGGTGCTCAAGCTGTTCGACGCGATCGAAGCGACCGAGGACAAGGCCGCGGGACGCCGCACGATGCTGCTGATGCAGATCAAGCATGCGCTGGCCAAGCACGCGATCGAGGAAGAGAATGTGATCTATCCCGCGCTGCGCGAGGCGGGGAAGATTGAGGAAGCCGACGAGCTCAACCGCGAGCATGGCTATGTGAAGCAATATCTCTACGAGCTGGAGAACATGCCCAACACCGGTCCGGCGTTTCTGGAGAAGGTACGCCAGTTCCGCGCGGATCTGGAGGATCACATGCGCGAGGAGGAGGACGAGCTGTTCCCGGCGCTGCGCACGCAGCTGTCGGAGGAGAAGAACAAGCTGCTGACCACGGCGATGAACAAGGAAGGGTTCAAGGTGGCTTGAAGGGACGCCTCGCCCCTTGCTTCCGTCATGCTGAACTTGTTTCAGCGTCCACCGTGCAAAAGGCGACTCAGTCGCTTGTGGAGACATGGATCCTGAAACAAGTTCAGGATGGCGGCGGCAAGTGGAGGCGCGTGTCGATCTATCGTCCCAAGGCCGAGACCCGCTTGCGCTCGGCCTCGGGGATCAAGCCCTCCAGCACCGCCCAGAAGCCCCCTACCGCACCCTGCCCGGCGCTCGAATAGGCGGCGGCAAGCTTGTCGCGCAGCGCTTCGAACAACTGCCCCTCGAGCGCCACGCCTTCGGGCGTCAGGCGCAGCAGGCGCTGGCGGCGGTCCTCGCGGCCCGGGCGTGTCTCGATCAGGCCGCGATCGGTCAGGTCGGCGAGGACGCGCCCCAACGACTGCTTGGTGATCGCGAGCAGGGCGATCAACTCCCCGACCGTCAGGTCGGGCTGGCGCGCGATGAAGTAGAGCGCCCGATGGTGCGCGCGGCCGAGTCCCTGCGCTGCCAGCCCCTCATCGATCGAGCGCGTCAAATGGCTGTAGCCGAAATAGAGCAGCTCGACGCCGCGCCTTATCTCGGCTTCGCGCAGGAACAGGGGAGAGGCAGTTGGGACAGCCATGTTGACCTGTTTTGCCATCGGGCCTAGGCCTGCGCAACTGGCATCTTCAGGAGAGAGACGTGAGCAGCGCGACGTTCGAGTTCGAAGCCAATCCCAGCCCGGTCGCCGCCAGCGAACGCACCGCGCTTCTCGAGAACCCCGGCTTCGGCAAGCTGTTCACCGATCACATGGCGATGGTACGCTGGTCCGACGCCAAGGGCTGGCACGACGCGAAGATCACCGCGCGCGGCCCGCTGAGCCTCGATCCCGCGACCGCGGTGCTCCATTATGCGCAGGAGATTTTCGAGGGCCTCAAGGCCTATCGCATGGAGGATGGCGGCACCGCGCTGTTCCGCCCGCTCGAGAACGCCCGCCGCTTCCGCGAATCGGCGCAGCGCATGGCGATGCCCGAGCTGCCCGACGATTTGTTCGTCGGGTCGATCGAGGCGCTGGTGAAGGCCGATCGCGACTGGATCCCGCAGATCGAGGGCGGCTCGCTCTACCTGCGCCCCTTCATGTTCGCGAGCGAGGTGTTCCTGGGCGTGAAGCCCGCCGCGGAATACCTCTATCTCGTCATCGCATCGCCCGCGGGGGCCTATTTCAAGGGCGGGGCGCCGGCGGTGACGATCTGGGTCTCCGACCATTACACACGCGCCGCTCCGGGTGGGACGGGTGCGGCCAAGTGCGGCGGCAACTATGCCGCGAGCCTGGTCGCGCAGGCCGAGGCGATCCGCGAGGGCTGCGACCAGGTGGTGTTCCTCGACGCGGCCGAGCGCCGGTGGGTCGAGGAGCTGGGCGGCATGAACCTGTTCTTCGTGTTCGACGACGGCAGCATCGCGACGCCGCCGCTCGGCACCATCCTGCCGGGCATCACCCGCGAATCGATCCTGACGCTGGCGCGCGAGCAGGGCATCGCGGTGCGGGAGGCGCCCTATGCGATCGATCAGTGGAAGGCGGATGCGCAGAGCGGGAAGCTCGTCGAGACCTTTGCCTGCGGCACCGCGGCGGTGGTGACGCCGGTCGGCAAGGTGAAGGGCCGCGACGGCGAATTCACCATCGGCAGCGGCGGCCCGGGTCAGGTGACCGAGGCGCTCAAGGCGAAGCTGACCGCGATCCAGCGCGGTCAGGCGCCCGACAGCCATGGCTGGGTGCATCGTTTCGGCTGACCCCCTTTTCATGTCGGTTCGCGCGCTCTAAGGGCGTGCGTCCGCGAGTGCTGGGGCGTAGCCAAGCGGTAAGGCATCGGTTTTTGGTACCGACATGCGCTGGTTCGAATCCAGCCGCCCCAGCCAGCCGGCTCCTTCAGACCCGGCTCCCGTAAGCGATCGAGCCGTCAATCGGGGAGCGCATGAGCGATCAGTGCGTCGCCGATCGCTGTCCACCCGCTTGCGGCGGCCCGACCAGATACTGGTCGTCGGCAACATGCTCCATCCATTCGACCATCTTACCGTCCCGGGCTTCCTGAATGGCGATATGCGTCATCGCGGTCGTCGGCGTGGCGCCGTGCCAGTGACGGTGATCGGGCGGGCACCAGATGACATCGCCGGCGCGGATTTCGACGATCGGCTCGCCCTCGCACTGCGTCCATCCGGTGCCGCTGGTCACGATCAGCGTCTGGCCGAGCGGATGCGTGTGCCAGGCCGTGCGCGCGCCGGGCTCGAAGGTAACGCTGGCGACACCGTGGCGCGCGGGCTCAGGCGCGGTGTTCAGCGGATCGATGCGCACCGAGCCGGTGAACCACTCGGCTGGCCCCTTCTGCGAAGGCCGGGTTCCGTTGCGATAGAGCTTCATGGCGTCCTCCCTGATCGATTGCGCGACCGCCGAAGCGACGGGCAGCAGCAGCGCGGCGATCGCAAGGCCGATCGCGGCGCGATGGCGAGATTCCGTCATAACGGGCATCCCCTCACCGAAGATGCTGCTCGAAGAAGGACTGCAGCTTGTCGAACGGGATCACGTCAAGCCGGTCGTAGAGATCGACATGGCTGGCCCCTGGAATGATCATCAGCTCCTTCGGCTCCGCCGCAGCCGCATAGGCAATCTCGCTGAAGTAGCGCGAATGGGCCTTCTCGCCGTGGATCAGCAGCATCGGGCGCGGGGAGATTTCCTTGATGTAGCTGAGGAGCGGCATGTTCATGAACGACAGCGGCGTGGTCTGCGTCCATGCGTTGCCCGAGTTGACCGCGCGTGCATGATAGCCGCGCGGCGTCATGTAATAGTCGTGATAGTCGATCAGGAACTGCGCTTCGCCGCCCTTCAGCTCATTGTAGCGGGGCTGATAGGCCGGCTTTCCGTCTGCCGCGTCGGCCCAGCGCTGGCGGCTGAGTTGCTCAAGCATCTGCGTCCGTTGTTCGAGCGTGACGCTGTCGTTGTAGCCCTTCGACATGACGCGGGTCATGTCATACATGGTGCTGGCGACGACGGCCTTGATGCGCTTGTCCACGGCAACCGCGTTCAACGCCATGCCGCCCCAGCCGCAGATGCCGATGATGCCGATCCGCTCGCGATCGACGGACGGATGCAGGCCAAGGAAGTCGACCGCAGCGTTGAAATCCTCGGTATTGATGTCGGGGGAGGCAACGTTGCGCGGTTCGCCGCCGCTCTCGCCGGTATAGGAGGCGTCGAAGGCCAAGGCGGCGAAGCCGCGCTCGGCCATGGTCTGAGCGTACAGCCCCGAGGACTGCTCCTTGACCGCGCCGAACGGGCCGCCGACCGCGAGCGCGGCAAGGCGCTGATCCGCTCGGCTCTTCGGCAGGTAGAGGTCGCCCGCAAGGGTGATGCCGTAGCGGTTCGTGAACGCGATCTTCTGATGATCGACCTTCGGGCTTTTCGGGAAGGTCTTGTCCCATTCGTTCGTCATGGTGGGGGTCTCCATTGCAAGGGCCTCTCCGTCTGAAATGTCGAAGAGCGGGCCGCCGGTCAGGACGGCAGCGCCTGCCCCGGTCAGTTTCAGCAGCGCGCGCCGTCCGATCGGATGGGGCTGCGCGGCGCGCATGGTCGTATCGGCGGTCATGGCCATCTCCTTATTCGGGCTTGAGCATCTTGCGGCCGTCGCCGATCAGCAGGATCGCCGCTGCGGCGAGGGCGATGCTGCCGATGAACGTCGCCTGGATGGAAAAGCTGTCGAGCAGCATTCCGCCGACAACGGCGCCGAGGAGGATCGAAGTCTGGATCGCCGCGACCATCAGGCTGCCGGCGGCTTCGGGCGCGTCGTCGACATTCTGCGACATCCACGTCATCCAGATGACCGAGAACATGGTGTTCATCGCCCCCCAGATCGCCATGAACAGTCCCGCCGCGACGACGGAGAAACCGAGCAGCAGCAGGCCGGCGGTCGCGCCTCCCATCACCAGCGCGGGCAATTTGAGAAGCGGTGCGACATTGCCCTTCACGAACCTGCCTGCGGCCCAAGTGCCGATAAAGCCCGCGCAGCCGAGGATCAGCAGCAGGATCGAGAGCACCGTGACCTCGACGCCGGTCACCCGCTCGAGGAATGGCCGGAGATAGGTGAACATGGTGAAGGCCGAACCCCATGACAGCATGCAGGCGATGAGGCCGCGCTGGAAATAGGGGCGCTTCAAGAGGCCGAGCATGCCCAGCACGTCCCGCTTCTGCGCGACCGGCAGCGAAGGCAGCGCGACGACATGCCAGACGAGATTGATCGCGACGATCGGCGTCAGCGCCCAGAACACCTCCCGCCATCCGAAGAGACCCCCCAGATAGCTACCGATCGGCGCGGCGAACGCGGCGGCGATCGCCTGCCCGCCGAACATCAGCGCGAGCGCCCTGGGCACGTCGCCCTGCGGAACCAGGCGCATGATCACCGCCGCAGCCAGTGCCCAGAAACCGCCGATGCAAATGCCGAGCAGCGCGCGGCCGACCATCAGCACCGCGAAATTCGGCGCCGCGGCGACAAGGGCGAGCGACAGCAACATGAGGGCCGTCGTCGCCACCAGCACCCATTTGCGGTTGAGCTTCCCCGCAGCGGTGGTGATGAGGAGGCTGGCCGCGACCGCGAACAATCCACTGATGGAGATCGCCTGCCCCGTCTGTCCTTCCGTCGCGCCGAGGCCATCGGCCATCGGCGTCAGCAGGCTGACCGGCATGAACTCCGACGTGATCAGCATCGCAACGCACAGCGCCATCGAAAGGACGGCCGCCCACGCGGCGGCGGGCTTGTTCTCGTCGATCGATAGGGCTGCCGCCGTCATTCTCTTCGCTCCTGCAACGTGCAGGAGCCATCTAGCGATTACGCGATAAAGCGATTACCCGTCGAAATCCGCATGGATCAATCGATCCTATCGAATAATCTTTGGGGACCGCGATGGCCCGAACCGATCTCAATCAGCTGACCTGGTTCCAGGCCGTCGCCGAGGAGCGCAGCTTTACCAGGGCGGCCGCCAAGCTGGGCGTCGCGCAGTCGACGCTCAGCCATACAATCAAGCAGCTCGAGGCGCGGATAGGCATCCGCCTGCTGGCGCGGACGACGCGCAACGTCGCGACGACCGAGGCCGGCGAGCGACTGCTTCAGACGCTCGCCCCGCGCATCGCCGAAATCGAGGAAGAGATCGCGGCCCTGACCGCGCTTCGTGACAAGCCCTCGGGATCGATCCGGCTCACCCTCTCGGACCATGCGCTCGAAAGCGTGGTCTGGCCGAAGCTGAAACCCGTGCTGAGGGCCTATCCTGATATCAGTGTCGAGCTCCTGCTCGACAGCAGTTTCCGCAACATCGTCGAAGAGGGCTATGACGCGGGCGTCCGCCTCGGCGAGAGTGTCGAGCAGGATATGATCGCGGTGCGCATCGGGCCGGATTGGCGGTTGGTGGCGGTGGCGTCTCCCGGCTATTTTGCAACGCGAGAAAAGCCGCGGCATCCGCGGGAGCTGGTCGGGCACGTCTGCATCAACACGCGGCAGGAGACCTCCGGCGGCCTCTATGCATGGGAATTCGAGAAGGACGGCAAGGAATTGCGCGTCCGGGTCGAAGGCCAGCTCGTCTTCAACAACAGCTATGCCATGATCGACGCCGCCATGAGCGGCTATGGCATCGCCTATGTTCCCGAGAGCATCGTCGAGCGGCATATCGCGTCGGGCGCGCTCGTCCAGATCCTCGATGACTGGTCCCCCTTCTTCGACGGCTATTTCCTCTACTATCCGAGCCGCCGCCAGAATCTTCCGGCGTTTCAGGTCATCGTCGATGCGTTGCGCCATCGAAGCCAGGCGTAAGCCGAACTCACCGCACCGCGTTGCGATCAGGGGGCGGCGCGTTGGCCGGACTCCCGAACCGCCACCAACTTCCCGAAGCCCGAAGCCTTGCCCGGCTCCGCCTGGACGAGGACGACCAGCACGCGCGGCTGCTCGCCTGCCGCGAGCGGCACTTCGAGCGGGGCGGGCGCGAAATCGACCTTTTCCGCGACGCGCCGCCCGTCGAGCCAGATTTCGGCGCGCCCGGCGATCTGCGTGAACACGATCGTCCCGCCACGCTGCCGCACGCGCGCCTGCGGCGTGAACTCCATGCGATAGGCGTTCCAGGACCCCGCGTCCGAAGGACCCTCGAGCCGGCCTGAGCGGCCGCGCGCCGTGGCGTAGCGATCCTCGCTGCCGATCTGCCCGAGCGGATCGGGCCGCGTGGCGCTGAACGGTGCGCGTGCCCAGAAGCTCAGCAGCATTTCGGGCCGGGTATTGGCGACCTGCTTGCGGGGTTCCGCGGCGATGCGGCCGATGGTCAAGGCGGCGGGCCTGAGGCCGGGCGCAGTCGCGCGCAGCGTCAGCTTGCCGCGGCCGGGCGCGGCCCGGACGATCACCTGCGCGAGTCCATTGAACAGCCTTCGCGCGTTACCCTTCTCGGGATCGTGGTCGTTGGGATTGCCGTTCCCCACACCGATGATTTCGCCGCCTTGGATGGTGAAGCTGGCGGGGAGATTGGCGGTGGGAACGTGGCGGCCGGCGGCGTCGATCGCGTCGATCGTCAGCGGCTGGACGTCCTCTCCATTGCCCAGCATCACGCGACGGTCGGGCGTGATCCGTAGCGCGACCGGAGCGCCGGCGGTCTCGATATGCGTGCGCGCCACCTCGCGGCCGGCGCGGTAGCCGATCGCTTCGAGCTTGCCGGGGGCGTAGGGCAGGTGGAATTCGGGCATCCTGAGCCGGTCCACCGCGGCTTCGCCCGCCGGCCTGCCGTTGAGAAGCAGCACCACGCGCTCGGCATTGGTGAGCGCGACGACGCGGATCGGCTGGCCCTCCTTGCCCGGCCAGTTCCAGTGCGGCTGGAGCGCCAGCACGGGCTCATTGTCGATCCATTGCGCGCGGTGCTGGTGGAAGGCGAGCTTGGGAAAGCCGCAAATGTCCATGATGCCGAAAAAGCTTGAGGTCGACGGCCATTCGAACGGCGTCGGCTCGCCATGATAGTCGAAACCGGTCCACACGAACCCGCCGGCGAGGAACGGGCGCTCGGCGATCGCCTTCCACGCGGCGGCGTGCGTCGCCCCCCAGGGCGCGCCTTCGTCATCATAGCTGGTCATGACGTTGCGCGGCCGGTCGGTCGCCCACTCGCCGCGGGTCGAGAAGGCGCTGGTATCCTCCGAGCTGGTCAGCGGCTTGTCCGGGAAGGCGGCGTGATATTTGTCATATTGCGGGATCTGGTAGTTGAACCCGACCACGTCGACCGCGTGGCTGACATTGGACGGGGTGAACATGCCGTCGTTCATCGCCGCGGTGACCGGGCGGCTGTCGTCGAGCGCCTTCACCGCCGCGGCCATGCGGCGGACCATCTCATAGCCCTGGGGCGAGCCCTGCATCGGCTCCTCGTTGAACACCGACCACATGAACACAGATGGCCGGTTGCGGTCGCGGCGCACCAGCCAGCTGAGCTGTTCCATATAGCCGGGGCTGGGGTTGAACTGGCGGTTCTCGTTCATCACCAGCAGGCCGTGGCGGTCGCAGGCGTCGAGCAGCTCGATCGGCGGGGCGTTGTGCGACATGCGGATCGCGTTTGAGCCCAGCGCCTTCAGCCGCCGCACGCGCCAGTCCCACAGCGCGTCGGGGATCGCGGTGCCGACCCCGGCATGGTCCTGATGGTTGCAGGTGCCCTTGATCTTGAGCGGCTCGCCGTTGAGGTGGAAGCCGGTGCGGCCGTCGAAGCGGAACCAGCGGAAGCCGATGTTGATGCGGCGCTCGTCGAGCACGCGATCGCCGTCGCGCACGGTGACGTGGAGTGCGTAGAGCGCGGGATCGTCGGGTGACCAGAGGCGAGGGTTCGCGACCGGGAGCGTGAGCTTCCCGCTTCCCGGCTTGAGCGGATCGACCTGGCAATGTTCGATCACCAAGCCGGAGCCTCCTCCGTCTGGTCCGATCAATCTGCCTTCGATGGAAACCATGCGGCTGGCGGTGCCGATGTTCTGAAGCGTGACCGCGACCGGCACGCTCCAGCTTCCATCCTCCGCGCGGTGTGGATCGCAATGCACGCCGTCGGTGACGATATGGACCGGCTCGCGCACCGCCAGCCAGACATGCCGGTAGATGCCGGCGCCCTCGTACCACCAGCCTTCCATCGGGTTGGCATCGACGCGGATGGCGATGGTGTTCAGCTCGTCCCCGAAACGGGCATAGGGCGTCACATCCACCTGCACGCCATTGTATCCGCTCCAGTTGCGATCGACGATCGTGCCGTTGAACCAGATGGTGGCTTGGGTAGCGATCGCGCCGAAGTCGATCTCGAGAAACTTGCCCTGCAGTGCGGGGTCGAGGCGGATGGTCCGGCGATACCAGCCGATTCCGCGGCGGCGATAGCCCTGCGCGATATTGGCCGTCGGATCGACCGGTACCTCGATGGCCCAGTCGTGCGGCAGATCGACCTCGCGCCAGTCGCTGTCGTCGAAGGTCAGCGCGGCGGCGCCGTGCGCGGCGCCCGCCTTGGCGTTCTCGTAACTGGCCTGGTGCCCCCTGATCTCGGGCATCGCCACGTCGCCGAGGTGGAAGCGCCAGCCGCGATCGAGCAGCAGGCGGCCCGGCTCCTCGGCAGGGTAGGGGGCGTCGAGGCCGTCGCGCGGCGGGGGCATAGGCAAATCCGAGCCGATATGCGCCGCTGCCCCGGCCAGCTCGGCCGGAAGCGCAATCGCAGCCGCACCGCTCGCCAGAAACGCTCGTCTGTCCATGCCTTCCCCTCCTCCTCTGATTGAGAAGTCTTATCAATTTATGCGATAATTATTCAATATATGATTATTTTGGGGACTTTGAGGGAATGGCTAGTCACTATATCCCAATATGTGAAACAATCTCCCGAAATGACTTGCCAGTTTTCAAATTAATGCTATTTGTCCGACCAGACGTGCGGGGAACCCGCAAACCTTGTCCTGGGGAGGATGATATGGCTGGATTTCGGACAATTGCGTGCCGCGGCGGGTCGCTTCTGGCGATCGCGGTGACCCTTGGCGTATCGGCGCCCGCCCTTGCGCAGGAGCAATCGCCCGACGCCGAGGCAGCGCAGGGCGAGGTGGTCGTCACCGGCTTCCGCGCCTCGCTCAGCAGCGCGCTGAACCAGAAGCGCACCGAAACCGCAGCGGTCGACAGCATCCTGGCCGAGGACATCGGCAAGTTCCCCGATTCCAACCTGGCCGAATCGATGCAGCGCATTCCGGGCGTGGCGCTCGCGCGCGGCGACGGCGGCGAGGGGCGCAACATCTCGGTCCGCGGCCTCGGTGCGCAGTTCACGCGCGTGCGCATCAACGGGATGGAAGGGTCGTCGCAGACCGGCGGCTCCGATATCTTCGGCGCAGGCAACAGCGGCCGCAGCTTCGACTTCAACGTCTTTCCGACGGAGATTTTCTCGGCGCTGACCGTGCGCAAGACGCCGTCGGCGGACGTGGAGGAGGGCTCGCTCGGCGCGACGGTCGACCTGACCGCACCCAAGCCGTTCGACAGCAAGGAGAGCTTCGCGGTCTCCGCCACGGCCCGCGGTGTGTGGAACGAAGTGGCCAAGAAAGTCGATCCGCGGATCTCCGCGCTGGTCTCGAAGCAGTTCGACAATGGCTTCGGCGTGCTGGCGTCGGGTGCCTATCAGAAGCGCCATCTGCGCGAAGTCGGCTACGCCGCGGTCGACCTGCTGCCGGCCAACGTCAATGGCGGCTTCTGCTCGCCGATCGGCTATACGCCACAGAACCCGGCGACCGACGCGCTGCGCGGCGCGACGCCGACGATGTGCAGCACCAACAACCCGCGCACCAGCACGGTCGCGGCCTATCAGAAGATACTGGACCTGCGCCGGCCGGACGCACTGACCACGCCCGGCAGCGGAGCCTTCTTCCCGCGCATCCCGCGTTATGTGAACTCGGAGCAGGATCAGGAACGGATCGGCGGCACGCTGACGCTGCAATACAAGCCGGACGACGATACCGACATCTCGCTCGACCTGCTCTATTCGCGGTTCGAGGTCGAGCGGCGCGACAATTACATCGCCGGGCTCTCCTTCGCGCGATCGATCTCGAACAATGGCCAGCCGATGGTGTCGGTTCGCGAGGTCCAGTTCGACAGCAACGGATCGCTGATCTACGGCCTGTTCGATGGCGTCGATGTCCGTTCGGAGGGACTGATCGACCAGTTCGTCTCGACCTTCAAGCAGGCGAATCTGAACTTCAAACGCCGCCTCAACGACTCGCTCGAGATCAGCGGCGTCTTCGGCCTCAATCAGGCGGAGTGGGTCGGCAAGAAGCGTCTCCAGACCTTCATGGACGTGATCGACGCGGACGGCTTCTCGATCGATTATCGCGGCGGCGGCAGCGTGCCGACGATCGGCTTCGGCTTCGACGTGTCCAATCCGGGCAACTTCACCTATGCGCCGGCGCTTGCCGACGGCACAGTGCTGGGCGGGTTCAGCTTCCAGGGCAGGCCGCAGACCAACACCACCGACAATTTCACGGGTGAGGTCAACGTCAAATGGACGTTGAGCGATGCCTTCTCCGTCCGGTTCGGCGGCCAGTACCGCGAGAGCCGGTTCCACCTGACCTCGCTGCGGCCGTACAATGCCGATCTGGTGGTGCGTGTGCTGCCCGCCGGAACTACCCTCGCCAGCATCACCCGCCAGATCAGCGGCGTCGATAAGCTGTGGGGCAATGGCGCGCCAGCGAGCTGGGCCGCGATCGATCCCGACAAATGGGCGTCCACCTTCAATTTCGACGGCGTGCGCTTTTGCGGTTCCGAATGCGGCGGCGTCGATACGCGGGTGAACGAGACGATCAAGAGTGCCTATGTCATGGGCAGCTTCGACCTGGGCGAGCAGGTGGGCGTGGGCCTGCGCGGCGATATCGGCGTGCGCTATGTGCGGACGGACATGCGTTCGTCGGGCTATATCACCGTGCCGCCGCCCACCGGGACGACGTCGCCCACCAATCTGGTCGGTCAGTACGCCGTCGCGTTCAACGGCTATGAGGATTGGCTTCCGTCCGCCAATCTGGTGATCGAGCCGGTGCAGAACCTGGTGCTGCGCCTGTCCGCGGCCAAGGTGATGGCGCGGCCGGAGCTGGGGCAGCTCGCGCCGACCAGCGGCGTGAACGCGGTCACGCGGACCGGCAGCATCAACAACCCGTTCCTCGATCCGATCCGCGCCAACACGTTCGACGCCGCGCTGGAATGGTATTTCCGTCCGGGATCGCTGCTGTCGGCGGCGTTCTTCTACAAGGACATCAAGAGCTTCATCCAGAACATCAACAGCCAGGAGCCGTTCAACACGCTGGGGCTGCCAGACGCCCTGCTGTTCGGATCGAACACCCAGCCGACCGAGCTGTTCAATATCTCACGCCCCTTCAACACGCCGGGCGGTCCGCTCAAGGGCGTGGAGGTGAACCTGCAGCTGCCCTTCAACTTCATGGATGGTTTCCTCGGCAACTTCGGTGTGCTGGCGAACTACACCCATGTCGTGTCCGAGATCGAATACTGCCTGGCGAGCGCGGGCGGTGCCTGCACCCGCACGGTGAAGGACGATCTGGTCGGCCTGTCCAAGAATACCGCATCGGGCACGCTCTACTATGAGGATGACAAGTTCAGCATTCGCGGCACCGCCAACTGGCGCGACCGCTTCATCCGCGGCATTCCGGCGTCGCAGGGCAGCGACATCCAGGGCAATGCGCCGACGCTCTATGTCGATGCCTCGGCCTCGTACAACATCACCGACAGCCTCAAGCTGATCGTCGAGGCGCAGAACCTGACCGACGAGCAGAACCGGCTCTACATCGACAGCACCCGCCAGGACACGCTGTTCGAGACGCGCGTCGGCCGCACGGTCAGCGTCGGAGTCAATTTCCGCTTCTGAAGCTCTCCCTCCTTCGGGGCTGCCGCAGTGCCGGTGGCCTCGATTTTTTTTGACTCGCATTGTTCCTCGAGCTCTGATTATTTGTCGGAGTATTTTGTGGAGAGCCATTGCATGAAGCGCCCGTTCCGATCCGTTCTCGCCGTCGCACTTCTCAGCTGCACGGCGTTGCCCGCCGCGCCGGCTTTCGCCCAGACCAGCGCTCCTGCGCCGGCAACGGGCGCTACCGCGACCCTGCGCGCCGACAAGCCCGGGGCGAAGATCGACCGGCGCATCTTCAGCCAGTTCGCCGAGCATCTGGGCACCGGCATCTATGGCGGGATCTGGGTCGGGCCGAACTCGAAGATCCCCAACACGCGCGGCTATCGCAACGACGTGATCGACGCGCTGAAGGCGCTCAAGGTGCCGGTGGTGCGCTGGCCCGGCGGCTGCTTCGCCGACGAATATCACTGGCGCGAAGGGATCGGGCCGCGCAGTCAGCGCCCGGTCAAGATCAATACGCACTGGGGCGGCGTGACCGAGGACAATGCCTTCGGCACGCACGAGTTCATGGATTTCGCCGAGCTGATCGGGGCCGAGGCCTATGTCTCGGGCAATGTCGGCAACGGCACGCCGCAGGAAATGGCCGAGTGGGTCGAATATATGACCGCGCCTGCGGGCACACTTGCCGACCTGCGCGCGAAGAATGGCCGCAAGCAGCCGTGGAAGCTCCCTTATTTCGGCCTGGGCAACGAGCTGTGGGGATGCGGGGGCAGCATGCGGCCCGAATATGCCGCCGATCTTACCCGCCGCTATTCGACCTTCATCAAGGTTCCGGCCGGCGTGAAGGTTGAGAAGATCGCGAGCGGCGCCAACTCGGTCGATTACAACTGGACCGAAGTGATGATGCGCGATGCCGGCAAAATGTTCGACGGCATCGGCGTGCATTATTATACGGTGCCCGGCAGCTGGGCGAAGAAGGGCTCGGCGACGGAGTTCGACGAGGAGGAATACGCCCGCACCCTCTCCAAGACGCTGCTGATGGACGAGCTGGTCCGCAAGCATTCGGCGATCATGGACAAGTACGACCCCGCCAAGCGCGTCAACCTGGCGGTGGACGAATGGGGCACCTGGTACTCGCCCGAGCCGGGGACCAATCCCGGCTTCCTCCATCAGCAGAACACGATGCGCGACGCGGTCGTGGCGGCGATGAACATCAACATCTTCACCCGCTACGCCGATCGCGTGCGCATGACCAACATCGCGCAGATGGTGAACGTGCTGCAGGCGATGATCCTGACCGACGGGTCGAAGATGGTGCTGACGCCGACCTATCACGTCTTCCACATGTACCTGCCGTTTCAGGACGCGACCTTCCTGCCGCTCGAGCTCAAGAGCCCGTGGTACAATAAGGACCAGTGGACCGTGCCGGCGGTGAGCGGAACGGCTGCGCGCGATGCGGCGGGTGTCGTCCATGTCGCGCTGGTCAATGCCGATCCCAATCGCCCGATCACGGTCGAGGCGGCGCTCTCCGGCGTGTCGGCGAGCAGGGCGGAGGGCCAGGTACTTACCGGGGCGATCCAGGCGCACAACAGCTTCGACGCGCCCGAGCGGGTCAAGCCCGCAGCCTTTACCGGCGCGACGGTATCCGATGGCAAGCTGTCCGCGACGCTGCCGCCGGCGTCGGTCGTGGTGCTGGCGCTGCGCTGAGAGCCGTCGATGACTCAATCTCGCAAGCTGCGTTCAGCCGCGTGGTTCGACAATCCGGACAATATCGACATGACGGCGCTGTATCTGGAGCGCTATCTGAACTTCGGGCTGAGCTTGAAGGAGCTGCGGAGCGGCCGTCCGGTGATCGGGATCGCGCAGACGGGGAGCGACCTCAGCCCGTGCAACCGGCATCATCTGGTGCTGGCG
>NZ_DASWTG010000080.1:0-66754 GCF_036402235.1 Sphingomonas sp. | reverse complement strand
GGCGCCTGGATCGCGCTGCCCTTCGCCGCCATCGCGGTGGCGCTCGGCGGGTGGGCAAGCCGCACCGGCGACCCGCAGCTGCGCCATCTGCCCGCGCTCGCGCTCGCCGCGATCCTGCTCGCCGGGATCGAGCCGGTTCTGCGCTACGTCGCGCTGATCGCCGATTCCGCCAGCAGCGCGCACCTGCCCTATAGCCGGCTCCCCGATCTTGCCGGTGCCTTCCGCCACCTGCTGCCGGCGCTCGCCGCCGCTGCGCTGCTGCTCGCCGGGCGCGCGCAGTTCGGCCGCCTCCGCCCCGCCGTGCTGACCGGCGCCATCGCGGTCGGCCTGATGCTGCTTTACCATCTCGCGAAGCTCCCGCTCGCGATCGGCGACGAGCCCCGCTTTCTCACCCGCGGCTTTGCCGAGCGCGCGCTCATCACCCAGGCGCTGCTCGCCGCCGGCTGGCTGAGTTTCCGGCGCATCCGCCTCCCGGCGCTCGGCCTCGCTCTGTTCGGCCTCGGCCTCATCCGCATCCTCTGGTTCGACCTGCTGATTCTCAACCCGATCTTTGTCCCGCAGCAGGTGGGGAGCATCCCGCTCCTCAACGGCGCCACGATCCACCTCGCGCTCGCCGCGCTGTGGAGCTGGAGCTTCGCGCGCGCGCCGCTCTGGCGTTATCTCGGCATGGGGCTGACCTTTGCCGCTGCCGCCGCCGCGGTGCGCCAGGCGGCGCATGGCGCGCTCCTCACCGGCCCGATCACGACCGGCGAGAATTACGGCTATTCCGCCGCCTTCCTCCTGCTCGCGATCGCCTGGCTCGCGCTCGGCATCCGCAGCGGCGCGCGCGACCTGCGCCTCGCCGGCCTCGCCCTGCTCACTGCGGTGACGCTCAAGGTCTTCCTGATCGATGCCGCGGCGCTCGACGGGCTGCTGCGCATCCTGTCCTTCCTCGGCCTCGGCCTCGCGCTGATCGGTATCGGCTGGGTCTATAACCGCTTTCTCGGCACCACGCTCGCCCCGCCGTCCGCGCCTTCGGCCTGAGAGCACGCCCGCGCGTCACCGCAGCCCGTAATGGTCCGCCACCCGGTCGAGCGCGAGCGTCAGCACCAGCCGTCCGGCGCGCGCCGGCCAACCCAGCGCCTTTTCCGCCACCGGCACCGCCTCTCCGGCGCAGATCACCCGCCACACGATGTCGGCGAGCCCCGGCCCCGCGGCGGCCACCGCTGCATCGAACCGCCGCTTGGCTCCGATCTGCGCAGTCGTCGGATCCGAACCGGCCGAGGGCATCCCGCTCCGCCGCGCCGCGGGTGCCGCGTCCCAGCGCATCGTCACGCGCGGCCCCAGCGCCGCCATCTCGTAATCCGCGCGCAGCCGCTCGCCCGCCTCGAACTGGCGCGCATCGATCAGTTCGCGCGCACGCAGCCAGCCGAGCGGCGATTCGGCCAGGTTCACCGTTACCCGCCGCCCGCTCTTGCGCGCGGGCGCATTGTGGATCACGTATCCGTCCTCGATCGATCGCTCCACCAGCTCGCGCATCCGCACCTCCCGTCATTGCCGAATCAGTCTTGCCATATCGTCATGCTTGTAGGAAAGTGATTTAACCGCATCGGTTATACGGGAAGCGCAATGATCACAGCCATCCGCGAAGTCCGCCGCGCCAAGGGCCTCACATTGGAGGAAGTGGCGCAGCGCTGCGTGCCGCCCACCACGGCGCAGACGATCGGCCGGCTCGAGACCGGCACGCGTACCGTCTCGGTCGCCTGGCTCAACCGCATCGCCGCCGCGCTCGACGTCGACGCCGCCGATCTCGTCCGGCTGCCCGGCCGGCCCGACCTCGCCGTCGCCGCCACGCTCGACGCCGGCGGCGCGCAGGCGCTGCGCCGTCCGGCCACGGTCGCGCCCCCGCATGCCGAGCCCG
Organism: Sphingomonas sp.; assembly: GCF_036402235.1. GTDB lineage: Bacteria > Pseudomonadota > Alphaproteobacteria > Sphingomonadales > Sphingomonadaceae > Sphingomonas. The sequence continues at coordinate 64,854 of NZ_DASWTG010000080.1, read as the reverse complement.
ATCTGGTCGCCGTCACCGTCAGCGGAGGAGTCGGCGATTATCGCGCAGGCGACGTCGTCTGGTGCCGCCGGCTCGCGCCCGCCGCCTTCGCCTCGGCGCTCAACCGCGACGTGCTGATTCCGCGCCCCGCAGGCCGCTTCCTGTTCGGCCGGCTGATCGCGCATGAGGGGGAGGGCGGGCGACTCAATATCCTTCCGCTTGGCCCCGGCGCCCGGCAACAGGTGGTTGCCGATCCGCCCTGGATCGCCTGCGCCGTCCAGCTCGTCCGGCAGCTCTAGGCGCCCGCGCCGGCAACGCTTGCGAAGCGCCCCGGAGAGGCGCATGCTCCTGCCCGTTCCTTTAGGGGAGGAATGCACCAATGAAATATGTCATCGCACTCGCGGCAGTCATGGTCGGGGCAGCGCCCGCATGGGCGGAAGACTGGGATTTCATGCTCACCAACGGCTCGGGCAAGCCGATCAAGACGATCGAGCTGGCCCCTGCCGGAACCACCGATTTCAAGCCGCAGACGGTCGATCCCGAAACGCGGCGCGATCCGGTGATCAAGGTCGGCGGGAAGACCACGGTCCGCTTCGACAAGGCGGCAAGCCAGTGCCGTTACGATCTCAAGGCGACGTTCGAGGACGGCACGACCCAAGTGTGGGCCGGCGCCAATGTTTGCGACAACAGCTACATCACGATCAAGCTCGCGAACGGCAAGGCGACGCTCACCGCCAGCTGAACCCGCGAGGGGCATGGGAGGGAATGGTGGGCGCTGACGGGCTCGAACCGCCGACCCTCTCGGTGTAAACGAGATGCTCTACCAACTGAGCTAAGCGCCCCCGCGAGGGGATGAGGGCGCTTTTACGGGCTTTTGCGGGCGGGTCAACGCGCCGTTCGCGGAACGAAGGTGATACGCGCGGACTGGCGCGGGCCTGAATGTCCCGAACTATTCCCGAAGGATGTTCCTGCTGCGTTCATTTGCGGCGGCGGCGACGCGTGATCGGCAAAGCGACATAAAGTTAGACGGCCCGCCGTAGGGCAGAGAGTAGCACGCGGGAAAACCCCAACATCCCCAACATTCGCGGATTTCAGCCGTTTTTACCCCAACATTTGCGCCAACCTCTCCCTAACCAGATCATGGCAAACCAAACCAATAATTCTCGAAATAAAAACATAATAATATCAATGACATTGGGGTTTATGGTTGGGTTGGTTGGGGTTGCATTGGGGCGAAAGGCCAATTTTAAATCGCCTTGATATCAGTATCTTAGGTCGATTTTCGGCCCAATGTTGCGGATGTTGGGGTTTTCCCGGCACCCGGCCCCGGCAGGGCGGCGACATGCGCTTCAAAACTTCGCGCATCACGCCTGCGTCGAAGCACTGCGCAGGTGCATCAGATCGCATCACGATCGCGAGCCGTTTGTCCGAGGGAACTCCCTAGGGGAGTGTCATCGCATCGAAAGCGACCTAGAAAGCGGGCAGGCGCGGCGGGGGGAAAAGCGCCCGCGTGCGGGTCAGGACAGATGGTGCATACGCACTAGCCGGTCATTGCCGGCCTGCGATGACCCTTTGCGACGTCCACTGGACAGGCTAGGTTCGCGATGAGGGGGAACATGAGCAACAGCCTAGTCACGGTGCACTTCGCCGACCCTGCCGAAGGGGAACGCCTCTATCTTGACCCTCAGATCGTACCCGATCTGGCCAACGCGCTCGGGATGGTGGTCGGCAAAATCCTCGGGGCGTCGCAAATTTTGGGGCAACCGCCTCTACGCCTCGCGGCAATTTCTCCTGGCTCGATCAAGATCGATTACTTGGTCGTTGTTGATGCAGGCGTGTACATATCCGAAACTAGCCCGGCAAAAGGGTGGGGCGAGACCGTCACCATTATATCCGCCGCAGTATCGGCGATGGCCGCTGTCGCGACGCTGCTTGGTCTTGCAGTACCGGCAACTCAGGAAAAGGCGGATGCGCCGTCAAAGGTAGAGCGGCAGCTCATAGACGCAGCCGTACAAAACCGAGAAGTCCGTATTGCTCTCGAGCAGCTACAGCGCGTCGTCGCCAGCTCTGGATCGCGTAATGTCACACTGTCAGTTCCCGGCGCACCATCCTGCAGGCTGATCGACGATGGTAGTTTTGATGTCCGGCTGATTGGATCGCGCGCTAAGCCCGTAGTCACAGTTCCGCGTGAGTATCGCGGCAAGCTGCACATTACCGGTGAGCCGCTAGTTTTCAAAAGGCAGGCTGAACGTCAGCGGCCCGGAGGTGTCGTCACGCTATATCCGGCCTCGGTCGAGATCGATGGGGGACGGGAGCCTTTGCTGATCGAGTGGAACTCTGTGAGACCAGTCCCTGCTCCGCGAAGCCCCGACGTACATGTTGTTGGGAATATTCAGCCGATCAAAATGGATGGCCTCGACCTCCAAACCGAGTCGGCGATACCGCAGCAATTTCGAGATGCGCGAGGGCTGGTGGTCGTGAGCAAGCAGGTGGTCGAGGAATGACCTGCGAAACCAGCGATCCGTTCTTCAATTCATACGAGCGGGGCAAATTCGGTGTGACCGAGCCGCATCCGTTCCCGCACCTGGTGGATGAGCACGGCGTGCCCCGCCTGCCAGGCTCGCGCTGAAGATCCCGCCCCCCGGCGGAGATAGTCAGAAGTTGCGGATCAGCAGCTCGGGCGCCGTTGATCCCTTGCCCTTGGCGACCGTGTAGGTCGTATCGACCTGGTCGAACGCGAACGCCGCGAAGGTCTCACGCACACCCGGCGTGTCATTGATCGAGAGCAAGAACCGCCCCTTGATGCCGGCAAGCTGCGCGGCCAGCGCTTCGAAGTCGCCGCGCGCGAACACGTCCTGGCCATAGTCAGTCTCGCATCCCCAATAGGGCGGATCGAGATAGAACAGGGTGCCGGGACGATCATAGCGACGGATGAATTCGCCATAGGCAAGCTGCTCGATCACGACGCCGGCAAGCCGCTCGTGGATATCGGCGAGCATCGGCTCAAGCTTGGCGACATTGAACCGCGCGCCCTGGGTGACATCGACGCCGAAGTGCCGGCCATTGACCTTCCCGCCGAATGCGAGGCGCTGCAGGTAGAGGAATCGCGCCGCGCGCTGCAGGTCGGTAAGCCGCTCGGGCGGCATGGCCTTCAACCGCTCGAACTCGGCCCGGCTCGCCACGCGAAAGCGCAGCATGTCGATGAAGTAGGGATAGTGCTCCTGCAGCACGCGGAAGAACGTCGCGACGTCGCCCGAGATATCGTTGATGATCTCGGCGCGCGGGCGGCGCCGGCGGCGCAGGAAGATGCCGCCCATGCCGACGAAGGGCTCGGCATAGGCATCGTGCTCGAGCTGGTCGAGGATGCGCACGACGCGGCCGGCAAGGTTCCGCTTGCCGCCGATATAGCCGGCGGCGGGTGCCACTGGCTTTACGCTGGTACTGGACATGTTGGATTTCTCGCTATTCTAGGATCCCCGCCCGGCATGCCGGGAAGCGGGACGGCCGCACTGGCCAATCTGTCGTGGCGAGAATATCCTCGTCGGTGATCCGGGCCGCCACCCGGCTCACCCCCGCCTGGCCTTGCGGCCGGCGGGGGCGCTTCACGCCGCTTCCGCGACCGTGATCCTGCTGTTGTCGAACGTCACCAGCTCGTAGCCGGTATGGTCATTGATCGCTTCGAACTGCGCCTGAAGCGCCTGGATCTCAAGAGCGGTGAACATGGCCATCGACTGAAGGGGGTTGCCCGGCGTCGATCCCTGCGCCGGCACGATACCGAGCAGCTGGGGCGGCACGCGGTGGGCGGCGAGCACGTCGTCGCGCGTCGCCGTCTTGATGCCGAGAAATTCATCCTTAGCCCCCACCTCGGCGATCGGCAGGATCTTGAGGCTTCCTTCCTTGCCGTTCGGCGCATGGACAAACAGGTTCTTGAAGTTGCCCGGCCCCTTGGACCGCTTGAGCGCCTCGCGCATCTTCTCGGTATCGTCGGCGTCGATGTCGCCGGTGGCATAGAGAATATACCCGGCGTGGCTGCCGTTTAGATAGTAGCGGCGCCGGAATAGCGTCGCCGCCTCGTTGAGCAGCGCCGACTGCAGCGCGCTCAGATATTCCGGCACGCCATAGATCTCCTGGTTCACGTCGGGCTGGCGCAGCATGTGCACGCTGTTCGGGGGAAACTCGATCTCGCGGCCAAAGCCGGGCACGAACCAGAAGCGGCCCGGCTCGACGCCGCGGCGCGTATATTTGGCGAGGCTGTGCTCGAACCGCAGCGCGCGGCCCAGCACGTTGTACCGCTCCTCGAGGAAGGCGAATCCGAAGACGAGATAATCCTGTGCGAGCGCGGAGAAGGCCGCCCGGCTAAGCAGCGGCGACGGCACGAACGATGCGGCGAGCAGGTTGCGCTTGAGGTAGATGGCCGAGCTGTGGTGCGGCGACACGCGGAACGCGCGGGCCAGCCCCTCGACGGGAATGGGCGGCTCGTACCAGCGGCCATTGTGCGGGCATTCCAGCATGTCGATCAGCTCGCGCCGGTTGAGCACCGGCTCCGGATCCCCGAAGCTGAAGGCCATCCCGCCAGCATCGCTCTTCTGTTCGACCAGCGCCCCATGTGCGGCCACCGCCGAATCCGCCTTCGTCATCCGCGTCGCTCGCTTCGGCTTCGCCATCGATAATCTCCATGCGCGTCTTCGGCCGCGCCTTGCCGTCGAGTGGTTCGTTGATGAGGATGTGCATGACGGCCCAGGCCAGATCGGCATGGCCGGTGTCGGCGTCGCGGGTCGCCTTGAACGTGATCGCGGCGCCCGATCGGGTGAGCGCCTTCTTTATCGACAGGAACGACGACTGGACGTCGATCCACGCGCCGTCGAACTCGATGCGGCCGCGCGAAAAGCTGTGCTGCGCCTTCATGACCATCTGTGCCTTGGCATCGACCGAATATTCGATCTTCGTCAGGCCGCGCACGCCCTCGCGCTGCAGGCACTGATAAACGCCCGCGCCGACCCCGCCGGCATCGATGCCAAGATAGGTGCAGTTGTAGCGCTTGAGGCGCGCGACGATGAACTCGGCCTGCGCCTGGAAGTCGAGGCCGCGCAGCTGATGCCGCTCAAGCAGCCGGAACTTGCCGTTCGGTCCCTCGGGCGGCAGCGCGATCACCAGCGCCGCGTTATCGCCATCCTCGCTCTCCTGCGGATCATAGCCCGCCCAGACATTGCGGTTGCCGACGGGGCGCGGCGCGAGCAGATCGACGTCGCGCCAATCGACCATCGCATCGACGGTCGCGCGCTGCAGCTCGTTGAACTTGAACGCCGAGAGGCTGTCATCGACGAACTGGCACATCAGCAGGTTGGCGAACTCGTCGGGCGCATATTCGACGCGCAGCTCGTCGATGTCGAACAGGTCGCACCCGCGCGCGGCGGCGTCTTCGATCGTCACGATCTGGCGCCAGATCTTGTCCTCGCACAGCTCGCCCGCCTGCAGCCGGGCATGGCTGACATCGATCGTGACGCGATCTTCCTTTTTCACGCGGCGGTTGCGGCGCTCGCCGGTCCAATAGGGGTGCGCCTGGTGCGCGACCGAGCTGGGCGTCGAGAAATAGGTGCGGCGCCAGCGCTTGTGCATCGCCATGGCGCTGGCGACCTTGTTCAGCTCCTCGAACCCATAGGTCCAGAAGAACTCGTCGAAGTAGAAATTGCCGTGATAGCCCTGCGCGGTGCGCGCGTTCGTGCCAAGGAAGTAGAGCTGCGGCTGATCCTCGCCCTCGGGCAGCGTCTCGGCGCTGAGCACGATCGGGTCGCCCTGCAGCTTGACGCCGACCTTCGCCGCGAACTGGATGATGTAGCCGCGGAAGATATGCGCCTGGTTCTTCGATGCCGACAGGAAGATCTGGTTGCCGCCCCCGCGCAGCGCGTCGAGCAGCGCCTCGCGCGCGAAATACCAGGTCGCGCCGATCTGGCGCGACTTGAGGATCATGCGCGTGCGCTGATCCTTCGCCGCCCACCAATCCTCCTGATAGCCGAACAGCTCGTCTTCGAAGATTTGCTCGAGCTGCTCGACCTGCTCGGTCGTGAAGTGGTTGACCGCCGCCTTCTTGCGTTCGCCGGCGTTGCGGTTGCCGACCTTCTCGTTGAGGTCGCCCTCGTGCCCGCCCGGCGCTTCGTATCGGCGCACGCGCGCGGTCGCGACGACCTGGCGCATCAGCAGGTCGATCTCCTTGAAGTCGCCACCCGTCTTCGCTTCCTTGGCGATCAGCAGGTTGAGCCGGCACTCGAGCGCATCCTCGATCTTCGCGATCGACGGCGCATCATCCCACTTCTCGCGATCCTTCCATGCCTGGACGGTCGGGCGCTTGAGGCCGAGCTCGTCGGCGATCTGCGTCACGCCCCAACCCCGCCAATATAGGCTGCGCGCCTGGCGGCGGGCATCGACCGGAATCGGCATGGTCGATGCAGGGAGGGGTTCGTCGATCGGCGGCATGGCGGCCGGAACCTAGCCACGCCCGCGCGCTGCCATTGAGCCGCCGCCCTTGTAGAGTGCCTCTCTACAAGCCCGCTCGCTTGAGAAGCGCGCCCCCTTCGTCCCCTTTCGCCGGTGTCAGCGCGGCCGCGGCCGCCAGCATCGAACCGACCTGAGGGACCGCAGCAACATGGCCAAGAGCAAGTTCTTCCGCGCTTTCGTCGCCGGCAACACGATCAGCGACGGCCGTGTCATCACGCCCGAGATGATCGACGAGATCGTCGCGACCTTCAACGCGGAGACCTATTCGCCACGCATCAACATCGAACATATCGCGGGCTACAGCCCCGAGCCGCCGTTCAACGGCTATGGCGACGTGATCGCCGTCAAGGCGCAGGACGATGAGATCACCATCGACGGCAAGGCCGAGACCCGCCGCGCGCTCTACGTCCAGGTCGAAGGCAACAAGCAGCTCGTGAAGCTCGCCGCCGACGATCAGAAGCCGTTCCCCTCGGTCGAGATCACCGGCAGCTATGCCGGCACCGGCAAGGTCGGTCTGGTCGGTCTCGCTTTCACCGACAACCCCGCCTCGATCGCGACCCAGAAGGTCAAGTTCTCGAGCACGACCCCCGGCTCGATGTTCGCGTTCGGCACCGAATCGGTCGCGCTCGAGTTCGACGCTGCGCCTGCTGACAGCACGTCGATCGCCGACGCCATCGCCGGCGGATTCGCCAAGGTCGCGGCGATGTTCTCGAAGGAGCCGGAGAAGCCGAAGCAGGAAGAGCCGGCAAAGCCCGCCAACGACAATTTCGACGTCGGCGCCTTCACGACCGCGATCGGCCAGGAGATGGGCAAGCAGCTCGCGGACGCGCTCAAGCCGACCAACGACGCCTTCGCCGCCCTGAAGACCGAAGTCGATGGTCTGAAGGCGAAGCTCGAAAAGACCCCCGACACCAGCTTCAACCGCCCGCCCGCGACCGGCGGCGGTGCCAGCATCCTCACCGACTGCTGATCCCCGACACCCCCTGATCCACCGCCCGCCACTTACTCGCTGCCCAGGAGCACCCGATGCGTAACGCCACCCGCCTCCTCTACACCGCCTATGTCTCGCAGATCGCGCTGATCAACGGCGTCGCCAGCGCGACCGAGCAATTCACGGTTGCCCCCGTTGTCCAGCAGAAGCTGGTCGAGGTTCAGCAGTCGCAGAGCGACTTCCTGACCCGCATCAACCTCGTCGTCGTGCCCGAGCAGGAAGGCGACAAGGTCGGCGTCGGCGTCACGCGCACGATCGCGGGGCGCACCAACACCGCAGCCGGCAACCGCCGCACGCCCACTGCCGCGACCGACACGTCGGACGGCGGCCGCTACCGCTGCGAAAAGACCAACTTCGACACCGCGATCAAGTATTCGACGCTCGACGCATGGCGCCACCGCCCCGAGTTCCAGCAGCTCGTGCGCAACGCCATCCTCAAGCGCCAGGGCATGGATCGCATCCTGATCGGCTGGCACGGCACTTCGGTCGCCGCGCAGACCGATCGCGCGGCGAACCCGCTGCTCCAGGACGTCAACAAGGGCTGGCTCTACAAGATCCGCACCTTCGCGCCGGAGCGCGTGCTCAACGACGGTGCGCTGAGCACCAACCCGACGAAGGCGATCTATGTCGGCAAGGGCGAGGTCTATAACGAGGCCGAGGACAACGCCGCCACCGCCGAAGTCGATTACGTCAACCTCGACGCGGTCGTGATGGATGCGGTCGAGCTGCTCGACGAATGGCAGCGCGACGACACCGAACTCGTCGTGATCTGCGGCCGCGACCTGGTGCACGACAAATACTTCAACATCGTCAACGAGGCCGGCGACACTGCGACCGAGCAGCTCGCGCGCGACGTGCTGCTGTCCGACAAGAAGGTCGGCGGCCTGCGCGCGGCCCGCGTGCCCGGCTTCCCGGCTGGCGCGCTGCTGATCACGCGGCTCGATAACCTCTCGATCTACGAGCAGGAAGACACGCGTCGCCGGCACCTCAAGGATGAGCCGGCGCTCGACCAGGTCGAAAACTACGAGAGCGTCAACGAGGCCTATGTCGTCGAGGAATACGGCCTGTGCGCGCTCGTCGAGAATATCGTCATGGGCAAGAAGCCGGCCTGATCGCCGGCTGACGCCACCCCTGTAGCCCGCTCGCCCCAAAAGGATCCGCAATGAGCCTCGCTCGCAAGCACCGGGAACGCATCCTGGCAACCAAGTCCGAAATGGCGGCCGCTCCTGTCGAGGCGAGCGGGCTCACCCAAGATACCGCGCCCCGGGGAGGGGTAACGACCGCGCGGCCGAGCTTGGCCCGCGCGCACCGGGACCGCGCGCTCGCGCAGGCATCCGCGACGGCCCAGGCCAGGCACGCGGTCCCCATCGATCACGATCCCGGCACGCCGCAGGAGCGCGCGACCGCCCAGATCAACCTGCGCCTGCAGCACGATCTGCGCCGCCTGCGCGACATCCAGTCGATCGAGAAGAAGATCGACGCCAAGCGCGAAATGCTGCCGGAATATGCCGCCTGGGTCGATGGTCTGGTCGCGGCCGGCGTCGGCCTCGAGGAAGACGTGCTGCCGACCGTCATGATCTGGCGGATCGACACTGGCGACTTCGCCGGCGCGATGGCGCTGATCGAACATGTGCTCGAGCACGGTATCCCGCTGCCCGCCCGCTACGAGCGCTCGGCCGCTGCGCTGATCGTCGAGGAAGTCGCCACGGCCGCGATCAAGATCCAGCAAGCCGGCACCGCCTTCGACTTCGACATCCTCGCGCGCATCGACATGCTAACCGCGCAAACGGACATGCACGACCAGATCCGCGCCAAGCTCAAGAAGGCGATCGGCGTCGAGCAGATGCGCGGCGCGCTGAGCGAGGCCGGCGACGCGTGCATCAACGCCCCGCTCGCCCGCCTCGCGCTCGAGACGTTCGGCCGCGCGCGCAGCCTCGACCAGCGCGTCGGCGTCAACGACCGAATCAAGAAGCTCACCAAATTGCTGCCTGCACCGGACACCTCGGCGCAGACCGGCTGACCAGCTCGCCCCCCGGCGTCGGGGGCGGATCGCGCATGGCGGGAGGGGCTTCGGCCTGAGGGCCGCCAGTGACCCGATCCCCACCCCCGAAACTCAAGGATTGCCGCAATGCTCGCCCTCTTCATCGGACTCCTCGGCGCGCTGGTGATGATGGCGGGCATGATGATGGTCGCGATCGGTATCGCCGGCATCTTCGTTTCGGTCCCGCGCCTCGGCGGCACCTGGTTCGGTCGCCCGGTCTGGCATTGGCTCGCAGCCTCGATCGCCAACTTGCTGATCGGCTTCGCCATCTATTTCGCCACGGCCTGCGCCGTTGGCTGGACGCTGATGCGATGAGCGACTTCGTCTTCGACAGCACGCCGACGGCACCCGCCGAGCCGCAGGCCGAGGCTGTCGTCACCAACGATGGCTGGTTTCCGAACGTCGAGCCGGCGGATCTGCGCAAGGATGTACGCGTGCGGGATGCCGTCACGCCCGATCGGCTGCGCGGCGCGATCGTGCGCGCCATGATAACCGTCAACCGCCAGCTGCAGAGCTGGAAGGCGATGCACGTCGCCGATGGCCGCGCAAGCCTGGCAGCGATCCCCGCCGACATGATCGACGGCAAGAGCCAGTTCGTGCAGCTCTACGCGGCCGCCATCGCTGCCGCGACGAAGGTCGAGCTGGTCGAGCGATATCGTGACATCGACTTGACCGGCGCGGGACAGCGCCAGGTCGATGAACTCGACGCCTCGCTCGGCGAGCTGCGCCGCGACATGATCTACGCCGTGCGGGATCTGCGCGGCGAAGGTCGCACCGTGGTGGATCTGATCTGATGGCGGACAAGCTCCACGCACGCCAGGGCGACACGCTCGACGGGCTGCTGTTTCGCGAGCGCGGTCTCGTCGCGGCTGCTTTGCCTGCCGTGCTTGCCGCCAATCCCGGTCTCGCGCGCCTCGGGCCGATCCTGCCCCTCGGCACCGCCGTGGTCGTGCCGCCCGCCGCAATCGAAGCGACCGCCACGCGCGACGTCGTCAGCCTCTGGGATTGAAAATGGACACCAACACCCTGATCGCCGCGCTCGCCAATGCCGGCCCCTTCGGCATCATGTGCTGGATCCTGCTTCAGCAGCGCAAGGAAGATCGCGCCGAGCGCCGCGAGCTGGATGAGCAGCGCCTCGCCTATGACAAGGATCGTCTCGCCACCGACAAGGCGCTGTCGGCCTCGCTCATGGCGCTCGCGATCAAGATCACCGGGAAGCCGATCGATGTCGAAAAGCCCTGAAATGGCACTCGCCAGCCATGGCGTCCGCGTCGCCGCTGAGCTGCTTCACGCTGCCTGCCAGGCCTCGCAGTCGATCCGGCTCAAGCCCGCACCCGCAACTGACCGTCCAACCGGGAGGAAGAAGTGACCATGAAGCCTGCCGCTCGCCCGCGCCTGACCGAGGCGCAGGTGCTCGCTATGATCGCCGCGCTGCCCCTCGCGCCCGGCAAGGGGACGGACAAGCTCTTCCTGGTCGGAATCCGCGGCTACTACCGCGACACGATGGGGAAGCCGGGTGCCAATGATCGCGGCATCTATGACGACGCGCTCTGCATCGTCGCGCCCGGCGTCCATTTCAGCACTTGGAACGGCAACACGGATCCCTCGCGCTACCGTGACGGCGCGGGCACCGGTGCAGGCAAGGGCATGGCCGTGCTCAAGCCGGGGCTGTGGCGCGCGCATCGCTTTGGCCTGCACAAGGGCCAGTATCGCGCGCTGATCCAGATCGGCGGGGCGGTGACCGTCACACGCGACGGCAATCCGCCCTATGACGACACTGGCTATTTCGGGATCAACATCCACAAGGGCGGCTACAACACGACCTCGTCGGAAGGGTGCCAGACCATCCATCCCGATCAATGGCCGGCCTTTATCGCGACGGTGGACAAGCTCGCCAAGCAGCTCGGCGTCGTCACTGTGCCCTACGCGCTGGTCGAAGCATGAAGCCCTGGCTCGCCCTTATCGCCGCGATCGTCGCGGCCGCGCTGCTCGCCGGCACCTATGCCTATGGCCGCTCGGACGGCCGCGCGATCGAGCGCGACAAGCAGGCCGAGGCGCGCAAGGCAGTCGAGGCCGACCGCAAGCAACGGGAGCAGCGCGTCGACCAGGTCGGCGGCGGCGTGGCGGTGGCCGAGACGCAGCGCCAGGACAATGTTCGGGAGATCTATCGTGAAAGCCACACCGTCACTGAGCGGCCTGTTTATCGCAACGTCTGCGTTGATGCTGACGGCATGCGCCTCCTCGATCGAGCCGCTGCCGCAGCCAATGGCGCGGATCCCGGAAGCGGATCTGCAGGAGCCGGGCAAGGTGCCGCTGGCGAGCCGCAACCCTGACGGTGGCCAGGATGGCGCGCGCGCGCTCGAAAGCCAGCTCGGGCTTTACGACGTGGCCGGCAGCTTCCGGCACGACCTGATCGCCCTGCGGTGCAAAGTGCGCGCGTCGCAGAAGATGGCGCTGCCCAGCTGGTGCCCGCTCGCCCGCGAGGTGCAATAACCCATGCTGCACAAGCCGGCCTCTCTGCGCGCGCTGCTCCTCGCGAAGGTGCCCGCGATCCGGGACAATCCCGACATCCTGTCGATGTTCGTCGATAAGGGCCGGGTGCTCGCGCGCGCGACCGGCAACCTGTCGTTTCAGTATCGCTACACGCTCAACCTGGTCGTGCAGGATTATGCCGGCGAGATCGACCACCTCATCTTGCCGCTATTGCTCTGGATCAGCCGCGAAGAGCCGGAGCTGCTCGAACGCGCGCCGCAGGAGCCGATCCGCTACGAGTCCGAAATCCTCGACGGCGACTCTGCCGACGTGTCGATCTATCTCGAGCTGTCCGAGCGCGTGCTCGCCGTCTGGGATCAGGCACAGGGCAAATATGTCGTGACGCACCTAAACGACGCGAACCCCGCGCCGGCGTTCGACGCCGAGGGAGCGACGCTGCAGCACCCGGCGATCTCGCCCGACCCCTCGGCCTGAACATGGCCGACGCCGGCCTTGAGCGAATCGAGGAACTGTGCGGCGCCTTGCTGCAGGGCTTGTCCGGTGGCGCCAAGCGCCAGCTCCTCCGCACCGTCGCTCGCCAGATCGCCACGTCGCAGCGCGAGCGCATCGGCCGCCAACGCGAACCCGATGGCTCGGCCTTCGCGCCGCGCAAGGCGAAGCAGGCCGCGGCGCCCGGCGCCTATCCGCTGCGCTTCCTCTATCCCAAGGGCGCCGACGAACCGCGCCTAGTCACCATGGCGAGCTGGGTGCGCCAGGGGCCGCTGATCACTGGCTTCGACCAGGAGGCCGGCGCGATCCGCAGCTTCTTCTGGGACCGCGTCGCCAAATGGCTCCCAACCGGCGATGTCGCCGGTTCAAAGGGTAAGTATCGGCGGAAGGGCGCAATCCGCCAGCGCGCCATGTTTCGCAAGCTGCGCAACGGCCGCTTCCTCCGCAGCGGCGCGACGGACGCCGAGGCATGGGTCGGCTTCAGCGGTCGCGTCGCCGAGATCGCGTGGGTGCACCAGGAGGGCGGGACCGATCGCGCGGCCGCAGGTGCGCGCCCGGTCCGCTACGCTCGCCGCGAGCTGCTTGGTTTGACCGAGGCCGATCGCGCGGCCATAATCGAACAAGTGCTCGAGCACATCGCCAGCTAACCGGCGAACCGTTAGAGCGCCTCAGCCTCTGCGATCATGGCGGCCAGATAATCGAGGTTCGCCTTTGCTACCGATGCGGGATGATCATCGATCAAGTGTTTCCCCAGATGCTTCTGTGGTGGCTTGAGTACGACTGACCCTCTCGTCGTGATGGAAGCTAGGCGGCTGGTCTCCGGATAATCAACGATCCTAGATTCAATCGGAAGCGATATGTCATTCCCTTCCGGGTCAACGCCCACAATGCTCAGGCCGCGACTGAAATTTAGCTGCATTCCCGTTATTTGGGTTCCGCTTTTCAAACCGGGTGTCTCACCAACCGCGAAGCGTCCTTCTAGCCGGTTGTAAGGGGGTTGATGACGAACGACGTCCTCCAGGCCATGTTCGGCAGCGTTTCTGGCCTCAAACATATATTGGAGGAGCTCGTCGTCGCGCCGCTCACGTTTTTTACCACCGAACCACTGCCGCGACTGCGGCGACGACTTGGAACCTTGCTCCAGTAGCGTCCATACGCTCTTCGCGGCGACAATCAGCGTGTACCAGCTATCCGAAAACTCGTCGTGATTGCTGGCAGATGCTAAGAGGGCGTGCGCCTTCTGAGCTATCGCCAAGCGGCGAGATGCTTGAGCAATAGCTGCCTTGTCCATTGCAGCCACGTCTACTGGCGATCGTGCCAACTATGCAATGCCGCGCTCTGGCGCGCAGCGGGTTCGGTTTGTTCGTTCGCCCACCTGGTTGCAGCTCGAAAAGTACGGCCGCAGGCTTGTAGAATCGCACTCTACAAGCGCCCGCTCTAGCCGAGCATCGGACCCCGCCCCGACATGGCGCCAATGCCCGATATCGCCGCCAGCTCCTCGTCCGTAGACCTTTCGAGCCTTCCGGCGCCGACGGTGATCGAACAGCTTTCGTTCGACACGATCCTCGCTGCCAACCTTGCGCAGGCGCAGGCCCTCATCCCCGGCTTCGACGCGACCGTCGCATCCGATCCCGTCGTGAAGCTGGTCGAACTGTTCTCCTATGGCGAGCTGCTCATCCGACAGGACTTCAACGATCGCGCTCATGCGCTGATGACCGCCTATGCCACCGGCGCTGATCTCGACCAGATCGCGCTGCGCGTCGGCGTCTTCCGGCAGGAGATTGATCCCGGCAACCCCGACAATGGCGTCGATCCAATCCTCGAGGATGACGCCTCGCTCCGCCAGCGGATCGTGCTCGCGCCGGAAAGCTTCACCTGCGCCGGCCCCGAGCTGGCCTATGTCTTCCACGCGAAGTCGGCGCACCCCGACGTGCTCGACGCAAGCGCCAGCTCGCCCGCTCCGGGCGAGGTGCTGATCACGCTGCTCTCACGCACCGGAGACGGCACCGCGCCGGCAGAGACGATTGCCGCCGTCGAAGCGGTATTAACGCCGGTGACCGGCAACCGCATCCGCCCGATGGGCGACCTGGTCACCGTTGCCTCGGCCGAGATCATCGACTTCGCGATCGACGCGACGATCTACACTTTCGCCGGCCCGGATCATGCGCTGGTGTTGCAGGCCGCGCGGGAGCGGCTCGACGCCTATCTCGCCGACAGCCTCAAGCTCGCGCGGGATATCACCGATTCGAGCGTCAAGGCCGCCCTGAGTGTCGCCGGCGTTCAGCGCGTGGTGCTGCCTGGCTGGGCCGACATCGTGTGCAGCAAAACCCAGGCCGCCCGCTGCACCGGGATCACGCTCGCGCATGGCGGCTATGATGAGTAACGCCGCGCTCCTCCCGCCGAACGCGACCGCGCTCGAGCGCGGCCTCGCGGCAGTCACCAACCGCATCAGCGACGTGCCCTTGCCACTGTCGCAGCTCTGGGACCCCGCCACCTGTCCATTGCACATGCTGCCCTGGCTGGCCTGGGCGATGTCGGTCGATAGCTGGGATCCCGCATGGCCGGAGGCAACGAAGCGCGAGGCCGTCGCGAACAGCATTCCCGAGCATCGGATCAAGGGGACGCGAGCGGCGATCGAGTCGGTAATCGGCCGCTTTGACGATCGGCTCGGCATTGTCGAATGGCACGAGGCGACGCCGCGACGCGATCCGCACACGTTCGAAGTTTCGCTGCCGCTGGTCGACGAAGACGGCGTGGCTCGGGGCGGCTATCGCGCCTCGGCCGCCTTCGCCAATCGCCTCATGAGCGAGATCGCGGGCGCGAAGCCGCTGCGCGAGCACTTCACGCTGCTCCAGACCGTGGCGGCGCGCGGCGGGATTGGCGTCCAGGGCGTCGCCCGCGCCTTCGCCTTTTCGCGCGAGCAGATGACGATCACCGTCGATGAAAGCCAGCCCTGGGCCAGCCTGCTCCAGGACGAAAACGGCGAGCCGCTTCAGGACGATGCAGGCGATTTCCTGGATGGAACGCTATGACCGAGCCCGCCCTGTCGCTCATCATCACGAATGCGGGCCTTGCTCGCTTCACCGCTGCCCAGGTCGATGACGATATTGATCTCGGTATCACCAGCGTCGGTTTGACCGATCAGGTTTTCGTGGTGGCGCCAACACTCACTGCGCTGCCCGGCCAGTTCCGATCGGTCGCGACGATCTCGGGAGAAGCGCGCGGCGACAACGTCGTGCACATGATCGTGCGCGATGCCGCACCGCTCACCTATACCATCCGCGGCTTCGGCCTGTTCCTGGCCGACGGGACACTCTTTGCCGTCTATGGTCAGGCAGAGCCGATCTTCGAAAAGGCGACGGCCGCGACGATGCTGCTCGCGCTCGATATGGCCTTCCCGACCGGCGACGTCAGCTCGATCACGTTCGGCGACACCAACTTCCTCAATCCACCCGCCACAACGGAAATGGCCGGCGTGGTGCGGCTCGCCGACGATGCGGCGCTTGAGGACAGGTTGCCCGATCGCGTCGCCACTGCCGCCGACGTCTTCAAGGTGCTCGCGATGGTGCTGCCGATCGGCTTGATCGCCGAATGGTTCGGCGCGGCCGAGGCGGTTCCCGCCGGCTGGGCACTTTGCCACGGCCAGACGATCGCGCGCAGCGACGGCGCGGGCAATATCACGCTTCCCGACATGCGCGACCGCGTGCCGGTGGGTGCCAGCGCCACCCATGCGCTCGGAGCCCCTTTTGGCGCGTTCGTCAAAGAGGTCGAGAGCAGCGAGGAAGGCAGCCACGTGCACGGCGTCGGCGAGCTGGGCGTCACGATCGAGTCTTCGCAAACCGGCGCGACGTTCCAATATTCGACCAAAGGGGACACGGCGAGCGGCGGCACCGGCAAGACGCTCGCTGTTCCGCCGGACGGCAACGCGCCCGTCCCGCCTGGCATCGACGATCCCGGTCACGACCACGACGCGACAGTTGCCGGCGCCACCGCAGCGGCTGGCCTCCACTCGCACGACGTCGAGATCGACGTCTCTCAGCCCTCGCTGGCGCTCCACTTCATCATGCGGGTTTGAACCGATGGCAAAGATTTCCGAACTGCCCGTCGTTGCCGAGCCGACCGGCGCCGAGACCGTCGTCGTTGTCGAGGCTGGCATCGCCAAGCAAAGTCCGCTTTCCTCGTTGGTGGCTGCCGCGATGGCGCCGCAAGTCGCGGCATTCGCCGGCATGAACCACAAGCTCGGCCGGCACGACGACGCGTTGAAGGTTGGCTACATGCCGGCGGCGGAGCGCGACGCGAGCGACAGCTTCCCTGTCGATGCGGGCTTCCTTGGCTGGGGCGTCACGATCGAGACCGGCGAAGGCGCCGACCGTGTAGCTGCGGGCACGTTGCTTCGCGGCATCGAGGTTCCGCTCGCGGTCGCCGCGACGGCGACTCAGGTCAAATTCTGGGTCTACAAGCGCGCGACCGACGCCGAATATGTCAACGAGCCGCCCGGCATTGATCCCGATGACGTGCTGGCGATCTCCGAATTCACCCGGTCGCTGGCAGCGCTCGGGCTGACAGCTGGCGCGCCGGAAGCGACTTGGGCGCCGGCGATCTTCGACAGCGCGATCACGCTCGAGGCGGGCTTCTGCTACCCGGTGAAGTGGGAAGCGCTGAACCCCGGCGGCGTCACCGTCGCGAGCGGCGCGGGCTTTGGTGTCGTTGTGCCTGGTGCGCTGCCGGATCGCCTGACCGGCTGGTATCGTGGCGGCGCCACCTATGCGGCGCTGAGCGGGGCGATGGCCAATGGCGGCATCGCCTATCGGGCCCTGACCGATCGCTATCTCGATGCGGAGATGCTGCAGGCCGAGGTTGAAGATCAAGCCGAGAAGGTCGGGCGGCACGACGAAGCACTGAAGGTTGGTTACGCGCCGGCGGCGGAGCGCGACGCGAGCGACAGCTTCCCCGTCGATGCGGGCTTCCTTGGCTGGGGCGTCACGATAGAAACCGGCGACGGCGCCGACCATGTAGCTGCGGACACGTTGCTTCGCGGCATCGAGGTTCCGCTCGCGGTCACCGCGACGGCGACTCAGGTCAAATTCTGGGTCTACAAGCGCGCGACCGACGCCGAATATGTCAACGAGCCGCCCGGCATCGATCCCGATGACGTGCTCGCGATCCCCGAATTCACCCGGTCGCTGGCGGCGCTCGGGCTGACCGCTGGCGGGCCGGAAGCGACTTGGGCGCCGGCGATCTTCGACAGCGCGATCACGCTCGAGGCGGGCTTCTGCTACCCGGTAAAGTGGGAAGCGCTGAACGCCGGCGGCGTCACCGTCGCGAGCGGCGCGGGCTTTGGCGTCGTCGTGCCTGGTGCGCTGCCGGATCGCCTGACCGGCTGGTATCGCGGCGGCGCCACCTATGCGGCGCTGAGCGGGGCGATGGCCAATGGCGGCATCGCCTACCGCGCGTTGACCGATCGATATCTTGATGCACCCGCGATGCAGGCGGGATTCGACGCGCTGGCGGCTGACGTCGCGGCGGTCGGATCGCTCGTGCGGGAAGCTGAGATCACCCTGCCGGCGATGCCGAGTCGACTGCATCTGACCCGCGGCTGTCGCGTACCGTTCTTCCCGCTTAACGCTTCGATCGAGCGGCTCGAGAGCCGGGGTCTGGAGATCACCTGCTACAGCCGAAACGAGACCACGCTATTGTCCTATATGGAGCAGAGGCGCGGATCGGACAGCTTCACCCTCGACACCGATCAGATGGACGGTGTGCTGACCATCGAAATCCGCGACCGACTGCGGCCGAGCGTGAATTTCAAACGGTGGCAGGTCGCGCTCAGCATCTCGAGCGCCGCCGCCACCGGCACGTTGCGCGGTTTCTATGGCGGCGACAGCATCGGAGAGCAGATTCAGGCCGCGGTGATCGCCGCGCGTCTGGCGGCGATCGGGCTCGACGTCTCCTTTCACGGCTCGATGGTCAGCCAGAATTATGGCGGGCTGCCCGGCATCCCCAGCGAGGCGCGCGGCGGGCGACGCCTGGGCGACTTCACCCATTTCCACACCGATCTCATGGCGCCCGTCTCGGATGGCGTTGAGCTGACCAATTACATCAACGGCGGGGCGGATGGCGTGCCCGAACCTGATGCCGGTGCGGCGCAGAATTACCGTCGCGCGCGAAACCCGTTCATCCGGCCAGCTACGTCGGGTGAGACCGCCGCGAACGATCCCCGCATTCGCAACGGATATATCCTCGATTTCGTGTGGGGGCTTGCACGCTTGGAGCCGTTGCTCGGCCTGGGCGCCAACCTGATCGATTTCGTGATTTGGTCCGCGCCGCAGAACAGCATCTATGTCGGCGTCGAAGCGATGGAGGCTGACGTCGACGAGGTCGACCGCCTCATCGGCGCCTGGCGCGAGCACAACCCGAATATCGGCTTCGGCTGCTATCCGTCGATGGTGGCCGACAAGGTCGGTTATGGCGACTATGAAATTCATCAGCGTGCGCTCGCCTACCTGCGCGACAAGCTCGATGCATATGACGATGACAAGATCGCCTTCCTGCCGAACTATATGCACCAGAGCCAGGTTGCCGGGTATCAGGTCGATGTGGTCAGCACCGATGGTATCGAGGCAACGGTGCGCTACGATGACAGCACGATCGGTGCCGACAATGCCGGGCACATCCATCCCGGTTCCGGCAACGTAGATGCCGGCGTAATGCCGGCCACCGCCTGGATCGCGAATACGTTCGGGGTGGACGAAAGCTCGGGTTAAGGGATCGGCGCTTGTAGAGTGGGTCTCTACAAGCGCCGATCGACGCGTGGCAGGCACTCGGTCGCCATAACCGCCACAATGAGCGACCCCTCCGACATTCAGCGCCTGTTGGGCGACATGTTGCGCATTGGCACGGTCGCGTCCGTGGATCTCGCCGCGGCGACGTGCCGCGTGACGATCGGCGATCTCGAAACTGGCGATCTGCCCTGGCTCACCGGATCGGCGGGCGACACGCACATCTGGATGCCGCCCAGCGAGGGCGAGCAGGTGCTCGTGCTGGCACCGGAAGGCGACACGACGGGCGGGCTGATCTTGCGCGGCTTGCCGAGCGACGCCAACCCGGCGCCAGGCAACACGCGCGCCGTCGTGCTTGTTTTCGCCGATGGCGCCAAGCTCTCCTACGATCCCGAGGCGCAGAAGCTCGACGTCGTGCTGCCCGATGGCGGGACCGCGAAGCTGGTCTGCGATGTCGAGATCGACGGCAAGCTCAAGGTCACCGGCGACGTCCAGCTCGATGCCAAGCTTCACGCCGATGGCGAGATCGCCAGCGATGCCGACGTGAAGGCCGGCAGCATCAGCCTCAAGACGCACAAGCATGGCCAGGTGCAGGCCGGCGCGGCACAGTCGGGGGTGCCGGTATGAACGGCATGAACCGCGACACTGGCAAGCCGCTCGCCGGCCTCGAACATCTGCGCCAATCGATCGCCGACATTCTCGGCACGCCGCTCGGCACTCGGGTCTGCCGCCGCGACTACGGCTCCCTGCTTCCCGAGCTGCTCGATCAGCCGATGACCAGCCTCACGCGCATCCGGCTCTACGCGGCCGCGGCGCTGGCCTTGTCGCGGCAGGAACCGCGCGTGCGCGTGTCGCGCATCGCCATGGGCGGCGCCACCACGGCGAGCGGCGCGGAGCTGGTGATCGCCGGCGTCGCGCGGGATCCCGCCGGCCGCCGCACCCGGTTCAATTTTTCCCTGCCCGTTCGCGCACGCAGCGCCCTCAACCCCACTCCTGCGCCCAACTGAGAGGAACCCCATGACGTTTCTGCACGGAATCAGCGTCACCGAAGCCGCCACGGCGGCCCGCTCGCTCGCCATCGTCGCGACCGGCGTGATCGGCCTGGTCGTAACCGCACCGGCGGCTGACGGCGCAGCCTTCCCGCTCAATACCCGCATCAAGATCGCGCCCGCCGGCATCGTCGATGCGATCGAGAAGATCGGCGCCACCGGCACGGGTCGCTCGGCGCTCGAGGCGATTGCCACGCACGTCCGCACGCCGATCGTCCTGGTGCGCGTCGCGCCCGGCGTGGCGGCCGGGGAAGTCAGCGTCGAGGAAGCAACCGACATCAACGTCATCGCCGGCCTGCAGCTTCTGCTCGGCGCCGAGGCGCAGCTCGGCATCAAGCCGCGGATCCTCGGCGCGCCGGGCCTCGACAGCGAGGACGTCGCCGATGAACTGGCCGAGGTCGCCAAGAAGCTGCGCGCCTTCGCCTATGCCCGCTGCCAGGGCGATACGGTCGCGGAGATGATCACCTATCGCGAGAGCTTCGACCGCCGCGAGCTGATGCTCATCGCACCTGACTTCCTGGTGAAGTCGGGCGCCGGCACCGTCACCAGCTTCGCCGTGGCGCACGCGCTCGGCATGCGTGCTCGCATCGATCAGGAATATGGCTGGCACAAGACGCTGTCGAACGTGCCGGTCGATGGCGTCGTCGGGATGACCGAGGATGTCAGCTTCGACTTCCAGTCGGTCGATACCGATGCGAATCAGCTCAACGAAGCCGGCATCACGACGATCGTCAGCATTAACGGCGCGCTGCGTTTCTGGGGCAACCGCACCTGCGCGGATCCGGCGACCGACGCGGGCAAGGACTTCGTCTTCGAAACCGCCACGCGCACCGCGCAGATCCTCGCGGACACGATTGCGCTCGGCATGATCTGGGCGATCGACAAGCCGCTGACCCCCGGCCTCGCGCGCGACATCATCGAGCGGATCAACGAAACCTTCCGCCAGCTCGCCCGTCCCGGCGCGGCACAGCGCATCCTGGGCGCGACCGCCTGGTTCGATGCCGACATGAACCCGGTCGATAACCTCAAGGCCGGCAAGCTGCTCGTGCGCTACAATTACACGCCGGTCCCGCCGCTCGAAAACCTCAACCTGCGGCAGGAGATCACCGACGAGTATCTCGCCGACTTCGCCGAGCTGGTCGCGCTCGCCGCCTGATCCCTCTAGTCCCGGAGAAAAGAAATGGGCCTGCCCCGCGTATTGAAGGTCATGACCACCGTCATCGATGGCATCGGCTATGTCGGTGAGACGAAGACGATGAAACTCCCCAACCTCGACCGCAAGCTCGAGAGCTGGCGCGGTGGCGGCATGGACCGTCCCGTCAAGCTCGACCTGGGCGGCGGCGACGACTTCGACATCGAGCACAGCTACGGCGGCCCGATCCGCGAAGTCATCCGCCAGTACGGCCTACCGACGCTCACCGGCGTGCAGATCCGCTGGGTCGGGTCGTTCCAGAACGACGACACCGGCGAGCTGACCACGATCGAGATCGTGGTGCGCGGCCGGCACGAGGAGATCGACCGCGGCGACCAGCAGTCGGGCGAAATGGGCGAGTTCAAGGTCAAGACGGCCTGCGCCTATTACAAGGAGATCTGGAACGGCCGCACCGAAGTCGAGATCGATATCCTTGGCGGCATCTGCATCGTCGATGGCGTCGATATCATGGCCGCGCACCGCGCCGCCATCGGCCAGTTCTAAGGGGGCGTGAGCATGGAAACCCAGACCACTGACAGCGCGCCGAAGCTCCGCAAGTTCACGCTCGACGAGAACGTGATGGTCGGCGACCAGGTGCTGATCGCCAAGGGGACCGAGATCACCGTGCGCAAGCCCGGCTCGGGCGAGCTGCGCGGCCTCACGCTCATGGCGCTGTCGCAGCTCGACGTGGCGGCGCTGCATGAGCTGGCACCGCGCATCACCATGCCGGTGATTCACAAGAACGCCGCGATGGATCCCGCCGACCTGATGCAGTTCGGCGGCGAGGTCATGGATTTTTTGCTGCCGACGGCCGCAAAGCAGGCGGCCTCCCCAACCGAGTAGAAGACGTCATGGCGGATCTGGCGGTCGTGTTTCACTGGCCGCCATCCGCAATGGCCGAAATGGATCTCGGCGAACTCATGGCCTGGCGCGCTCAGGCAGAGCGCCGCACCCAAGCCGAAAAGCGCTGAGAGGCCGCGATGGACCGCAATCTCCGTATCCGCATGCTCCTCGAGGCGGGGGACCGCGTCTCCCGCCCACTGCGCGATATCGCCGGCGGTTCGAGCAAGGCGGCACGCGAGCTGAAGGCGACAAACGACCGCCTGCGCGACCTCAAGCGCACGCAATCCGACATCGCCGGCTTTCGCGAACTCAAGGCTGGCCTGCGCACGGCCCAGGCACAAATGACCGAGGCGCAGGCCAAGGTCATCTCCCTCGCGCGCCAGATCGAAGCAGCCGGCACGCCCACGAAGAAGCTGGCCGCCGACTTCGCCAAGGCCAAGCGCGAATCGGCAGCGCTCAAGACGGAATATACCGAGCAGGGATCGCGGCTTCAGCAGCTGCGGGATCGGCTCGGCGCGGCCGGCATAGCCACCGGAGATCTGGCGCAGCACGAACGCCGCCTGCGCGGCGACATCGCTCGCACCAACGATGAACTCGCCGAGCAGGAGCGCCGCTTGCGGGCAGCGAACGATCGCGCACAGCGGTTCGGCGCGGCGCGTGACAAGTTCGGCAAGGGAATGAACATGGCGACCGGCCTCGCTGCCGGCGGCTTCTCTGCCATGGAAACCGGGCGCACGATGCTGCGCCCTCTCACTGGCACGGCCGAAGACGCGATGACGCATGAGTCGTCGATGACCGACATCGCGCAAAAGGCTGATCTAAGCCGCGACGCGGCCCGCAAGATGGGCGACACGGTGCTCGAGGTCGCATCCGCGGCGAACCAGCTTCCCGAGGCCATCCGCGAGGGTATCGACTCGCTGTCAGGCTTCGGGCTCGACCCGCGCCAAGCCGTGCAGATGATGAAACCGATTGGCCGCGCGGCAACCGCCTACAAAGCCGAGATCGCGGATCTGTCGGCCGCTGCCTTCGCTGCCAACGATAACCTCAAGGTGCCCGTCGCCGAGACCGGCAAGGTCATCGATATCATGGCGGCGGCCGGCAAGAAGGGCGCGTTCGAGATCAAGGATATGGCGCAGTATTTTCCTGCGCTCACCGCCGCCAGTCAGGCGCTCGGGCAGAAGGGCGCGCCCGCCGTCGCGGATCTCGCCGCCGCGCTGCAGATCGCGCGCAAGGGCGCTGGCGACTCCGCCTCGGCGGCGACGAACGTCGCCAATCTGCTCCAGAAGATCACGTCGCCGGCGACGATCCGCGCGTTCAAGAAGAACTATGGCGTCGATCTGCCCGCCGCGCTCAAGAAGGCATATGCCGAGGGCAAGACGCCGCTCGAGGCCATCGCCGAGCTGACGAAGAAGACGCTCGGCGGCGACCTGTCGAAGATGGGTTTCCTGTTCGAAGATGCACAAGTGCAGGCGGCGCTGCGCCCGCTGATCCAGAACCTTGAGGAATATCGCAAGATCCGCGCCGAGGCTGGCAATGCTGGCGGCACGACCGATGCCGACTTCGCCGAGCGGCTGCGCGACGCGGCCGAGCAATCCCGGCAGTTCAACGTCGAGATGCAGAACCTGTCGATCACGATCGGTACGCTGATCCTGCCTGCGGCGACCTCGCTCGCGCAGAAGGTCGGCGCCGGCGCGAAGGCGTTTGCCAAATGGGCGCGTGAGAATCCGAGGCTGGCGAAGGGCCTTGCGCTCACCGCCGGCGTGCTGGCCGCTCTGTTCGTGGTGCTCGGCGGCGCCGGTATCGCGATCGCCGGCATCATGGGGCCGATCGTGCTGCTCAACTCCGGCCTGATCGCCATGGGCGTAGCGGGCGGCATCGCGTCCGTCGGGCTGCTTCCGATCATCGGAACCATCCTGGCCGTCGTCGCAGTCGTCGGCTTGCTCGCTTATGCCGCCTACAAGATCTACAACAATTGGGGCGCGATCGTCGCCTTCTTTGGTCGCGTGTGGGAGGGCATCAAGTCGGCTGTCAGCGCGGGAATCGCCGCGATCACCGGCTTTATCCTGAACTTCACGCCGTTCGGCATGTTCTTCCGCGCCTTCACGGCCGTGCTCAACTTCCTGCGCGGCCCGCTGCCGGGGCAGATGATGGAGGCCGGGCGCAACATCATCCAAGGCCTGATCCGTGGCGTGACGGCGATGCTCGGCGCGCTCAAATCGACGATCGTCAATGCGGCGTCCTCGGCCGCGCGCTGGTTCAAGCAAAAGCTCGGCATCCAATCGCCCTCGCGCGTCTTCATGGGCTTCGGCGGCTTCATGATGGAGGGCCTCGACGAGGGGATCGCTGGCGGTCAACGCCAGCCATTGCGTCGCATCGACCGGCTGGCGGGCGAACTTGGCGCGGCAATGGCGCTGGGCGCGGCTGCACCGGCCATCGCGGGCGGCGGCATGTCGGGCAACGCGGGAGGCGCTGCGAATCCATCTGCACAGGCCATGGCGACGGCGCCGATCACAATCCAGATCTTCGCGACGCCCGACCAGCGACCCAAAGATATCGCCGAGGAAGTGCGTCGGATCCTTGATGAAGAGCGCCGCCGCAAGCCGGGCACCGGCGGCTCTTTCGCCGACGCGCCGGATTGGGGGTGACGCATGATCCTGATGTCGCTTGGCATGTTCGCTTTCCACGTCTCGACACTGGCGCATGACGAACTGCAGCGCCGCGCCGATTGGCGGCACGAGCGCAGCAAGCGCATCGGCGCGCGCGATGCGTTTCAGTTCGTCGGACCTGGCGACGAGAGCGTGACGATCAGCGGCAGCAGCTATGCCGAGCTGTCGGACGGCCGCGCCTCGATCGACGAGCTGCGCGAGATGGCCGGCTCAGGCGAATACTGGCCGCTGGTCGATGGAGCCGGCCGTGTCTTCGGCGACTTCGCCATCACAGCGCTCGACGAACGGCATAAGCACCTGTTCGACGACGGCACGCCGCGCCGCATCGACTTCGCGCTCGACCTCGTGCGCGTGGACAGCGAATGAGCGCCAACATCCCCGACTTCCGCTTGACCCTCGGCGGGCAGGATCTGCGCGGGGCGATCTTCAACGCGGCAGCCGAGCTGCTCGACATCACCGCCAAGGTGCGCCCGCGGCTGATCTCGCTCACCTTGACCGAGAAGCGCGGCGACGAAGCCGATCAGCTCGAAATCACACTCGACGATGCCGACGGCAAGCTCGAGATGCCAAAGGCCGGCGCGGTGCTGAAGCTGCAGCTCGGCTGGGCGCAGGGGCGCGACGTCACGCCGGGGCTGGTCGATAAGGGCAGCTTCAAGGTCGATGAGGTCGAACATAGCGGCCCGCCCGACCAGGTACGCATTACCGCCAGATCGGCCGACTTCACCAGCGAACTCAAGGCGCGACGCGAAAAGAGCTGGCACGACACGACGCTCGGCGCGATCGTCAACGAGATCGCGGGCAGGAACGGCCTGCAGGGCCGCTGCGCAGCCGCACTGGCGTCGATCCAGCTCAAGTCGTTCGTGCAGAGCCGCGAGAGCGATATGGCGCTCATGCGCCGTCTGGGGCGCGAGCACGATGCCGTCGCGACGATCAAGGGCGGTTCGCTCATCCTCGTCCCGATCGGGCAGGGGGAAACCGCCACCGGCAAGCCGCTCGCCGAAGTCACGTTGCGTCGGCGCGACGGCGATCGGCACAGCTACCGGCTTGCCAAGCGTGATGACTCGACCGGCGCCACCGCGTCCTGGCACGATCGCAAGGCGGCGAAGAAGAAGCAGGTTACGGTCGGCAAGGCCGATGGCGCGAAGAAGCTGTCCCGCACCTATGCCAGCGAGGCGCAGGCGCGCGCCGCGGCGAAGGCCGCATCGGGCCGCGCCGCGCGCCAGGCCGCGACCTTCGACTATTCACTCGCGTTCGGCCGCGCCGACCTGATGCCCGAGCAGAAGGTCGTGGTGCGCGGTTTCAAGAGCGAGATCGACGCGGTGCCGTGGCGGATCAGCGAGGTCGCGCACAGCTTGAGCGATCGGGGCTTCACGACGTCGATCAAGCTAGAGCGGGCTTGATTCCTCAGCTGCGCAGCCAGCGCACCGCATACCCGCCACGCAATTGCGCCGCGCCCAGATCCGTTCTGCCGCTTGAACACCGCGCCACCGGTCGCCCAAACCGGTCGCGCGCCTGAAACCCCTTCTTTCGAGGATCGGCATCGACCAGTTCACAGGTGACGCGCGCGCCAAGCATTCGGGCAAGGTTACGCTGCGAAGCCTTGCCATCCCCCGGCGCGCAGCGACGGCGCGGGGGGCACCCATGCAGTTCCGGCGCATCAATGCGGGCAAGGCGGACGCGGCCGAGACCCCGACATCGCAACGTGTCACCGTCAATCGCGACCGCCGCGATGCAGAGAAATATCATCGACACGCCTCAGCTCTTTTTGGGCTTCAATTCCACGCCGGCACTGGACGCGGCGTCAAACAGGGAGGCGACGCAAAGCATTACACCGCCCTGACCCGCTTCCGCCCGCTCCTTATACTCCTGGATCTTCGACGGCTTTGCGTCGCCGTCGATCACCTCCAGCATCGTCTGCAACGACATCGCGCGCATCAGATACGCATTGCGGCATTTGCTGACAGCTTCCTCGGCCTTGTCCTCCGCCTCATCGTCGATCTCTTCGGGCACATCGATCCGGGCCATTTCAGCCGACACTCCCGAGCAGCGCTCCTCAGCGGCCTTGGCCGCGCCATAGGCGTCATAGACCGTTGCGCCGCCGCTCGACACCGCCTGGAGCGTTTCCGCCGCCTTGGTGTTGGCTTCGTCGCACGGTCGCGCTGCGTCGATCACTCGCTCGTAGAACGCATGAAACGACGTCGAACGGGCCTCCGCGAGCGCCTTCTGTTCTACCGCCTCCGCCTTAGGTGATGCGGTGCTTGCCGTGACCTTCTCGGATGTCGCTTTACGGTCCACCGGCGGCGCGCTTTCGCCAATCACGATAAAACCGAGGAATCCGGCGACAGTCGATGCCGCGATGCGGGCTGCGCCCGAAATCGTTGGAAGCAGGTGGGCTTTGAGCGGCGGCAATGCGGCTGCGATCGAAACGGCGAAGAACAGCACGCCGACCCACCAACCGCTCACCATGCAGCCGATCAGAAGGATGCTGGCGAACACGACCCAGATCCACGCGCCCACTGCACGCGCGACGCCGCCAGCCTTCTTTTCCATACCGCCCCCCGAGAAAGATATTTCCTACAACGCGCTCGCCGTGTCAGCAGAACACAACGAGAACAACGATTCGAGCGACGCGCCCATGAGCAAACCCGTATTCCGCAACTCGCCCGGCTGCGAACAGGCCTGCGCGCGGTGCGATGTCATGTGCTCGGTCATCGCCGCGACGCGGGACGATCTGTGGCGAGAGCTGGAAGATCTGCACCGCGTTCGGGCGATGCGGCCAGCGCGGGTGCCGGCATCAGATCTTGAAGCTGCGCGAGACCGGTTGGAAGCCGCCGAGCGAGAATTTGAGCGAGTTCGGCCACGCTCTGATTTTGATAATCGACGGGTCGCAGCAGCCCCTCAAACATCCGCGCGAGCGCAGCTTCACTAGGAAGCGCGACCTGCATCGTCACGAATTGGACGGGCGGGGGCGCGGGCGCTTCGATAACGGGCGCATCCGGCCCTACACCAGCAAGCGCGAGCACAGCCTCGCGCGCGATGCCATGCTCGCCAAAGACGCCCACCAACGAGTGCGCCAGTTCAACGGGGATGAAGCGCTTCTTGAACCGTTTTGCGTCCTCGTAGGCGGCATAGGATCCCGGAGGCATGCCCGCCCCCTTCGCTGCGCGGCGGACGCTCAGCTTTACTGGCGCGCTCTCGCGCAGCTGCTTCAGTCGGATAGCACCCGAATCCATTCTCAGTTCAGTCGCGTAAAACTCGAACACCGTCCGTCCGTATTTTACGCTTGCAATAGCGTCGGAAATTACGCACACCGCGAATCATGAGCAGCACCCTCACCCTGTTCGACGTGTTCGGCGGCACCCGGCCCATGGCGCGCGAACTATCGGAGTCTCCGTCCAGCGTTCAGGATTGGAAGACGCGCGGCCGCGTTCCGGCTGCCAAGCAACCCCACGTGCTGCGGACTGCCCGCCGCCTTCGGCTCCCGGTCACCGCCCTGCTCATTATCTTTCCGAACGGCGTACCCGCCGACTTCGAAGAGCAACCCGACCTGTTCTCCCACGACGCCTCGGCCCCCTGCCACTCGCATAAGGGCGTCGTAACTTCCGGCGCTCCGATCGTCGCGTGCGATCGGAGCCCGGTTTTGCACCCGGAGGCGCGGTCGTGAGCCCCGCCCTCACCAAGCTCGTCGCGCGCCGCGATGCCATCGTGCAACGGCATCAAGCCCAGCTGAAGCGCGCTGCGGCCGCACGAAAAAAGTATCGCACCGCCGAACGGCGGCTCGCGCAGATCTTCAAGGCCTATCCTGAGGTCTGCACCGAGATCCAGAAGCTGGCGGAGGCAGAGAGCCGGTGTCGCCATTGCCTGATCGATCTTGCCACCACTGAGGCCGGAACCCCGGAAGATGGTTTCTGCGGTCCGTGCGCAGAGGTGCCGTTTTGACCCTCGCTCGCGAACCTCTAACCTTCTCGAAGGCGATCAGCACGATCGCGGGCAAGATCGATTACCCGCGCATGGCGCAGATCGTCGACCGCAGCGAGCGGCTCGTGCGCAAATGGTCGCACCCGCAGTCGAACGCGCATCCGACGGTCGCTCAGGGCGTCGCCCTCGACCTCGCTTTTATCGAGGCAGGCGGCGACACCGCGCCGATCTCCGAAACCTATCTCCAGCTGCTCGATCGCGGCATCGGGGAGCGGGTGGCCAACCGCCTCGCCCTCACCGCCGCCGTCGCCACTGCGGCCAAGGAAAACGGCGAAGCGCTCGCGGCCGTGCTCGCCGTCACCCATCCCGGTGCCGGGCCTCGCGAGGTCCACCGCGCCGAACATGAACTCGAAGAAGCCCAATCTGCGATGGCGGTCGTTGGTCGGCGTCTCTCGTCTTTCCATCCTCTCGGCGCGGGGCCGGGCGGGGAAACCGTGGGGGGAACCCAACCATGACTGCCAAGAAACCGAGAATGCCCGGCATCCCCTGCCCGCATTGCAGCACGCGAATGATCGCACGCTCCAGCGAGCAGCTGACGCCCATCGTGCGCGAGCTTCGCCTTGCATGCGATAATATCGAATGCGGGCACACCTGTGTCGCCCAGCTCAACCTGATCCGCACCGTTCGGCCCAGCTCGCGGCCCAATCCGACGATCCATTTGCCGCTCGGTGACTGGCGGCCGGCGAACGACACCGAACCACTTCCTGCCAACGACGACAAGCCGCCGGCGACCCAGGAGCCGCCAACGCAGGCCGCACCCATGAGCGGCTGATCCCAACCCCGCGCCGACGCCGGCGCTCCTGACCTGCTTACCGACCCGGTCGCGATGCGCTTCCGGGAACGCCTTCCGCTTGCCTGAAAGAACCGACCACCGCGATGCGCGACGATTTGCTCACAGAAGTGCTGAAGCGCCTGCAGAACGATTACAAGTTCAAGACCAAGGGCGCGTGGCTGCAGGAGGGGAAGTGCAGCAAGTGCGGCAAGCGCGAGGCCTATGCCCGTGCCGACGCCCCCTGGGTCGTGAAGTGCGGCCGCGTGAATCGCTGCGGCGAAGAGCGGCACGTCAAGGAACTCTACCCCGACATCTTTGACAACTGGTCGAAGCGCCACAAACAGACTGCCGAAAATCCCCATGCCGCCGCCGACGCCTATCTGTCGGCCGCACGTGGCTTCAACCTCATGGGCCTGCGCGGATCCTACACGCAGGAATGGTATCGCGACCCCGAGCTGCAGATCACCTCAGCCGCCGTTCGCTTCCCGATCCCCGGCGGCGGTTATTGGCAGCGGCTGATCGACCAGCCCGGCCGCTTCGGCAAGAAGAAGGCGACCTTCTCCTATGGGAGCAGCTATCGCGGCCATTGCTGGATGTATCCCGGCGTCGGCCTCGAGGATCTCGCTCGGGCCGACGAGCTGTGGCTTGCCGAGGGCATCTTCGACACGATCGACCTGGTGCAGCGCGGCAAGATCCGCGCCGTCTCGACGCTCACCTGCAACGTCTACCCCGAGCACTTCCTCGCCGATCTTCGCCGCGTCTGTGGCGAGCTTAACCTCGCCGGCCCCAAGCTGGTCTGGGCGTTCGACGTCGGCCGCGCTGGCGTGCACTTCACCCGCAAGTTTCACGAGCGCGCGACAGAAGAGGGATGGCGCTCGGGCGCCGCCCAGGTGCGCCCCGATGGCGAAGGCGACAAGCTCGACTGGAATGACCTCGGGCAGCGCGACCGGCTCAAGCCCGAGGATCTCGCCACCTATCGCTGGAACGGCGAGATCACGATCGCGCCGAGCGCCACAGCAAAGGCGCTGCTGATCTACGAGCGCGAGAAATTCGCCAACTTCCCGGTCACCTTTGGCGGTCGCCAGCTCTGGGCGAACTTCTCGATCGACCGCATCCAGGCCGAGCTGGCCGCGATGCTGGAGAGCAGCGAGCCGGATCTTGCCGACTTCAAGGAACTGCCATTCGACCGGCAATGGCAGAAGGCGGCCGAGCGCGCGGTCGAGATCGAGGAGGTCGCCAACTGCACCTTCCGCACGCTCTACTACCAGCGCGACCCGAACCTAGAGGAAGGCGCTTACTTCCTACGCGTCGATTTCCCGTCTGATCGCGCGACCGTGAAGGCGACCTTTTCCGGCTCGGCATGCGCCGGATCCGGCGACTTCATGAAGCGGCTCGCCTCGGTCGCACCCGGCGCGCTGTGGACCGGCAATCAATATCAGATCGTCAAGCTGATGCAGCGCCAATGGGCGAACATCCAAGTCGTCGAGGCCATCCAGTTCACCGGCTATTCGATCGATCACGAGGCGTGGATCTTCGGCGACACCGCCGTGCACAAGGGCCGCGTCTACGAGCCGAACGACGAGGATTACTTCGTGCTCGGCAAGCGGTCGGTGAAGCTGCGCACGTCAGAGCGCATGCTGCGCATCGCATACGACCCCGACAATCTCGACCTGTCATGGACCACGCCGCTGGTCACCGCCTATGGCCCGAAGGGGCTGGTCGTGCTCGCCTTCTGGGTGCTGGCACTGTTCGCCGAGCATGTCCGCGCCAAGCAGGAGAGCTTGGGCTTCCTCGAGATGACCGGCGCGCCGGGCAGCGGCAAAACGACGCTGCTCGAGTTCCTGTGGAAGCTGCTCGGCCGCTCCGCCTACGAGGGCTTCGACCCGACCAAGGCGACCAACGCCGGCATCGCCCGCACGCTCGGCCAGGTCGGCAATCTGCCGGTCGTGCTGATCGAAGGCGACCGCGGTCAGGACACGCCGCACGCCAAGCGCTTCGAATGGGACGAGCTGAAGACAGCCTATAACGGCCGTGCCGTCCGCACCCGCGCTATCGCCAACGGCGGTATGGAGACGTTCGAGCCGCCCTTCCGTGGCGCGATCGTCATCGCCCAGAACGACACCGTCGAGGGATCGCCTGCGGTGCGCGAGCGCATCATGGGCCTGCACTTTGACAAGGGCCGCTTCAGCATCGAGGGCAAGAAGGCCGGCGAGGCGCTCAAGTCGATCGACGTCAAGGCGATCTCGGGCTTCCCGATCCATATCGTGCGGCGCGAGGAGCAGATCCTCAAAGCCTATTTCGAGGCCTTCGCCCGCCACGAAACCGCGATGCTGCACCATCCCGGCTGCGGCGATCACCGCTTCGCGAAGAACCACGCCCAGCTCGCGGCCATGCTCGACGCGTTGCGGCTTGTCGTCACCAACCTCACCAATCGCGACGTCCAGGACGCGCACGACCTGATCCTGTCGATGCTGGTCGAGCGCCACCGGGTGACCGAGGCCGATCATCCGCACGTCACGCTGTTCTGGGAACGGTTCGACCACTTCCACGCCCAGGACTGCTCGCTGCCGAGCACGCCCGACAATCCGATCGACCATGCGCGCGGCACCGATCTGCACGCGATCAGCCTGGTTCAATTCGAGTCCCGCTGCTCAGCCAACGGCCTGCGCATGCCGTGCACCAGCCAGGAGCTGAAGCGCCTGCTCAAGACGTCGAAGGCGCGCCGCTTCCTCGAGAACAAGGCGGTCAACTCGGTCACCGGAAAGACGGTCAACTGCTGGGTTTTCCGCAACCCCAACCCCGACACCACCCGCAAGAAAGGAGCCTGACGCATGTTCCATGCCCCTCTGTTCGGCCGCCCTGTGCCGCCACCGCCGCCGTTTGGCGTGCTGCCTGCCTTCACCCCCGCCAGCTACCTCGCACTGCGCCGCAAGGCCGCTGGCCTCACGATCTACCAGCTCGCCGAGCTGATCGCGGCCAAGCATCCTGCGGGGCAAGCACGCCGCATGGGCCAAGGTGATGCGCAGGCCGAACTGCGCGCGCTATTGCGCCAGCTCGAAACCCCCGGCGTCGTTGCTCGCCATGCCGACACGCTGGCGATGATTAATCGCGCCATGCGCATCGACGCGGCAGTCTACCGCCAGTTGGCGACAGCCCCTGTTGACGCGCATCCGACGATCTGTCGCGGCTGCGGCTGCACCGACGCGACGCCTTGCGAAGCGGCCGACATGCGCCCTTGCGGCTGGGCCGGTGCCGACATGTGCACGCGCTGCACCAATGGCGAGCTGCTCTGATGCGCCGCGCTGCCCAGCTCGGCTCCTGCGCGTGCCCGGATTGCGCACCGGCACGGCCAGTGCTCGCCCGCGCCTGCCTTGCCATCGCCGCCGTCGCATTCGCGCTCCTGCCAGGGCGCGCCCTCCTGCACCTCGCGGGGATCCTATGACCGGACTCACCATGCGGCTGCAGCGCGGCGCGGATGGCGTCGCCCGGCATGTCCCGGCGCCCGCGCTGCCGGGGAGCGCGCCGCGCGGCCGCAAGAAGCGCGTCGTGCCGGATCCGATCAAGACATCGGGCGAGAGCGCGGCCGAGCAGCTGCGCCTGTTCATCGAACGCTACGAGCGCCTCGACGAGGAGGCGATCGGCATCGCCGAGGACAAGCGCGACGTGCTCGGCGAAATGAAGGCGGTCGGATACGATACCAAGGCCTTCAAGAAGATCATCGCGCGCCGGAAGGTCGAGAAGCACGTCCTCGAGGAAGACGACGCGATCCTCGAAACCTATCTAGCCTCGCTGGGAATGCTGTGATGCGCGGGTTCGCACATCATGCCCGCTGGCGTCGCGTCGCAAAGATCGTGCTGCTCGCCTTGGTCGCGATCGTCAGCATGCCTTTCATCCTGGTCGCGCTGTTCGGCAGCGCCGGATCGCGCCGCTCATGAGCGACACCATCTCGCCCTTCTTCTGGCGCCGCGCCGAGATCGAGACGGTGCGCCGCGAATATCCCATCGGCGGCGCCAAGCATGTCGCGGCATTGCTGCCGAACCGCTCGCCCAGCGCGATCCACTGCCGTGCCGAAAAGCTCGGCCTGCGCCGCCCCGGTGCGCGAGGCCGGAGGGCGTCGTCATGAGGCGCAACCCCGGCATCAGCATGTGCGATGCGCCGAACTGCCGCGAGCGGATTCCGCGCGGGAAGCTGATGTGTCGCGCGCATTGGTTCCGCCTGCCGGCACCGCTGCGCCGCGCGATCTCGGACGCCTGGAAAGAAGGCCGCATCCGCGATTGGTCGGCCAACTGCCTTGAGGCGCGCAGCTTCATCGCCGGCGTCCGGCGCGAACCCCAACCCGAAACCTCACCCGAACGCGCCTACGAACTGCAGGCGCGCATGCTTGGAGAACGTGACGCATGAGCACCCAACTTCTCAGCCCCGACCAGCTCGAGCTGGCCAACGCGCACCTCAATCCGTGGCTCGGCTCCCGCAGCCTGTGCACGGTCGAGGAGGCCGCCGAACAGACCCGCGCCAGCATGGAACGGGCCGGTATCGCCGAGGCCGATCGCCGCGGTGCCGAGCCGCGCGCCATCGCCGCGCTGTTGCAGATCCGCGGCTTCGTGCGCGCCGAGGCCTATGCCGGCACCGCCACCGCCTATGTCCGTCGCGGCTCGCAATCCGAAGAGCGCCTGCGCGGCTTGGCCTATGCCCGCCAGTGGCGCGAGCGCAACGGCCCAATCTTCGACGCGCTCTATGCGAAGGGCGGTGAAGCATGAGCGGCCGCTACGGACATGAGAGCCGCGCGCATGGCAAGCACGTCATGCTGCTCGACTTCTGGCTGACGATCGCGCGCGGACAGGGCGGCAGCGACCGCCCCAGCGTGCGCGTCACCGCTGGCTATCCCGCGCTCTCCCGCAACGAGCGCGCGCTCAACCTGAAGATCGAGCTGCCGATCGCGCTGTTCGAGGCGCCCTCGCTCGCCGCTTCGATCAAGGTCGAGCACCCCGACCAGGTTGTCGCGATCGACGCCACCGCCATCGCCGAAGCCGTTCGCGGCGTGATCGGCATGGACATTGACATTACCGTTCAGACGCCGGGGGATGGTCGATGAAGGCGCTCACCATCTACCAGCCGTGGGCCTCGCTCATCATGGCTGGCGCAAAGCCATACGAGTTTCGCGGTTGGAATCCTCGGCGCCGCGGAGGTGCCTATGCCGAGCTGATCGGCCAGCGGATCGTGATCCACGCCTCCACGCGCAAAATTGACCGCAAAGAGGTCGAGGCGCTGATCGCTGCGCTCGCGGCCGGCGGTGAGCTGGCGGCTGAGACGTGCCTCCACCCCGCACTGGCGCTTCCGATCCTCGAGGAGGCCACCAAGATCACCTTTAACTGCAGCTTGCCGTTCGGTGTGGGCCTCGGGACCGCAATTCTGGGCGAGCCGCGCAACGGCGTCGATATCGCGCGCGAGTTCGGCGTCGAGGAGGTCAACGACAGCGACAGGGACGAACATGCCAATTGGGGCTGGCCCATGCTCGAAATTGAGCGCTGGCCGACGCCGATCGCCATGCGCGGCCTGCAGGGCTTCTGGAACTGGCCGACCCCGACGGAGGCGCTGTTATGACGGCCACGCCCACCGACGTGCAGATCCTGCAGGCGATGGCGGCTCGCCCCGGCGGCATATTCACCTACGTGATCCGCAATATCCTCGCATCTGAGCACGGCTTCGGCCGCGCGCTCAAAACCGACGCCGTGCGTCGCCGCCTGATGAAACTGGAGGACGCAGGCAAGGTCGCCAGCAAGCGCTGGGGCCCAGGCTGCAGCATCGAATGGAGCATCGTCGAATGACCGACACGCTTTCCCTCGATCTGCCGGAAGCGCCGAAGGTGCTGCGCGCGCACGAGCGGGTGTGCACGCTGCCCTCGCTGCTGATGTCCCTGCAGGATCTGGTGCGGTTCGCCAGCGAGAGCGGCGCGAAGGGGCCGATCAACCTCGCCGACTTCGACCCGACGCACGGCGTCAACGTCTCCCTTAACGACGATGGCAGCGGCGTGCTGTTCATCAAGCTCAAGCGGAATCGCGCATAATGCCGATCTCGGCCGAAAATCGCGCTCGCTATCCCGCCGATTGGCCGGTGATCAGCCTGCGGATCCGCAAGGATCGCGCGGGCGACCGCTGCGAATGCCAGGGCGAGTGCGGCCATGATCATGGCGGCCGCTGCCCCGAGATCAACGGCGAGCCGCACAGCGTCACCAGCTCGATCGTCGTGCTCACCGTCGCGCACCTCGACGACACGCCGGAGAATTGCGCCGACGAAAACCTTCGCGCCATGTGCCAGCGCTGCCACTTGGCCTATGATCGGCACATTCACGCGCACAACGTGAAGCTCACGATGTCGCGCCGGCGCGTCGCGGCCGCTGGCAACTTTGAGTTGTTCGGCGGCGACTTGGGAATCCCGACTCCACCGGAGCGCGGGACGGTCGCACCGCCGCCGGCACCGGCGCCGATCGACTGGCCGTTTGGGGATCTGCAGGCCGGGCATTACGGGGTAATCTATGCCGATCCGCCGTGGCGCTTCTCCAACTTCTCGGCGAAGGGCGAGGCGAAGAACCCGGTCGCGCACTATCCCTGCATGAAGGTCGAGGATCTGGCGAAGCTGCCCGTCGCGCGGCTCGCCGCGCCCGACTGCGCGCTGATCATGTGGGCGACGGCGCCGCTGCTCGATCGCGCGATCGAACTTCTTAACGCATGGGGTTTCACCTTCAAGAGCGCCGGCGCGTGGGCGAAACAGACCTCGACCGGCGCGGCCTGGGCGTTCGGCACCGGCTACGTCTTCCGCTCGGCGGCCGAGTTCTATCTCGTCGGCACGATCGGCAAGCCGCGCGTCATGTCCCGATCGGTGCGCAACCTGGTCGTGGCGCCGACGCGCGAGCACAGCCGCAAGCCCGACCAGATGATCGCCGACGTCGAGGCGCTCTACGCCGGCCCCCGCGTCGAGCTGTTCGCCCGCCAGCGCCGCCCCGGCTGGGATGCCTGGGGCAACGACGTTGACAAGTTCGACGGCTGACATGGCCGACGCGCTCCTCTTGACCGAAGACGAAGCGGCGGCGCGGCTGCAGATCTGCGGGCGCACGCTGCGCAGGGAGCGCCAGGCGGGCAACGTCCGCTATATCCTGATCGGGCGCTGCGTTCGCTATCATCCCGACGATCTTGATCAGTTGATCGAGGTCAAGCGCACTGCCGACCGGCCTAAGCCGACGAAGCGGACGGGGAAGGGCGGTCGCAAGATTGCTGCGAATCATGGCGGCGGTGTTATCGTGCCGTTTTCGGAGCGACAGCGCAGCCGGCGATGAGCGTCTACAAGCCCAAGGGTTCCCCCTACTATCACTTCGATTTCGTCTGGAAGGGCCGTCGCCACTACGGCTCGACTGGCATGGAGTCGAAGCGCCAGGCCGAAGCCTATGAGGCGGTTCAGCGCAACAAGGCGATCATGCAGCTGCAGACGCGGCCGCCGATCACCTTGGACGAAGCCTGCGGCGTCTACGCCGAGCATGGCGAGCACCTGTCGAGCTGGTCGACGATCGAGTACATGCTGGCCGATCTGCTCGCCGGCCTGGGCGGCAAGCGCCTGCTCAGCGAGATCACGCAGCGCGACCTGCAACAGCACGTCGCCCGTCGGCGCGATGGCCGATCGAATGCAACCGTCAACCGCGAGATCGACAACATGCGCGCCGTGTGGCGTCGCTGTGAAAAGGCGCGCTTCGACGTCGGCGAAATGCCGGACTGGAAAGCGCTGCGCCTCAAGGTGACCGAAAAGCCACCCCGCGAATTGTCCGTGGATGAGGAAACCGCGCTGTTCGACGAGCTGCGCGAGGACATGCTCGACGTGGTCGATTTCGCATTGAAGGCAGGATGGCGCCGCGAGGAAGTGATCGCGCTGCGCTGGTCGGACGTCGATCTGACCACAATGCAGGCACAGACTCGGATCAAGGGCGGCGACATCGTGCGCCGCCCGCTCACCGCGGCGCTGGTCGCGATCATCGCGAGACAGCCGAAGGTCGGCCCGCGCGTCTTCACCTATGTCGCCCAGCGCACGAGGCCGGGCTTCATCGACAAGAAGGGACGGGCGCAACCGGCGCGGATCAAGGGGCAGCGCTATCCCATGTCCGCCACGGCCTTGCGAGGCGCGTTCGCGGCCGCCAAGCTCGCCGGCGGCATAGAGGCGTTCCGCTTCCACGACTTGCGCCATACTCGCGGCACCAGGATCGTGCGCGCAACCGGCTCGCTCGCGGCCGCAAAGGAAGCGCTCAAGCATCGCACGCTGAAGACGACGCTACGCTACGCGCACGTCCTGGATGATGATGTGAGAAACGCACTTGAAGCGTCAGAGTCCCGAACCATCCCCGAAGCTGATGCGGCGAAGGTCCGGAAAGCCTAGGATTTCTGCCGCTTTGCGGCCCGCTCGACATCACCGTGTAAACGAGATGCTCTACCAACTGAGCTAAGCGCCCGGCCGCATGACCGTGTGCGCCCCGATAGGCGGGTTCGGCGGCGACGTAAACCGGGCGGCGTTTCCCGGCCCGGCGAAATCGGGTAGCGGGCGTCGCATGACCGTCGTCACCCGTTTCGCCCCCAGCCCCACCGGCCGGCTCCATGTCGGCAATATCCGCACCGCGCTCCACAACTGGATGTGGGCGCGCAAGGCCGGCGGCCGCTTTCTGCTGCGCATCGACGATACCGATCGCGAGCGCTCGCGCGAGGAGCATGTCACGGCGATTCGCGACGATCTCGCCTGGCTCGGCCTCGTCCCCGATGGCGAGGAGCGCCAGTCGCAGCGCTTCGGTCTCTACGAGCGCCGCTTTGCCGAGTTGGTCGCCGCCGGCCGGATCTATCCGGCCTACGAGACGCAGCAGGAGCTCGACCTCAAGCGCAAGATCCTGCTCGGCCGCGGCCTGCCGCCGGTCTATGATCGTGCGGCGCTTGCCCTGACGGATGCCGATCGCGCCCGGCTCGAGGCGGAAGGCGTGCGCCCGCACTGGCGCTTCCGGCTCGATCATGCGGCGCCGATCGAATGGCACGACCTGATCCGCGGTCCCCAGCGCTTCGATCCGGCGACGATGAGCGATCCCGTGGTGCGCCGCGCCGACGGCTCGTGGCTCTACCTGCTGCCGTCGGTGATCGACGATATCGACATGGCCATCACCCATGTCGTGCGTGGTGAGGATCATGTCTCCAACACCGCCGCGCAGCTCCAGATGTTCGACGCGCTCGGCGCCGCGCCGCCGGCCTTCGCGCATGAAGCGCTGCTGACCGGATCGGAAGGCAAGCTGTCCAAGCGCCTCGGCTCGCTCGGCGCCGATCATTTCCGCGAGGCGGGGATCGAGCCGCAGGCGATCGTCGCGTTGCTCGCGCGGCTCGGCACCAGCGATCCCGTCGAGCCGCAGCCCGATACGGCGCCGCTGCTCGCGACGTTCGACTTCGCCCGGTTCGGCCGCGCGCCCGCCCGGTTCGACGAGGCGGAGCTGGCGCAGCTCAACGCCCGCATCCTCCACCAGCTCGATCATGAAGCCGTCGCCGCGCGCCTGCCCGCGGGGATGGACGCCGCCGGCTGGCGCGCCATCCGCCCCAATCTCTCGACGCTGGCCGAAGCGGCGGACTGGTGGCAGGTCGTGCAGGGCCCAGTGACCGCCGCGACCGATCCCGACGACGCCGAATTCCTTGCCCGGGCGGCCGACGCCGCCGCCGGCCTCGACTGGTCTGCCGACCCCTGGCACGCGCTCACCGCCGTCCTCAAGGACTCGACCGGACGCAAGGGCAAGGCGCTGTTCCTCCCGCTGCGCCGCGCGCTCACCGGCCGCGACTCGGGGCCGGACATGGCTGCCCTGCTTCCGCTGATCGGTCGCGACCGCGCGATCGCCCGTCTGCGCGGCTGACGGCCCGGCCGCCGCGCCGAACCTCGCCGGCTCGAACGAAGGGGTTTGGTCGGCTCCAGCGAGCGGGTTCGATCCTTCCACCCGGGGGGCGGCCACCCCCGCGCAGACGAGGGCGACAGCGGTTGACGGAGCGGTGGATGCCCCTGGCGAACGGCTCGCTTCACCGCCGGAGGAAAACGCTTTGCCGATTGGATGTAATGATATATCATTGATCGCGTCCGGCAAAGACAGGCCGGAAGCAAGGAGAGCAGCCATGTATGCCGACAGGTATCATTCCACTGCATCGCGGCCGGCTGGAGCCGGCGCAGCCCTTCTGATCAGCGGCGCGATGATCCTGGGCCTCTATCATGCAGGCCCGACGATCGCTCCCGGGGTCTTTGCCGACCCGCCGCTCGTCACGAAGAATATTCCGGTGCCCAAGCCGCCCCCGCCCAAGCCCCAGCCGGAGGAGCAGCAGATAGAACAGCGCAGGACAATGACGACGCCGCTGCCGCATGTCCCGGACCCGGTGATCGACCTGGCCGGCAAGGGCGCGCTGATCGAGGGGACCGACCTGATCGGCCCGGCGACGTCCGAGCCGCCCGGCCCCGTCGGCCCGGCGGGCGGCGGCGTCACGCTCGATCCGCCGCGGCCGCCGGTGATGGTCGCCCCTTCGGTCGATCCCAAATATGCCGACGCACTCCAGCCTCCCTATCCGCCTGCAGAGATCCGCCGGGGGACCGAAGGCAGCGTCACCGCGCGCGTGCTGATCGGCGCCGACGGGCGGGTCAAGGCGATCGATATCGTGAAGAGCCCGAGCGATGGCCTGTCCGACGCCACGCGCCGCCACGCGCTTGCCCGCTGGCGCTTCAGGCCCGCGACGCGCGACGGCGTGCCGGTCGAGGGGTGGAAGACGATGACGCTGCGTTTCCAGATCGTCGAATAGGCAGGTCTAGCCCCGGCCGCGCGGCACGCCTATCTTGCGCCCCATGTTCTTTCTTCGGCGCAACAAGCATGTCTCGTCGGTCGGGCCGCTCCAGGACCTGCGCGACGTCCTGCGCATCCGCCATCGCTACCAGATCTGGTTCCTGCTCGCTGCGTTCGCGACCACCGGCCTGGTCCTCGCCGGCTTCTATTTGGATTCCTACTTCGAGCGCGCCTACAAGCGGGAGATCATCTACGTCGAGAGCTGGCCGGCCGATCGCACGCTCGAGCAGATCGTCGCGCAGCAGAAGATCGACGAGGAAGCGCGGCAGAAGCGCGAGGCCGAAGCGAAGGCCAAGGCCGAGAAGAAGCGCCTCGAGTACAAGAAGATCGACGACAAGCTGAAGTCATGGGGTCTCTGAGCGACACCCGCTGGATGGGTGCGGCGCTCACGCTGGCATCGCGCGGCCAGCGGGTGACGGCGCCCAATCCCAACATCGGCTGCGTGCTGGTCGTAGATGGCCATGTCGTCGGCCGCGGCTGGAC
Organism: Sphingomonas sp.; assembly: GCF_036402235.1. GTDB lineage: Bacteria > Pseudomonadota > Alphaproteobacteria > Sphingomonadales > Sphingomonadaceae > Sphingomonas. The sequence continues at coordinate 23,731 of NZ_DASWTG010000080.1, read as the reverse complement.
TCAGGCCGGCGGACGCCCGCATGCCGAAGCGATGGCGCTGGCCGAAGCCGGTGAGGCTGCGCGGGGCGCCATTGCCTATGTCACGCTCGAACCCTGCGCGCATGAATCGTCGCGCGGACCCGCCTGCGCCGATCTCCTGATCGCGGCAGGCATTGCGCGTGCCGTCGTCGCGATGCGCGATCCCGATCCGCGCACCGACGGCAAGGGGATCGCACGGCTGCGCGAGGCGGGGATCGAGGTGGTGACCGGGATCGGCGAGACCCAGGCGCGCCGCACGATCGCGGGCTTTCTCACCCGCCGGTTCAAGGGGCGCCCCTATGTCACGCTCAAGCTCGCCACCTCGCTCGACGGCTGCATTGCCCTTGCCAATGGCGAAAGCCGCTGGATCACCGGGCCCGAGGCGCGCGCGCATGCCCATCTGGAGCGCGCGCGGCACGAGGCGATCCTGATCGGCCGCGGCACGCTCGAGCGTGACGACCCGAGGCTCGACGTGCGCCTGCCCGGCCTCGAGGGCCGTGCCCCGCGCCGCGTCCTGCTGTCGGCGCGCACTGCGGACGGCTGGCACATGATATCGCAGCCCGCCGCGATCGCCACGCTGGTCGGGGTCGATCATCTGCTGGTCGAGGGCGGCGCGATGACCGCCGCCACCTTCCTGCGCGCCGACTTGGTTGATCGTCTGCTGCTCTATCGCGCCCCGATGCTGCTCGGCGGCAAGCCTGGCATCGCCGATGTCGGCCTCACCGAGCTCGGCGGTGCCCATGGCCGCTGGCAACTCACCGACACGCGCATGCTTGGCAGCGACCGGCTCGAGGTCTACGAGCGCGCCAGCAAACGGGATTCTGAATAACGGTATGTTCACGGGAATCATCACCGATATCGGCACCATCGAAGCCCTTGAGGACCGCGGTGACCTGCGCGTGCGCGTCACCACTACCTATGACATGGCGACCGTCGATCTGGGCGCGTCGATCGCTTGCTCGGGCGTGTGCCTCACCGTCGTGGACAAGGCGCCCGGCTGGTTCGCGGTCGATGTCTCGCACGAGACCATCTCGCGCACCGCAGCCGACCAATGGGTGCAGGGTCGGCGTCTCAACCTCGAACGCGCACTCCGGCTCGGTGACGAGCTTGGCGGCCATATCGTCACCGGTCATGTCGACGGCACCGGCACGGTGCTCGGCATTTGCCCGGATGGCGAGTCGCAGCGCATCGGCGTCTCGGTTCCCCCCGCGCTCGCGCCCTTCATCGCCGCCAAGGGATCGATCACGATCGACGGCGTCTCGCTGACCGTGAACGAGGTGTCCGACCAGAGCGACGGCACCGCGCATTTCGCGATCAACCTCATTCCCCATACCCAGGCCGTCACCACCCTCGGCGCGCTCGCGCAGGGCCAGGCCGTCAACCTCGAGATCGACGTGCTCGCGCGCTATCTCCAACGCATGGAGGCCCATCGTGGCCAAAGCTGAACTCGCCCGTCTCCGCCACGCCTTCCTCTCTTCGCCCGAGGAGATCATCGACGAGGCGCGCAACGGCCGCATGTTCATCCTTGTCGATGACGAGGACCGCGAGAATGAGGGCGACCTCGTTATCCCGGCGCAGATGGCGACCCCCGACGCGATCAACTTCATGGCCAAGCACGGCCGCGGGCTGATCTGCCTCGCGATGACGCGCGAGCGCATCGACCAGCTCGGCCTCGAGCCGATGGCGCGCAAGAACGGCACTCGCATGGGCACCGCCTTCACCGTGTCGATCGAGGCTAAGGAAGGCGTCACCACCGGCATCTCCGCCGCCGATCGCGCGCGCACCGTCGCTGTCGCGATCGACGCGAGCAACGGCCCCGCCGACCTCGTCTCGCCCGGCCACGTCTTTCCGCTGGTCGCGCGTGAGGGCGGGGTACTCGTCCGCGCCGGCCATACCGAGGCCGCGGTCGACGTCGCGCGGCTCGCCGGCCTCAATCCCTCAGGCGTGATCTGCGAGGTGATGAAGGATGACGGCACGATGGCGCGGCTCGACGACCTCGTCTCCTTCGCCCAGCTCCACAACCTCAAGATCGGGACGATCCGCGACCTGATCGCCTATCGCCATCGCTACGACCATCTCGTCGAGCGCCGCGCGGAGACCAACTTCACCAGCCGCTGGGGCGGCGACTGGCGCGTCATCACCTTCTGGAACACCGCCGCCGGCACCGAGCAGATCGCCCTGCTCAAGGGCCGCGTCAATCCAGACAAGCCCACGCTCGTCCGCATGCACGCGCTCTCCCCGTTCGGCGACCTGTTCGGCGAAGCAGGCGACCGCGGCAAGCTGCTGCAGCGATCGATGGAGATCATCGGCGAGGAAGGCGCAGGCGTGATCGTCGTCATCAACAAGCCGCGCGCCGACGCCTTCACCATGGCGGTCGAGCGTAAGGCCGGCATCCGCACCGAGGCCGATATGGAGGAATTGCGCGACTATGGCGTCGGCGCGATGATCCTGACCGAACTGGGGGTGGAGGAGATGATCCTGCTCACCAACACCCACCACACGCTGGTCGGCCTCGACGGCTATGGGCTGTCGATCGTCGGCGAGCGCCCGATCGATCTGGAAGGCGGCGCCTGATGGCCAGGGTTCTGCTGGTCGAGGCGCGCTTCTACGACCATCTCAACGACATGCTGCTCGCCGGCGCCCGCGCCGCGATCGAGGCGGCCGGGCACAGCCACGAGACGATCACCGTCCCGGGCGCGCTCGAGGTTCCCGGCGCGATCGCGATGGCAGCCGAAACCGGCCGCTACGACGCCTTCGTCGCGCTCGGCGTGGTGATCCGCGGCGAGACCTATCATTTCGAGATCGTCTCGAACGAGAGCGCGCGCGGCATCATGGCGCTGACGATGGACGGCATTGCGATTGGCAACGGCATCCTCACCACCGAGAACGAGGCGCAGGCGATCGCCCGGGCCAATCCCAAGCATCTGAACAAGGGCGGCGGCGCGGCCGAGGCAGCGCTGGCGATGCTCGCGCTCAAGGACAGGCTCGGTTGAGCCATCCCGTCCTCTTCACGCAGCGGCTGATCCTGCGCCGTCCCGAAGCCTCGGACTTGGACGCCTGGGCGGCGTTTGCGGCGGACCCGGAAACGGCGCGCTTCATCGGCGGCCCGGTCGCGCGCAGCCTCGCCTGGCGCCAGCTCTGTGCGATGGCGGGATCGTGGGACATCAATGGGTTTGCGATGTTCTCGGTGATCGAGCAGGCGACCGGGAAATGGGTCGGACGGCTCGGACCGTGGCAGCCCGATGGCTGGCCGGGCACCGAGATCGGCTGGGGCGTCGCGCCGGAGTTCGCGGGCAAGGGCTATGCCTATGAGGGCGCCACGGCAGCGATGGACTATGCGGTGGACGTGCTCGGCTGGACCACCATCATCCACACGATCAACCCCGACAATGCGAACTCGATCCGCCTCGCGCAGCGGCTCGGCTCGTACAATATGGGGCCGGTGCAACTGCCCGAGCCCTATGTCGGCGAGCGCGTCGATGCCTGGGGCCAGACCGCCGACGAATGGCGGGCACGGCGGACGGCGAGATGACCGCGCGGCTAAGCGAAGCGAGTCAGGCGGCTTCCTGATCCTTGAGCGCGGGATAGTCGGCATAGCCTTCGCGCCCCTGGCTATACCAGGTCGCGGGATCGCCCTCGTTGAGCGCCGCGCCGCTGCGCAGCCGTTCGGTGAGGTCGGGGTTGGCGAGATAGGCGCGCCCGAAGCTCACCGCATCGGCCGCGCCGCCGTCGAGCTGCGCCTGCGCCGCCTCGCGCGTGAAATAGTCCGAGTTCACCACCAGCGGCCCGGCAAAGACCCTGCGGATCATGGGGCTCAGCCGCGGCACCTCGGTCTTGCCGAACGTGCCCTCGGGACCCGGCTCGCGCAGCTCGAGAAAGGCGATGCCGATCTCGTTCAGCCGCTGCGCCGCGGGCACGAACACCGCCGCGGGATCGCTGTCGTCGACGCCCTGCGTCGCCCCGTTCGGCGAAAGCCGCACGCCGGTGCGCCCGGCGCCCACCGCGGATGCGACGCGCTCCGCGACCTCGCTCAGCAACCGGATGCGGTTCTCGACGCTGCCGCCATAGCCGTCGGTCCGTAAGTTGGCATTGTCGCGGAGAAACTGGTCGATCAGATAGCCGTTCGCGGCATGGATCTGCACCCCGTCGAACCCGGCCTTCAGCGCGTTCTCGGCGGCCCGCGCATAATCGTCGAGGATGCCGGGGATCTCCTCCAGCGCCAGCGGCCGCGCCTGCTCGAACGGCTGGCGACCCTCATAGCTGTGGACCTTGCCGGGGCTGGTGGTCGCGGAGGACGAGACGGGCTGTTCGCCCGTGACCGAGCTGTGGACCTGCCGCCCCATATGCCAGAGCTGCGCGACGATCCGCCCGCCCGCTTCATGCACCGCATCGGTCACCGGCTTCCATCCAGCGACCTGCGCATCGCTCCACAGGCCCGGCGCGAATGGCCAGCCCAGCCCCTGGCGGCTGATCCCCGTAGCTTCGGAGATGATCAGCCCTGCACCGGCGCGCTGGGCATAATATTCGGCCATCATCGGCGTCGGCACCGCATCGCGCGTCGCCCGGCCACGCGTCAGGGGCGCCATCAGCACGCGGTTGAGCGACGCGATCGTACCGAAGGCAATGGGGTCGAACAGGCTGGGCATGGGAAATTTCCTCCCGATGGGTTGCAATATGCAACAGTTAGAGCGCTAAGGGCCGCATGCACGACTCCGCTGCCCCAAGAAAAGCTGCGCCGCAGCATAGCGGGACTGCGCTGCCCTTCGCCGCACTGCTTCTCGGCAACATGGCGCTGGCATTCGGGCCATGGTTCGTGCGCGCCGCCGATGTCGGGCCCGTTGCCGCCGGATTCTGGCGGCTGGCGCTCGGCGTGCCCTTCCTGTTCGCCATCGTGCTCGCGATGGAGGGCAACCCGCTGCGCCGCGCCAGAGGGCTGGGCATCACCTTGTTCTTCGCGGGAATCGCCTTTGCCGCCGATCTCGCCTCCTGGCATGTCGGCATCCTTCACACCACGCTCGCCAACGCGACGCTGTTCGGCAATTCGGCGACGCTGATGTTCCCGATCTGGGGCTTCCTCGTCGCGCGTGCCTGGCCGACGCGCCAGCAAGGCGTCGCGCTGGCGCTGGCCGCGGTCGGCGCGGGCCTGCTGCTTGGCCGTTCCTACAGCCTGTCGCCGCAGAACCTGCTGGGCGATCTGCTCTGCCTGCTCGCAGGGGCGCTCTACACCGTCTATTTCATCCTGATGTCCCGCGCGCGCGAAGCGATGACTCCGCTGTCGGCGCTGGCGCTGTGCAGCGCGGTCGGCGCGCTTCCGCTGCTGCTGTTCGCAATGGCGATGGGAGAGCAGATCTGGCCGGGCAACTGGGGCGTGCTGGTCGGCCTGGCGCTTGCCAGCCAGGTGTTCGGGCAGGGCCTGCTGATCTATGCGCTCGGCCACCTCTCTCCGCTCGTCGTCGGGATCGCCCTGCTCTCGCAGCCGGTCGTCGCCGGCACGATCGGATGGATGGTCTATGGCGAGCGGCTGGGCCTGCCCGATTTCGTCGGCGCGATCCTGGTGGCGATCGCATTGGTGCTGGTCCGTCGCGGATCGGTGCCGCCGGGGCAGGTTGCAACCACGGCAGACGAGGCTAAGTCTTGAGCATGGCCGATGTCGCTGACATGACGCTGGACGAGCTGCGCATCGCGCTCGCCCCGCACCTTGCCCCCAATGCCGCCTTCGACGGCTGGAATGCCAGGGCGGTGGAGGCTGCGGCCGACGCGATCGGCGCCGATCGTGACGTGGCGCGGCTGGCCGTGCCGGGCAAGGCGATCGACATGATCGACCTGTGGTTCGCCCAGATCGACCGGCAGATGGCGCAGGCACTGCCGCCCGAAACGCTCGGCGCCATGAAGATCCGCGCAAGGATCACCGCGCTGGTCGAGGCACGGCTCGATGCGCTTGCGCCGAACCGGGAGGCGCTGCGCCGCGCCCTCGCGATCCTCGCCATGCCGCACAATGCGCCGCGCGCGGCGCAGCTCGGCTGGCGATCGGCCGATACGATATGGCGGCTCGCAGGCGATACCGCGACCGACTACAACCATTACAGCAAGCGCGCGATGCTCGCCGGCATCTATGCCGCGACGGTTGCCGTGCTCCTCAACGACGAGAGCGAAGGGCAGGCCGAGACGCGCGCCTTCCTGGCCCGCCGGATCGAGAACATCATGCAGTTTGAAAAGGCCAAGGCGAAGCTGGCCGGCCGCAAGGACCATCGCTTCAGCATGTCGCGCTTCGTCGGCCGGCTGCGCTATCACGCGCGGTGAACGCGCTCCCCTATCCCGCCCTCTACGCCAGCCATGGCGGCGTCTGGATCGCGACCGAGGAGGGCACCCGCAGCGTCGGGCGAGGCGAGGCGGTGCGCATCGCCGCCGATACCCCCGTCATCCTGCTCAATGCGCCGCTCGCCGCGCTGCGCCTCGGCTATGCCGAATTGTCCGGGCTCGACCTGCTCGAGCTGTTCGCCTTTCTGCGCCCGGCCCGCTTCATGGTGCCGACCCCGCGCGGCGTCGCGCGCTTTCTTGGCCTGCCCGAACCCAAAGGCGACGCGGATGTCGCCGCCTTCCTGCGCGACGCTGCGCAGGCGATGCTCGCGATCGCCGGCGGGGATTGGCCCGAGCGCGAAGGCGCGTGGCACGCCGCGCAATCGCTCGCGCGGCTGCGCTGGAGCTGGGCGCCTGCGCTGGCACAGCGGCTGAGCCGTCCGGAAAAGCCCGAGCGCTGGCTGTTCTCGCGCCTGCCGGAATGGACCGAGCAACCGCCCCGCACGCCGCCGCGCACCGTCGTGCTGGAGCCGGACGAGGTCCGCGCGCGCCTCGCCGAGCTGACCGGCAGCGGTGCCGAGACGCGCGAAGGCCAGCGGCTCTATGCCGAGGCGGCGGCGAGCGCATTCGCGCCGCGCATGCTGCGCGATTCGCCCAATCTGGTGCTGGCCGAAGCGGGCACCGGGATCGGCAAGACCCTGGGCTATCTCGCCCCCGCCTCGCTCTGGGCCGCCAAGGCCGAAGGGCCGGTGTGGGTCTCCACCTTCACCAAGGCGCTTCAGCGCCAGCTCGGCCATGAGGGCGAGCGGCTGTTCGCCGATCCCGAGGTCCGCAAGCGCCGCATCGTCACGCGCAAGGGGCGCGAGAATTATATCTGCCTGCTCAACCTCGAGGACGCATTGCAGGGCGGGTTCGCCGGCCGCGCGGCGATCCTCGCCCAGCTGGCGGCGCGTTGGGCCGCCTATACCGCCGATGGCGACATGATCGGCGGCGACCTGCCCGGCTGGCTGCCCGCGCTGTTCCGGCGCAACGGATCGACCGCGCTGACCGACCGGCGCGGCGAGTGCGTCTATGCAGGCTGCCCGCACTATCGCAAATGCTTCATCGAGCGCGCCGCGCGGGCGAGTGCCGACGCCGATATCGTCATCGCCAACCATGCGCTGGTGATGGTCAACGCCGCGCGCGGGCGGGAGACCGCCACCCGCCCGACCCGCTATGTCTTCGACGAGGGGCATCATCTGTTCGACGCCGCCGATGCGATGTTCGGGGTCGCGCTTTCCGGGCAGGAGACGATCGAGCTGCGGCGCTGGATCACCGGCCCCGAATCGGGATCGCGCGGGCGCCGCCGCGGCCTTGCCGCGCGCCTGTCGGACGTCGCCAGCTATGATGATGCCGGTGCGCAGGCGATCGCCGCGGCGGTCGATGCGGCACGCGCGCTGCCCTCGGACGGTTGGCTCCAGCGGCTCGCCGAGGGCCAGCCCTTCGGCGCGATCGAGCAGCTGCTCGCCGCGGTGCGCGGTCTCACCTATGCGCGCGACGCCAATGGCGCGGGCGAAGCGGGATACGGGATTGAGACCGAGCTGGCCGAGCCGGACGCGACGCTGATCGACGCCGCCGGCCCGGCTGCGGCCGCGCTCGAGCAGCTGCTGCGCCCGATGATGGCGCTCGGCCGCCGGCTGGAAGCGGTGCTCGACGAGGCGCCCGACTGGATGGACGGGCAGGCGCGCGCCCGGATCGAGGGCGCGATCGCCTCATTGGGCTGGCGTGCCGAGACGGTTGCCGCCTGGCTCGCGCTGATCGCCCGGATCGGCGGCCCGGCGACGGAGGATTTTGTCGATTGGCTCGCGGTGGAACGGATCGAAGGACGCGAGGTCGATGTGGGCCTGCATCGCCGCTGGCTCGATCCGTCCAAGCCGTTCGCCGAGACGGTGCTCAAACCCGCGCATGGCGCGCTCGTCACCTCCGCGACGCTGCGCGCGGGCGGCGAATGGGACGTGGCGGACGCCCGCAGCGGCGCGCAGCACCTGATCCATCCCCCCGCGCGGTTCGAGGCGCCGTCGCCCTTCGACTATGCCAACCGCTCCGAAGTGCTGATCGTCACCGATGTGAAGCGCGGCGATACCGCCGCGCTGGCAGCTGCCTATGCGCGGCTGATCGTCGCGGCACAGGGCGGCACGCTCGGCCTGTTCACCGCGATCCGGCGGTTGCGCGCAGTCCACGCCCGTATCGCCGACCGGCTCGCGCGCGAGGGGCTTCCGCTCTATGCGCAGCATGTCGATCCGATCGATACGGGGACGCTGGTCGACATCTTCCGCGACGATCCCCGCGCCTCGCTGATCGGCACCGATGCGTTGCGCGATGGCGTGGATGTGCCCGGCCAATCGCTCCGGCTGGTGGTGATGGAAGGCGTGCCCTGGCCCAAGCCGAGCGTGCTGCATGCGGCACGGCGGCTAGCAGGCGGCGGAAGCGACTATGACGACCGCATCGTCCGGGCCCGGCTGGCGCAGGCGTTCGGGCGGCTGATCCGCCGCGCCGACGATGCAGGCGCCTTTGTGCTGCTTTCCGCCGCCATGCCCTCACGGCTGCTCGGCGCGTTCCCGCCGGGGACCCCGGTATCGCGCATCCCGCTCGATGAGGCGGTGCGGCGCGTCGAACGTCTTTCATCTGTCGCGCCGCTGGGGCAGAAGGCGCCCGCGTTCGTCCCCCGGGAGGCCTGATGAAGACGTTGACGTTGCTGCGCCACGCCAAATCGAGCTGGGACGATCCCGTCGCGCGCGACTTCGACCGGCCGCTCAACGGCAAGGGGCAGCGTGCGGCGCTCGCAATGGGCCGCTATCTTCGCAGCGAGGGAATGACGTTCGACCATGTCGTCGCCTCGCCCGCCGTGCGCATCGTCGAGACGGTCGAGCAGGTCGAAGCGGGCTATGGCAGCGATCTCGCGCCTGCCTGGGACCGGCGCATCTACCTCGCCTCGGCGGGAAGCCTGCTCGATATCGTGCACGAGCTCCCGGCACAGGCCCGGACGGCCCTGCTCATCGGCCACAATCCGGGCCTTGAGGACCTGATCCTGACGCTGATCCCCGATCGGACGGGGGATGCATTGCGCGATTCGGTCGAGGAGAAATTCCCGACCGCGGCAATCGCCGAGATGACCTTCGACGTCGCCGACTGGGCGGCTGTTCGCGCCGATGGCGGCGTGTTGATCCGCTTTACGCGCCCGCGCGATCTCGATCCCGCGCTCGGCCCGGACCGCGACTGACCGCTAGGCTTCGTCGTCCACGAGCGCGCGCGCGAGCGCATCGCGCACGCCGGTCAGCGTTTCGGCGGATGGCTTGCGCGCCCCGCCCCGCTCGCTCGCGAGCAATTGCTGGACCCCCCGGATCGTGTAGCCTTCCTTGCCCAGAAGCGAATCGATGCGGCGCACCAGCGCGACATCCTCGGGACGGTAATAGCGGCGACCGCCGGCGCGCTGGAGCGGACGAAGCTGCGAGAAGCGCGTCTCCCAATATCGCAGGATATGCTGAGGACGCCCGATTTCCTGTGCAAGCTCACCGATCGTCCGGAAGGCGTTTGGCCCCTTCTCCGGACCGATGCTCATCTCATCCCCCGTTGACGATCCGGTCGCGCAGCATCTGGCTGGCGCGGAAGGTCAGCACGCGGCGTGGGGCGATCGGCACCTCGACCCCCGTCTTGGGGTTGCGGCCGATGCGCTCGCCCTTGTCGCGAAGGATGAAGCTGCCAAAGCCCGAAATCTTCACATTCTCGCCATTAGCGAGCGCCTCGCACATATGGCGCAGGACCTGCTCGACCAGCCGCGAAGCGTCGGCGCGCGACAACCCGACTTCACGATGCAGGGCATCGGCAAGATCGGCTCTCGTCAGCGTCGCAGCGGTGGCCATCGAAAACTCTCCAACTCCGGCAACGTCACTGTAACACACGGATATCACAGCGCAACCGCCGTTACGCTATCGTGACGAGCGGCGCGGCGGCGGCTGTGTCAGAACCGGACGACCGATGCGCCCCAGGTAAAGCCGCCGCCCATCGCTTCGAGGACCAGCAGGTCGCCCCGCTTGATGCGCCCGTCGCGCACCGCAGCGTCCAGTGCGAGGGGCACCGACGCCGCCGAGGTATTGGCATGCTGGTCGACGGTGACGATCACCTTCTCGGGTGCAAGGCCCAGCTTCTTCGCGGTCGCATCGAGGATGCGGGCATTCGCCTGATGGGGTACTACCCAATCGACATCTCCCGCCTCCAGCCCCGCTGCCGCGAGGCTCTCGCCCATCACGCTGGCGAGATTGACCACCGCATGGCGGAACACTTCCTTGCCCTTCATCCGCAGCTTGCCGACCGTGCCGGTGGTCGAAGGGCCGCCATCGACATAGAGCAGCTGGTTGTGGCGCCCGTCGGCGTGCAGCTTGGTCGCCAGCACGCCACGGCCACCCGCCGCCGCGGTCTCCTGCGCCTCAAGCACGATCGCGCCGGCGCCGTCGCCGAACAGCACACAGGTCGCGCGATCTTCCCAGTCAAGGATGCGGCTGAAGGTCTCGGCGCCGATCACCAATGCCTTATGTGCGCTGCCCGCGCGGATCATGCTCTCCGCCACCTGCAGCGCATAGAGGAAGCCCGAGCACACCGCAGCGACATCGAATGCGACGCAGTCATTGATCCCGAGCGCCGCCTGCACCTTGGTCGCGCTGGCGGGAAAGGTCTGGTCGGGGGTCGCGGTCGCCAGCACGATCAGGTCGATCGCCGACGCATCCACCCCGGCGGCCGCCAGTGCGGCTCTCGCCGCGTCGGTCGCGAGCGTCGCGGTGGTCTCACCCTCGGCGGCAATGTGGCGGAACCGGATTCCGGTCCGCTCGACGATCCATTCGTCGCTGGTATCCACTTGCTCCGCCAGCTCGGCATTCGACACCCGGCGCGGCGGCAGGGCCGATCCGGTTCCGGTAATCACGGCGCGGCGCACCAACTCAGTCATGCAGCTTGGGCCTCGAAATTACCCAGATCCTCGGCGATCCGGCGCGTCAGATCGTCACGCACCATCTTTGCCGCAACCCCGATCGCGGTATCGACCCCAAGCTCGTTGGCGCTGCCATGGCTCTTCACCACGATGCCATTGAGACCGAGAAAGACCGCGCCATTGTGGTTGTTGGGGTCGAGATGATGGCGCAGCAGCTCGGTCGCCGGGCGCGAGATCAGAAAGCCGATCTTGGAGCGGGTCGAGCTGGAAAAGGCGCGGCGCAGCAGATCGGCGACGAAGCGTGCCGTGCCCTCGACCGTCTTGAGCGCGATGTTGCCGGCGAAGCCGTCGCATACGATCACATCGACATCGCCGCGCGACAGGGCATTGCCCTCGATGAACCCGGTGAAGTTGAGCGGCAGGTGAGTCGCGGCACGCAATTGCTGCGCAGCGTCGCGAATGATGTCGGTGCCCTTGAGCTCTTCGGTGCCGATGTTGAGCAGCGCGACGCGCGGCGCCTGCAGATCGAGCACGGTGCGCGCATAGGCGGCGCCCATCACCGCGAACTGGATGAGGTTGCGGCTGTCGACCTCGGTGTTGGCGCCGAGATCCAGCATCACCACGTCGTTGGCGCCGAGCGTCGGCATGCGCGCAGCGAGCGCGGGCCGATCGATCCCGGGCATGGTGCGCAGCGCGAGCTTCGACATCGCCATCAGCGCGCCGGTATTGCCCGACGACACGGCGGCGGCAGCCTCGCCCTTCTTCACCAGATCGATGGCGACGCCCATTGAGGTCACCTTGGCGCGGCGAATCGCCTGGCTCGGCTTTTCCTCGGCGGTGACGATTTCCGGCGCGTGGACGATTTCCGACGCCGCAGTCAGGTTGGGGTGCGACTTGAGGCCCTCGCGAATCGCGGCCTCATCACCCACCAGCAGGAAGCGCATCCCCTCGAACCGGCGCCGCGCGCGTGCGACTCCGGCGAGCATGACCGCCAACCCCTCGTCGCCGCCCATCGCATCGACAGCGATCCGCGCGCTTGAGGTCATGGCTGACGGCCCCCGTTGTTCGAGTTCAGCCCTCGACCGAGACGATTTCGCGGCCGTTATAGTGGCCGCAGGCGCCGCACAGCACGTGGGGGCGCTTGAGTTCACCGCAGTTCGGGCATTCCTGGAACGCCTCGACCTTCAGCGCGTCGTGCGACCGGCGCATGCCGCGGCGGCTCGGCGAAACTTTTCTCTTGGGGACGGCCATTTCGGCAACCTTCTTGGATTCGTGTCGTCAAAAAACTGGATCGCGATACGCTTGGCGCGGGGAACGGGCAAGCGCCGTGGTCCCGGCACTCGCCGGACCGCCGGTCAGGCCTGTCGCGAAGCGAGCGAGCGCCTATACCGATTTCCGGCCAAGTTGCAAGGCGGCGCGCGGCGTGGCACCGCATGGCGGTCAAAAGGGGGAACCGATACCGATGGACGCGATCATCCTGCCCGTGGCGCTCGCCACCACCGCCGCCTGCGCAATCCTCAACCTGTGGCTTGCGCTGCGGGTCGGCATGGTGCGGCGATCGGAGAAGATCTCGATCGGTGACGGCGGCAGCCCCAAGCTGATCGCCCGGATGCGCGCGCAGCTCAATTTCGCGGAATATGCGCCGCTCGTGGTGATCCTGATCGCGCTGATCGAGCTGGCGGTGGGCACGGTGGACTGGCTGTGGTGGGTGGCCGCGCTGTTCGTGGTCGCGCGGATTCTCCACCCCTTCGGCATGGACGGATGGAAGCCCGGCCGGGCGATCGGCATCCTGCTGACCTTCGCGATCCTGGCCGGTCTCGCCCTCTATGCTGCGAGCATCCCCTATTTCGGCATCGGGGAAAGCGAGACGATCGAGCTGATCCAGGCGGGCTAGGGTCGTTTTCAGCTTCGCTGAAACGGCACCGGCCCGCGCCGCTTGACTGAAAACGATTCTAGCCTTCCCCGATCCAGGCGCGCAACAGCGTGTGCGCGATGGCGTAGCGCGGCGGCGCGCCGAAACCGGCATCCGGGTGCCCGTCGAGCGCCGCCCGGACCTCGTCCCGCGTCACCCAGATCGCATCCTCGAGCTCGTCCGCATCCAGGGTCAGCGAATCGCCCTCCGCCTGCGCGATGCAAGCGATCATCAGCGAAGACGGGAACGGCCAAGGCTGGCTGGCAACATAGCGAACATCGCGCACAACGACGCCGGCCTCTTCCAGCGTCTCGCGCGCCACCGCTTCCTCGATCGATTCGCCGACCTCGACGAAACCGGCCAGCGCCGAATAGCGCCCCGCAGGCCACGCCGCCTGCCGCCCCAGCAATGCGCGCCCGTCATGCTCGGCGAGCATGATCACTACCGGATCGGTGCGCGGGAAATGCTCGGCGGCGCAAGAAGGGCAGCGCCGCGCCCAGCCGGCGCGAAACAGCTCGGTCGTGGTGCCGCATGCAGGGCAGAAGCCGTGGCGCTGGTGCCAGTCGACCAGGCTGCGCGCGCAGGCATAGAGCCCCGCCTGATCGGCGGGCATCAGGCCCAGCATCCGGAACAGCGCCGGCGATCGCGCGACGCCGTGCCGCTCGTCCATCGCCAAGGGCGCGAAATGCGGCTTGCCGGCGACATAGCCGAGGAACAGCGGCTCGCTGCCTTCGGGCAGGTCGGCAAGGCTGGTCCAGACCAGCTGCCCCGCGCCGTCGATCTCCGGCTCCAGCCCGTCGAGCTTGAGCAGCCGCGCGCGCCAGTCGCCGAGCGCTGCGGCCAGCGCGTCCGGGTTGTTGCGCTCCCGATCCGCACGGTCCAGCACCGCGCCAGTGAAGCCGACCTCAAGCTGCATCAAAACCCCAGATCGGCATAGACGGCTTTGACCGCGTCGGCGCGCAGCGGCCATTTGTCGCTGGGGAAGTAATTGACCATCACCGTCGCGCGGATCTTGTTCGTGGGATCGACCCAGGCGATCGTGCCCGCCGCACCACCCCAGCCATAGGTGCCCTTGCCCGGCCCGCCCGGCACTCCTTCGAGATAGACCGAGCCGCCCGCGCCGAACCCCATCTTCGGCGCGGTATCGCCGCCGCTGCCGCCCGGCGCGCGATCGAACACGACTCCCGCGGGCAACAGGTTCGACATGGCGAGCCGCACCGTTTCAGGCTTCATCACCCGCACCCCGTCGAGCGCGCCCTCGCTCACCAGCATGCCGAGGAAGCGATCATAGTCGCGCGCCGACATCACCAGCCCGGCGCCGCCATAAGGGAAGGACGGCGGCGCGGCGAAGACCGACCCCTCGCCGGGATCGATGGGAATCCGGTTCTCGCCGGTCCACAGATAGTTGGTCGCGAGGCGGCCGGTCTCGCTTGGGGGCACGCTCCAATAGCTCGACGTCATCTTGAGCGGGGCGAACAGCCGGGTCTGCACGAACTGCTCGAACGGCATCCCGCCGGCGACCTCGACCACGCGCGCGAGCACGTCGAGGCTGATCGAATAGCTCCACTTGGTCCCCGGATCGGCGATCAGCGGCAGCGTCGCCACGCGATCGGCGAATTCCTTGAGCGAACCCGGCCGCACCTTGCGCAGATTGGGCTCGACGCCCGGGTTGAGCGCGGCAGGCACGATCCCCAGCCGCTCATATTCCTGAAGCAGCGGCCCCTTGGTCACGATGGTGTAGCCGAGGCCGGCGGTATGGGTGAGCAGGTGACGTATCGTCACCGGCCGCGCCGCCGGGCGGGCGGCAAGGCTGTTCGCCGGATCAGTCAGCACCTTCATCGACTTGAAGCCGGGAATGAAGTCGCTGACCGGCTGGTCGAGCTTCAGCTTCCCGTCCTCGATCAGCATCATCGCGGCGATGCCGGTGATCGGCTTGGTCATCGAATAGACCCGCCACAGCGAATCGGGGCCGGCCTTCGCGGCGTCCGCGCCATCGGCGATCGCACCCGCGGCAGCGAAGAGCGGCGGCCGGTTCCCCTTGGCATAGGCGACGACGATGCCCGGCGCCTTCCTGTCGGCGACATAGGCACGGGTCAGCGCCGGAACGGCATTGGTGGCGGCCGCCGCGTCCCGAGGGGGCGGTGAGGTGGCAACCTGCCCGAACGCGGTGGCACCCGAAACCGCGGCGATCGCAAGCGCCGCAACGCCGCCAGCCAGCCAGAACCGCTTCATTCGCTTCTCCTAATCGCCTTCACCGCCTTGGCGAACAGGGTCGGGAGCCCAGCCGATTCGAGATCGGCAATCGGCCACCATTCGCCGTCCGCGGATTCATATGCGATGTCTATGTGACTGCCGATCGTTGCAGTCGCAAGCGCGGCAACCAGCTCGAAATGGGTGAAGACGTGCCGCACCGTGACGTTGCGCAGCGTCCAGCCGGCGGCGAAGGGCACAGCCGAGAGCGCCGGGGGAGACTCGGCCCAGGGGCCGGTGGGAAGCGCGCGCATACCGCCGAGCAGCCCCTTTGCCGGGCGGCGAACCAGCAGCACCCTTCCGTCGCGCTCGACCCAGAAGAAAGTGCCGTAGCGCAACGGCCGCGCCTTTTTCGGCGCCTTGACCGGAAAGGCCTCGGGCGTTCCCGCGGCACGCGCGTCGCAACGGCCGGCCAGCGGGCAGAGCAGGCATCTGGGCGCGCGCGGCGTGCAGATCGTCGCACCCAGATCCATCATCGCCTGTGCGAAATCTCCGGCGCGCAGATCGGGGGTAATCGAGTCGGTGAGATCGCGGATGCGCGGCTTCGCACCCGGCAGCGGGTCGGTCACCGCGAACAAGCGCGTGACGACACGCTCGACATTGCCATCGACGACCACCGCCCGCTGATCGAAAGCGATCGCCGCGACCGCCGCCGCGGTATAGGCGCCGAAGCCCGGGAGTTGGCGCAGCTCGGCTTCGGACCGCGGGAGATCGCCGCCATGCTCGCTCGCGACGGCGCGCGCGGCGGCGAGCAGGTTGCGGGCGCGGGCATAATAGCCCAGCCCCGCCCAGGCGCTCATCAGATCGGCATCGTCGACTGCGGCGAGGCTCGCGAAATCGGGCCAGCGGGCCGTGAACTTCTCGAAATAGGGGATCACCGTAGCGACCTGGGTCTGCTGGAGCATCACCTCCGACAGCCACACGCGATAGGGGTCGGGCGGCGGGCTTCCCGGCGGCGCGCGCCACGGCAGGATGCGGGCATTGGCATCGTACCAGGCGAGCAGCGGGTCGGCGATATCGCGAGAAGCGTTGTCGGGCACGCCCCGGCTATGGCATGGACTGACGCGATGAGTAAGCCGCGCGCCACGACCGAAGAGCCGAAACGCAGCAACCGCCTCCGCCCGGTGGCCGAGCTGGTGCCCGATGTCGGCCGTGTCGCGTTCCGCAAGTTCGGCTTCGTTCAGAGCGCGGTGGTGCGGCGCTGGAGCGAGATCGTCGGCGAGCGCTATGCCGGCGTGTCCGCCCCCGAATCGATCCGCTTTCCCCGCGGTGAGCGCGCCAATGGCGTGCTCAACCTGGTGGTGCAGGGCGCGCATGCGCCGATGATGATGCATATCGCGCCGGAGATCATGGAGCGCGTGAACCGCTTCTTCGGCTATCCCGCGGTCGCCCGCGTCGCGATCCGGCAGGGCGAGGTCGCGCGCGCGCCGGCCCCCGCACCCAAGCCCGAGCCCGCACCGGTGCCGGTCGAGATGGGCGAAAGCCTGCGCGGCATCGCCGATCCGGAATTGCGCGCGGTGCTCGAAGGCCTTGCTGCTGGGGTCGCGATGCCGGTGCTCAAGCTTGGAAAGATCGACTGATGCGCCTTTTCCGCCTGTCCCTCGCCCTGTTCGCAGTTCCGCTGCTCACCGCCACGGCCCCCGCGCAGCAGGCGAAACCCGCGGCCAAGGCGCCGCAGGCCCGCGACTGGCGCACGCACGTCGTGCAGACCAAATCGGGGGCGATCCTGACCGGCAACCCCGCCGCCAAGGTCAGGCTGGTCGAGTATCTGAGCTATACCTGCCCGCATTGCGCGCATTTCGTCGCCGAGTCGAAGGCGCCACTCCATGACGATCTGGTCCGCCGCGGGCAGGTGCGGGTCGAATTCCGCCACGCCGTGCGCGATCCGCTCGACATGGCCGCATCGCTGCTCGCGCGTTGCACCGGCCCCAAGGGATTCAGCGGCGCCACCCAGGCGATCTTCGCCGCGCAGGAGAGCTGGTTCGAGCAGGGCAAGACGTGGTGGCAGGCCAACGGCGCACGCATTCAGGAGCAGCCGGAGCTGGCCCGGATCAAGGCAGCCGCAAGCGGTTCGGGCCTGTCGGCGCTGATGCAGAAGCGCGGCATGTCCGCGGGGGCGATCGACCGCTGCTTCGCGGCGCCCGGCGACCTCGACAAGCTGACCGCGATGACCAAGGCGGCATGGGCCGTGATCCAGGGCACGCCGAGCTTCACCGTCAACGGGAAGGCCGTCGCCGGCAGCGACTGGGCCGCCCTTCAACCCGAACTGCGCGCCGCGGGCGCGCGCTGAACCAAGTTTCGAACGGAGAGAGAAACTGATGCGTATTGCGATTGGCCTGGCGTCCGCGATGATCCTGGCGGGCTGCGGCGGCGGCGGCGAAGCCGGCAACACCACCACGCCCGCCGCGCCGGTGGCGGGCACGGCCGCGCCAGCAGGCACGCAGTGGACCGACAAGGTCGAGAAGACCGCCGAGGGCGGCTTCCGCATGGGCAACCCCGATGCGCCGATCAAGCTGATCGAATATGGATCACGCACCTGCGGCCATTGCGCCGCCTTCGCCAACACCGGCATGGAGCCGCTCAAGGCCTATATCGCGGCGGGCAAGGTGAGCTTCGAGTTCCGCGACTTCCTGCTCAACCCGATCGATCTGGGCGCGGCGCTGCTCGGCCAGTGCGCGGGCCCTGGCCCGTTCTTCGCGATCATGGACCAGATGTACGAGGAGCAGCACACGATCCTGCAGAATGGCCCGAAGGAGGGTGACCCCTTCATCCAGCAGGTCGAGGCGATGTCGCCGGCGCAGCGCACCGCGGCATTGGCCGAGAAGTTCGGCTATCTCGCCTTCGTCCAGCAGCGCGGCGTGCCCGAGGCGCAGGCGCGCCAGTGTCTGGCCGATCAGGGTGCGATCGATGCGCTGGTGAAGGGCAACGAGGCCGCCCAGAAGGAATATAACATCCCGGGCACGCCGACCTTCATCCTCAACGGCAAGGTGCTCGAGAACACCGGCACCTGGCCGCAGGTCGAAGCGGCGCTGAAGGCCGCCGGCGCCTGATCGCGGGCCGCGGGGGCGGGGCCGGACGATGCAGATCAAGCGGCTCCGCCTCACGGGGTTCAAGAGCTTCGTCGACCCTGCCGACCTGCGCATCGAGCCCGGGCTGACGGGGATCGTCGGGCCGAACGGCTGCGGCAAATCCAACCTGCTCGAGGCGCTGCGCTGGACGATGGGCGAGAACAGCGCCAAGTCGATGCGCGGCGCGGGGATGGAGGATGTGATCTTCGCGGGCACCGCGACGCGTCCGCAGCGCGACTTCGCCGAGGTCTCGATCTTGGCCGAACAAGCCGGCGGCGAGGATGACGGGGAGCTGGAGGTCGTCCGCCGGATCGAGCGCGGCGCGGGATCGGCCTATCGCATCAACGGGCGCGACGTGCGGGCGAAGGACGTGGCGCTGCTGTTCGCCGACTCCGCCACCGGCGCACACTCGCCCGCGCTGGTGAGCCAGGGGCGGATCGGCGCGATCATCCAGGCCAAGCCCGGCGAGCGGCGCCAGATGCTCGAGGAAGCGGCGGGCATCTCCGGCCTGCACGTCCGGCGCAAGGACGCCGAGCAGAAATTGCGCGCGACCGAGGCCAATCTCGTCCGGCTGGATGAGGTGATCGGGGATCAGGAGGCGCGGGCGTCCGCGCTCAAGCGGCAGGCGCGGCAGGCCGAGCGCTATCGCGAGCTTTCCGACCGCATCCGCACCGCGGAGGGGCGGATGATCTTCGCGCGCTGGCGCGAGGCGGCGGCGGCAGCGGATGCCGCCAAGAAGGAGGCGGCCGCGGCCGAGGCGCTGGTCGCCGAGCGGACCGCGAAGCAGGAAACGGCGCTCGCGGCGCAGCAGGAAATGGCGGAAAAGCTGGCCTCGGCGCGGGCGGCGGCGCTGGCGGTGCGCGACCGGGCGAGCGAGGCGATGCACGCGCTGGCCGGGCTGCGCAGCGAGCGGGCGAGCGTCGAGCGGCGAATCGCCGAACTGGGCGAGAGCGCGGCGCGGCTGGAGGCGGACAAGGGGCGCGAAGGGGCGCTCGCGCGCGACGCCGCCGAGGCGCTGGCGCGGCTGGAGGAAGAGGCCAGGGCGCTCGAGGTTCGGATCAAGGATGCGGAGGGGCGGATGCCGTCGCTCGAGTCCGCGCTGGCGAGAGCGGAAGGAGAATCGAGAGACGCCGAAGTTGGTTTGGCCCAGTCTCTTTCCGCGCAGGCAAGCGAGACTGCGGAGACTCGCGTCGCCGAAGCGGCATTCTCCGCCGCGAAGGCGCGAGTGGAACGTGCCGAACGCGAAGTTTCCCGCGTTGCGGCCGAGATTCACGCGCTGGGCGACCCCGCCCCGCTCAAGGAAGCGCGGGCCAAAGCTGCGGACGACAAGGCCCGGGCCGAGCGCCAGGCCGAGACCGCGCGCACCGGCCTTGCCCGCGCCGACGCGACCGAGCGCGGGGCGATCGAGGCGCGGACGCGGGCGCAAACCGCGCGGGCGGGCGCGCATGCCGAGCTGGCGCAGCTCGACAGCGAAGCGGCGGCGCTGGCCAAGGCGACCCGGCCGAGCGGCAAGGACCGGCTGCTCGACAAGCTCAAGGTCGATCCGGGCTATGAGCGCGCGCTGGCGGCGGCGCTGGGCGACGATCTGGAGGCTGGGCTCGACCCCGGGGACGAGCGGCATTGGGCCGGCGCCGAAGCATTGAAGGCCGACCCCGGCGCAGTGCCCGGCACGACGCCGCTGGCGCGGCATGTCGAGGCACCCGCGCTGCTCGCGCGGCGGCTGGCGCAGGTGCTGGTCGCGGAGCGCGACGAGGGGCAGCCGCTGGCGGTGGGGCAGCGGCTGGTGACGCTGGCAGGCGTGCTGCGGCGCTGGGACGGCTATGTCGCCAGAAGCGGCGGCGCGGCCGCGGCGGAACGGCTCGAGCGCGTCAACCGGCTGCGCGCGATCGACAAGGCCCGGCCCGCGGCGGTGCGCGCGGTCGACGCCGCCGAAGCCGAGCTGACGCGAATCGACGGCGACATCGCCGAGGCGCGGCGCGCAGCGGCCGAATGCAAAAGGCTGCTCGATCATAGCGAGCCAGCGGTGCGCGTGGCGGCGCGAGCCGAGGATCGCGCGGCGGCGGCGCTCGAGCGGCTCGACGGGCAGCGCGCCGATCTCGAGGCGCGGCGTGCGCGCACAGCGGCCGAGCTGGAGGAAGCCGGCGGCGAGCTCGGGCGCGCGGAAGCGGCGCGTGCGGCGCTGCCCGACGGGAGCGCGACGCGCGCCAAAGTGGCGGCGCTGACCGCCGAGGCCGAGGCGAAGCGCAACGCGGCCGCCAATGCCCGCGCCGAACGCGGCAATCTGGAACGCGAGCTGGCGGCGGCACGCGAGCGGCTGGCCGCTTCGATTGCCGAGAGCAGGAGCTGGCGCGCGCGGGCCGGAGAAGCGGCGAAGCGTATCGCCGAGATGGACGCGCGCGCCGTAGAGCTGACCCAGGCCGCCGAGGCGCTCAAGGACAAGCCCGCGCAGCTCGACGAAGCGATCCTGCGCGCGGAGAAGGCGAACGAGGAAGCGCGGATCGAGAGCGCCGCGGCGCAATTGGCCGAGCGCGAGGCGGAAACCGCGTTGCGCGGCACCGAAGGCGCGGTGCGCGCCGCCGGAGAGGCACTGGCCGAAGCGCGCGAGGGCCGGGCGGGTGCCGTGGCACGGCACGAGAATCAGGAGATGCGCCGGATCGAGATGGGGCGGCTGTCGGGCGAGCGCTTTGAATGCCCGCCGCCGCTGCTGCCCGAGCGCGCCGGTTTCACCGAGAACGAGGTGCGCGGGCCGCAGGACGAATCGGCCGCGCACGACCGGCTGATCGCCGAGCGCGAGCGGATCGGACCGGTCAACCTGGTCGCGGAAAGCGAGCTGGCCGAGCTGACCGCCAGCGCCGAAGCCAGCGCAAGGGAGCGCGACGAGCTGATCCAGGCGGTGCACCGGCTGCGCGGGAGCATCGGCACGCTCAACCGCGAGGGCCGTCAGCGGCTGCTCGCGGCGTTCGAGGCGGTCGACCAGCATTTCCGGCGGCTGTTCACGACGCTGTTCAACGGCGGGCAGGCGCATCTCGAGCTGGTCGATTCGGACGATCCGCTCGAGGCGGGCCTCGAGATCATGGCGCAGCCGCCGGGCAAGAAGCTGCAGTCGCTGACGCTGCTCTCGGGCGGCGAGCAGGCGCTGACCGCGGTGGCGCTGATCTTCGCGCTGTTCCTGACCAATCCGGCGCCGATCTGCGTGCTCGACGAAGTCGACGCGCCGCTCGACGATGCCAATATCGAGCGGTTCTGCGACCTGCTCGAAGCGATGACGCGCGAGACCGCGACCCGTTACCTGATCGTCACGCACAATGCCGCGACGATGAGCCGGATGCACCGATTGTTCGGCGTGACGATGGTCGAGCGCGGCGTCAGCCGGCTGGTGTCGGTCGATCTTGGCGGGGCGGAGTCGCTGCTGGCGGCGGAGTAGCAGGGCATCGCGGTAGGGTGAGACCCGTCCAGGTCGCTGATCGGTGGGATCGGTTCAGCTGTATTCGTCATCCCCGCCCTTCGGCTGCCTGCAAGGCAGGCGCTCAGGATAAACTTCGACCAAAGGTCGAAGGCGGAGATCCATTCTGGCTGACCCAGCAGATCGAGCCGCATCGTTGGCGATAATGGATCCCCGCCTTCGCGGGGATGACGAAGCTGGAATATGAGTTCCCCAACCTTAGAGATCGATTCGTCTTGTCATCCCCGCGAAAGCGTGGGTGACGAAGAAAGGCTGAGACGTTGGAGCTGGCGAAGAGGATTGAACGAAGCCGTTTCTCAACGGCAGCGGCGCGATCG
This sequence comes from Sphingomonas sp., assembly GCF_036402235.1. Lineage (GTDB taxonomy): Bacteria > Pseudomonadota > Alphaproteobacteria > Sphingomonadales > Sphingomonadaceae > Sphingomonas. The sequence goes on along the minus strand of NZ_DASWTG010000080.1, from coordinate 1,446 downwards.
TGATACATCCGGCGACCCCTGCCCGCCCTTCCCGCGTGCGGCTGACCCTGTTCGCGTTCGGGGACTTCGCGTTCAATCTCTACTGGCAGAGCGCGATGCTCTTCCTGCTGTTCTATTATACCGACGCGCTCGGGCTGCCGGTGCGCGCTGCGGCAACGATCTTCATGATCGCATCGGTGTGGGACGGGTTCGCGAATTTCGCCGCCGGGCTGCTCGCCGACCGGCGCGAGCCCAGGGGCGGGCTGGGGCGGCTGGTCGCGATCGGCGGCGTGCCGCTGGGGCTGGGCTTTGTGCTCGCCTGGCTGCCCCCCGCGCTGCCGGGCTGGTGGGGGATGGTCGGCGTGTTCGCGGGGCATATCGCGTTCCGCACCGCCTATGCCTTCATCAACCTGCCCTATCTGGCGATGAGCGCGCGGGTGAGCGCGGACAGCCGCGACCGTGCCTATGTGGCCGGGGTGCGGATGCTGTCGGGCACGCTGGCGGCGGTGGTGGTGGCGCTGGGGACGGTGCCGGTCGGGGCGATGCTGCTGGGGACGAAGACGGCGGCGGACGCCTATCTTGGCGCCGCGCTGCTGTTCGCGGTCGCGGGGGCCGCGATCCTGGCGTGGATCGGCCTCACCTATCGCGAGGCCGACGTGCCGGAGCGGCGCGAACCGGTGCCGGTATGGGCGGCGCTCAAGGCGATCGCGGGCAACCGCGCCTTCGTGACGCTCAACCTTGCGATGGTGGCGATGATCGTCGCCGTGACGATCCTCAACAAGTCGGTGCTCTATTATTTCAAATATTTCCTGGGAGACGAGGGCGGCGGGCAACTGGCGCTGGCGTCGATGAGCGTGGTCAGCGCGGTTTCGGTGCCGTTATGGATGCTGCTGCAGCAGCGGCTGGGAACGCGCGCGCTGTGGTTCCTCGCCGCGGCGGGGGCAATGATGGGCCTCGCGCTGTTCGCGGCGTTCGACATCCACCGTGCCGGGGTGATGCAGGCCTATCTGATGGCGATGCAGGCGATGATCGTCGGCCTCAACTTCGTCTTCTGGGCGATGCTGCCCAACACGATCGAATATGGCGAGCAACGCAGCGGCCTGCGCGTCGAGGGCGCGGTGTTCGGGATGGCGGCGCTGCTGCAGCGGGTGGCGATCGGGATCGCCACTGCGATCATCGGCATCGGATTCGAGAATGCGGGCTATGTCGCCAATGTCGCGCAGAGCGGTGCGACGCTCACCGCGATGCGCATGACGATCGCGCTGGTGCCGCTGGGCTTCCTGGCGCTGTCGTGCTTGCTGATGGCGATGAACCCGCTGGGTCGCGGGGAGCATGCACGCATCGTGCGCGATCTGAGAGGGTAGGATGGATCGGATAATCCTCCCCCGCCAGGGGGAGGTGGCAGGCGCCGCCTGACGGCGGGGGAGGACATCCCAACAGTTGCGGGCGTCCTCCCCCTCCGTCGCC
>NZ_DASWTG010000079.1:0-75873 GCF_036402235.1 Sphingomonas sp. | reverse complement strand
CTGCGGCGCTATGTCCATGGCCCGGGCATGGACGAGCCGCTGGTGTGGTACGAGGGCAGCGGCACCAGCGGCCGGCGCTGGCTGCATGCCGACGAGCGCGGGAGCATCGTCGCGGTGAGCGACGGCACGGGCGCGCTGATCACGGTCAACAGCTATGACGAATATGGCGTGCCGGCGAGCGGCAATGTCGGGACGTTCGGCTATACCGGGCAGCTGTGGCTGCCGGAGTTGGGGGCGTATCACTACAAGGCGCGCATCTACAATCCGGCGCTCGGGCGGTTCATGCAGACCGATCCGATCGGGTACGGGGATGGGTTGAACCTCTATGGGTATGTGACGGGGGATCCGGTCAACAAGATTGATCCGCTCGGGCTACAGGAGGAACCTGATGCTACGATCACAGGAGCGCGCAACGAGGAATTAGGTTCCCTCGCTCGTCCATTAGCATCTTCATCATTCGTGCCCTTGCTTTCGCTAGTGCTCCCGGGGGAGGGAGTCGTTTACGATGAGAATTCACAGTCAGTCACCATCACGGTAAGTGGGATTGATCGTGGTCCCCTTTTTGGTGTCAATCCTAGGCCCGGAGTCCATAAGACGTGGGGTGTTGCAACCAACGGGATCGGTGATCCCTATGCGGCTCTCGACTATCTTGCCGTTTTAAACGGGGCACAGCCCCTTGAGCTAAAGAATGACTTGCGAGCCCTTCCTGCAGGCTGGCGTCAATCGCTCATTGCTGGAGGAAAAGGTTGGATGGTCAGGAATATTGCCACCGGTATTACGCTGCGCTTAACAGGCGGTAGATACCACATTACCTTCCCAGCAGGTACAATTGTTGCTCCGGGAATGGTATCGTACTTTGGTGAGGTCGTCCATTACAATGGACCTGTTAATCCGGGATTTTAAAATGATTATAAGGAAAATATCTCTGTACGACGCACATCCGGCTAAAGCATTTGCTCAGCCGTGCTATAGAGCAATAGCGTGCGCCGTAATTCATGATAGAGGCTCTTTATGTGCAATTCCTATCGAGGGTGATATTGAAAAATCGGTAGATCCTGACGTGGTAATATATCGATCTTCGAGTGTAGATATTAAACAAATATCAATAGAAATGGGGATGAATGTTAATAATATAGGAAATTTAGATGAAGAATTATGGGAAAATATTGAAATTTCTGTAGAAAAAACCCATGTGGATTTTTCAGGGCTCCTTGCGTATAGCGATCTAATGCATGACTCGTCCAGAATTAATGATAAAAATAACTACTGTATTATAACTACTCATGCGGGTCTGATAGAGATATTCACGGACAGAAAGATAATAACTCGTTGATATTTCTGGTCTACAAGGCATGGATGCGTTTCTGCCTTAACCTTACTTTTTCGCGTCACGTCCCCGGGGGGCGTAACACTTACGTTCCGGGGTTCGGGGGACACCACCCGTTCCGGGGACATGATAGGCGATTGCGTTCGGGCCATGTCGGTGTAGCCTTGCCGACACAGCCCGTCTTGCTCGCATCGTCATTCCCGGTGTTCCGCATCATGTGCACAGCGCGAGAATCGCTATCAGCCGGTGTTCTTCGTTGAGGAAGATGATGCAGCCCGTAGCATCATATTCATGGTCAGTTTCTCACGCTCGGCAAATCTCCTGCTCTCTACCGGCTCAGCCATGGTTAGCGCGCTCGCCCAAGCGTCGGCTTGGGCGCAGGCTCGATGGAGGACGGTGACGCTGGCAATCCCATTGGTCACCGGACGACCGGTGCGGGGATCGAGCGTGTGGGCGTAGATCGTGCCCTCCACCACGAAGCTCCGCCGATAATCCCCCGACGTAGCAACCGCCATCCCATGCAGTGCAATGCGTAGCGGCACTGCCTCTACCCCAGGCGGCACCTCGACATCGACCCACCAGGGCTGGCCATCGGGCTGGATGCCTTCGCCGACCAGCTCGCCGCCGATCTCGACGAGGAAGTCGAGACAGCCCAGCGCGCGCAGCCGGGCGGCGACGGCGTCGACCGCATAGCCCTTGGCAATGCCGGAGAGATCGAGCCGGACGGGGCGGGTGAGGCGGAGGCGCAGGAGCAGGGGATCGAAGTCGATCGCATCATAGCCGCACAGGGCGCGGGCGGCTTCGATCTCGGCTTCGGTCGGCAGGGCCGCGCCCCAAGCATTTCGAGGTCCGGGCGGGCCGAAGCCCCACAGGTCGACGGCGACGCCCATCGCCGGATCGAACGCGCCGTTCGAGCGCCTGGCGATGTCGAGCGCGATTCCCATCACCTGCGCGAATTCGGGGCCGATGCGGTGCCAGGTGCCGGGGGGTGCGTTGTTGATGCGGCTGAGCTGGGAAGTCGGCTCCCAATGGCTCATCTGGGCGATGATGGTGGCGAGCACCGCCTCGATCTCCGCCTGCACGTTCGCGGGCGGGGCGACGATCCTGGCCGACCAGGTGGTGCCCATCGTCTCGCCGCCGAGATGCACCACGGGCGCGTTCGCCCGCCGCCTGTGGAAGGCGGCGGGCGAGATCGCGTTGGGGATGATGACGCGGGGTTCGATCATGCTCAACCCGTCGTCATTCCCGCGAAGGCGGTAAGCCATTGGGACTGGCGGCGCGTTGCTTCTTCCAGCTCAGCCGGAATGGATCCCCGCCTTCGCGGGGATGACGGGATGAAAGATAGCACATGCCCCTTCTCGTTCAGGGCGCCATCACCTCGAGCGTTGTCACATAGCTGGCGCGGCGGCCGCCAGGTGCGGGTGGCGCGCCTTCCTCGGCACCGGCGGGACGCGGGGTGGTGACGTTGAGCCAGTACATGCCGGGATCGCCCCATTTCACCGTGACCTTGCCATCGGCGCCGGTCTTGAGGTCCTGCTGGTGGAGCTGGTCGCGATAGCGGATGCCGCCGGGGATGACGGTGACGGGCAGGCCCGAAGCTGGCTTGCCGTCGAGCAGGAACTGGAAGGTCGCGGGTTCGCCGGCGACGAGGTCGTTGGGGTGGGTGACCGGGACCAGCTCGATGCCTTTGCCAGTGGGCTTGAACACGGTCGCGGTCGGCTCGCCCGCGGTGACGAAGATCTCGTTGCGGTTGCTGGTCTCGGTCGTCCTCACGTCGGTCGCGCCCGCGGGGATGACCGCGGCGAGGGTGGCGGTGGTGGTGCCGCGCGGGATCCGCTTTTCCTCGCCATTGAGCTTGTAGCTGCCCATCACGCCGTCATTGGCGTAGAAGATCTTGTAGGTGCCGCGCTTGCCGATCTGCACGTCGAAGGTGGTGCGGTAGCGGCCCTGGGCGCGGTTCTTGACCTCGCCGGGGGCGCCGTCGGGGAGCAGCACGCTGATCTCCGCGCGCATCGGCTGGTGCTCGAAATAGAAGAGGTCGTTGGAGACGGCGGCGTCGACCGTGACCCAGACGTCGTCGCCCTCGCCCGAGACGACGGTCATCGACGGGAGCATCCACTGGCGGTGCGCCTGGACGGCGGCGGGAAGGGCGATCGCGATGCCGGCGGCGGCGATCAGGATGGCGCGGAACTTGATCATTGGTTTGGAACCCCTGTTAGAGTTTCATCGCCGTTCGCCCTGAGCCTGTCGAAGGGCTGCCCTACTTCCGAAGAAGAACAGGGCTTCGACAAGCTCAGCCCGAACGGAAAGTGTGGGTCGAATCAGCGCTTGACGGTGAGGGTGACGGCGCCGAGCTCGGACGCGCCGGCGGCGCGGGCGGTGCCGCCCTTGGGCAGCGAGAAGGGCAGGCGGAGCAGCTCGCGGCCGCCGACTTCGCGCGCGGCCTCGACCACCAGCGTGTAGTTGCCGGGAGCGAGCTGCGGCTTGAAGCTCAATTTGTGCGTGCCGGGGGCCTTGGTCGCGCCGGTGACGCCCGCCGCCGGGAACTTCATCGAACGGCCCGAGGCGCGCCACCACTGGCGGATGTCGCGCAGCCACTTCGTGCCCTCGTTCGCCTTCATGTCGTCGTCGTAGAAGACGGCGAGCGTCCTGGCGGGTGCGCCTTCCTTCTCGATCCAGATCGCCACATATGGCCGGTGATATTCGGCGACGCTGAGCCGCGGGATGGTGACGCTGACGTCGAGCGTCTGCGCCGCGGCCATGCTGGGCGCGAACAGGCCCGCGCCAATCGCGGTGGCGGTCAATCCGGTGATGCGAAGCTGCATGGCGGCGTTCCCCTAGTGGATGAAATAGACGGCCAGGATGGCGGGAATGATCAGGCCCGCGGCGACCAGCGGCCAGGTGCTCGGCCGGTGGCGCGCGTGGAGCTGAAGCAGGACGAGGCCCGTGAGCGAGAAGATCAAGCAGGCGACGACGAAGATGTCGATGAACCATTTCCACACGATGCCGGCATTGCGACCCTTGTGGAGATCGTTGAACCAGGCGATCCAGCCGCGGCTGGTGGTTTCATTGGTCACCTCGCCGGTCTCGCGGTCGATCGCGACCCAGCCGTCGCCCCCGGGGCGGGGGAGGGCAAGGTAGATTTCGTCCGAGGACCATTCGGCTTCGCCAGTGGCGCGGGTGACGGGCAGGTTTGCTTGCACCCAATCGGCGACGGGTCCGGGCAGCGGCTTCTTCGTATCCGGCAAGTCATCGGGTCCGATCGACGCGAGCAGCGGCGCCGGAAGCTGCACCTTCTTCTCGACCGTGACCGGGGATCCCTCGATCTCGGCGGCATGATTGAGCGTGAAGCCGGTGATCGCGAACAGCAGCAGGCCGATCAGGCTGATCGCCGAGCTGACCCAATGCCAGGTATGAAGCTGCTTCAGCCAGAAGGCTTTCCGGCTTTTCTTGCGAGGAGCTGGCTTGGCGGCGGCGGTGCCGTGCATTGCGGATGGAGGTTTCCAGTTGCGAGTCGTTCGCGGGATTAGCGAGAACGATTCGCAATTGCAACGTGTGGGGGCGATCGAATTCGCCCGCTGCTCATTGCCATTCCTCCCCCGGAGGGGGAGGTGACGCCGCGAAGCGGTGACGGAGGGGCTTCTCCACAAGCGATGCGGCTGGTGGTGAGCTACCCTTCACCATGCTTCGCATGGTCCCCCTCCCCTCCGGGGGAGGAACTGGGAGGCTACCGTCCCAGCAGCACGCGTGCCTGGCCGGCGATCTGAGCGAGCATTGCCGCGTTCGCCGCCGGAGCCTTGCGCGCGCGGTTCACCAGCGCGGCGAACTGGGCGACGCGGGGGGCGTGATCGGCGAGCCACACATCGACCGCGGCGCGCGGATCCTTGCCCTCGGCACGGGCGAGGAACTCGAGGCGAAGCTGCTGGAAATCGCGGGCGAGGCCTGCGATCAGCAACCGCTCCCACGGATCGCCCGCGACGATGCGTGCCGCCACCGCCTGCGCCCAGTCGAGCCCAAGCTCCTGGCCGAGATGGGTGAAGGCATGGGTCAGCTCGGTCTCGTCGATGCCGCGGCGCTGGCCGAGATCGGCGAGGCCGACCGCGCCGTCCAGCTCGAAGATGCGGACGATCTTCGTGACCAGATCATTCGGAGCGCCGGCTTCCTCCAGCTTGGCCGCGATGCGGCCCGACTGCGCGCGCGCTTCCTCCTTGAGCAGCTTCTTGGTCTGGCGGTCGAGGCCTGCGATGCCGGGCTTCAACCGCGCGATCAGTTCGCCCGGGCCTTCATCCGGTCGATCGACCCGCAGCAGGTCGGCGATCTGCGCGCGAGTCGCGACGGCGACCTCGTCGAGCAGCGCGAGACGCGCTTGCTCGCTGATCGCCGCGGTCTCGATCGCTTCCCAGATCGCGGGCAGGCCGAACAGCCGCTCGGCCACCACGAACATCGCGGCGATGTCGCGCAGCGACGCGCCTTCCTCCTCGGCCAGCTCGAACGGGTGGAGCACGCCGAGCCGGTTGACGATGCGGTTGGCGAGCTTGGTCGCGACGATCTCGCCGCGCAGGCGGTGCTCCTCGATCGGCTTCCTGAACTTCTTCTGCATCGCCGGCGGGAAGGCGGCGAGAAGGTCGGGCTCCAGCTCGGGATCGAGGCCCAGGCCGCCATCCTCGATCGCGTCCTGCAGCGCGAGCTTGGAGGTGGCGAGCAGCACCGCGAGCTCGGGCCGGGTGAGGCCGCGGCCTTCCTGCGCGCGGCGCAGATAGTCCTCGTTCGAGCCGAGGCCCTCGACCGCGCGGTCGAGCCGGCCGGCAGCCTCGAGGATCTCGATCACGCGCACGAAGCTCGGCACCGCGACCGCACCGTCATTCTCGAGGAAAGAGAGCGCGAGCGTCTGGAGGCGATTGTCCTCCAGCACGAGATGCGCGACATCGTCGGTCATGCTGGCGAGCAGCGTGTTGCGGTCGTCGATCTTCAGGCGGCCCTCGATCACCTCGCGATTGAGGGCGATCTTGATGTTCACCTCATTGTCCGAGCAGTCGACGCCCGCGGAGTTGTCGATGAAGTCGGTATTGATGCGCCCGCCGCGCAGCGAGAAGGCGATGCGCGCCGCCTGGGTGACGCCGAGGTTCGCGCCCTCGCCGATGGCGCGAGCGCGCAATTCCTCGGCATTGACGCGCAGGCGGTCGTTGGCGGGATCGCCGACCTCGACATGCGCTTCGGACGCGGCCTTCACATAGGTGCCGATGCCGCCGAACCAGATGAGGTCCACCGGCGCCTTGAGGATCGCGGAGATGAGCGCGTTGGGCTCCATCTCCTCGGCGTCGATGCCGAGCACTTCGCGGACCTGCGGGCTGAGCCTGATCACCTTCTCGGTGCGCGCGAACACGCCTCCGCCCTTGGAGATCAGGGCGGGGTCGTAATCGGCCCAGCTCGACCGCGGCAGCGCGAACATGCGCGAACGCTCGTCCCAGCTTGCCGCGGGGTCGGCGGGGTCGGGGTCGAGGAAGATATGGCGATGGTCGAAAGCCGCGACCAGTTTGATCGCCTTGGACAGCAGCATGCCGTTGCCGAACACGTCGCCCGACATGTCACCGCAGCCGGCGACGCGGATGCTCTGCGTCTGGACGTCGGTGCCCATTTCCAGGAAGTGGCGCTGGACGCTGACCCACGCGCCCTTGGCGGTGATGCCCATCGCCTTGTGATCGTAGCCGACCGAGCCGCCCGAGGCGAAGGCGTCGCCGAGCCAGAAGCTGCGCTCGATCGCGATCGCATTGGCGACATCGGAGAAGGTCGCCGTGCCCTTGTCCGCGGCGACGACGAAATAGGGGTCCTCGCCGTCATGGATCACGACGCTGTCGGGATGGACGACCTTGCCGCTGACGATGTTGTCAGTGATCGACAGCAGCGAGCGGATGAAGATGCGGTAGCTTTCCTTGCCCTCCTCGAACCACGCGTCGCGGTCGATCGCGGGCGAGGGGAGCTGTTTGGGATAGAAGCCGCCCTTCGCGCCGGTCGGCACGATCACGGCGTTCTTGACGCGCTGCGCCTTCATCAGCCCGAGGATCTCGGTGCGGAAATCGTCGCGCCGGTCGGACCAGCGCAGGCCGCCGCGCGCGACCGGGCCGGCGCGCAGATGGATGCCCTCGACCCGCGGCGAATAGACCCAGATCTCGCGCCAGGGGAGCGGGGCGGGAAGACCCGGCACCTTCGCGCTGTCGAGCTTGAAGGCGAGCGCCTCCGCTGCCGCGGGAGCGAATGCGTTGGTGCGCAGCGTGGCGCGGATCACGCCCGCGATGGCGCGCAGGATGCGGTCGTCGTCGATCGCGCTGACCGCGTCGAGGCCCGCGGCGATGGCCGCGTCGGCCGCCTTGATCGCCTCGGCGCTACCCTTGGTGCGGGCCGGATCGTGCGCGGCGGCAAAGCGCTCGACAAGCGCGGTCGCGACCGCAGGCGCGCGGCGCAATGCCTCGACCACGGTCACCAGGCCATAGGCGAGGCCGGTCTGGCGCAGATAGCGGAACCATGCGCGCAGCAGCACGACCGATGCAGGCGCGATGCCCGCTTCCACGATCAGGCGGTTGAAGGCGTCGTTCTCGGCGCGGCCTTCGAGCACGGCGGCGATCGCATCCTCGACGGTCGGGATATCCCCCTTGAGCCTCGCTTCTCCGGTGAGCTCGACCTCGAAGTCATGGATATAGGCACCGGCGTCACCGGGGAGCGCGGTCGGCACCTCCTCGATCACGCGGAAGCCGAAATTCTCGAACACCGGCACCGCGTCCGACAGCGGCAGCGGGCCGCCGAGGCGATAGAGCTTGATGCGCAGCTTGCCCGCCTGCTCGAAGAAGCGGACCGAGCGCGCACCGGCATCGGCGAGGCCGGCGATGCGGACGATGTCGCGCGCGGCTTCTTCGGGCGCGTTGTTGTTGCGGTAGCCGAGCGGGAAGGCGGGGGCGTAACGCAGCGCCAGGCGTGCGGCGCGGGTGGCGGCAAGGCCATCCTCGGCGAGCGCGCCTTCGACCGCGGGGAGCCAGCCGCGGACCATGCGCTCGAGCTCGGCATCGAGGGCGGCAGCATCGGGCATGCGGCCGTCGCCGCGCAGGTCGAGCGTATAGCGCAGCAGCGCGACCGGCCCGTCCTCGAGCGCGATCGACCAGCTGATCTGGGTCGCGCTGGCGGCGCGCTCCAGCATCTCGCCGATCGCGACGCGGCGGCCGGTCGAGACGTCGTCGCGGGGCAGCCAGACAAAGGCGAAGAGATGGCGGCCGAGCGCGCTGCGGATCAGCACCAGCTTCGAGCGCGGCCGATCGGTCACCGACATGGCGGTGAGCGCGATCTGCTCCAGCGCTTCCTGCGGGAAGGCGATGGTCAGGTCGTGCGGCAGGCCGGTCAGCGCATGCGCCAGCGCCTTGCCGGTATGCCCGCGCGGGTCGAAGCCGAACTTGGTCTCGAGCGCCGAGAGGCGCGCGCGCAGCACCGGCACCTCGTCGGGCGTCGAATGGAGCGCGGCGCTGGTCCAGAGACCGGCGTGGATCGACAGGCCGGTGACCTTGGCCCCGTCGCGCACCGGCACCAGCACCAGATCGAGCGGCGCGCGGCGGTGGACGGTGGAGATGAGGTTGGACTTGAGCAGCAAAGGCGGCTGCCCGCCCTTCTCGAACCATTCGACCGCCAGCGCGCGCGAGGCGTCGGCGAGCAAGGGCGTGTCGAGCTTCATGCGGCAGATGCCTGATGCGTCGGTGATTTGGCCGTCGACATGCCAGGTCTCATGCCCGACCAGCGTCATGCTGCCGCCCTGGAACCAGCGCAGCAGCGACGAGCCCTCGGGGTCGCCGACGCGGTTGGCGTCGTCGCTCATCGCGCGGCGCAGCTCGGGCCAGTCGGTCACCGCAGCGCGGACATGGCCGAGGTTGCGCTCGAGATCGCGAACAAGCCCGGTGCGGTCGCGCGCGTCGGCGCGCTCCAGCTCCATATAGACCATCGATTCGCGGGCGCCGCCGGCGCCGATGCCGGTCAGCGCGCCGTCGCCCGCGCGCTCGACGGCGACGACGGGGTGGATCACGCGGCGGATGGCGATGTCGTGGGCGGCGATGGTGGCGGAGATCGAATCGACGAGGAAGGGCATGTCGTCGTTGACGACGGCGAGGCGCATCGTGCGGCTGTCCTCGCCCAGGCCGGTCTCGAGCGCGATGCCCGGCACGCCCGGCGGACGGGTCGCGGCGGCCTCCGCGACGAACCGGGCGGCAGCGGCGCGCTCGGCATCGCCGAACCCCTCAAGCTCTCCCGGCAGGGCTCCATCGGTAAGACGCGCTTGCAGCGCATCGGCGAGCGTCTTGATCGGCTTGCTCATGCCCGCGGGCTATGCGCCGGGACGCGGCGCGGCTCAAGGCTTGCTGCACTGCAACGTCACAATTGAGACGAAGTTGCGATGCTACCGGTAGTAATCGACACAAAACTGCGCGGCAGCTGCGGACGCGCTAAGTCCGTGTCGGTGGCGTCACGAGAATCGGGTACGGATCAGGCCGCAGCCTTGCGCACCGCGCGTTCGGCGAAGGCGGCATCGCCGTCGACCTTGGCAACGACGTCGAGCATCCCGTCGCTGCCGGCGCGCGCCAGCAGCACCACGAACTCGGAGTCGCCCGCCTCGATCTCGACATGGGCGAGGGGCGGGCGGCTGCGCAGCTCTTCGGCAGCGCGCGCATAGATATCGGGCTTGGATGCGGGTTTGCGCAACGCGCGCTCGGCCTTGACGATCGCCTTGATGCCGCCCGGCTCGGCGGTGAGGAAGGCGTCGAGCCCGCCCTCGGCCACGTCGTTGCGGCGGGCGTTGTTCAGGACCGCGGCGAATTCGGTGAGGCGTGTCTTGTCGTAATCGGGGCCGAAGACGAGCTTGACCGCCGCGGTCATCGGCGCGCGCGCCTGGACCGTGATCGAAGCCTCGGTGAGGAGCTCGGCATAGCCGGCCTCGTCCGATTCGGCGGCACGCGTGAAATCATAGGCGCGCGACAGGGCGCGATAGAGCGAGGCGTGGCTGCGGACATCGGCGGCACGGGCCATCGCGGCGCTTTCGCGGGCGAGCATCAGCCGGCCGGCAAGCGTATCGGGAACTTCCGCGACGTCGTCGTGCGGCACTGCGGGTTCGGGATGCTCTTCGGCAATCGGCGCGCTGGGGCCGTCCGCCCAGACCGGTGCTGCGGCCGCGGGCGGCGGCGCCGCGCGGCGCGCTTCCTCGACCTCGCGCTCGAGCCGTGCCTGCGTCTCGGCGTCGACCATCTCCTTCCAGTTGATCACGCCATAGATGAAGTCGATCGTGTCCTCGTCCGAGGAATAGGGCATCAGGATGCCGCGATAGAGGGTGTTGTGCCCGCGCTGGCCGACGAACTCGGCCTCGAAGCCGATCGGCGCGCGATTGGCGATGATCTGCAGATAATGATCGGTCAGGCGCGAGAGCAGCGACCGGCTCGGTACCTCGGCGACATGGGTGATCAGGCTGGTGACGCCGCATTCCTCGCGCAGCGATGCGCCGAGATAGCGGATCGCCGGATTCTCGACCCCGCCGCTGAAGTCGAGCAGCACGCTGTGCGGGCCGAAGTCGGCGATGCTCTCCGGATCGAGATCCTCGATCGACGGATAGGCGCGCCCGCGCAGCAACGAAACCCAATGGTTGTATGCGCGCACATGCATGCGGCGCTCGTCGGTGCCGATTTCGAGCTGGTGCCGGCCGCCGTCCGAATCGCCGACGCCATTGTCGTCGTGGCCGGTTTGGTGGCGGTCTTCGAGTCCGCGGGTATCCATGCGCATGCTCCACAGAGGGACGAAGCCCTCGAACCTGCCGAGTCTGCGCATGCCATGGTAAATCTTGCGTAAAGATGCGGGCAGGCTTTTCACGCGCATTTGCGACGCTTGTCAGCCGCCGAAGAGGCTGGTAAGCGCCGCCACCTTCTCCGGCGGTTCACGCCGGACGGGCCGCTTTAGCTCAGTTGGTAGAGCATCGCATTCGTAATGCGGGGGTCACAGGTTCGAGTCCTGTAAGCGGCACCATCCCTTCCATACCTGCTGCATCGAGCAGCCTCGCCGAAGCGGACTGTACCCGTCTCCGGATCGTGGAATGCGGCTAATCGCCGAACCGGACAGGTGAAGTCGTAGCTGCGACCGCCGCTAGACTATCCCGATCGGAATGGAGCGGGAGCTGGCTTTGGAACTGAACGTGCGCGTGGAAAGCTGGCCGATGCGGTCGCCGTTCCGCATTTCGGGCAAGGAATTCACGACTGCGGAGGACAGCCGCTCCGATGATATCATCATCACGGGCGTGCAGTCCCAGCGGGCGGGGAAGACGGCGGTGCCGCTGCTCGAGACGCCGCAGAACATCCAGGTCCTGTCCACCGCCCTGCTCGAGGATCAGGCGTCAACCTGCTGGACGGCGCATTGCGCAACGTTGCCGGCGTTTCGGCGGGGCGGCGTGGCTCGCGCCGATGACCTGCTCCGCATCCGGTCATCGCGGCCGATCGTGCCGGCAAGGGCGAGTTCAACGACATGCGGCTCGCGCATGGCTATGTCGCCGCGACCGAGGTGACGGGCCGCATTCCTCCGCCGTCCGGCATCCCGGTGACCGTCATCACGCAGGGCGCGGCCGATTTGCCGGCGGGCGAGCAGGGGCCAAGGCGTTGGCGCGAGGGGCATCTCGCGCTTGCCGCGGCCACCGGCGGACGCATGATCTACGCGGACGGCGCCGGCCTGGCGAAAAAAGCGGGCGGAGAAATGGCCGCCGCGCGTCTAATATCCCCAAGCTGGCGATGCGAGGGCGTATGGGCGCTGCATATGGAAAGGATGTGGTCGAGCTGGGGCGGGAGTTCCGCCCGGCCCTGATGGCGTTCTTTCTCCGTCGCGTACACGATCACGCCGAAGCCGAAGACCTGACTCAGGAAGTTTTCTCGCGCATTGCAGCGCAGCCCGACACGGCGTTGCGCTCGGGCAGCGCCTATCTGTTCCAGATTGCCGCGAACCTGCTGCGCGACCGGGCCCGGCGCCGGCAGGTGCGGCGCAATTATCGCGAGACGCTTGGGCAGATCGACAGCGAGGCGGTCGAGCTGATCGATCCGTTTCGCGTGACCGCTGGGCATAGCTCGATCGCCGCGTTGCGCGCGGCGCTGGACGAGCTCGACCCTACCACCTCGGCGATCTTCGTACTGTATCGCCTTGAATATATGAGCAAGGATGTGATCGCGGAGAGCTTTGGCATTACCGTGCGCACGGTGGAGAAGCACCTGACCCGGGCCATGGCGCAGCTCACGGCGCGGCTGGGAGATGCGATTTGAGCCCGCGCGCGCTTTCGGCCGAACGGCTCGAAGCCGCCGCTGCGTGGTGCCTTGAGCTGGCGGACGGGCCGTTGCCGGGGGTACGGCAGCGCGCGCTCGACGCCTGGCTGGCGGAAAGCCCTGAAAATCTCGCGGCGTTTGAACGGTCGAGCAATCTATGGCGACAGGTGGGGGAAGGGGCGGCTTCGCCCGAACTGGTCGCTGTGCGGCAGCGGGCGCTAGCGACGTTCCGGCGGCGAAACCAGTGGCGTTGGGCGCGGCGGGCGGTGACCAGCCGCGCGATGACCGCGGCGGCCGCAACGGTCCTCGCCATCGGGGGAGCGGCCTGGTGGTGGCAGGCTGCACCGGACGTCTATCGGACCGGCCTCGGGGAACGGCGTGTCGTGATGCTCGACGACGGATCGCGCGCATCATTGGACGCCGCGACCGAGGTGGATGTTCGCCTGCACGGCGACCGGCGAGAATTGCAGCTGATATCCGGCAGGGCAAAATTCGACGTCGCCAAGGATCCGCTGAAGCCGTTCAGCGTGCGCGCGGGCGACAAGCTGGTCGTGGCGACGGGCACCTCGTTCAGCATGGAGATGGTCAACGGCAAGCTGCGCGTGATCCTCTATGAGGGCCGCGTCGTGGTGCTCGACCTGCCGGCCGGCGCGAAGCGCGGCGCGGAGATACTGCCGGCGAAGATCGCCGGCGAAGACGCCGCGCTGCTGCCCGGCCGTGAGCTGGTCGTCGGCATGTCCGTCCAGTCGCCGGCGCAACTGACCGAGGCTGATCCGGTGCGTTCGCTGGCTTGGGAAAACGGACAGCTGGTGTTTGAGGACGAGCCGCTCAGTCTCGCCGTGGGCAGGATCAATCGCTATTCGGCGCGGCGCATCGAGCTCAGGGGCGTGGCGGGGCGGATGCGCGTGAACGGGGTGTTCAACACCGGCGACGTCGAGGCCTTTGCCACCGGCGTGGAGCAGACCCTGCCGGTGCGCGTGATCCGTGAGGGCGACGTCATCACGATCGCGCCGCAATAAAATTACCTTTCTGCTGGTCCGGTCATTTTCTTCGAGTTGGCCCGGGCGGGATTTCGGACATGGCGCGTCTTATCCCCCCAGGCGCATCGAGACGCCGGTTCAGGGGGAATGAAGATGACCATGACGCGAAGCATCCAGGCCCTTGCATATTCGACGGCGGCGATTGCGCTGGCGATGCCGGTAGCGGCCGCGGCGCAGGCGCAAATCTACAGCTTCAACATCCCGGCGCAGGATCTGGCGTCCGCGCTGCGGCAATTCGCGCAGACATCGCGCCAGCAGCTCTCGTTCAGCGGCGAGCTGTTGCGCGGAATGCGCAGCGTGCCGCTGCAGGGTGCGCACAGCGTCGATGGCGGGCTCGCGATCCTGCTGCGCGGCACCGGCCTCAGCGTGCGCCGCGCCGGCCGCGTACTGGTGATCGGCAAGAGTGAGCCGGCTTTGTCGGCGGTGTCGATACAGCCGTCGCCCGTGCGCAGCCAGGAAGTCGCAACCGCGCCGCAGGCGTCGCCGGCAGACGCCGAGGCGCGTGAGCCCGAGATCGTCATTTCCGGATCGCGCATCGACCGGCCGGGTTTTGAATCCCCGACGCCTTTGACCCGCGTCAGTGCCGAGGAACTTGGCGTCGGGAGCCGCGCCAATGTCGGTGCGGCGCTCGCCGATTTGCCGCAGTTCAAGGCGGGGCAGTCGCCGCAGACCTCGGGCACCAACGCGCAGGCGGGCCGGATGCCGGTCGATCTGCGCGGTCTCGGCGCGGCACGTACGCTGGTGCTGCTCGACGGCCGCCGCTTCGCCAGCGACAACGATTTGAGCACGATCCCCTCGGTGCTGGTCAAGAATGTCGATATCGTCACCGGTGGCGCGTCGGCGGCCTGGGGTTCGGGCGCGGTCGCGGGCGTGGTCAACATCCTGCTTGATCATGATCTGAACGGCTTTCGGCTGGGCGCCGAAGCCGGCATCTCGACCGAATATGGTGATGCGGGGCAGCGCAGGCTGGAGGCGGCGTTCGGCACCGATTTCGCAGGCGGCCGCGGCCATTTCATGATCGGCGGCGAGTATCTCGAGAATGACGGCCTGATGACCAAGACCGCACGCGAGAATACCGGGCGCTGGGTGCTGATAACGCAGAACGGCGTCTCTACGCTGACGCCCAATGTCGGCTACGCCAACGCGCTGATCGGCGGACTCATCCTGAGCGGCGTCAACGCCGGCAAGGGGTTCAACCCCGACGGTACGCTGCGCACTCCGTCGCTCGGCACCACCGTCGGCGCGAACATGATCGGCGGCGAGGCACCGTCGGACGACGAATACAGCCCGCTGGCGACGCCGCAGAAGCGCGTCGCGGGCCTGATCAACCTGTCGTACGAGGTGTTCGACAATGCCAAGCTGACGGTCGAAGGCCGCTATTCGCGCTATTGGGGCAACTACACCTGGTTCGGCGACCACAATCGCGGCGGCGTCACGATCCAGCGCGACAATGCCTTCCTGCGCCCCGAAATCCGCCAGCAGATGCTGCTGGCTGGCCAGACCAGCTTCACCATGGGCCGCTTCAACTCCGATCTCTCCTACACCACGATCGATCTGGAGCGCGAAGCCTATCAGGGAACGATCGCGCTCGACGGCAGCTTCGGCGGCGGCAAGTGGCGCTACGGCCTCTACTATAGTCACGGCGAGTATCAGAACAACATCGACACGCCTGGCTTCCGCCTGACGAACGAGTTCGCCAACGCGGTGGATTCGGTGATCGGCCCGGGCGGAACGCCGGTCTGCCGCATCGCGCTGACCGATCCCTCGACCAATTGCGTGCCGCTCAATCTGTTCGGCTATGGCGCGCCCTCGGCGGCGGCGATCGACTATGTCACCGGCACGCCGTCGTCGCGCGCGACCACCAAGCTCGATACCTTCGGCATCAGCCTGCGCGGCGAGCCGTTCGAGCTGTGGGCAGGCCCCGTCTCGATCGCGATGGGCCTCGAGGGGCGTTGGGAATCGGTCGAATCGGTGTCCGGCGCGCTCGACCGGGCGCGCGCCTTCACCACCTTCCAGTTCGGTGAGCTCGCGGGCAAGGATTCGGTCAAGGAAGCGTTCGGCGAAGTGGTGATCCCGCTGCTCAAGGACGTGCCGTTCTTCCACAAGCTCGAGTTCAACGGCGCGGCGCGCTATTCCGACTATCGCAACAGCGGCGGCATCTGGTCATGGAAGCTCGGCGCGACGAACGAGTTCGTTCCCGGCGTGATCGGCCGCGTGACCCGATCCCGCGATATCCGCGCGCCATCCCTGAGCGAGCTCTACAGCACCCAGACGATCAGCTACGTCAACATCATCGACGTCAACCCGGTCACCAATGTGAGCCAGACGGTCAACGTGCTGATCAACGGCGGCGGCAACCCGGACCTGCTGCCCGAGGAGGCGGACACCTGGACCGCGGGCGTTACCACTTCACCGCTGCGCGGGCTGACCGCCTCGCTCGACTATTTCGACATCACCATCAACGGCGTGATCGCGTCGGTCGGCGCGCAGGATCTGGTCAATCGCTGCCGCGGCGGCAATCAGGAGTTGTGCGCGCGCGTGTTCCGCGACGCTGGCGGCAACCTGCTGCGCGTCCAGTCCAACTCGGTCAACCTGCAACGCTACCACACCAATGGTGTCGATGGTGAGATCGCCTACACCACCTCGCTGAATGGTGATCCCGGCCGCCGGCTCAACTTTCGTGTGGTTGGCACATGGGTGAACAGCCTGAGCATCGACGACGGTCTCGCCAAAATCGAATATATCAAGAATACAAGCTACGCCTTCGTGACCGGCATGCCCGACTGGCGCGTCAACGGCAGCATCGGCTATGCCGACAACGGCTTCAATGCACTGGTACGCGCACGCTACATCGCGCCGGGCTATTACAACCGGAACCAGAACATCACCAACAACCGGGTGCCGGCCTACACCTATGTCGACCTGCAGCTCAGCAAGACGATCAAGGCGGGCGATCGGGAAATCGATGTCTATGCCAACGTCTCGAACCTGTTCGACAAGGATCCGCCGATCGCCTCGCTGTTCTCGCCCTTCTACGATACCGTCGGGCGGTTCGTGACCGTCGGTGCGCGTATTCGTCTGTAAGGGGGGCAAGGAATGCAGGGGCGCCGTTCGCTCTTCCGCGCGGCCATTTTGGGGACGGCGGTTTGCGCTGCCATCCCCGCCATGGCGCAAACCGGCCCGGAGCAGGCCGGACGGCTCCAGTTCGAGGCACGCGAGGGCACCTGGATGGCGCCCGACGTATCACCGGACGGACGGACGATCCTGTTCGACCTGCTCGGTGACATCTACGCGCTCGACGCCGCGGGCGGGACGGCGCGCCCGCTTCTGGCCGGCGATGCGTTCGAGACCCAGCCGGTCTTCTCGCCCGACGGCGGGCAGATCGCCTATATCTCCGACAAGTCGGGAGCGGCGAACCTGTGGGTAGCCAACGCCGACGGCAGCAACGCGCGCAAGCTGTCGAGCGATACCGATCCGGCGATCTACACCTCGCCCGCCTGGTCGCCGGACGGACGCTTCGTCTATGTCTCGCGCACGATCCACAACATCCTGGCGTTCGAGCTTTACGCCTATGACCCGCGCGGCGGATCGGGGATCAAGGTCACGCAGGCACGGCCCACCGGCAACGAGGGCAATGCCGATCGCATCAATGCCATGGGTGCGACGGCATCGCCCGACGGCAAGTACCTCTATTATGCCCGCAAGACCGGCGGGCTGTGGTCGGACAAGGTGCTGCCGCATTGGGAGATCGTACGGCGCACGCTGGCGACTGGCGCAGAGGATCGCATCATCACCTCGCCCGGCGCCGCGATGCGGCCGGCGCTGTCGCATGACGGCACGCGGATCGTCTATGCCAGCCGCTCGGGCGCGCAGACCGGTCTGCGCATCCGCGACCTCGAGACCGGCGCGGACCGCTGGCTGAGCTTCCCCGTCGATCCCGACAGCCAGATGGGCGGATATTACAACGATCTGGTGCCGCGTGTGGCGTTCCTGCCCGGCGACCAGGAGGTGCTGACCGCGATCGGCGGCAAGTTGACGCGCATCCGCGTGGCGGATGGTGTGCGGTCACCGGTGCCGTTCACCGCGCCGGTCGATCTTGCGGTGCGCGCGAACACGCGTGTCGAGGTGCCCGACGAGACCGGCCCGGTGCGCGTGCGGGTGATCCAGGCGCCGCGCCTGTCGCCTGACGGATCGCGCATCGCCTTCGCCGCGCTCGGCAAGCTTTATGTGCAGGATCGCGCGGGCGGCACCCCGCGCGTGGTGGCGGGCGTCGAAGGCATGGCGTTCCAGCCCGCGTGGTCGCCGGACGGCCGCACGCTCGTCTATGTGACGTGGAGCGGCGAGGGCGAAGGTGGTGGCGCGCTGTGGGCGATCCCGGCTGCGGGCGGCAAGCCGCGGCGGCTGTTACAGGCTTCGGCCTATTACAGCGAGCCGACCGTGTCGCCGGACGGGCGCTCGGTGGCGGTGCTGCGCGCCACCAGCATCGAGCGGTTGCAGTCGGCGTCCGACCTCCAGGCGAGCCGGCCGACCGACATCGTGCTGCTGCCGCTGACCGGCGGCGAGGGCCGGGTGATCGCCAGCAAGTCAGGGATCAAGTCGTTGTCGTTCGATGCGAAGGGCGAATGGCTTCGCTACATGAGCGGTCCGTCGGTCGAGGCCGTGGCGGTGCAAGGCGGCATGCTGCGCCGGGTGTTCGACCTGCGCGTTCCCAACTCCAACCGCTATTTCAACAACATCCAGACACCGCCTGAGGACATCCGCCTGAGCCCGGACGGGACGCGGATGCTGGTCAAGGCGGCGTCGCAGGCCTGGCTGCTCGACGTGCCGCCCTCCTTCTCAGCCGATCCGCAGGCACTCGAGCTGACCAAGCCGGTGGTGTTCGGCGTGCGGCTGACCGATATCGGAGCGGACTATGTCGACTGGTCACGCGACGGGAAGACCGTGATGTGGTCGCTCGGCGCGACCGTGCGGACGATCGATGCCGGGCAGGCTGCGAGCCTCGCCAAAGGCATGGCCGAGAAGCAGGCGGCAAAGGTCGAGGCGGTGGTCGCCCTTCCGCGAGACGTTCCGCAGGGCAGTGTGGTGCTGCGCGGCGGCACCGCGATCACGATGCGCGGTGAGGAGACGATCGCGGGCTCGGATGTGGTCGTGTCCAACAACCGCATCGTCGCGGTCGGCAAGACGGGCGAGGTCAGCGTGCCGCCGGGCGCGACCGTCATCGACGTCACCGGCAAATATCTGACGCCGGGTTTTGTCGATACGCACGCTCACTGGTTCGAGCTGCCCCGTCAGGTGCTGGAGGCGAACCATTGGAGCCTGCTCGCCAACCTTGCCTATGGCGTGACCAGCGGACTCGACGTACAGCCCTTCACGATCGACGTGTTCGGCTATCAGGACATGATCGACGCCGGGATCATGATCGGCCCGCGCGCCTTCTCGACCGGGCCGGGCATCTTCGTGAACAGCGAGATCAACTCGGCCGCGGAGGCCGAGGCGGTCCTCACGCGCTATCGCGATTATTACCGCACCAGCAATTTGAAGGCCTATCTCGTCGGCAACCGCACCCAGCGCAAGCTGGTGGTCGAGGCGTCGGGCAAGATGGGGATGATGGCGACGACCGAGGGCGCCAGCGACTTCAACCTCAATCTCACTCACGCGATCGACGGCATGGCGGGCAACGAGCACAATCTGCCGATCACCCCGCTGCGCGAGGATGTGGTCAAGCTCTACGCATCGTCGCGGATCGGCTACACGCCGACCTTCGGGGTGCTCTATGGCGGGTTTGCGCCCTACGACAATCAGGTGATCGCAGGCGAGATCGACAAGGACGCCAAGCTCGCGCGCTTCGTCCCCTGGGGGATCATCGAGACCAAGATGCGCAACCGCGTCTGGGTGCCGCCGATGGACCGCAGCTCAGCCTCCTTCGCCGCCGATGCGCTGCGCATCCGCAAGACCGGCGGGTTGGTCGGCATCGGCAGCCATGCGGTGATCCAGGGCCTGGGCTATCACTACGAGATGCGCGCATATGCCGAAGGCGGCGCGACCCCGCACGAGGTGCTGCGCGCCGCGACGCTCGACAGCGCCGAGGTGATCGGCCGCAAGGGCCAGATCGGCAGCCTCGAGCCCGGCAAATATGCCGATATCCTGATCATGAGCGCCAATCCGCTCGACCGGATCGAGAATGCCGCGGCGATCGACAAGGTAATGAAGAACGGGCGTATCTATGACACGGCGACGCTGAGCGAGGAATGGCCGCGCAAGCAGGCGCTGCCGGACCGCTGGTTTGCGAAGGCGCGCGCCGATACCGGAGGATCGACGAAATGAAGATGACGCGGCGCGAGCTGCTGGCGGCCGCTCCCGCAGCGATCGCCGCTCAGACTATGGCGAGTCCTGCGCGTGCAACGGCGGGGAGCGACATCCTCGCGATGACCGCGGTCGATCTGGCGGCGGCGATCCGCCGGCGTGACGTGTCGAGCCGCGAGGTGATGGCGGCGCATCTGGCGCGGGTCGATGCGCTCAACCCGAAGTTCAACGCCATTGTCTCGCGTGTCGACGGCGACCAGTTGCTGCACGAGGCGGCAGCGCAGGATGAGGACGCGGTGAAGGGCCGCTTCCGCGGCGCGTTGCACGGTTTCCCCCATGCGGTGAAGGACACAGCTCCCGCAAAGGGCATTGCGCATACCCAGGGATCGCCGCTGCTGCGCGACAATATCGCAGCGGCGGACTCGCTGGTGGTGGGGCGGATGCGCGCAGCGGGGGCGATCTTCACCGGCAAGACCAATGTGCCGGAGTTCGCGCTGGGATCGCACAGCTTCAACCCGGTCTTCGGCGTAACGCGCAACGCCTATGATCCGCGCAAGTCGGCCGGCGGCAGCTCGGGCGGGGCTGCGGTTGCGTTGGCGCTGCGCATGATGCCGCTGGCCGACGGCAGCGACTTCGGCGGATCGCTGCGCAACCCCGCGGCGTGGAACAACGTGTTCGGCTTCCGCCCCTCGTTCGGGCGCGTGCCCTCGGCGCCGTCGAGCGACGTGTTCGGCCAGACCTTCGCGACCTCCGGCCCGATGGCGCGCACGGTGCGCGACACGGCGCTCCTGCTATCGGTTCAGGCGGGATCGGATCCGCGGGCACCCTTCTCGCTCAAGGACGATCCCGCGGCGTTCGCCAGGCCGCTCGACCGTGAATGGAAGGGCGGGCGGATCGGTTGGCTCGGCGATCTCGGCGGTGCGCTGCCGATGGAATCCGGTGTTCTCGAGACGTGCGAGAAGGCGCTGATGGCGTTCCGCGCGATCGGGATGCGCGTGGACGCGGCGGCGATCGACGAGCCGGCCGAGGCGATGTGGCACACTGCGGTGACGCTGCGGCACTGGTCGGTCGGCGCCGATCTGATCGGCTTTGCGGACGATCCCGCAAAGCGCGTGCAGATGAAGCCCGAGGCGCTGTGGGAGGTCGAAGGCTATCGCAAGCTCAGCGCGATCCAGATCACCCAGGCGCAGATGGGCCGGACGCGCATCTTCGAGGCATTCCGCAAGGCGTTCGCCACCTTCGATTTTCTCATTCTCCCGACCGCGCAGGTGTTTCCGTTCGATGTCGAGCTGCGCTGGCCGACGGAGATCGCGGGGCGGAAGATGGACAGTTACCATCGCTGGATGGAGGTGACCTTGCCGGTGACGATGGCGGGCCTTCCGGCATTGTCGGTGCCCGCGGGATTCGGCGGTCCGAACAAGCTGCCGATGGGCATCCAGATCATCGGCCCGGCGCATGCCGACCTCGCCGTGCTGCAGCTTGGCCACGCCTATGAGCAGGCCTCGCCCTGGATCGGGCGAACTGCCCCTGCAGGCTAGGGGCGCTTCAGGAACGACGCAACGAATCCAGGCACCGGAATCGTCGCGCATTGCCAAGCCCTGCGAACTGCAGCAGCCTCGCGCGCGAGACGAGACCGATGACCCACAGCACCAGACGATCCTGCAACGGCCAAAGCGATGCTTCGCTCGCAGCCCTCGACACGCGCTTCCGCGCGTCGCTCGACCGGTATTTCTCGCGCCGGATCCGCGACCGTGGCGAGATCGAGGATCTGATTCAGGAAGTATTCCTCCGGCTGGCGAAGCGCGGCAGCCTCGACGATGTCGACAAGGTCGGCGGCTATGTCTTCGAAACCGCGAGCAGCGTGCTCAACGACCGGCTGCGCCGCAAGCGCAGCCGGTTCGAGGCGGATCACGAGGCGTTCGACGGCCAGCAGCATGGCGATGTGGATTTTTCGCCCGAGCGCGTCCTATTGGGCAAGGAGGCGCTGGTGCGTGCCACCGCCGTGCTCCTCGAACTGCCGGAACGGACGCGAATGGTCTTCGTGATGCGACGCCTTGAGGGCATGCGGTATCTGGATATCGCCGCGCGTCTGGGCATCTCCGTCAGCGCGGTCGAGAAGCATATGACGCGGGCCATGGCTCACCTGGTCCAGCGGATGGGCGACCAATGATCTCGCTGGCCCGCACCAACCCCACGCTGGGCATGACCCCGGACGAGGCGGCGGTCTATTGGGTGCTGCGGCATGATCGCGATGACCTGACCGCTGCCGATCGTGCGTCCTTCGAGGCCTGGGTCGAAGCGAGCGAGGCGCATGCCCGCGCCTTCCACAAGGCCAATGGCGTGTGGGACGTGTTCGATCAGGCCGATGCCGATCCGCATCTGACCGCGCTCCGTCAGGCCGCGCTCGCTGCCAAGCCGGCATCGCGGCGCTGGATCCCGGCGGTTGGCGTGGGCCTGGCGGCCAGCCTTACCGCCGCAGCCCTGCTGCTTCCGGGGCAGCTCGGGCTGAGCGGTGGCCCGGCGCGCGCGCCGGTGAGCGAGATCGCCTCTTCGACGGGCGCGCAGCCCGCCGCGATGCGTTTCGCGACTGCGAAGGGCGAGCGCCGCATCGTCCGCTTGCCCGACGGCACGCGGGTGACGCTCAACACCGATACCGCCGTCGCGCTAGCCTTTACGCCGCACGGCCGCTTGGTGCGGCTGATGCGCGGGCAAGCGCTGTTCGAAGTGGCGAAGGATGCGTCGCGACCCTTCACGGTCGAGGCCGCGGGCCGCCGCGTGACCGCGCTTGGCACCGTTTTCGAAGTGCGCCTCGATCCTGGCCGGATGAAGGTCGTGCTGGTCGAGGGGCGGGTGGTCGTCGACCATGCTTCCGCAGCGGCTGAAACCGCTGCGCCCGCCCCTACGCTGCTCAAGCCCGGCCAGGCGCTGGTGGCCGAGCTTGGCGTTCCGCAGCGCGTGGCGCCGGTGGACGTCGGTGACGAGCTGCTGTGGCGCGATGGGTACGTGTCGCTCGAAGATGCGCCGCTGGCCAGCGCCGTCGCGGAGATGAGTCGCTACACCGCCGCCCCGATCCGGGTGCTGGATGACGAGACCGGGCGGATGCGGATCAGCGGCGTGTTCCGCACCGGAGACGCCGACCGGTTCGCGGGGCTGGTGCGCGAACTGCTCCCGGTGCGGATCGATCGACAAGCGGACGGAAGTCTGGTGATCGCGCATGCCTCTACGAAAAAAACTTCGCAGGCCGGTGTGGAAAACTGATCCGCACACGTCCTGACCTTTTGAAGACTGGCTGAAGCCAGCTTTGCAAGGGAGGGGAACCATGCGTAGCAATCGCCGCCATATATCCGCATTTCGCCTGCTGGCGCTGGTCACCATCACGCCGCTCGCTCTGTCCGCGGTCCCGGCTGTCGCGCAGGCGGCAGCGCGCGCGCCGATTCGGCTGGAGGCGCAGAGCCTGTCGTCCGCGCTGACCCAGCTCGGCCGTCAGACCCGCACCGAGATCATCTTCAATCCGGCGCTGGTACGCGGCAAGCGTGCCGTCGCGCTCACCGGCAACTACTCGGTGTCCGACGCGATCGACCGCCTGATCGCCGGTCACGGCCTGCGTGCACGGCCGGCCGCCGGCGGCGCCATCGTGATAGAGGCCCAGGCGGCGCCCCCCGCGCGGCCGCTGCAGACTTCGGAGGTTGCACCGGCGGCCGCCGATGAGCTTCCAGCCGATCCAGCTGGAGAGGGTGAGGTCATCGTCACCGGCACCTTGCTGCGCGGCGTCGCGCCGACCGGCACCAATGTGGTGAGCGTCAAGCGCGAGGACATCGTCGCAACCGGCGCCACCTCGGCGAATGACCTGCTCGCGTCGATCCCGCAGGTAGGCAATTTCAACTATGTGCCGAGCGGCAGCGGGGACATCTCGATCCCGATCGTGCGGCCCAACATCCGCAACCTCGGCGCCTCGGGCGGCACCACTACGCTGGTGCTGATGAATGGCAGGCGCATCGTCGGCGCGGGCGTGCTCCAGACTTCGGTCGATCCGTCGATCATCCCGCCCGAGTTGATCGAGCGCGTGGAGGTGGTGCCCGACGGCGGCTCCGCAATCTATGGCTCGGACGCGATCGGCGGCGTGATCAACTTCATCACGCGCAAGCGCTTCGACGGAATCGGTGCCAATCTGCGCTACGGCTTCGCCGACGACTATGAGACCGCCGAAGGCAATCTGACGATCGGTAAAGATTGGGGAACGGGCTCGCTCTTCGCCTCCTATGCCTATGCCTGGCACGACAACATCCTGGGGATCGATCGGGACTATGTGCGCGCGGACCATCGCGACGCTGGCGGGCAGGATCTGCGTTCGACCACGTGTGCGCTGGGCAACTTCATCACGCTGAACAATGGTGTGAGCCATGCCGCGCCCGCGTTGCTGCCCAATACCCAGAACCGGTGCGACGCCACCGACTATGCCGATGTATATCCGCGCGAGGAACGCCATGCCGTTTTCGCCGGGCTGACCCAGGCGTTGAGCGACAGCATCGATTTCCAGGCGACCGCCTATTGGTCGCGGCGGGATACGACGCGGCTCAACGCCACGCCCGGCTTCACCGGGCAGATCTTCTTCACCAACCCCTATTTCCGCCCGATCGGTTTCCAGCCTTTGCAGCAGGTCGCCATGTCCTTTGCCGGCGTTTTCGGCGAGAGCATGGAGAGCCGTGCCCGCTTCGACAGCTGGGGTGTGTCGCCGAGCCTGTCGGTCGATCTGAGCGACCGGTGGGAGCTGCGGGCTGAGGCGAATTACGGCCACAGCTATTCGCAGGTGCGCGAGCCGACGATCAACACGACCGCGGCGACGCTCGCGCTAGGCGGCACCACCCTGGCGACTGCGCTCAATCCTTATGATCCGGGCGCGAGCAACCCCGCGGTGCTCGCCGCGATCCGCGATTTCGAGAATTACGGCCACGCCAAGCAGGATTTGTTCCAGACACGAGCAATCCTCGACGGGCGCGTCGTCACCATCGCGGGCGGTGATATCCGGCTGGCGATCGGCGCCGAATATTTCTTCGAGAAGCTCGACTCGCTCGTCTCGCTCGATCGCCGCAACGTGTTCACCAGCGCGATCGGATCGGTGACGAGCCGCAACGTGAAGTCGGTATTCGCCGAGGCGCTGATTCCGCTGGTCGGCGCGGGAAACGGGATGCCGGGCCTCAGGGCGCTTCAGGTCTCCGGATCGATCCGCCACGACAGCTATGACGATGTCGGCGGTACCACCAACCCCAAGATCGGCTTCAACTACAAGCCGTTCGACGATCTGCTGATCCGCGGCAACTACGGCACCTCCTTCCACGCGCCGAGCCTTGCCGACACCACCAGCCTTGCCGATGCGCGCGTGCAGATCCTGCTCGTCAGCCCGCTTCGCGCGCCCGGCAGCCCTCCGACCGACTTCCTGCGGCCGACGCTGGTCCTCGCCGGCGGCAATCCGGCCCTCAAGCCGGAAGAGGCGAAGACCTGGTCGGTTGGCTTCGACTGGACGCCCGAGGCGGTTCCCGGGCTGGTCGCCAGCGCGACCTATTACAATGTAGAGTTCACCGATGCGATCTCGGTCCCGCCCGTGCTGCTCCCGATCTTCTTCACCGATCCGGGCTTCCGCAGCTTCTATACCATCAACCCCACGCTGGCGCAGGTGCGGGCGCTGGTCGGGAACACGCCGCTCAACGGCGCGCCGAACCTGGAGAGCCTGTATCTCGGAACCTCGCCCTATGTGCTGATGGACGCGCGGCGGACCAACCTCGGCGCGATCAAGGTCGACGGGATCGACTTCAACCTCGCCTATCTGCGCGAGACGGGATTCGGATCGGTCAATGCGAGTTTCGCCGGCACCTACACGCTTAGCCGCAAGACCCAGGCGGTCGCGGGCAGCGCCTTCGACGACAATCTGAAGAACGGCACCGGGCGGTTGAGCTTCGTCGCAACGCTGGGCGCAAAGGTCGGCGATTTCACCGCACGCGCGTCGCTCAATCATCGTGACGGCTATCCGATCATCAGCACGACGCAGACGGAGGTGGGCGCGTTCGACACGGTCGACCTGTTCTTCGCCTATGATCTGGGCGGATTGCTCAAGAACACGATGCTGACGGTGAATGTCGACAATGTGTTCGACCAGGACCCTCCCTATCTCGACAGCGCCACCGGCTACACCAACGGCTTCACGCTGGGCCGGCTGGTCTCGTTCGGCGTGCGGACGAAATTCTAGGAACCTGACGGCGTGTTGCGCACACTCCCCCTGTCCGGAAGCGGCTACCGCATCGGCCGCTTCCGGGCCTTTGCCGGCGCTCTGCTCCTGTTGGCACTGGCGCCGGCGCGAGCAGCGGATCCCGCCGGCGTGCCGGAGGCGCTGCGCGTCGAGTATTCAGCGGCGCCACTGGGGCTCGACGAACCGGCACCAAGGCTGAGCTGGCGCTCGCCCGCCGCGCGGCAGAGCGCGTATCGGATTCAGGTCGCACATTCACCCGAAGCGCTGGCGAAGGGCGATCTCGTCTGGGACAGCGGCAAGGTTGCGTCCGCGGACAATATCCAGATCACCTATGCCGGTCCCGCGCTCGCGTCGCGCGCGCGCTATTGGTGGCGCGTCCAGGCGTGGGACGCGGAAGACCGGGTGAGCGGCTGGAGTGTGCCGGGCCGGTGGGAAATGGGGCTGCTCGCCCCCGCCGACTGGCAGGCGCAATGGATCGCCGGGCGAACGGCCGATGCGCATGACTGGCGCGATCTTACGCTCGATGTCGAGCTGACGTTGACCGGCAAGGCCCTCGACATCCTCTTCCGCGCGCTGCCCAACGGCAAGACCTATGGCGACGCCTATGTCTGGGCGCTGAGCGAGGGAAGCGATGGGCCAGCGCTGACAGCGAGCGTGCGGCGCTATTCGGGTGGATCCAGCGCGACGGTCAAGACCGATGTGCTGAAGCGCATCCCGCTCGCCGCGCCGCTCAAGGGCAAGCGCATCCGCTTGACGATCCGCGCCGAAGGGTCGCGCATCGTCACCCGGATCGACGGCAGGACGATCGACACGCTTCAGGATGCGACCCACGGCCACGGCACGATCGGCTTTGCCGCGGCTGAGGCGGGTGCCGCGACGATTCACTCGGTTGCGGTCGCCGGTACGGGCAGCGCCGCGTTCCGTGCCAGCTTCGCGCAGAACGACAATCCGTTCACGGGCGGATCGGTCGAGAAGGACGGTCTGGCCATTCCCGCAGGCGTACCGCGCATCGCCTTCGTGCTGCCGATCGACGCGCCTGCGCCGCTGCTCCGCCGCAGTTTCGACGTCGCCCGGAAGCCGATCGCGCGCGCGCGGCTCTATCACGCCGGGGCCGGGATGCCGCGGATCCTGCTCAACGGCGCCCCGATCGATTCGCCCCTCGGCGCGGGCTTCACCGCTTATGACAAGCGCGTGCTGAGCTACACGCACGACGTGACCGCCCAGCTCCGCCCGGGAGAGAATGTACTGGGGGCCGAGCTGGGGCGGGGCTGGTATGCGCTCACCGATCCGGACGAATGGTATTTCCATGCTGCGCCGTGGCGCGCGCGGCCCGCGCTCAAGGCGCAGCTTGAGATCGACTATGTCGATGGCACTCGCCAGACCGTCGCGACGGGCGAAGGCTGGCAGACGGCCGAGGGGCCGACGCGCAGCGATTCGGTGCATCGCGGCGAGCGCTACGACGCGCGGCTGCTGCCCGCCGGCTGGGATCGTGCCGGCTTCCGCGCGAAGTGGCAGCCTGCGGCGGTCGTCGCCGGCCCTGCAGGTAAGCTTGTGGCCGCAAATGCGGAACCGATCGAGGCGACCGAAACGATCGATCCCGTTTCTATCCAGGAAGTTGTACCCGGAATCTGGGTGCATGACTTCGGCCGCATCGTCGCGGGATGGCCGGTGCTTGAGGCCAGCGGTCCCCGCGGCGCAACCATGTCGATGCTGGCGGGCGAGAAGCTGGCGGCGGACGGCCGCGTCGTTCCGGTCTCGGGCCTGATCCATGCGCAGCTGCAAACCGACCGCTACACGCTGGCGGGCAAAGGCCTCGAGCATTGGGAGCCGAGCTTCGGCTATCGCGGCTTCCGTTATGTCGAGGTACGCGGTGTGCGGGGCGCGAAGCTCAAGGCGCGCATCGTCCATTCCGCCGTGGCGCGCACCGGCAGCTTCGCCAGCGCCAATCCGCTGCTCGCCAAAATCGATGCCGCGGCGACCGGCACGATCCTCAACAACCTGCATGGTTTCGTCACCGACACGCCGACCTATGAGAAGAACGGCTGGACCGGCGACGCGCAGGCTTCGGCGGGGGCGGCGGCGCGCAGCCTAGACATCGCGCGCGTCTGGACCAAATGGCTCGCCGACTTCCGCGACGCGCAGGCGCCGAACGGCGAACTGCCCGAGATCGTGCCCGCAACGCCCTATTACGGCTACGAGAACACGCCGGGCTGGAGCATCATCTGGGGTCCGACCACGCCATGGGACGCCGCGGCGCTAATCCTGCCCTGGGAACTCTACACGACCTATGGTGACACTCGCATTCTTGAGCGTAGCCATGACATGCAGCGTCGGTTGGTCGACTATACGGCGACCTTCATCAAGGCACCCGATTATCGCCGCGCCGCGGGCCTCAGCGAATGGATGCCGCCGGGTCCGCTCGACTTTCTGAACGCCCGCGGAGGTGGGGTGGATGCGGTGACCACGGCCTATTTCTTCCATGAGGCCGACCTGCTCGCACGCTCTTCCGCCGTGATCGGGAAGATGGAGGACGCGGCCCGCTACCGCCAGCTCGCCGAGACGATCCGCGCTGCATATAATGCGCGCTATTGGGATGACGCCAATGGCTGGTATCGCACGGTCGACGCCAAGGGCGTGGCGGGGCCGCCGACCCAGGTGCAAAATGTTTTGCCGCTCGCCTTCGGCATGGCGCCCGCTGGCCGTGAACAGGGCGTGGCCGACACGATCGCGCGCGATGTCGACAAACAGGGGCTGCGCACTGGGGTCTATGGCACGCGCCATCTGCTCGAGCTGCTGAGCGACTATGGTCATGCTGACCTCGCCTATCGCATCGCGACGCGGACGGACGAACCCAGCTGGGGCTGGTGGATCGCCAACGGCCATTCGACCATGTTCGAGAGCTGGAGCCTCGAAAGCCGATCGCGCGACCATCACTATTTCGCGTCGATCGCGGATTGGATGCGGCAACGGCTGGCGGGTCTGCGTCCCGGCGCGCCGGGCTACAAGATCGTGCTGGCCAAGCCCGCGATTCCGGCCGGCCTCGCCTCCGCCGAGGCGGTGATGGAAACGATCCACGGCCGCGCCGCGTCGCGCTGGCGGGTCGAAGGCGGTCGCCTGACGCTCATCGTTGAAGTGCCCGCCAATGCCAGCGGCGAAGTGTGGGTGCCGGAGCGCTTCGGCTCGATCGTTAGGCCACAGGGTGTCGAGCTGCTGCGGCGCGAGCGCGGTTATGCGGTCTATCGCACCGGCCCGGGCACCTTCGAATTCAGCACGGGAGGCGGCACATGATCCGGTTGCTCATCCTAGCCTCACTCGTTGCGACGGCCGCTGCCGCGCAGCAGGTCAACATCGATAGCGGCGCGCTGACCGGCGCCACCGCCGGCGGCGTCGCATCGTTCAAGGGCATTCCCTATGCAGCGCCGCCGGTCGGCGAGCGGCGCTGGGCGCCGCCCGCTCCCGCAGCGCATTGGGCGGCCCCGCGCGACGCGACGCGGTTCGGTGCGGACTGCGTGCAGAACCCGGTGCCGGGCGACGTCAGCTTCGGCGCGCCGATGGCCGAGGATTGCCTGTTCCTCAACGTCTGGACGCCCAAGCTCACCGCGGGCGCCAAGCTTCCGGTGATGGTGTGGATCCATGGCGGCGGCTTCGTCGCCGGATCGGGGGCCCTCGCGACGACCGATGGCGCGCAGCTTGCCAAACACGATGTGGTCGTCGTCACCTTCAACTATCGGCTCGGCCGCTTCGGTTTCTTCGCGCATCCGGCACTGGAGGGTGCGAACTGGGGCCTGATGGACCAGATCGCCGCGCTGATATGGGTCAGGCGCAACATCGCGGCGTTCGGCGGCGATCCTGCCAATGTGACGATCTTTGGCGAGAGCGCGGGCGGGCAGTCGGTCGCGCGGCTGATGGCCTCGCCCGCCGCCCGCGGTTTGTTCCACAAGGCGATCGCCGCATCGGGCGGTGGGCGCGATCGTTGGCCGACGCTGAAGGAGGCGCAGGCCAAGGGCAGCGCCTTCGCCGCGAAGGCGGGTGCGGTCGATCTCGCCGCGCTCCGCGCGCTAGCCGCCGACGTCGTGCGCGGCGGCATCACCATCCTCAACAAGGAGGAGCCGGTCTATTCCGGCCCGGTCACCGATGGGGGACTCGTGCCCGGCCATGCCGACGCGATCTTCGCCGCAGGCAGGCAGGCGCGAATCCCGTTCATCGCCGGCAGCAACGACGACGAGCTCGGCTTCGTCCCGGCGCCCTTCCTGCCGATGGTCAACGGCCCGGTGCTCAAGGAGCTTGGCGCGAGGGCGGAGGCGGTGAAGACGGCCTACGGTTCGGAGGAGAAGGCGGCCCGTTACCTCGCGGGTGACGCGATCTTCGGCGAGCCAGCGCTGGCGCTCGCAAGCCGACACGCCAGGAGCGGCGCACCTACATGGCTCTACCGGTTCGGCTATGTCGCGCAGGACAAGCGCGAGCCGGGCAAGGGCGCCGGCCATGCTAGCGACGTCGCCTTCCAGTTCGGCAATCTGCCCGCCGACGCGACTGAAGCCGATCGCGCCGCCGCGGCGCAGCTGATGGCCTATTGGGCCAATTTCGCCCGCAGCGGCGATCCCAACGGCACACAGCTTCCCGCATGGCAGCGGTTGAACCCCAA
Source organism: Sphingomonas sp. (assembly GCF_036402235.1). Taxonomy (GTDB): domain Bacteria; phylum Pseudomonadota; class Alphaproteobacteria; order Sphingomonadales; family Sphingomonadaceae; genus Sphingomonas. The sequence continues at coordinate 45,011 of NZ_DASWTG010000079.1, read as the reverse complement.
CGGCCCAGCGCTGCTCGCCATCGGCCTGTCGGGCACCGCAATGGAGCCTGCTGCCCCGCCGCCGATCGCCGCGATCGCCAAGGTGAAAGACTCCCAATGAAGAAGATCACGCTACGCTTGTTGGCCGGGCTTGCGGCGATTGCCGCGCTCGTCACCGTCGCGCTGATGCCGGTCGCGGCGCCCGCCTCTGCGCAGGAGGTGGTGCGCCTGTGGCCGGACACACCCGCCGCATCGCTCGGGGAGCGGGAGAAGCGCGCGCCGTTCGGCATCGTCGTGACCAATGTGCAGGACGCGACGCTGACCGTCTACCGGCCCGACCCGGCCATGGCGAACGGCACTGCGGTGATCGTCGCGCCCGGCGGCGCGTTCCACATGCTCTCGATCGAGAATGAGGGCGAAGCGGTGGCGCAATGGCTCAATGGCCATGGCGTCACTGCCTTCGTGCTGCGCTACCGGCTGCTCGAGACGGGCGGCGATCTGCCGTTCGCGATGCTGCGCTACATGACCAACCTGCCCAAGCTCGCGGAAGCGGTCGAGCCGCTGCGCCCGCTCGCGACCGCGGATGGCGAGCAGGCGGTGCGCCATGTCCGCGCCAATGCCGCGCACTATGGGGTGAAGCCGGATCGCATCGGCCTGATGGGTTTCTCCGCGGGCGGCGCGGTTACGGTGTGGACGATGTTGGAGAACAAACTCGACGCGCGCCCGGACTTCGCCGCCGCCATCTATCCCGGCCTGCTTCCCGATCCGATTACCGCGCCCGGCAAGGCACCGCCCCTGTTCGTCGCGGTGGCCGACGATGACAAGCTCTCGCGCGCCGACAGCGCCCGGCTCGATGCGGCATGGCGCGCCGCCGGCGCACGATCGGAGTTCGTGACTTTCCCCAAGGGCGGCCACGGCTTCGGCATGAAGCGCCAGGACAAGCCGAGCGATGCCTGGACCGAGCGGATGCAGGCATGGATGAACTCGCTGGGAGTGCTCGGGAAATGAAAGGCCTTCGCTTCGCAACCCTGAGTGCGCTCGCGTTCCTCACCGGATCGGCGGCGGCGCAGACGCCTGCGCCGGCCGCCCAGGGGACAAGCTGTACCGTGCTGACGGGTCGCGCACTGGCCAATGGCAAGATCGAGGCCGCAACTCCGTTCGCGATGGGCACAACGGTCGATACCGGCCCGGGCATGCCGGGGCTGCCGGCAGGCGCGCCATTCTGTCGCGTGCAAGCGGTGATGACCCCGGTCCCCGGTTCCTCGATCAAGGTGGAGGTGTGGCTGCCCGAGCGCGCGGCGTGGAACGGCAAGCTGATGGGCGCGGGCAATGGCGGCTTCGGCGCCAATCTCGGCATCCCCGCGCTGCTGATGCGCGGCGCGGTGGCGCGGGGCTATGCCGCGGTCGGCAGCGACATGGGCCATTTCGGCAAGAGCGATGTCGACGGCAGCTGGGCGCTGAATGCGCCGGAGAAGATCAAGGACTATGGCTGGCGTGCCAACCATATCGCTGCGCAGGTGGCAAAGCAGGTGATCGCGGCCTATTATCCCGCGCCGCTCGCCGCGAGCTATTTCCATGGCTGTTCGGACGGCGGGCGCCAGGCGCTGATGGAGGCGCAGCGCTTCCCAGACGATTATGACGCGATCATTGCGGGCGCGCCGGCGATCCCGTGGACGCGAATGGCGAGCGCCTTCGCCAGCAACGCGCAGGTGCTGCGTCAGCCGGGCGCCGGGCTCGGATCCGCCCAGCTCAAGCTGCTCCAGACCGCGTCGCTTGCCAAATGCGACAAGCTCGATGGCGTGGCCGACAGGGTGATCGAAAATCCGCGCCAGTGCCGCTTCGATCCCGCCGAGCTGCAGTGCAAGCCGGGCACAACCGGCGAATGCCTGACCCCGGCGCAGGTCGCGGCGGCACGCCATCTTTATCAGGGGCCAAAAGGGCCGGACGGGAAGTCCTTCTACCGCGGCTTCGCGCCGGGTGCGGAAGGCGAGCACGGCACTTGGGGCATGTGGCTGACCGCTGCCGATTCCCAGCACGCCAAGTTCTCTGGCGAGTTCTTCCGCTACTTCGTCCATGGCGATGTCGACTGGCCGGCATCGCGCTTCAACCTTGCCAGCGACTATGCACTGGCGAAGGCGCGCGTCGGCAAGGAACTCGACATCGAGAGCGCCGATCTCAAGGCGTTCTTCCGCCGTGGCGGCAAGCTGCTGATGTACCATGGCTGGCAGGACGCGGCGATTCCACCCGAGAACACGATCGACTATTACGAGCGCGTCGCCGAACGTCCCGAGGCGCACGGCCGCATCCGCCTGTTCATGGCGCCGGGCATGTCGCATTGCCTGGCCGGACCCGGCCCGAACGTGTTCGACGCGCTGGGTACGCTAGATGCCTGGCACCGCGGCGGCCCGACGCCCGAGCGGATCGTCGCCACCAAGTTCGACAACGACCTGTTCGGCTATCTCGGCTTCCCGGCCAAGGCGCAGCGCACGCGCCCGCTCTGCGCCTGGCCCAAGGTGGCGCGCTGGGACGGCAAGGGGTCGACCGACGATGCCGCTAGCTTCGCCTGCGAGGTTCCGGGCAAATGAGCTTCGTCACCCCCGGGCTCAGCCATGTGCGCGGCGCCGATACGCCGCCGCTGCTCGAGCTGACGATCGGCGATGCGCTGGTGCGGGCGGTCGAGCGATGGGGCGAGCGCGACGCGCTGGTGTCGGTCGCGCAGGGAATCCGCTGGAGCTTCGCCGAACTGCGCGCGCGCGCCGACGCCCTTGCCTCAGGCCTGCTCGCGCTCGGCCTCAAGCCCGGCGAGCGCATCGGCATCTGGTCGCCCAATTGCGCCGAATGGGCGCTGACCCAGTTCGCCGCGGCGCGCGCCGGATTGATCCTGGTGACGATCAACCCCGCCTATCGCCTGGCCGAGGTCGAATATACGATCAACAAGGTCGGCCTCGCCGCGCTGGTCGCGGCCGAGAGCTTCAAGACCAGCACCTATGCCGAGATGATCGAGACCCTTGGGGTCGAGCGGCTACCGACGTTGCGCGCGCGCATCCTGATCGGGGAGACGGAGCGGTCTGGCTGGATCCCCTTCGCCGCGGTCGAGGGGTGTGCAGCCTTGCCCGGAGACCTTCACCCCAGCGATCCGGTCAACATCCAGTTCACCAGCGGCACCACCGGCCTGCCCAAGGGGGCGACGCTGAGCCACCGCAACATCCTCAACAACGGCTATTTCGTCGGGCGCGGGATGGGGCTGAGCCCGGCGGACCGCATCTGCATCCCGGTGCCGCTCTATCATTGCTTCGGCATGGTGATGGGCAATCTCGCCAGCCTGACCCACGGCGCTGCGATGGTCTATCCCGCGCCCGGCTTCGATCCGGAGGCAGCGTTGCGCGCGGTCGCCGCGGAGCGCTGCACCGCGCTCTACGGCGTGCCCACGATGTTCATCGCGATGCTCGCGCATCCGGTGCTCGCCAGTCTTGATGTCGCTTCGCTGCGCACCGGCTGCGTGGCCGGCGCGATCTGCCCCGAGCCGCTGATGCGCGAGGTGATCGAACGGCTGCACATGCGCGACGTGACGATCGCCTATGGCATGACGGAGACCAGCCCGGTGAGCTTCCAGACCGGGCTCGACGATCCGTTCGAGCGGCGTACCGGATCGATTGGCCGCGTGCAGCCGCACCTCGAATGCAAGCTGATCGGCCCCGACGGCGCGGTCGTGCCCCTGGGCCAGCCGGGCGAGCTGTGCACGCGCGGCTATTCGGTGATGCACGGCTATTGGGACGAGCAAGAGCGCACCGCGGAATCAATCGACGCCGAGGGATGGATGCACAGCGGCGACCTCGCGGTGATCGACGGCGACGGCTATGCCAACATCGTCGGCCGCCTCAAGGACATGGTGATCCGCGGCGGCGAGAACATCTACCCGCGCGAGATCGAGGAATTCCTCTACCGCCATCCTGCGGTCGAGGATGTCGCCGTGGTCGGCGTGCCCGATGCGCGCATGGGCGAGGAACTCTGCGCCTGGGTCCGGCTGCGCGCCGGGACGGAGGCCGACGCCGAGGGCATTCGCGACTTCTGCCGCGGCCAGATCGCCCACTTCAAGGTGCCCCGCTACGTTCGCGTCGTTGCGGAATTCCCCACCACCGTGACCGGCAAGGTCCAGAAATATCTGATCCGGGAGGCGATGATCGCCGAACTCGGCAGCCAATCCGCTGAAGCCAAGGAGAAGCAGTGATGAATCTGACCCTCATGCTCGGGACGGCCCTGCTCGTCCCTGTAACCACCTTTGCGCAGACCGCGCCCGCGGCTCCCGCAGCTCCGGCCGACGCCGCCAAGGCGGCGGCGAAGTTCAACCTCGACACGCCGATCGGCGAGCTGCTCGCGAACGAGGCGGCCAAGGCGGTGCTCGACAAGGAGCTGCCGGGCCTGACGCAGCTGCCCCAGCTCGAGATGATAAAGGGCCTCAGCCTCAGGCAGCTCCAGCCCTATTCGGATGGAAAGCTCACCGACGAGCTGCTCGCGAAGACCGAAACCGGCCTGGCCGCGATCAAATGAGATTGACGCAGGGGGCGGCAGCCGCGTTGATACTTGCCATCGCAACGCCCGCCGGATCGCAAGAGGCCGCGCCTGTCTATCGCGATGCGAAGGCGCCGCTCGAGGCGCGCGTCGCGGACCTGATGGCGCGGCTGACGCTGGACGAGAAGATTCTGCTGCTCGCCGGAGAATCCTCGATGGCGCTCAACCCGGTCCCGCGCCTCGGCATCCCGGCGGTGAAAATGACCGACGGGCCGACCGGCGTGCGCTCGCCCGACGGCAAGCCGGCGACGGTCTTCCCGGTCGGCGTCGCGTTGGCGGCGAGCTGGAACCCCGAGCTCGCTGCCGCCGTCGGCGCGGCGGTGGCGCGCGAGACCAAGGCGCACGGCGCCGACGTGCTGCTCGCGCCCACCGTCAACATCGTCCGCACGCCGCGCTGGGGGCGGAATTTCGAGACCTATTCGGAGGATCCGTGGCTGAGCGGGCGCATGGGCCTCGGCTATGTGCGCGGCGCGCAGGGCGAGGGGGTCGGCGTCTCGATCAAGCATTTCGCGGCGAACAACCAGGAAAGCTACCGCTTCGTCGTCGACTCGATCGTCGATCAGCGGACGCTGCGCGAAATCTATCTCCCTGCCTTCGAGATGGTGGTGCGCGAGGCCGATCCCTGGTCGGTGATGGCGTCGTACAACAAGATCAACGGCATTCATGCCGCCGAGAATCGCTGGCTGCTCACCGACCTGCTCAAGAAGGAATGGGGCTATCAGGGCTTCGTCGTCTCCGACTGGGGTGCGACGCATGCGACCGCCGCGGCCGCAAATGCCGGCATGGACCTGGAGATGCCCGGCCCGCCCAAGCATTTCGGCGACAAGCTCAAGGCCGCGGTTGCGGCGGGTGAGGTCAGCCCGGCACAGATCGATGACAATGCCCGGCGCATGGTCCGGCTGATCGTACGCAGCGGCGTGATCGAGCGCGGGGCATCGCGCCCTGTCGCGGCGACCCCGCTCCGCCAGTCCGCCATCGCGCGGAAAGCGGCGGAGGAGGCGATGGTCCTGCTCAAGAACAACGGCGTGCTACCGTTCGGCCGCTCGATCAAATCGCTCGCGGTGATCGGCCCCAATGCCGATGTCGTGCGCATGCAGGGCGGCGGCAGCTCGAACGTCGTGCCGTTCGAGACGCAGACCCCGCTCGAGGCGCTGCGCGCGGCGCTGCCTGGCGTGCGCATCACCTACGAAAAGGGCGTCGACAACGAAGAGACGCCGCCCGCCGCCGATCCCAAGCTGTTCAGCCCCGACGCGAAGCGCGGCGATACCGGCCTGACGGGCAGCTATTTCATGAGCGAGGACGCGAGCGGCACGCCGGTCAAGACCGAGCGCGTCACCCGCTTCGTGCGCTGGATCAGCGGCAATGTCGCGGGACCCAAGGCGACCGGCTATGCCGCGATCCGCTGGGAGGGTATGTTCTGGCCGCGCACCAGCGGGGTGCACGAGTTCAGCATGCGCGGCACCGGCACGCCGCGCGTCACGCTCGACGGCAAGACGATTCTGGGGAAGGCGAGCAAGACCGTTCCCGACAATCGCGACGTGCTGGGCTTCCCGGTTCCGCGCCGCACGGTGCAGGTCACGCTGGAGGCGGGGCGCGGCTATCCGATCCGCATCGATTACGCGAATGGCGGCACGCCCTACGAGAACCTCAGCTTCGGCGTGCGCGAGCCGCAGCCCTCGTTCGAGGCCGCAGTCGCGGCGGCCAAAGATGCGGATGCGGCGATCGTGATCGTCGGCTCCTCCTCGACCACCGAAGGCGAGGGCTATGACCGCGCCAATATCGACCTGCCCGGCGAGCAGAACCGGCTGGTCGAGGCGATTGCTGCGGCCAATCCGAAGACCGCGGTGGTGGTCAATGCCGGCGCGGCGATGACCATGCCCTGGCGCGACCGCGCACCGGCGATCGTCGACATGTGGCTGCCGGGCGAGGGCGGCGCGGCGGCGCTCGCCGATGTGCTGACCGGCAAGGTCAACCCTTCGGGCAAGCTGCCGGTAACCTTCCCGCAGCGGAGCGAGGACGATCCGGTCGATCTCAAGACGTCGAAGAGCGCCTATTCGGAGGGGCTGCTGGTCGGCTATCGCGGCTATCGGGCGCGCGGGGTGAAGCCGCTGTTCCCGTTCGGCCACGGCCTCTCCTACACCAGCTTCGCTTATTCGCAGCTGAAGGTGCCGGCGCGCACAGCGGGCGCCGCGCCGGTGACGATCCGGCTCAGCGTCCATAACACCGGCAAACGAGCCGGGCAGGAGGTCGTCCAGCTCTATGTCGAACCGGTTGATCCGCAGCCGGGTGAGCCGACGCGCACGCTGCGGGGGTTCCGGAAGGTCGCCATCCCGGCCGGCGGGAAGCGGGAGATCGCGCTGACGCTCGATCCGCGCGCCTTCTCCGCCTACGATCCCCAGGCTGGCGGATGGCGTGTGCGGCCGGGCGCCTATCGCGTGCTGGCGGGGGCGTCTTCGGACGATATCCGGCAAGCCGGGACAGTTCACGTCGACGCGAGCCGTTAGGCCCGGATCGACATTTATCCTTCCCCGCCAGGGGGAGGTGGCGCGCACAGCGCGACGGAGGGGGAGGATGCCAGACCGCTGGCGGCTCGCTTCCTCCCCCGCCGTCCGCCTGCGGCCGACACCTCCCCCTGGCGGGGGAGGATTGAACACTAAATGTCGATCCGCCCCAGGCGCGGAGCTCAGGCCCGGAAGGTCCGTTTCGAGGTGCAATTATCCTCGACTAGGTCCCAGTCGATATCGATGCCCAGGCCCGGCCCTTCCGGCGCGTGAATATTGCCGTCGGCGTCCATCAGGTCGCGCAGGCTCTGCTTCATCGGCAGCTGGAACGTGTCCTCGGGCACGAACAGCTCGAAATATTCCGAGTTGCGCACCGCGCAGGCGACATGGATGTTGGCGACGTCCATCGGCCCCATCGTCGTGGTGTGCAGCTCGCAATTCATGCCGTGCGCCTCGGCGAGGTGGCAGGTCTTGAGCGTGCCGGTGATCCCGCCCTTCCACGACACGTCGGCGCGGACCATGTCGAGCGCGTCGGCCTTGATCGCCTGCGCCACGCCCCAGGGGCCGCCGCGCGTCGTCTCGGTCCCGACGATCGGGATGTCCACTGCGGCGCTGAGCTTGGCATATTTGTCGAGCTCATAGTCGCGGAACGGCTCCTCGAACCAGTAATAGTTGAGCTTCTCCAGATGCCGCGCGACCTTGATCGCCTCGTGCAGCGAATATTCGGCGACCGGGTCGGTCATCAGGATCATGTCCGGGCCGACCGCGTCGCGCACCGCCTGGTGGATCTCCATGTCGAGCGCGCTCGGTCCGCACGGATGCACCTTGTACGCCTTGAACCCGCGCTCCCTATAGGTGAGCGCCTCGCGCACATAGGCGTCCACATCGGGCAGCCACAGGCTGCTGGCATAGACGGGCAGGCTGGTGCGGTAGCTTCCCAGATACTGATGCAGCGGCAGCTCCGCGGTGCGCGCCGCGGCATCCCACAACGCTACGTCGATCGGGCCGGGCAGGAACACCGGGAAGAAGGCGCCGTGCCGGTCGATATTCCAGAAATCCTGCCAGATCCGCTCGCGGTCGTGGATGCTGCGGCCCATGATCACCGGCGCGATCACATCGCTGAGATAAGCGTCGGTCACCGCGGCCGAGCGCGCCGCCCAGAAGGTCGCGATCCCCTCGATCCCGTCACTGGTGGTGATGCGGCCGACGCCATAGGCCCAGGGCATCGGCGCGGCGCCCTCACGCTCCTCGTCGAACAGCCCCTTGGGGCGCTTGCACATCCAGGTCTCGAACTTCTCGATGCGCATCGCGGCGCCTCTCCTCGCAATTAAAACTTGTCTTACAGGATAAGCGGCGATGCGACGGCTGGCAAGTTTGCCCCTCCCTTACTACCGTCATGCTGAAACAAGTTCAGGATGACGGTTTGGGGCGCCGCTTCCGCACCTACTTCACCGGTTCGCCGGCGACGATCGGTGCCAGGATCTTGATCAGCGCGTCATCGAAATGCTGCGCCATCGCGCCTGCCGCTGCGCCCGGATCGCGCGCCACGACCGCGGCGACGATATTCTCGTGCAAGTCCTGCACCCGCTTGAGCTCGGGGCTGGCCGACCAGCGCTCGATCCCTTCCTGCATCGATGCCGCGATGAGCTGGCGGAAGGCGTCGATCAGCAGCGTGTAGAGCGGATTTCCGGTCGCCCGCGCCAGCCGCGCATGGAGTTCCAGATCGAGCTCGGCGTAGCGCTTGGCATTGCCGAGCCTGGTGGCCATCTCGCGCACGATCTTCTTGAGCTCCGTGGCGTCTTCCTCGCTGCGCCGTTCGGCGGCGAGTGCGACCATCGTGATCTCGATCCCGCGGCGCATCTCGAGGATATTGCGCGTGTCGGCCTGGCCGGTCACCAGCGCATTGCCGATCACGCGCGACAGCATCTCGCCATCGACCGGGACGATCGTCGCGCGCTTGCCCACCGCCATTTCGACCAGCCCCGTCGCGGCGAGCGTGCGCATCGCCTCTCGCACCACCGGGCGGCTGACGCCCAATGTCAGGCTGATCGTCGTCTCGCTGGGCAGGCGCGCGCCGGGCCGAAGCCGTTCGTCGGCGACGTGGCGATAGATATAGTCGATGACGTGATCGACCAGGCCATTCGTCTTCGCGCCACCGCCGGCCACTTCTTCCGCCTTCGTTCCCAACCCTATTCCCCTGTGATCGTGACATGCGCTCCGCGCGCGGTGCCGGCCCGCTCCCCCACCCGGCCTCCCGACGCCAGTATCATATGGGTAGCGGGGTGGGGGAGCGGGTCGGCACCGTATTCCAAACAAACAGGCTCTTAGCAAAATCACGCTTGCCTTCGCCATGCAAACCGCTACTAACCTGTCATACAGGATTAGCGAGCCGAGCCGCCGTCAGGGCGCGCCGTGAGGATGCCGATGACGACCACTCTTGCCGAACCTGCGGAGGCGCGTGCCACCGCGCCGGCCTCTCCAGGCGGTCGCTATCGCTGGGTGATCTGTGCGCTGCTCTTCGCATCGACGACCATCTGCTACATCGACCGGCAGATCTTCGGGTTGCTCAAGCCGACGCTCGACGCCGAGTTCGGCTGGTCCGAAACCGCCTATGGCGATATCGTCGCCGCCTTCTCGCTGATGTACGCCTTCGGCTATCTGCTCGGCGGGCGACTGATGGACCGGATCGGGGTGCGCGCCGGGCTCGGCATCGCGGTGTTTGGCTGGAGCCTTGCCGCGGCCGCGCATGGCCTCATGTCCAGCGTGCTCGGCTTCAAGATCGCGCGCGGCGCGCTCGGCATCACCGAGGGCGGAAACTTCCCGGCGTCGATCAAGGCGGTGCGCGAATGGTTTCCACCGCAGGAGCGCGCCTTCGCCACCGGCATCTTCAATGCGGGCAGCAATATCGGCGCGATCGTCACTCCGGTCTCGCTGCCCTTCATCGTCGCGCTGGTCGGCTGGCGCGCCGCCTTCCTGATCGCGGGCGGCCTGGGCCTGATCTGGCTGGTGCTGTGGCTGCGTTTCTACGAGCTCCCCGAGCGCCAGCAGCGCCTCTCCGCCGAGGAGCTCGCCTATATCAGGCAAGGCGACGACGCCCCCGCCGAGCCGGTCAAGTGGCTGTCGCTGCTGCGCTATCGCGGGACCTGGGCCTATGTCGTCGGCATGCTGATGACCAGCCCGGTGTGGTGGTTCTATTTGAACTGGGTCCCCGGCTTCCTGCACGACCGCTTCGGCATCGACATGATGGGCTCGATCGGGCCGCTGGTGGCGATCTACCTGATCGCGGACATCGGCAGCATCGCCGGCGGCTGGCTGTCGTCGCGGATGATCAGGGGCGGCATGCGCCCGGTGCCGGCGCGGCTCGCGACGATGCTGCTGATGGCGCTGTGCCCGATCCCGGTCGCGTTCATCGCCGGCGTCTCGAGCCTGTGGCCCGCGGTGATGCTGATCGCACTTGCGGCGGCCGGGCACCAGGGCATGTCGGCCAATCTCTACACGCTCGCCTCGGACACCGTCCCCTCGCGCGGGGTCAGTTCGGTGATCGGCATCGGCGGTTTCGCGGCGGGCATCATGGGCATGTTCGTCGCTATGGCGGTGGGCCGCATCCTCGACGCGACCGGCGGCAACTATGCCGTGCTCTTCCTCAGCGCCGCGCTCGCCTACCCGCTCGCCGTGCTGGCGATGGCGCTGATCCTGCGCCGCTCGCGCGCCGCAACCGCATCCACTCCGGAGCCATGATGACCGACAACGAAATCTTCGACCTGTTCCGTGCCGAGCTGTACACGCCTGTGGTGGGCGACATCCTCGACACGCTGGGCTGCGTCCACCAGTTCCTGCCCCAACCGATCCAGCCGATGCTTACGGCCATGAAGCTGGTCGGCCGCGCGATGCCGGTGCTGATGATCGACGTCTATGGCGAGCAGGCGCAGCCCTTCGGCAAGCTGACCGAGGCGCTCGACCAGCTCGAGCCGGGCGACATCTATCTTGCCAGCGGCGGCGAGATGCGCTGCGCCTATTGGGGCGAGATCCTCACCGCGACGGCGCGGGCGCGCGGGGCGAATGGCGCGGTGGTCAACGGCTATCACCGCGACACGCCGATGGTGCTGGAGCAGGATTGGCCGGTGTTCAGCCGCGGCCGTTTCGCGCAGGATTCGAGCGTGCGGACCAAGGTGATCGACTATCGTTGCCCGATCGAGGTGGGGCCGGTGACGGTGCAGCCGGGCGATCTGGTGTTCGGCGACCTCGACGGCGTCGTCGTCATCCCGCGTGCGCATGAGGCCGAGGTGATCGAGCGCGCGTTGGAGAAGGCGCGCGGTGAGAAATTGGTGCGCAAGGAGATCGAGGCGGGCATGTCGAGCACGCAGGCCTTCGCCAAGTACGGGATTTTGTGAGTCGAGAATGACGACCGCATTTCGCATCCACGCGCAGGACAATGTCGCGACCTTGCTCGGCGACGGCGAGGGCGTGGTGACGCTGATCGGCGGCGATACGGTCGCGCTCAACGAACCGGTGGCGATGGGACACAAGGTCGCGCTGGCGGACATTGCCGCGGGCGAAGCGGTAGTGAAGTTCGGTATCGCCATCGGCACCGCCAGCATCGCGATCCGCGCGGGCGACTGGGTTCATCTGCACAATTGCACCAGCCGCTTCGACGAGCGGTCGGGCGGGTTCGACATCGTCACCGGCGCGGCCAAGGACATGGCCTATGACTGACACCTTCGATCGCCAATGGACCGGCTGGCTGCGTCCCGACGGACACAAGGGCATCCGCAACCTCGTCCTCGTCATCTACACCGTCCAGTGCGCCGCGCATGTCGCGCATGCCATCGCCGCAGGCGAGGAGGACGTGCAGGTCATCGGCTTCCCCGGCTGCTACGACAACCAATATGCGATCCGGCTGGTGCTGAGCCTGGCGCGGCATCCCAATGTCGGGGCGGTGCTCTCGGTCGGGCTCGGCTGCGAATATACCCAGCCGGCGAGGATCGCCGAGGCGGTGGAGAAGAGCGGACGGCCTGCTGCCTCTTTCTTCATCCAGGACGTCGGCGGCACCCGTTCCTCGACCGAGAAGGGCAAGGCGATCGTCGCCGAGTTGCGCGAGACGATCCGCCGCACCAGTCCGCGCGTGCCGATGGGCTTCGCCGATCTGACGCTGGGCGCCGAATGTGGCGGATCGGACGGGACCAGCGGCCTTGTCGGCAACCCGGCGGTCGGGCGGCTGTTCGACCGCGTCGTCGATGCCGGGGGATCGGCGATCGTCGAGGAGATCGTCGAGATGATCGGGCTGGAGGACATCATCCTCGCCCGCGCCGCCGACGATCGCGCCCGCGCCGAGCTCGCCGCCGCCTATGCCAAGGCCGAGCGCTATTGCCGCGAGGTGCGGCAATATTCGGTGTCGCCGGGCAATTTCGCGGGCGGGCTGACGACGATCGAGGAAAAGAGCATGGGCGCCTTCGCCAAGAGCGGTTCGCACCCGATCCAGGGCGTGATCAGGGTCGGCGAGCAGCCGCCCTGGCCCGGCCTATGGGTGATGGATTCGGTGCCCGACCCGCACTTCATGCAGTTCGGCTACACCAACCCCAACGACACCGAGGGGATCATGGACCTGATCAGCGGCGGCAGTCAGATCGTGCTGTTCGTCACCGGGCGCGGCAGCGTGATCGGATCGCCGATCGCGCCGCTGATCAAGGTCACCGGCAACAGCCGCACCTATGCCCGGATGGAAGAGGATATGGACTTCGACGCGGGCCGCGTGCTGGCGGGACAGCTGACGCTCGACGCGGCCGCGGACGAGCTCGGCGCCATGGTCGCCGATGTCGCGGGCGGCCAACCAAGCAAGCCCGAGGCGCTCGGGCACCGGGAGTATTTCGTGATGTACAAGCACCAGGACACGCCGGATCTGGACCGGGGGTGCCGCAATGCCGCTTGATCCGGCCAAGGCCTTCCGCCTCGACGGCGAAGTCGCGCTGATCACCGGCGGCGGCAGCGGCCTCGGCCTCGGCATGGCGAGGGCCATGCATACCGCGGGCGCGCAAGTCGTGCTGGTCGGGCGGCGCGAGGAAATGGTGCGCGGCGCGGCCGAGGAGCTGGGCGAGGGCGCGCACTGGGAGGCCGCCGACGTTACCGAATTCGCATCGCTGCCCGCGCTGGTCGACCGGGTAATCGCGAAGACCGGGAAGGTCTCGATCCTGCTCAATAATGCCGGAATCAACTTCAAGAAGCTGGCGGTGGACACGCCGGTCGAGGATTTCTCGACCATGCTCGACACGCATGTCCTGGCCGCGCATGCGCTGACCCGGGCGGTGCTGCCCGGCATGGTCGAAGCGGGGCATGGCAGCATCATCTTCACCGCGTCGATGACCTCGCTGATCGGCATGCCCGGCGTCGTCGCCTATTCCGCCGCCAAGTCCGCCTATGTCGGCATGGTCCGCGCGCTGTCGTGCGAGGTTGCGGGCCAGGGCGTGCGGGTCAACGCGATCGCCCCGGGCTGGATCGAATCGCCGATGCTGCGCAGGGCGCTGGACGGCGATTCGGCGCGCTCCAACCGCATCCTCCAGCGCACCCCAATGGGCCGTTTCGGCGAAGCCGAGGATATCGGGCTGGCCGCCGTCTATCTCTGTTCCCCCGCCGCGCGCTTCGTCACCGGCGTCCTGCTGCCCGTCGACGGCGGCGCTTCCCAAGGGTTCTGATCTCCAATGACCGACACCATGCCGCTCTCGCTGCATCCCGACCGCCTGTTCCCCGCCGACCCCGGCACCCGCGCCATCGCCCGAGAGCTCTACAATTCGGTCAAGGACCTGCCGATCGTCAGCCCGCATGGCCATACCGACCCGTCCTGGTTCGCGAGCGACGAACCCTTCGCCAATCCGGCGGCGCTGTTCATCATTCCCGATCACTATATCTTCCGCATGCTCTACTCGCAGGGCGTGGCGCTCGAGGAACTGGGGGTGCCGCGGATCGACGGCGGCTGGACCGAGAGCAACCCGCGCAAGATCTGGCGGCGCTTCGCCGAGAATTTCCACCTGCTGCGCGGCACGCCGAGCCGGATGTGGCTCGACCATGCGTTCCACGCGATCCTCGGCATCACCGAGCGGCTCTCGCCCGCCAATGCCGACCGCATCTACGACCAGATCGACGCCAGGCTGAAGACGGACGAATTCCGTCCGCGCGCGCTGTTCGAGCGGTTCGGGATCGAACTGCTCGCGACCACCGAGGACCCGCTCGACGACCTGCGCCACCACCGCGCGATCGCGGCGAGCGGGTGGAGCGGCCGCGTCGTCACCGCCTTCCGCCCCGACAACGTCACCGATCCCGAGCATCCGCGCTTCCGCGAGGCGCTGCCCGAGCTTGGCCGCATTACCGGCGAAGACGTGACGAGCTGGGACGGCTATCTCGCCGCGCTGCGCAACCGCCGCCGCTACTTCATCGAACATGGCGGCTGCACCTCGACTGATCACGGCCACCCGACCGCGCATACCGAGAATCTTCCGCAAGAAGAGGCGGCGGCGCTGTTCGGCAAGATCGTCCGCGGCGAGGGCGACGCCAACGATGCCGAGCGCTTCCGCGGGCAGATGCTGACCGAGATGGCGCGGATGAGCCTGGACGACGGACTCGTCATGCAGATCCACCCCGGCGCGCTGCGCAGCCAGAACCCGGCGGTGACCAACGTGTTCGGCGAGGCCAAGGGCGACGACTGGCCCTCGCGCACCGAATATGTGAATGCGCTCAAGCCGCTGCTCAACGCCTATGGCAACGAGCGCGATCTGACGATCATCCTGTTCACCCTCGACGAGAGCAATTACGCGCGGGAGATCGCGCCGCTCGCCGGCCATTATCCCGCGCTGCGCATCGGCCCGGCCTGGTGGTTCCACGACAGCCCCGAGGGGATGCGCCGCTTCCGCGAGCAGGTGACCGAGACCGGCGGCTTCTACAACACCGTCGGCTTCAACGACGACACGCGCGCCTTCCTGTCGATCCCTTCGCGGCACGACATGAGCCGGCGGGTGGACTGCTCGTTCCTCGCCCGCCTCGTCGCCGAGCACCGGCTGGAGAAGGACGAGGCGTTCGCGGTGGCGCAGGATCTGGCGTATAATCTGGTGCGGCAGGCCTATCGGCTCTGATTCCCGCCCGTCACCCCAGCGAAAGCTGGGGTCTCGTGCCACAAACCGTTCGCTTGCCGCCGGAGATCCCAGCTTTCGCTGGGATGACGATAATCAGGTCACGATCTCGCCTGGCCGGCCGTTCACCCGCACATTCTCCATCCGGATATTGCGCGTGTCGCGCGCGATCAGTTTCTGGCGCTCGCCCTGGTCGGTCAGACGCACGTCGATGTCCTTGAGCAGGAAGTCCGAGATCGCCGTCGTCGGATTGCCCGAGATGTTGCCGAACCGGCGCGTCGTGCCCTTCACATCCTCGATCACCACGTCGCGGATGATCGCGCCGGGCATGCGCGGCTCGACCCTGGTGCCGTGGGTCAGGCGCGCATTGACGATCAGCCCGACCGCGGGATCGCTCTCGCTGAAATTGGGCTTGCCATAGCCGTGGAACACTTCGCCATTGTGCCATTGGCCCCCGCCATAGGGCGTCGGCGCCTCGGCCAGCCGCACGCCCTTGACGCGCAATTTCTCATAGACCTGCCCCGGCGTGTCGGGACGCACCTTGAAGCGGATCGTCGGGATGTCGCCGACATTGGTGATCCGCTCGACGCGCACGTCGCGCACGATCGTCGCGTTGCTGCCATAGGTGACGCAGCCCAGGCCGTGCTCGAACACGCAGTCATGGATGTGGATGCGCTCGACCGGCGGCGCTTCCTTGTACGCCGCGGCGCCCGGCCCCTGCGTGCCCTTCAAAGCGATGCAGTCGTCATCGACTGAGAAGCGGCAGCGGCGCACGACGATGTCCTGGCAGCTGTCGAGGTCGATCGCATCCGAGCTCGGCGCGCGGATCTTGTGCGGTACCTCGAAGCTGCAATCCTCGATCACCGAGCGGCGGCAGCGATACATATGCAAGTTCCAGAAGGCGGCGTCCTTGAACGTCACGCCGCTGACCAGTACGTCGTCGCAATCCTCGATCGAGCAGAGCTGGGGGAAGTGGTACTGGACCTTGACGCCCTGCACGCTCTCCTCGGGCGCGCTGAAGAACATCCGCCAGAACGGATCGCCGCCGCCGTCGATCGTGCCCGGGCCGACGATGCGCAGCCCGTGATTGTGCTGGGCGTTGATCAGGCCGAGGCGCAGCGCTTCAGGAAACGCCTCGACGAAGCGGCGCAGCACTAGCGGATAATCCGAGAGGTTGGGCGAGCCGCGGAGTACCGCACCCTTGCGCAGCTCGATCCCGACGCCGGGCTTGAGCCAGATCGACCCGCTGACGAACACGCCGGCGGGCACCGCGATCATCCCGCCGCCGGCTTTGGCGCAGGCGTCGATCGCATTCTGGATCGCGCGCGTGTTGATCGTGCGCCCGTCGCCGACCGCGCCATGGCCGCGGATATCGACGACGTGGCCGCGGGCAATGACCGGAGCCGCGGGCAATGCCAGCAGCCCTAGCGTCGTTCCGTGCGTCAGAAACTCACGGCGTGTTCCCATCCTAGGCTCCCCTCTCGAACGATTGCGTGAATTCGGCCGATGAGGCCATGCGATTCATCACTTGTCATACAGGTATATCTGTCTTACAGGTTTGGCGTCAAGCAAGCCAAAGGCTGCAATACGGGGAGGTTGAAATGGCGAAAAACTTTCGGAGTCACGAGCTGAACCTGTCGATCGCCGCATTGGCGGTCGGCCTGTCCTGGGTGGCCCCGGCTGCAGCGCAGGAAGCGTCCACGCCGCCGGCGCCGCCTGTGCAGGAGACCAGCGACGAGGTGATGGACGTCACCGTCACCGGCTTCCGCGGGTCGCTTGAGAAGTCGCTTCAGACGAAGCGTAACGAGATCGGCGTGGTCGATTCGATCTCGGCTGAGGATGTCGGCAAGTTCCCCGATTCGAACCTGGCCGAATCGATGCAGCGCCTGCCCGGCGTCGCACTGGCCCGCGGCGATGGCGGCGAGGGCAAGACCATCTCGGTCCGCGGCCTCGGCGCGCAATTCACCCGCGTTCGCCTCAACGGCATGCAGGGATCGAGCTCGACCAACTCGTCGGATATCCGCTCCGGCTTCAATACATCGCGCTCGTTCGACTTCAGCACGTTCGCGTCGGAGCTGTTCAGTGAACTGACCGTGCGCAAGACCTATTCGGCGGACATCGACGAAGGATCGCTCGGCGCGACGGTCGACCTGCTGACGCCGCGGCCGCTGTCCTATGCCGACGACTTCACCTTCGCAGCGAGCGCGCAGGGCACCTATGACGACCTGCGCGAGAAGTTCAGCCCGCGCGTCACCGGCCTGATCTCGAAGAAGTTCCTCGACGGCACCTTCGGCATCGCCGCCTCGATCGCCTATACCAAGCGCTACACGCGCGAAGAGGCGTGGTCCGCAGTCGAGGTGTATCGCGGCACCCAGCAGGGCGGCTTCTGCTCGCCGGTCGGCTATCCGACTCAGAATCCGGCGAGCAACGTCCCGCTCGGCACCGATGCGCTCAACTGCGCGACCGGCATGCCGCGCCTGCCGGGCACCGCGCAGAACGTCGCCAATTACGAGACCGCGCGCAACGCGTTCATCTATCGCAGCCCGCGGTGGCTGCGATCGGATCAGGACTATTCGCGGCTCGGCGCGACGATCACCCTTGAGGCGGAGCCTGCCGAGGGCACCAAGTTCGCGCTCGACGGTCTCTATTCCTGGTATGACGTGACCCGGCGCGACTACAGCTTCGCCGCCAACTCGTTCGCGCGCGGCCTCAACAACCACGGCCAGCCGCTGACCTCCGTCACCGACATCGTGACCGATCCGTTGGGCAGCACCCTGTATGCCCAGTTCAACGGCATCGACATCTCGAACGATATCGCGCTGCGCAAGTACACGACGACATTTCGGCAGATCAACGCGAGCTTCTCGCAGGAACTGGGTAAGCTGACGATCGACGCCTATGCCGGCCTGTCGCTCTCGACGATGCACAATCCGGTCTCCACGCAGATCAGCTTCTTCGCCAACGACGTCAATAATTTCTCCTACGACTTCCGCGGCGGCGGCAACGTGCCGGTGATCAACTGGGGCTTCGACACCACCAACGCCGCTAATTACCTGTTCTCGCCCAACGTCGTGGTGCAGACCAGCCCGACCACCAGCGTGACGATCTTCCGCAATCTGCTGAACAAGGGCGACAACAAGGAAGATACCGAGAACCTTACCGCCGAGTTCAATGCGACCTATGCGCTGTTCGACGGTTTCAAGGTTCGCGCCGGCGTTCAGTACCGGGAAGGCAATTACAGCCGGTATACGCGGAGCCGTGCCGGCAACTTGACCACAGGCTCGTTGCCGGCCGGCACCGCCATGAGCTCGGTAATGACGCTGGTCGACGGCTTTGGAAAGTCGATGCCGGGCGGCGTCGGCGGGTCCTGGCTGGCGCCGGACTATGATGCGATCGACAAGCTGATCAACTTCACCAACGACGACAGCGGCACCTATGCGCTCGCACCGATTCCGGTGCGCGACACGCTGAGCGAGAAGGTGACCGGCGCCTATGGCATGGTCGAATTCGACGCCGACATCGGCGTGCGGGTGCGCGGCAATGTCGGCGTGCGCTATGTCCATACCAATCAGAGCGGGCTGGGCACCGTGGTCGGTGTCTCGCGCACGTTGACCCGTGAATATGACGATTGGCTACCCTCGGCCACCGTCACGATGGACCTGACCGACAAGCTGATCCTGCGTCTGGCCGCCGCGAAGGTCATGGCGCGCCCGGAACTCAACCATATCCTGCCGGCAGGCGTCACCATCGCGCTCAACACGCGCACCATCGGCGGGCCGAACTTCTATCTCGACCCGATCCGCGCCAAGACGGTGGATGCCAGCCTCGAATATTATTTCGGGCGGCGCGGGCTGATCGCGATCGGCGGCTTCTACAAGGATATCGACAGCTATATTCAGTCGATCGGGGAATCGATGCCGTTCAATCAGACCGGGCTGCCGCTGTCGTTGATCGAGGGTTCGGGCTATTCGCCGGATCAGGAGTTCACGGTCAACAGCCGGCAGAACACCCCGGGCGGCCCGCTCAAGGGCCTCGAGGTCAATATCCAGACCGGGTTCGAATTCCTGGGCGATACCTTCCGCAATTTCGGCATGCTGGCGAACTACACGTTCGTCGACTCCGAGATCATCTACTGCAAGAGTACGGCTTTGCCATGCACCGGCGCGGGCACGATCGTCCGCGATCTGGTGAACCTTTCCAAGCACGTGGCGAGCGGCACGCTCTATTATGAGGACGAAAAGTTCAGCATTCGTGGCACCGCGACCTATCGCGACAAGTATCTGCTGACCGTGCCGACCTCGCGCATCGATCGTGACACAGGGGTGAACGACGTGCAGGGCGCGAAATCGACCGTCTTCGTCGATCTCGCCGCATCCTATCAGGTCACGCCGCAGATCCAGCTGCGCCTCGAGGCACAGAACATCACCAACGAAGCGCTGGAATATTATTACGACTCGGTGCGTCAGGATCCCTATTACACGGGCTTCACCGGGCGGAAGTTCAGCGCCGGCGTCGCGTTCAAGTTCTGACGCAGCGCGCGATTTGAATGCGAAAAGCCCGGCCTGGCGACAGGCCGGGCTTTTCCTTGTCCGCAAGCCAAGGAGAGATAGCAGATGCCCAGTTCGATCGACCGCCGTGCTTTTTTGGGCGCTGCGGGTGGCGCAGGGGCGCTGCCATTGCTCGCATCTGCTGCGGCGGCGCAGGAGGCGGACGGCAGCAGCACCGCGCGCGCGAACGTCAAGCTGCCCTATCAGGAGGAAAGCCGTGCCCGCCGCATGCGCTGGTGGCACGAGGCGAAGTTCGGGATGTTCATCCATTACGGGCTCTACAGCATCATCGGGCACCAGGAATGGGTGATGGAATCGGAAGGCATTCCGATCCCCGAATATGAGCGGCTGGCTGCCAGGTTCCTGCCCACGCCCGGCGCGGCGCGCGAATGGGCCCGTCTCGCCAGGCGCGCGGGACAGAAGTACATGGTGCTGACGACCAAGCACCATGAAGGCTTCTGCCTGTGGGACACGGCGACGACCGACTATAATTCGGCGAAACAGGGGGCGAAGCGCGACATCGTGCGCGAGTTCGTGGAGGCGGCGCGCGCGGAAGGGCTCCGGGTCGGGCTCTATTTCTCGCTGATGGACTGGCATCATCCCGATGGGGCGCGATGCAAGGACGATCTCGCGGCGCGCGAGCGCTTCGTCGCCTATACCCATGCGCAGATCCGCGAACTGCTGAGCAACTACGGCAAGATCGACATCCTCTGGTACGATGTCGACTGGCCGCTGACGCCCGAACAGTGGCGCGCGGACGCGATGAACAAGATGGTGTTCGAGCTTCAGCCCGACATCATCGTCAACAACCGCAATGGCCTGGACGGCGATTTCGGAACCCCCGAGCATCGGATCACCGCCGAGGCTCGCGCATGGGAATCGTGCAACACGATGAACTATGGCTGGGGCTATCAGCGCACCGATGAGGAATGGAAGCCGGCCCGCAAGCTGGTCAACGACCTGACCTTATGCGTGCAGCAGGGCGGCAACTATCTGCTCAACATCGGCCCGGAACCCGACGGATCCGTGCCGCGCGCGTCGATCGAGACGCTGGAGCAGGTGGGGGCGTGGCTGCGGACCAACGGCGCCGCGATCTACGACGCGGACGGGCGTGCCGCGGGGGCGTTCGGCAACTACACCAACTTCACCAAGGCGAAGGACAAGCTCTACATTCACGTCTATTTCTGGCCGTCGAAAAGCCCCGCGGCGCAGACGCTGGACGTGCTGCGGCCCGAGACCGTGGTCGCGGTGGGCGGGGTACGGAGCAAGGTGCTGTCGGCGCGCCTGCTCAAGACGGGACAGCCGGTGCAGTTCACGCAGGACGCGATCGCGCTGCGGCTGACCGGGCTTCCCGATGAGGCGCCGGACTATCCGACGACGGTGATCGAGCTGACGTGCGAGGGACCGCCCTATGTGCGCCATCACCTGATCCGTCCGGAATGGCCGCGCTACGGCGTCAATATGGGGGGTAGGCGCAGCAGCTAGCGGGGTTTGAGCCAGCGGTCGGCAAAGGCGATGAAGTGGTTCCAGTCGCTCGCCGTCAGGGCATGGGGGCCGGTGCGGATGTGATAGCCGATCCGCGACTGGATGGGCCGGTCGGGCGGCGGCATGTCCGACGCATCCAGCTCGCCAGCGCCGAGCAGGCGGTAGACGGGATCCGCGCCCCTGGCGGCGAGGAACTCGCCCTGCGGGTCGGCCCACCAGTCCTCGGTCGCACTGGCGATGTAGACGGGGCGGGGCGCGGCCAGGGCGATCAGCATATGCGCGTCGACGGGCAGTTTGTTCTCGCGCTCGGCGAAGGTCTTGAAGCGCGGTGCGAACCAGTAGTTGTTCATCACGCGGATCGTCTCGCCGAAATTGCGGCGGTAGAGCGCGGCGCCGCCCTCGCCCGAATTGTTGGCGATCACCATCGCGAAGCGCTCGTCGCGCGCGCCCGCCCACAAGGCGGCCTTGCCGTAGCGGGAGTGACCGAACACGATGACACGGTGCCGGTCGACGGCGCGGTCGGTGGCGAGATAGTCATAGACGCGGCTGAGGCCCCAGGCCCAGGTCGCGATCGCGCCCCAATGCTGCGGGTCGGAGGCGCTGGTGCCGAAATAGGGCTGGATGCTTTCCGCAACCTTGTCGTCGGCATCGGGATAGAGATCGCCGGTGAAATAGGTGGCGACGCCGTAGCCCGCCTTGAGGATCGCCTCGACCGGCCATTCGGACGCGTCGATGCCGCGCGAATGCAGCGTCGCGCTGCCCTTGCGGATCCCGGTTGCCGGGGTGACCCAGCCGGGCGTGATGTGGATTGCGGGATCGGGATGGATCGCCTGATTGCCGTGGAAGTTGGGCCCGACGAATACCGACACGGGGCCGCGTGCGTGTGCGGGCAGATACAGCAGCACGCGCATCTGTGGGCCGTCGTGCCGCCCGTCGAGCAGGATCGTCACCTGCCGCCGGACCGCGAGGCCGCCCAGCGCGGCGCGCTCCTGTTCATCGACGATGTAGCGCTGCCGGAGAGGGCGGGGCGCGGTGCCGTAGATGTTCGCTTCAAACAGGGCGATCAGTTCGGCGCGCCGCTTACGCCAGTCCCGGGCGTTCCGCACGCGCCGGCCATCGGCGGCAACGAGCAGATCGGGGAGCTGATAGGCGCCCGCTTTGGCCTCGTCCGCATTGCCGTCGAGTTGTGCCGCGGCGGGCGTGGTGCAGGCGGCAATCGCCGCTGCAAAGGCCAGAATCTTGAGTCCAGTGCGCCGCATCGCCCCTCTTCCCGACCTCTCCCGCGGAGGCGCAATGTTGTTGTCATACAGGTTTTCAAAACATATGATAATAATATGTTCGTGTGGAAGCATGGCAAGCCATAGGGAGAGTGCCGCATGAAGCGCCGTGATTTCGTTGAGATGCTGGCGGTCATGGGCGGTGCGGCGGCATTTCCGGGAATCGCGGCGGCAGCCGGCCGGACCGTCAGGCTCGACTATGATCCGGCACGGACTGGCGCGACGATCCCTCACGACTTTGTCGGCCTGTCGTTCGAGCGCGCGCAGCTGTCCAACCCCGGCTATTTCTCGGCGGACAACAAGGCGTTGGTCGCGCTGGTCCGCGGCCTTTCGCCATTGGGGAGCATCCGGCTGGGCGGTTCGTCGGGCGAGCATACCGCCTATGTCGGCGACAAGGTGATTGCGCCGTCGTTCGAGATTCATGGGCCGGAGCACAACAAGCTCAATCGCGAGGGGCTGAACGTCTCCACCCTCGCGCTGCGCAACCTGCGCGGCTTCCTCGACGCGACGGGATGGAGCTGCCTCTACGGGCTCAACATGGCGCATGCCACGCCGGAAGAGGCTGCGCGCGAGGCGGCCGATGTGCAGCGTATCCTCGGCCCGCGCCTGTTGGCGATCCAGATCGGCAACGAGCCCGACGTGTTCCGCAACCGCTATCGCCCGGCGAGCTGGACCCCCGCCGACTATGTTGCCGAATGGGATCGCTTCCACGCGGCGATCACCGCCGCCGCGCCGGGGCTGAAATTCGCCGGCCCCGGGATCTCGAACAAGCTGGAGTATCTGACCGCCTTTGCCGGCGCCGCGCGGCGCTATCCCGACGTCGTGATGCTGACCGGCCATTATTATGCGATGGGGCCGGCGGGGTCGCCCGAAGCGACGCTCGACCAGCTCAAGCTGCCCGAGGCGAAGACCGCGACGTTCAAGCAGGCCGGTTATGCGGTGGTCGAGGATGCGCGGCGCGTTTCGGGGCTGCCTTACCGCATGTCGGAGGGCAACAGCTGCTGGGACGGCGGCAAGATCGGGGTGTCCGACGTGCACGCGGCATCGGCGTGGGGCGCCAACCGCATGCTCGACTGGGCGCGGCGCGGCTGGATCGGGGTCAATTGGCATGGCGGAGGGTATGGCAATTACTCGCCGATCGTCGGCACGCCGTCCAAGGGCTTTTCGCGCCGCCCGCTCTATTTCGGTACGCAGTTCGGGCAGATGCTCGCCGGCGCGACCTTTCTGGAAACCAGTGCGGTACCCGACCCCTATCTCGGCTATTACGCGCTGCGCCAGAACGGTCGCGACCGGATCGCGCTAGTCAATCAGGGGGACGCGCCGGTGACGGTCGAGCTTCCCGCCTTGCCGGAGGCGCCGGTGGTGATACTGACCGGGCCGTCGGCGGCGGCGAAGGATGCGACGACTTTGGCGACGGTCTCCCGCAAGCCGAGCCGCACGGTGACGATCCCGCCGGTGAGCGCGATGCTGTTCACGCTCGCCCGAGGGAGCCGGAGCTGATGAGCGATCCGACACGCGTTTCGCGCCGTGGCGTGATGAAGGGGAGCGCGGGCCTCGCGCTTGCGACTGCGTTGCCGGCGCGGGCGGGCGGGGAGGGCGAGTCCGACACCACCCTGTGGTACGACCGCCCAGCCGACGAATGGGTGCAGGCGCTGCCGGTCGGCAATGGCCGGCTGGGCGCGATGGTGTTCGGCGGAATCGCCAACGAGCGCATCCAGCTCAACGAGGACACGTTCTTCGCTGGATCGCCCTATGACGGCACCAATCCCAAGGCGGGCGCCGGGCTGCCGCGCGTCCGCGAGCTGATCTGGGCGGGCAAGTACAAGGAAGCGCAGGACCTGGCCGACGAGGTGCTGGTCGCCCGGCCGCAGCGGCAGATGTCGTACCAGCCGATCGGCGACCTGCTGCTGCTGTTCCAGGGGATCGAGAACAGCCAGAGCTACCGGCGCAGCCTCGATCTTGACGGAGCGGTGGCGGCGACGCGGTTCAAGGTGCGGACCGTCACGCACCTGCGCGAGATGATCGCCTCCGCGCCGGACCGCGTGATTGCGGTCCGGCTGTCGACCGATGCGCCCAAGGGATCGGTGAGCGTCAACATCGGCCTGTCGACGCCGCAGGATGCCGAGATCACGGTCGAGGGAGACGACACGCTGGTGATGCGCGGCATCGGTCCCGCGCAACATGGCGTTCCGGGTGGCATTCGATTCGAGACCCGCGTGAAGGTGCGCCGCACCGGCGGGCGACAGACCGTCGGCCGCGACGGTATCCGTATCGAGGATGCCGATGAAGTCGTGCTGCTGGTGGCGACGGCGACCAGCTATCGCCGGTTCGACGATATCGGCGGCGATCCGTCGGCGATCGTGCGCGCGGATATCGAAGCGGCCAGCACGCAGAGCTGGGCGGCCCTGCTCGCCGCGCATCAGGCGGACTATCGCGGGCTGTTCCGCCGCGTCGCGATTGATCTGGGACGAAGCCCGGCCGCGGACCTGCCCACGGACCAGCGCATCGCGCGTTCGGCCGAGCTCGACGATCCGGCGTTGGCGGCGCTCTATTACCAGTTCGGGCGTTATCTGCTGATCGCCTCGTCGCGGCCGGGGACGCAGCCTGCCAACCTCCAGGGCATCTGGAACGAGCGCACCGCGCCGCCGTGGGAGTCCAAATGGACGCTCAACATCAACGCCGAGATGAACTATTGGCTCGTCGACGGCGCCAATCTGGGCGAACTGGTCGAGCCGCTGCTGCGGATGACGAAGGATCTGGCGATCACCGGCCAGCGCACCGCTCGCAACGATTGGGGTGCGCGCGGCTGGGTCGCCTATCACAATACCGATCTGTGGCGGCAGGCGACGGTCAACTCCTCGGCACTCTACGGCATGTGGCCGATGGGCGGCGCGTGGTTGCTCAACACGCTGTGGGACCATTGGGACTACAGCCGCGACCGCGCGTTCCTGGCCGAGCTTTACCCGCTGATGGCGTCGTCGTGCCTTTTCTACCTCGACACGCTGGTGCCGCATCCGCGCACCGGCGAGCTGGTGATGAACCCATCCAACTCGCCGGAGAATTCACATCGGCCGGGTGTGTCGATCTGCGCCGGGCCGACGATGGACAGCCAGCTGCTGCGCGACCTGTTCGCGCGGACCATCGCGGCGTCGGAACTACTCGGCAAGGACGCGGGACTGCGCGCCGAGATCGCCTCGAAGCTCGCGAAACTGCCGCCCGACCGGATCGGCAAGGCGGGGCAGCTGCAGGAATGGTTCGACGATTGGGACATGGACGCGCCCGAGATCAACCATCGTCACGTCAGCCACCTCTATGCGCTATATCCTGGCGAGCAGATCACGCTGCAGCACACGCCCGAGCTGGCGGCAGCGGCGCGCCGGTCGCTCGAGATCCGCGGCGACGACGCGACCGGGTGGGGGATCGGCTGGCGGATCAACCTGTGGGCGCGCCTCGAGCAGCGCGAGCGGGCCTACAAGGTGCTCAAGATGCTGCTTCAGCCCAGCCGCACCTATCCCAATATGTTCGACGCGCACCCGCCCTTCCAGATCGACGGCAATCTAGGCGGAGCGGCCGGCATCGGCCAGATGCTGATGCAGAGCCATTCGGGGACGATCCACCTGTTGCCTGCGCTGCCGCGCCTGTGGCCGAGCGGCCGCGTTTCGGGCTTGCGCGCGCGGGGGAATATCGGGGTCGATCTGGCATGGGCCGGCGGCAAGCTGGCGGAAGCGGTGCTGACCGCCGGCAGCAACGGCCCGGTCCGCGTTCGCGACGGTGAGGCTGTAGCCGAATTCGCGCTCCGCAAGGGCGAGCGGGTCCGAATCACACCGGGTAACGGGGGGCTGCGCACGACCCGCCTGGCCGGATCACCTGCTTGAGCGGGAATCCGTATCGATCTCGTCCAGCAGGACGTCGACCAGGCGCAGCCGCACCGTGGCGCGCGACCATACGATGCCGATGCGGCGGCCGATCGGGGCGCCGGGCAGCGGCAGGCGGCACAGGTTCAATCCTTCCGGCCAGGGCGCCATCCAGTCGGGGACCAGCGACACGCCGAGGCCGCGGTCGACCATCACCGCGATCGCGTTCAGCGCGTTGAGCTCGAACCGCTCGCGCGGGACGATGCCGGATGCGCGCAGATATTCGTCGGCGCGGCGCCCGCCCCATTGATTGCGGTCGTAGCGGATCAGCGGTTCCTCCCGCAGCAGCGCGTGCGGATCGCGGTCCGCCAGCCCGTGGGGCGCGAGCACGACCAGCGGTTCCTCGCGCAGCACCTGCCACTCGCACGTCTTGGGCAGCGCGTGCGGGGCTTCGAGCACGAAGGCCGCGTCGAGATTCCCGGCCTCCACCTCGGCGTAGAGCTGGGCGGAGTTGCTCGACTGGATATAGACGTTGATTTGCGGGAACTTGGCGCTGACGCGGGCGAGGATCTCCGGCAGCATCCCGATCAGCGGTGTGGTGCAGGCGCCCAGCCGCAACTCGCCGCTCAAGTCGCCGTCGCGTGCCAGGCTGCGCAGATCGGCGACGTCGCGCAGCAACTGGCGGGATTGCGCGAGGATGCGGTCGCCCTGCTCGGTCATCCGCACGGTCCGCCCGACGCGCACGATCAGCGGGGCGCCGAGCTCGCGCTCCAGCGCGTGCAGCTGCTGCGCGACCGCCGACGGGCTGAGCGTCAGCGCGCGCGCCGCGGCCGCCATCGATCCATGCTCGACCACCGCCACGAAGGTGCGCAGGAAGTTGATGTCGATCGTATCTCTCCGGTCAGGCTGTCACAGCCTTCTTACGGCCCTTGTCGTAGATGGTCAGGCCCTCCAGCGAATGGCTGGGCGGGGGGAAGAGCAGGCTGGCGAGATAGCCGATCACGATCGAGGCCATGATCGCCAGTGCGAGATACCAATAGGGGTGGATCAAGCCGAAGATCCACACCACCAGCGTGAGCAGCGATGCGGCGACAATGCCGATCGCGACGCCCTGCCAGTTCGCGCGGCGCGTGAACATGCCGAGCGTATAGGCGCCCGCGCAGCTGCCGCCGAGCAGGCCGAACAGCTCGATGGTGAGGTCGAGCAGCGAATGGATGTCCATCCGCGACAGGACGATCGCGATGGCGATGCCGATCAGGCCGACGACCACGCTCATCCATTCGGCGAAGCGGACGGTCTGTTCCTGCGTCGGGTTGCGGAACTTGCCGTAGAAGTCGACCGACAGCAAAGTCGCGACCGAATTGATGATGCCGGACAAGGTGCCCATCGCGGCGGCGAACAGGCCGGCGATGATCAGGCCCGTGACCCCGGCGGGCAGCTCGGTGCCGATGAAGGCCGGGAACACCGCGTCGATCGGCAGCATCGGGTTCAGCTGCGCCGGGTTTTCACGGTAGTAGGCGAACAGGACGGTGCCGATGATGTAGAACATGAAGGCACTGGGCAGCAGCACCACCGCGAACACCCAGACCGACCGGCTCGCCTCTTTCTCGGAAGGGGTCGCCAGCACGCGCTGCATCAGCACCTGATCCTTGGGAAAGGTGAGCACGACGTCGAACAGCACGAGGATCACGAAGCCCCATAATGTAGGCTGAGTGATGTCGAAGCTCAGATTGACCATGTCGGTCTTCTCGAACGCGCGGGCGGTATCGACGACCGGCATCAGGCCGAGCCGCCAGACGATGAAGCCGATCGCGAAACAGGCGCCGCCGGTGAGCACCATCACCTGGAACACGTCGGTCCACACCACCGCCTTCATGCCCCCAAGCGCGGTGTAGATGATCGTGAAGATGCCGACGATGACGATGCAGGCGACGATGTTGGTGTCGGTGATCGTGCCGATCGCCATTGCGGGCAGGAACAGGACGATGCCCATCCGCCCGCCGATCTGCATCAGCATCCACAGCGCGCTCGACAGCAGCCGGATCGAGGGATGGAAGCGCGTTTCGAGATAGTTGAACACCGACACGAGATTGAGCCGCCGGAACAGCGGCACGATCCAGATCGCGACGAAGATCAGCCCGGCGATGGTCGACATCTTCGACATGATGTACTGCCAGTTGGTCTCGTACGCCTTGGCGGGAATCGCGAGATAGCTGATCGAGCTGATGCTGCCCGCGAACATGCTGATCCCGGCGGCCCAGGCCGGGATCGCGCGGCTGCCGAGGAAGAATTCGCTGGACGAGCCGTTCTTGGCGCCGCGGTAGAAATAGAAGCCGACCGCCAGCATCCCGAACATGTAGACGCCGATGATCAGCCAATCGAGCAAGGCCAGCGACTGGCGCTCGCTGACCAGTTCGGTCGCGGAGAAGGTCAGGCCGTTGGAGCATGCGTGCGCCGCCAGGAGGCCGTCGCCATAGGCGACCGCGGCTTGCGGCGTACCGGTTTGCGGCTGGCCGAGCGCGGCCCACGCGTCGGTGATCGCGCTGTAGCTGTAGAGTCGCGTCGCGCCGTCCGCGCCCGAGCCGAGATAGAGCAGATAGGCCTGCCCGATCGCGCGCGCTGAGCCGGGGACGATCGTCGCGGGCGCCTTCGCTCCGGCGCGCCAGCCCTTGTCCGGGAACCAGCGCCATTGCGCGCCGTCCGCGAGTGTCACGAACACGCCCTTGTTCTGCGCGCCCAGCGCAGCTGGTGAGCCGCCGCCCGGCCATGCGGGCTGCGCGGTCCAGCGGCCCGATGTGGAGAAGGAGTGTCTGAACAGCCGAGCCGCGCCATCGGGCGCGAGGCCCGCCACCCACAGGCTATCGCCCGCGACTGCCGTCTGCGCTGCGCGAAGCGGCAGGGGCAGTGCGGGGAGCGGGTGGGCGACGAGTCCGTCATTGGCGACGGCGAGCCGGACGATACGCTCGGCAATGCCGTTGCGGTCCGCGACCAGCACTGCGCGGTTGCCGTCGCTGGCGGCGGTGTTGATCGCGCCGAGACCGGCGAACCCGTGCGCGCCCAACGGTTCCCAGCCGCGCTTGTCCGCGGCCAGCCGGAACGCGCGCTGCCCGTCGATCACGATTGGCCGCCCGTCCACGCCGGCCAGCAAGACCCGCGTGCCCGCAGCCGGCAATGCGGGCAGGGCGGTCACCTTGCTCGATACCGGCGATTCCGTGCCCGCCATCGCCGGAGCGGCGCACGCCAGGATCAGCAGCACGGCCAGCGGCCACGACAGGAGGCGGGCGATCATGCTTCGTCTCCGGCGAGCAATGCCTGTGCCTGTGCGATCATCGGCCGGTCGACCATTCGCCCTTCAAACAGGAACGCCCCGCGCCCGTCCAGCGCTGCGGTCTGCGCCGCCGTGACCAGCCGCCGCGCAGCGGCGCGATCGAGGGCGCGATCGAACGTGTCGTTGGCGGCGATGATCTGGCGCGGGTGGATGCAGCTCTTGCCGACATAGCCGAGCGCACGTGCCAGCTCCGCCTCGGCACGGAATCCCGCTTCGTCGGCAAGGTCTGGCCAGGCGCCGTCATAGGCGAAGACGTCCGCCGCGGCTGCGCCGAGCCGGATTTGCCATAGCGCCGCATGCACGTTGCGCGAATCCCGGCGATCGGCGCCGATCGTGGCGAAGAGATCATTGAGCCCGACTTGCAAGCCTGCGACGCGCGGATGGGCGGCGGCGATCCCGGCCGCACGCAACAGCGCCCGCGGCGTTTCGATGTTCACGAGCAGGGCTGTCGGCGCATCGATGGCGTTGGCCGCCGCGATCACCCCGGGCGCATCATCGACCTTGGGGAGGTTGATCATGTCGACGCGGCAGTTCCGGATCGCGTCGAGGTCGGCTGCGAAATCCGGGCTGGTGGGATCGTTGACGCGGACGATGATCCGCTTGGTGGTGCCGAGCGCTTCGTCGCTGCCGAGAAACGCGGCAAGCCGTGCGCGCGCCGCCGCCTTGCCGTCCGCGGGAACCGAGTCCTCAAGATCGAACGACAGCGCGTCCGCCGCGCTCACTAGCGCCTTGTCGAAAAATTCGGGACGCGAGCAGGGCACGAACAGCTTGCTGCGCATCAACACATCCTCCCCGCCGGGTCGATCCCGATCTGCTCCATCGATAGCCGCGCATCGAGCAAATTGATGCTGGTTTCACACCGCAGAAATTGTGCGGTCCGGATCGGCGGGCCATTCGGGACCGCACAAAATGTCGGGTATGAACGCAGAACAACCCCGGTTTTATCGCTCCGCGCGCGGCCTAGGATGTCGTGCAGATAACAAGCCGATAAGAATTGGGAGGGGACGATGAGGAGTTTTGCGCGCGCCACGGTTGCAGCGTTGATGCTGGGTGGAATCGCAATGCCGGCCTGGGCGCAGGACGCGCCGGATAGCGCTGTTGCCCAGGAGACCGACGAGAACGCCAAGGATGTGATCGTCACCGGCAACCGCGCGCCCAAGGCAGTCGACAAGATCCCCGGCGCGATCACGGTGGTCTCGCCTGCCGAGCTGCAGCGCTCGCTGACGCTGACCGAGGATAATACCGCGGTTCTTGCCAAGACCGTTCCGGGCTATTCGGAATCGAACCAGACGCTCAACACGCTAGGGGAGACGATGCGCGGGCGGGCCGCGCTGTATCTGTTCGACGGCGTTCCGCAATCGACCCCGCTGCGCGACGGCAGCCGCAACGCGACCTTCACCGACATGTCGACGGTCGAGAAGATCGAGGTCATCGGCGGCGCTTCGGCGGCCGAGGGCATCGGCGCGGCGGGCGGCGTGATCAACTATATCTCGCGGCGCGCGACCCGCGAGGGCTTCCACGCCAATGTCGGCGGGCGGCTGGGCAGTCAGTTTCGCGACGACAGCGAGACCTGGGGCATCAAGGGCGACATTGCCTACAAGTCCGGCGCGTTCGACGTGTTCGCCGCCGCCGCCTATGTCGATCGCGGCATGACCTATGACGCGAAGGGCCGCCGTATCGGCCTGTCGGCGTCGAGTTCGCTCGCCGATTCGACGCAGCGCAACTTCTTCCTGAAGGTCGGCACCGATTTCGGCACCAGCGGCCAGCAGCGGCTGGAGGTGACGGGCAGCTACTTCAAGCTCGCGAGCAAGAACAACTACCATTACGTCGCCGGCAATCGTGCGCTGGGCATCCCCGACACCGCCGAGCCCGGCCCGATGCTGGTCAACGGCGCCGACGTGCTGCGTGAGGAATTCAACGAGTTCATCCAGGGCGCGATCAATTACAACCATAGCGACCTGTTCGGTGGCAATCTGGTCATGACCGCCTATTATGCGAAGCAGGCCATGCGCTTCGGCGGAGAGAACAGCACCGATCGTCAAGATCCGCTAATCGCGCCGGTCGGCACGCTGGTCGACCAGTCGGAGATCCGGTCCGAGAAATACGGCCTGCGCACCTCCTATTCGCGCCCGAATTTCCTGATCGACGGTCTCGAGGTGCGCATCGGCATCGATGCGGTGCACGACACGACCGAGCAGCGGCTGGCGCTGACCGATCGGGTGTGGGTGCCGCCGATGGATTATACGAGCTTCGGCCCGTACGTTCAGCTTTCCTGGGACATCGGCCCGGTCACGCTCTCGGGCGGTCTGCGGCACGAGAACGGCACGATCAAGGTCGACGACTATACCACCACCTGGTTCCGCGGCCGGCAGGCCGTGAAGGGCGGCGAGCTCAAATACGAGAACAACCTGCTCAACGGCGGCGTGGTCGTGCGGCTCGGCCACGGCTTCTCGGCATTCGCTTCCTACAGCGAAGGCTTCACGCTGCCGAACGTCGGCATTCCGCTGCGCAACATCAGCATCCCGGGCCAGTCGGTCGCGAGCACCTTCGACGAGTTGCAGGCAGTGGTGTTCGAGAACAAGGAAGTCGGCGTGAACTGGCGCGGGAGCTGGGGCAGCTTCGGCATCTCGCGCTACAATTCCTATTCGAAGCTGGGTTCGACCTATGGCGTCGATCCGGTGACCCTCGATTTCGTGCTCAACCGCCGTCCGATCCGGATCAAGGGCTGGGACATGACCGCCGAGATCCGCCCGATCTCGCAGCTGCGCTTCAACGCGGTGTACAGCACGCTGGAGGGCTATACGAGCCCGGCCAATTTTCAGGATCGTCCGCTCAACGTCCAGCTGGGCATCGTCAACATCGCGCCGGACAAGCTCAACCTCAGCGCGACCTGGATGCCGACGGACGCGATCTCGCTGTCGTTCGGCATGGACAAGACCTTCGACCGCACCGTCCGGACGGGCAGCACCGTCACCGAGCGGACCACCGGGCGGACGCTGTTCGATCTGACCGCGAAATACCGCGTGGAGGATGTCGGCACTGTCGCGCTGGGGGTCGAGAACCTGTTCAACAAGTATTATTTCCTCGCCTTCTCGCAGATCGATTTCTTCCAGAACTATTTCGCGGGTCGCGGGCGCACTGTGTCGCTCACGCTCAGGAGTGATTTCTGAGCGCGGCGCGTGTTTGCTAGAGAGGATCGCATGACCGGGACCACACCCGGCGGCCGGGTGCTGGTCGCCGGATCCGCCAATGTCGATTTTGTCGTTCGCGCGCCGCACATCCCGGCGCCCGGGGAGACTGTGCTGGGCGGGGACCTGTCGATCGTGCCGGGCGGGAAGGGCGCCAACCAGGCGGTGGCCGCGGCGCGTGCCGGTGGCGCGGACACCGCGATGCTGCTCGCGTTGGGCGACGATCCTTCGGCTGGGGTGCTCGAGGACTCGCTGCGCTCGGCCGGAATCCGCCTTCATCTGGTTCGCAGCAGCCGTCCGACCGGGGCAGCGCTGATCACTGTGTCGGACGGGGCCGAGAATGCGATTACCGTCGCGCAGGGTGCGAATGACGAGCTGGCGCCGGAGCATCTGCCGGCGCTCGACGGCGTGGCGTGGCTGCTGCTGCAGCTCGAAACGCCGATCACAACCGTCGCCGCCTATGCCCGGGCAGCACGGGCGGCCCGCGTGCCGGTGATGCTCAATGCCGCACCGGCCCGGGCGCTTCCCGCGGAGTTGCTCGGGTTGATCGACCTGTTGGTGGTCAATGAAGAGGAGCTGGCCGCGATCGTCGGCAAGGACGGCAGCATTGCCGAGCGTCTCGCCCGGACCGGCGCGGCGGCCACGGTGGTGACATTGGGCGAACGCGGCTGCTGTGCGGTTGATGGCGGCACGCTGATCTCGCAAGCTGCCTTCACCGTCGCCGCGGTCGATACCACGGCGGCGGGCGACACCTTTTGCGGCGCGCTGGGCGCTGCGCTGGCTGACGGCGTTGATGTGCCCGCGGCGCTGCGTCGGGCTGCGGCCGCAGCGGCGCTCTCGGCCACCCGCCCCGGCGCGCAGACCAGCATCCCGACGGCGGCGGAAGTCACCGCCTTCCTCGCCAGCACGGCCGAACCCGATGCGCGCGCTCTGGCGGCCTATTGCGGGATGAACGAGTAGATATACCCAGATGACTGACCGCCCGATCCGCACCACCAGCGACTACAAGTTCAGTCACGCGCTGACCGGTCCCTATCTGCCCACCCCGGGCAAGGCGCTGGGCTGGCCGTTCCAGGAAATGGGCCGCTGGCGGATCGACGCCGATGGCGAGGCCGACGAATGGGTGCAGGGCCTGATCGAATGGCGGCGCGAGCACCTGATTCGCATCGGCTTCGACGACAGCCTCTATCGCCATCCCGATCTCGTCTGGGCGCAGGGCAATTTCGTCCATGTGCTGCTGATGGTCGAGGACCGCTACTTCTACGATCCCGACACAGGCCGCTACACGGTCGACCGCTATCTCGACGATCTTGAGACGCGCTTCGGCGGGATCGACAGCGTGCTGCCTTGGTACATCTACCCCAATATCGGGATCGACGACCGCAGCCAGTTCGACTTGGCCGACGCGCTGCCGGGCGGGGTCGATGCGCTCAAGCAGGTGGTCGCCGATTTCCACCGCCGTGGGGTCAAGGTGTTCCTGCCGACCATGCCGTGGGACAATGGCACGCGCGAAGGCGACCGGCCGGACTGGGAGCGGATGGCCGACCTGATCGCCGCGACCGGCGCGGACGGGATCAACGGCGACACCTATTCGGGCGTCCCGCGCGCCTTCCACGTCGCGTGCGAGGCGCGCGGGCGGCCGGTGATCCTCCAGCCCGAATCCACCGCGCAGGCGGGCGACCATCATCTCTCGTGGAACCTGCAGAGCTGGACCAAGCGGGTGCCGGACGAGAGCATCCCGACGGTCATT
The DNA here is from genome assembly GCF_036402235.1 of Sphingomonas sp. Classification (GTDB taxonomy): domain Bacteria; phylum Pseudomonadota; class Alphaproteobacteria; order Sphingomonadales; family Sphingomonadaceae; genus Sphingomonas. The sequence continues at coordinate 10,419 of NZ_DASWTG010000079.1, read as the reverse complement.
AAGCTCAAATGGCTCGAGCCGCGCCACATCATCAATATCGAGAATCGCTGGAGCCGGAGCCGGACCAACGACCTCCAGCACGCCTTCTTCAACGGCATCGGCTATGTCGCGTGGGAGAATGTCTTCGGCTTCGTCAACCTGATCACTGATCGGGACGCCGAGACGTTGCGCCGGGTGGCGATGGTCCAGCGCCGGTTCGCGCCACTGTTAGTGAGCAAGGACTGGCGGCCGTACGAGCGCACGCTTCAGTTCGGCATCTTCGCCAGCCGCTTCCCGGGCGAAGGCAAGACGCTGTGGACGCTGATCAACCGCAACGAATTCGCGGTGGCGGGCGAGCAGCTCAATGTCCCGCATGTCGCGGGCACGCGCTATTACGACGTGTGGAACGGCACCGAGCTGTCGCCGCGGATAGAAGGCGATCGCGCCATCATCGAGCTGGCGATCGATGGGCGCGGCTTCGGCGCGGTGCTGGCGACGCGCGGTGACGAGCCGGGGCTTGCCGAGTTCCTGAAGACGATGGCCGCGCGTGCCGCCTCGCCGCTGTCGTCCTTCTCGTCCGCTTGGCATGCGGCGCAGCAGGAACTGGTCGAGATCGCGCCGACGCAACCCCACGGCACCGCGCCCGAAGGCATGATCGCGATCCCCGCCGCCGATTTCGACTTCAAAGTGCGCGGCGTGGTGATCGAGGGGTATGCTACCGCTGGCGTCGACATCCAATACCCGTGGGAAGCCGATCCGCGCCGCACGCATCGCCACCGGATCCACATCCCGGCCTTTGCGATCGACAAGTTCCCCGTCACCAACGCTGCGTTCAAGCGCTTCCTCGACGCGAGCAACTACGCGCCGAAGGACGGGCAGAACTTCCTCGCCCACTGGATCGACGGCGCGCCGCCCGCCGGGTGGGGGAACAAGCCGGTCACATGGGTCGGGATCGAGGATGCGCGCGCCTATGCGAACTGGGCGGGCAAGCGGCTGTGCCGCGAATGGGAATGGCAGTACGCCGCGCAGGGCGATGACGGCCGCCTCTATCCCTGGGGAAATGACTGGAACCCGGCCGCGGTGCCGGAGCCACGCCTCGCCCGGACGATGCCCGACCCCGCCGATGTCGATGCGCATCCCGCGGGCGCCAGCCCGTTCGGGGTGATGGACCTGGTCGGCAACGTCTGGGAATGGACCGACGAGTATCGCGACCGCCATGTCCGCGGCGCGGTGCTGCGCGGCGGCAGTAGCTACCAGCCGCAGACCAGCCACTGGTATTTCCCGCAAGCCTATCGCCTCGACGAGCACGGCAAATATCTGCTGATGGCGCCGGCCAAGGATCGCTCGGCCGGAATCGGGTTCCGTTGTGCCGTCGATCTCTGAACCCGCTCAACGCTTTGCCCCGCCGGGTGCGGTCGCGTTGGAGGGCGTGCTGGGCGAGGCGCTGGCTGCCAACCATCACGGGCGGCTGAGCCATTTCATCATCGACGAGACCAGCCCCGCCATCGCGATCTTCCGCTCCGAAGCGGTGGCGGCGAACGAAGGCGGCGACTGGTATGGCGAACATGCCGGCAAGTGGCTGGCGGCGGCGGCGCGTGCGGCGGCACGCAGCAGTGACGAGGTCTTGCTCGGTCGCGTTCGCCGGGTCGCTGACTGGCTGGTCGAACGTCAGGAAGCGGACGGCTATCTCGGCAACTATCCGCCGCCGCGCCGCTTCACCGCGAAGCATCCGGAGAAGCCGGTCAGCTGGAACGGCGAGCCGAGCCTGCGGACCTGGGACATCTGGACCCATGCCTATCTGACGCTGGGCTTGGTCGAATTGTGGCGGATGACGGGCGAGGAGCGCTATATCACGGCGGCGCGGAAGATCGGCGATCTGGTGTGGCGGACGCTGAGCGAAGGCGGGCTCGACATCACCGACATGGGCAACCATTTCGGCCTGTCGGCGACGGTGATGCTCGATCCCGCGCTGGAGCTGTATTTCGCGAGCGGCGAGCAGCGCTATCTCGATCTCGCGCTCAGGATCGTCGAGCAGGCCGAGGGCGAACCGCACAACCGGCTGCTCAGCCAGGCGCTTGCTGGCGTCGACCCGTCCGAGATTGCGACCGGCAAGGCCTACCAGCTGCTGTGGAATCTGGTCGGCCTTGCCAAGCTGCATCGCGCGACCGGCGAAGAGAAGTATCTCACCGCCGTCCTCAACCTGTGGACGACGGTGCGCGATCATCATCTGACGCTGGGTGGCGGGCCGTGGGGCGGCGTTGCGCATCGTTCGCGCGAGGTGTTCAATCCGGCCGCGGTGTTCGATCCCAATGGCTATGTCGAGACCTGCTCGACCATGGCGTGGATCCAGCTCAACCGCGAGCTGCTCGGTATTTTGGGCGAGGCGCGGTTCGCGCAGGAGATCGAGCGCAGCGCCTATAACGACCTGATCGGCGCACAGGCCCCGGACGGCGAAGACTGGTGCTATTACAGCTTCCCCAACGGCCGCCGCGTCCACACTACCTATTGGCGCTGCTGCAAGTCGAGCGGGGCGATGGCGATCGAGGAACTGCCCGGCATCGCCTATGCGATGACGCGCGACGGCGGTATCGCGGTCAACCTGCTCGGGGCGGGCGAGGCGCGGTTGAGTCTGCCCGAGGGGGGCACGGTGCGGGTGCGGCAGGACACGGGCTATCCGTTCGATGGCCGCGTCAAGATCGTCGTCGATGTCGAGAGCCCGGCCGAATTTCCCTTGCGCGTCCGCATTCCCGATTGGGCTGAAAGGACGCAGGTGACGGTCGCCGGAGACCCGATTGCGGCGACAGCGGGCGAGTATGCGCGGATCGTCCGGCGCTGGCAGTCCGGCGACCGCGTGACGCTATCGCTGCCGATGCGCCCGGCCGTGCATCGCGCCATGCAGCGCAATGTGCAGGAATCGCTCGCGCCCGATGGGTCTCCGGTCGCGCAGCAGGTGATGCGCTACGACTATCTGGCGATCACCCGTGGGCCGCTGGTGCAGGCGACCGGCCTGATCGACGGGTACAAGCTGAGCGAGACGCTTCGTTTCGACGGCGCGCCGGAGATCGAGGAGAAGGACGGAATCCTGTTCCTCAAACCGGCGGGCCATGCGCCGATCCCGTTCGAGCCGTGGTTCAGCGCCGGCGAACGCCGCGACGGCAGCTGGCGGCTGACCTGGATGCCGCTCGCGCCGGAGGATGCCGGCTGATGCTGCCGCGCCGCACCTTCCTCGCCGGGTCCGCCGCGCTGATCTGCGGACGGACATATGCGATCGAGGGCGTCGATGTCGCCTGTCCCGCCGGCCGTTTCATGGGCGAGCGTGTGGCGGGCATCGCTCGCTTTCGCGGCATCCGTTACGGACGTGCCGAGCGCTTCCGTCGTGCCGCCGCGATCCCGCCGTCGCGCGATCCGATCCGCGCCACCAGCTTCGGTCCCGCGTGCCCGCAGCGCGGAAAATACCGGCCTCAGTCTGAGGATTGCCTGTTCCTCAATATCTGGACCCCGGCGTCCGACGCGCGCGCGGGGCTGCCGGTGATGGTCTATGTCCATGGCGGCGCCTATGCCAATGGCAGCGTCACCGATCCCGAGAATGACGGCGCCTCGCTCGCGGAGAAGGGCGTGGTGCTGGTGACGGTCAACCACCGGCTCAATGCGCTCGGCTATCTCTATCTTGCGCCCTTCGATCCGCGTTTACCGGACAGCGGCAATAACGGCCAGCTCGACCTGATCCTGGCGCTGATATGGGTACGGGCGAACATCGCGGCGTTCGGCGGCGACCCCGCGCGCGTGACGCTGTTCGGCCAGTCCGGCGGCGGGGCCAAGATCGCGACGCTGGCCGCGATGCCCGCGGCGCGCGGGCTGTTCCACCGCGCCGCGACGATGAGCGGGCAGCAGGTGGAGGTGACCGGCGCGGAGCGCTCGGCGGAGCGGACTCGAGCCTATCTCGCGGCGTTGAAGATCGCGCCGCACGAACTGTCGCCGTTGCTGACGCTCCCGGTCGAGCGGTTGATCGAGGCGCTGGCGACGCGCGACCCGTTCGAGGACTCGCCGGTCTATATGGGGCCGGTGCTCGATCGCCGGAACGTAACGCGCGATCCGTTCCGCCCCGATGCCGCGCCCGCCGCGCGCGCGATCGCCTGGATGCTCGGCGGCACGCGCGACGAGACCCGTGCCTATTTTGATCCCGACGGCGCCGAGATGCGCACGCTGGGCTGGGATGCGGTCGGCGCGAAGATCGCCGCCGAGCTGCCGGTGAAAGCGCCCGTGGAGGCGATCGTCGCCGAATATCGCCGGCGCTTTCCGGGCTATTCCCCGGCCGACATTTTCTTCGCCGTGACCAGCGATGGGCGCAGCTGGCGCCCGATGCTCGAGGAGGCCGAAGCGCTCGCCCGCGCCGGGCGCCCGGCCTTTGTCTATCAGTTCGATTTCCCTTCGCCGGTCGAACCCGCGCGGGGCGCGTTCCATGCGCTCGATATCCCCTTCGTGTTCGGAACGCTGGCAGATTCTCCGGCGGGAACCGGCGCGGAGTCGCGCGCGGTCAGCGCGGCAATGCAGGAGCGCTTCGTCGCCTTTGCCCGCACCGGCACGCCCAATGCCCCCGGGCTGTCGCCATGGCCGGTCTATCGCCTGCGTGATCGTGCGACGATGATCTTCGACCGCCGCACCCGCGTGGTCCGCGATCCGCGCGGCTGGCAGCGGCGGCTGTTCGCGCCCTATCCCTATACCCAGCCCGGAACCTGATTTGATGAGCGGCTCTTCCCCCTTCACCAGCCCGCGCCGCGCCGGACCGGCCGGACCGCTCAGCGGCATCAAGGTGCTCGATCTCAGCGCCTATATCGCCGGGCCCTATGGCTGCAGCCTGCTCGCCGACCAGGGCGCTGACGTCATCAAGGTCGAGCCGCCCGGCGGCGACAATCTGCGCCAATATCCCTCGACGCTGGCGGGGGAGAACCGCGCCTTTCTGGGCGTTAACCGCAGCAAGCAGGGCGTGGTGCTAGACCTCAAGCAGCATGGCGATCGGGATGTGTTGCTCGCCCTTGCCGATCAGGCCGATGTGCTGGTCCACAACTTCCGGCCGGGTGTGCCCGAGCGGCTCGGCATCGACCATGCGACGCTCGCCGTGCGCAACCCACGGCTGATCTATTGCGCGGTGACCGGCTATGGCGAGGAGGGGCCGCTGCGCGCCAAGGCCGGTTACGATCAGGTGCTTCAGGCGATGACCGGCATGTGCGTGCTGCAGGGGCCGCCGGGAACGCCGGAGATCACCTATGGCTCGCCGGTCGACTATTATGCGGCCGCGTTGGTTGCGGCCGGGGTCGCCTCGGCGCTGTACGAGCGCGAACGCAGCGGGAGCGGCCAATATGTCGGCGTTTCCCTGCTCCGCAGTGCGCTGACCATGCAATCGGCGCGGCTGATCCGCGCGGAAGGGGAGGATCCCGGCATTTCCCGCGACATGCGATCCGGCGGGATCACCGGCCTGCATCCGACCGCGCAGGGGCATCTCTATCTGTCGGCCAACACACCGCATTTCTGGCGCGCGCTGTGCGAGCGGACCGGCCTTGCCGACCTGCTCGGGGATTCGCGTCTCGACACGGTCAAGGGCCGTGCCGCCCATGCCGACGAGATCATCCCGCGCCTGCGCGCGGCACTGATGACGAAGACGGCACCGGAATGGGAGGCGTTGCTGGGCGATGCCGTCCCCTGTTCGGTGGCGAGATCGATCGACGATATGTTCGACGATCCCCAGGTCGCCGCCGAAGCGATGCTGAGCGACATTCCGCACCCCGCGCTCGGCAGCTATCGCGGCGTCGCGCGCGCCATCAAGTTCAGCCGTACCCCGGGCCCGGCGCCCTTCGCGGCACCGCGGCTGGACGAGGACAGCGCCCGCTTGCGGCGTGACACGGACGGGAATTGAGCCGCTGGCGGCTAGCGCAAGGCTTCTCGCCACACGCCGAGGACCAGGCCATCAAGGTCCCAGTCGCCGATCCGCCAGCGCACCAGCCGCAGCGTGGGGTGGCCGATCGCGGCGGTCATGCGGCGGACCTGGCGGTTGCGGCCTTCGCGGATCGTCAGGCGCAGCCAGCAATCGGGCACGGTCTTGCGGAATCGTACCGGCGGATCGCGCGGCCAGAGCTGTGGCGGATCGATCCGCTCGACTTCCGCGGGCAGGGTGGGACCGTCCTTCAGCCGCACGCCGCGGCGCAGCAGCTCCAGCGCCGCCTCGTCCGGCTCGCCCTCGACCTGCACCAGATAGGTCTTGGGCGTCTTGAACCGCGGGTCGGCGATCCGCGCCTGCAAGCGCCCATCGTCGGTGAGCAGCAACAGCCCCTCACTGTCGAGGTCGAGCCGCCCGGCGGGATAGACACCTGGGAGATCAATGAAATCCGACAAGGTCGGCCGGGGCGTGGGATTGCGTTCGTCGGTGAACTGGCAGAGCACGCCGTAGGGTTTGTTGAACAGGATCAGCCGTGCCATGCGACGGCCATAGCGGCAATGCGGAACGGCAACTAGGCGGCGATGACGGCCCATTCCTCCCGCGTGTTGAGATTGTGGAGCGGGTGGGGTTCGGGGACGCGGATCGCGCCCGTTTCGTCCATCCACGCCTGCCAGCGACGGTTGCCGGAGTCGAGGAAGCGGGCGAGCGTGGCATGCAGCGCCACGGGCCAATAGCCGATCAGCCACTGATCCTCGAATACCGCGGCACGGGGACCGGCGAGGCGCGTGAGCAAGTCGTGCGGGAGCGGTACCACATCGACGGGGGTGGTGAGGACGGCGTCGTAGCCATTCGTTGCGGCGTAGCGGAGCGCGGATTCGAGGCCGGCGAGGGGGCCGATACGCTCAGGGCTTGCGTCGGGAAGAGTGCGGAGGCCGGGCCAGCCGCGGCCGCAGATGACGAGCTCGGCGACCTGCGGGGTAAGGGTTTGCACGACATGGTCGAGCATCGGTGCGCCGTCGAACGGGACGAGCGCCTTGTCGCTGCCGAAGCGGCGGGATGCGCCGCCCGCGAGCACCGCGCCGAGGATGCGCGGCGGGTCGGTCATGCGGTGACGGCCTGCGTGGCGGGGGCGTGGACGGGGGCGGGCCGGGCGACGGCCTCGCCGACCAGCAGCAGGGTCGGGCGGTTGCCTGCGATCGACTTGACCGCGAGCGGGAGCAGGTCGAGGCGGGTGGCGAGGTGCTGCTCGGTCGGCAGGCTGACGTCGCACGCGATCAGCACGGGGGTGGAACCGGCAAGGCCTGCGGCGATCAGCTGCTCGCTGATCTCGCGCGCGGCGCCGCGGCCCATATAGAAAGCGAGCGTGGAGCCGGCATGGGCGAGCGCCGGCCAGTCGAGGTGGAGCGGCTCATCCGCGCGGGCATGGGCCGTGACGAACTGGACGCGGCGGGCGAGGCCGCGCAGCGACAGGGAGAGGCCGGCCGAGGCGGCGGCGGCGCTGGCGGTGGTGACGCCGGGGCAGATGCGCGCGAGGATGCCGGCGCGGGCGCATGCCTCCATCTCCTCGGCACTGCGGGCGAAGATCGCGGGGTCGCCGCCCTTTAGGCGGACGACGCGCTTGCCCAGCAGTGCGGCCTCGACGAGCAGGTCGTTGATCGCGTCCTGATCTTTCGAGTGGCGGCCGGCGCGCTTGCCGACCGGGATCAACTCGGCGTGGGAGGCAAGTGCGAGGATGTCGGGGCCGACGAGCGCGTCGTAGAAGACGATCTCAGCCGCGGCGATCAGGCGGGCGGCCTTGAGCGTCAGCAGCTCGACATCGCCTGGGCCGGCGCCGACCAGCCAGACGAAGCCGGAAGGGAAGTCGTCAGCCATTCACGGCCTCCTGTCTGGTATCGGCGAGGATGCGGGCGAGGGCGGGGCGGCAGGAGCCGCAATTGGTGCCGGCCCGAAGCGCCGCGCCGATCGCGGGAACGTCGGTCAATTGCTGGTCGCGGATCGCGGCGACGATGGTGTTGATGCCGACGTCGAAGCACACGCAGATCACCGCGCCGCGATCGGGCTGGGCGCCCGGCGCACGGCCCGCGAGCAGGGTCGGGGCGACCTGGGGCGCGGAGACCTGGGCGATCAGCCAGTCGCGCGGCGGCAGCTCGCCGGTGCGGGTGACGAAGAGCGCCGCAGCGAGGCGGCCGTCGCGCAGGATCGCGATGCGGCGGGTGCCGCGCGCCGGATCGACCGCCTCGACCCGCTCGCCCGCGGGGAGCAGCTTGTCGAGGCGGATCGCATCGCCATTGCCGGCCATTTCCCAGAGCGTCCCGGTCGGGATCGCGACGCGGGTCGCCCACAGACATTTCGGCGGCGCGGGCAACTGGCCGGTGACGATCAGGAAGGCGCGCCATTCAGCGGCGACCGGCTCGATCCGCGCGGGCGTCGACTTGAACCCCGGTTGGCCCGAGATCGGATCGGTGAGCGGGCGGGGGAGGAGGCCGGTGCGGCCGCCGGTCGAGGTGCGGTCGGTCCAGTGGATCGGGGTGAACAGCTCGCCGGGGCGCTGTGCGTCGGTGATGGCGGCGCGGAAGATGCTCTCCCCCTGCGGCGTCGCGACGCGGGCGAGGCCGCCATCCTCGATGCCGAGCGCGGCGGCGTCGTCGGGGTGGACCTCGACCAACGGTTCCTCGCGGTGGCGTGCGAGCTTGGGCGACAGGCCGGTGCGCGTCATCGTGTGCCACTGGTCGCGATAGCGGCCGGTGTTGAGCGTCATCGGCCAGTTGGCGAGCGGGTCCTGCAGCGGTCGCTGCGTCACCGGCACCAGCCGGGCGCGACGGTCTGGGGTCGAATAAAGGCCATCGGCGAAAGGCGTGCCGCCCCAGCGATGCGGCTCCATCGCGTCATAGGCGGTGTTGCCGCCCGCGCCGCCATTGGGCAGGGCAAAAGCGCGCGCGCCGTCGTTCTGGTAGGTCGAGAGGCGGCAATGCTCGCGCCAGATCTCGGCTGGCCGGTCATAGGCGAAGGGCGTCTTCCAGCCCATGCGCCGCGCCACTTCCTTGACGATCCACCAGTCGGGCCTGGCCTCGCCCGGCAGCGGGAAGATCGCGCGCTGCCGGCTGATCGTGCGGTCGGAGTTGGTGACGGTGCCGTCCTTTTCGCCCCATGCGGCGGCGGGCAGGCGGACATGCGCATACTCGGCGGTGTCGGTGCGCTCCATCACGTCGCTGACCACGACGAAGGGGCAGGCGGCGAGCGCGGCGCGCACCCGGCCGGCGTCGGGCATCGACACGGCGGGGTTGGTCGCCATCACCCACAATGCCTTGATCCGCCCCTCGTCGATCGCGCGGAACAGGTCGACGGCTTTCAGGCCCGGCTTTTCGGGGATGGCCGGCGAGGCCCAGAAGCGCTGCACCCGCTCGCGATTCTCCGGCGCGAAGTCCATGTGCGCGGCGAGGGTGGAGGCGAGCCCGCCTACCTCGCGCCCGCCCATCGCATTGGGCTGGCCGGTGATGGAGAAGGGTGCCGCGCCCGGCTTGGCGATCCGTCCGGTGGCGAGATGGACATTGATGATCGCATTGCCCTGATCGGTGCCTGAGAGCGACTGGTTCACCCCCTGGCTGAACAGGGTGATCGTCCGCGGGTTGGCGGCGAACAATTCATAGAAACGCCTGAGGTCTGACGGTGGCACGTCGCAGACGCGCGCCACCGACCACAGGTCGCTTCCCTCTCCAAGTCTGTCCCAGAAGTCATCCGGCACCGCGACATGCGCGGCGAGATAGCCGTGATCGAGCGCGCCCGCCTCGCGGCAATAATGCAGCAGGCCGTTCATCAGCGCGACGTCGCTGCCCGGCCGGATCGGCAGATGCAGGTCGGCTTCCTCGGCGGTCTCGGTGCGGCGCGGGTCGATCACGACCAGCTTCGCACCTGCCTCGCACCGCGCGCGGATGCGCTGGTAGACGATCGGGTGACACCAGGCAGTGTTCGATCCGACGAGCACGAACAGGTCGGCGGCGTCGAGATCGTCATAGCTGGCGGGAACGACGTCCTCGCCGAAGGCGCGGGTGTGGGCAGCGACCGCGCTCGACATGCACAGGCGCGAGTTGGTGTCGATGTTCGCCGAGCCGATGAAGCCCTTCATCAGCTTGTTGGCGACGTAATAGTCCTCGGTGAGCAGCTGGCCCGAGACATAGAAGGCGACGCTGTTGGGGCCGTGCTGGGCGATGGCGTCGCGGAAGCGCTTGGCGACGAGGTTGAGCGCCTTGTCCCAGCTCGCGCGCTTCATCCCGATCATCGGATGGAGCAGCCGCCCCTCGATCCCCACCGTCTCGCCGAGATGCGTGCCCTTGGAGCAAAGGCGGCCGCGATTGGCGGGGTGATCGGGATCGCCCTCGATCTTCACCGCGCGCGGGCCGGTCACGGTCGCGCGGATGCCGCAGCCGACGCCGCAATAGGCGCAGGTGGTGCGGATCGCGCTCATCGGCTCAGGCCGCGCGCGCCGGCGGAACGACCGCCTCGCGCAGCAG
>NZ_DASWTG010000078.1:0-2314 GCF_036402235.1 Sphingomonas sp. | reverse complement strand
CGATGGAGGGCCGGGTGGGGGAGCGGGCCGGTGCCGTTTCACAGCAGAAAAGTGGGGGCTGGCGAAGCCGCTGGTCCCCGGCTAGGGCCGCGCCATGCCAGTCAGCCAAGCCGATATCGACCTAGCCAAGCGCCTCGCCGACGCGGCGGGCGCCGCGATCCGCCCCTATTTCCGCGCCGAGCACGGCCTCGAGGCCAAGGACGATTCCTCGCCCGTGACGCTCGCCGACAAGGCGGCGGAGGCAGCGATGCGGCGGCTGATCATCGCCGAGCGCCCGATGGACGCGATCATCGGCGAGGAAGAGGAGGATCGCGCAGGCACCAGCGGCCGCACCTGGGTGCTCGATCCGATCGACGGCACGCGCAGCTTCATCGTCGGCCGCCCGATCTTCGGCACGCTGATCGCGCTGCTCGAGGATGGCTGGCCCGTGCTCGGCATCATCGACCAGCCGGTCATCGGCGAGCGCTGGCTCGGCGTCACCGGGCGCGAGACGCTGTTCAACGGCAAGCCCGCGCACGCGCGCACCTGCCGCGAGCTGTCGAAGGCGCTGCTCGCCACCACCTCGCCCGCTTTGTTCACCGACGATCAGCTCCACGCCTTCGAGCATGTCGATGCGGCGGTGATGAGCACGGTGCTGGGCGGCGACTGCTATAATTACGGCCTGGTCGCCTCGGGCCATCTCGATCTGGTGATCGAGGCGGGGCTGAAGCTCCACGACTTCGCCGCACTGGTGCCGGTGGTCGAGGGCGCGGGCGGCCGCATGTGCGATTGGCAGGGCGATCCGCTCCACGCCGGCAGCAACGGCGAGGTGATCGCCGCGGGCGACCCGGCGCGGATCGAGGAGATCGTCGAGGCGCTCGCCTGCCGCGGGCACTGAGCGCCGGAAGTTTACACTAGGTTGACACCATCGCGGAGTCCTGCGCGAGGCCGTCACCCGCCGGCTGCATGCCCGTCCTGTCAAGGATCCAAGCAGACGAATTCCAACATTGCAAGTCGCCAAATCAATCCCCGCCGGGGAGCGCCGCGGGGTTCCACACCACTTCCCAGACATGCCCATCGGGGTCGCGGAATAGCCGGCATGGCCGCCATAGAAAGTGTCCGCAGGTTCCTTGACGATCTCCGCGCCGGCACGCCGCGCCTGCTCGATCACCTCGGCCACTTCCTCGCGGCTCGACACGTTATGGCCGAGGGTGAAGGCGGTCGGGCTGACGGGCGCCTTGGCGAGGCCGGTGTCGTGGGCGATGTCGTCCTGCGCCCAGATCGCCAGCCGGACGCCCCCTTCAAGCTGGAAGAAGGCGACCGCGCCATGCTCATATTCGCGCCCGACGATGCCCTCGCTCGGCAGCCCGAGGCCGTCGCGATAGAAGGCGAGCGAGCGATCGAGATCGGCGACGCCAAGCGTCAGGACGGAAAGGCGGGGTCTCATCGGCTGGCTCCGGGCGGTCGACGGGCAGAAGGCGAAACCGCAGCGCCGCCCGCCGGTTCCGGACGGTTGCAAAGCGCGACCTTTGCCGCTAATGGCCCGCCTTTCCGCGATTCAGGTGGACCGCCCGGCTAACTAGGGCTGCCGTGGCTGTCTTGTAATCGTCGCGCGTAAAAGGAGACGAAAATGCCCAAGATGAAAACCAAGAGCGGTGTGAAGAAGCGCTTCAAGTTCACCGCGACGGGCAAGGTGAAGCACGGCGTCGCCGGCAAGCGTCACCGCCTGAGCAGCCACAACGCGAAGTATATTCGCACCAACCGCGGCACGTCGGTCCTGTCCGAAGCTGATGCCGGCCATGTGCGCCTGTGGGCGCCCTATGGCCTGAAGTAAGGAGTAAGCGACCATGGCACGTGTCAAGCGTGGTACGACCACCAAGGCGAAGCATAAGCGGATTCTGGATCAGGCGAAGGGCTATTATGGCCGTCGCAAGAACACCATCCGCATCGCGCGCCAGGCCGTCGAGAAGGCCGGCCAGTACGCCTATCGCGACCGCAAGGTTAAGAAGCGCAGCTTCCGCGCGCTGTGGATCCAGCGCATCAACGCCGGCGTCCGCGCGGAGGGCCTGACCTATTCGCAGTTCATGCACGGCCTGAAGCTGGCAGGGATCGAGCTGGACCGGAAGGTCCTGGCCGACATCGCCATGCACGAGGGCGAGGCGTTTACCGCCATCATCGCGCAGGCGAAGGCGGCTTTGCCCCAGGCCGCCTGAGGCAGCCTGACGCAAGCGAACAAATGGGGCGCCGGTGGAGACACCGGCGCCCGTTTTGGTTTGGCCTCACTCTCCGTCATCCCGGCCGTGTGCCGGGGTCCACCGGGGGGCCGGTGATGGAC
>NZ_DASWTG010000077.1:0-17473 GCF_036402235.1 Sphingomonas sp. | reverse complement strand
GGGGGGGCAGGACTCCCCACGCTTGTTTCATGTCCTCCCCCTCCGTCATGCTTCGCATGCCACCTCCCCCTGGCGGGGGAGGATTGAAACGAATATCCCCCCAAAACCACCTTCCACAATTTTACGTCGCCCCGCCTCTTGCCGCCCGCGCCTGAACCCCTATCGAGTCCCGTGATGGCCGACGCCGCCCCCACCCCGATGATGGCGCAGTACCTCGCGCTCAAGGCCGAGGCGGCCGATTGCCTGCTCTTCTATCGCATGGGCGATTTCTACGAGCTGTTCTTCGACGACGCCAAGCTCGCCAGCGGCATTCTCGACATCGCGCTTACCGCGCGCGGCGAGCATGGCGGCGAGCGCATTCCGATGTGCGGCGTCCCCGCCCACGCGATGGATGGCTATCTCGCGCGGCTGATCAAGGCGGGGCAGCGCGTCGCCATCGCCGATCAGATCGAGACGCCCGAGGAAGCGAAGAAGCGCGGCGGCTCCAAGGCGCTGGTCGCACGCGCGATCATCCGCGTCGTCACCGCGGGCACGCTGACCGAGGAATCGCTGCTCGACAGCCGCAGCGCCAACTGGTGCGCAGCGATCGGCGAGGCCGCGGGCGAGACCGCCATCGCCGCCGCCGACATCTCGACGGGCCGGTTCGAGATCCTCGAATGCGCCGCCGACGCGATCGCCGCCGCGCTCGCCCGGCTCAATGCGGCGGAGGTGATCGCCCCCGAGGGCAGCGAGACCCTCCAGGCGACCAGCTATCGCCCGCGCACCGAGTTCGACAGCAGCCGCGGCGAAGCGCGTCTCAAGCAGCTCTACGGCGTCGCCACGCTCGACGGTTTCGGCCAGCTCGGCCGCGCCGCGCTGTCCGCCGCGGGCGGGCTCGTCGCCTATCTCGAACACACCGCCAAGGGCGCTCTTCCCTTCCTGCGCCCGCCGCGCGTCACCCGCTCGGACGCGTGCATGGCGATCGACGCCGCGACGCGCGAGAGCCTCGAGCTGACCCAGAGCCAGGCCGGCACGCGCAAGGGCAGCCTGCTCGACGCGGTCGACCGCACCGTCACCGGCGCCGGCGCGCGGCTGCTCGGCGCCGATATCGCCGCGCCCCTGATGGACCGCGCGGGAATCGAGGCGCGGCTCGACCTCGTCCAGCGCTTCCACGACGAGCCAGGGCTGCGCGAGGACCTTCGCGCCTCGCTCCGCGCCCTGCCCGATATCGGCCGCGCGATCGGCCGCCTCGCCGCCGGCCGAGGCTCCCCGCGCGATCTCGGCCAGCTGCGCGACGGCCTCGACGGCGCGTGGCGGCTCGGCGAGCAGCTCGCCAAGCTTGCCGATCCCCCCGCCCTGCTCGCCGCCCTCGCGCCCGACCTGCGCGGCCATGGCGCGCTGATCGACCTGCTCCAGCGCGCGCTCGTCCCCGCCCCGCCGATCGACGCCGCCAATGGCGGCTATATCGCCGAAGGCTACGACGCCGCGCTCGACGACCTGCGCGACGCCGGCGCCGGCGGCCGCCGCGCGATCGCCGCGCTCGAGGCCGAGTTCAAGCAGCGCACCGGCATCGCCGCGCTCAAGATCAAGCATAACGGCGTGCTCGGCTATCATATCGAGGTCGCGGCCAGGCATGCCGACGAGCTGATGCGCCCCGACAGCGGCTTCACCCACCGCCAGACGCTGGCGGGCGTGGTCCGCTTCAACGCGCCCGAGCTGCACGAGATCGCGATCAAGGTGACTCAGGCCGGGGCCCACGCCCTCGCCGCCGAGGCCGCGCATCTCGAGGACCTCACCGCCGCCGCGCTCGATCGGCGCGAAGCCATCGCCGCCACCGCCGACGCGCTCGCCCGGCTCGACGTCGCGAGCGGCCTCGCCGAGCGCGCCGCCGAGGGCGGCTGGACCCGGCCCGCCCTCGTCGATCATGCCTGTTTCGAGGTCGAGGGCGGCCGCCACCCGGTGGTCGAGGCGGCCCTTGCCCGCAGCGGCGAGCGCTTCGTCGCCAATGACTGCGTCCTGTCCGAGACCGACCGGCTTTGGCTCGTCACCGGCCCCAACATGGGCGGCAAGTCGACCTTCCTGCGCCAGAACGCGCTGATCGCCGTCCTCGCCCAGGCCGGCGCCTATGTCCCCGCCGTCCGCGCGAAGCTCGGGCTCGTCGATCGCCTGTTCAGCCGCGTCGGCGCGTCGGACAATCTCGCGCGCGGCCGTTCGACCTTCATGGTCGAGATGGTCGAGACCGCCGCGATCCTGGCGCAGGCGACCCCGCGCAGCTTCGTCATCCTCGATGAGGTCGGGCGCGGCACCTCGACCTATGACGGTCTCGCCATCGCCTGGGCGGTGGTCGAGGCGATCCATGAGGACAATCGCTGCCGCTGCCTGTTCGCCACTCACTATCACGAGCTGACCCGCCTCGCCGAACGCTGCGACGCGCTGTCGCTCCACCATGTTCGCGCGCGCGAGTGGAAGGGCGATCTCGTCCTGCTCCACGAAGTCGCCGAGGGCCCGGCCGACCGCAGCTACGGCCTCGCCGTCGCCCGCCTCGCCGGGCTGCCGCCCGTCACCATCTCGCGCGCCAAGGCCGTCCTCGCCAAGCTCGAAGCGGGCCGCGAGAAGACCGGCGGGATCGCCGCGGGCCTCGACGACCTCCCCCTCTTCGCCGCCGCCGCCGAGCAGGAGGAGGAAGCCGTCGACGCCCTGCGCACCGAGCTCGCCGGGCTCGACATCGACAGCCTCACCCCGCGCGATGCGCTCGACACGCTCTACCGTCTCAAGGGGCTGATGGAGGTCGGGGCCTGATGCGCGAATCCGGCTTCGTCGGGCTGCTGCAGATCATCTTCGATTGCGTGCGCGACGCATTCGGCCTGCGCCGCGCCTGGACGGTGATGGCCGTGATCGCGCTGATCCTTTCCGCGCCCTTCCTGCTGTTCGCGCTGCTCGTCTATCTGATCTCGCTGATTTTCTAGCACGGACCGACAATTATCCTCCCCCGCCAGGGGGAGGTGGCGCGCGCAGCGCGACGGAGGGGGAGGACACAAGCCGCCAACGGTCTGGATCCGCCCCCTCCGTCAGCTTCGGCTGCTACCTCCCCCTGGCGGGGGAGGATTGAACACTAAATGTCGATCCGCCCTTTAGCGCCACGCACTGAATCGCCCTTTGGCGACATGTCCACCGGCGCAGAGGGCCGTACCGCCGCAAGCGGTGGACGTCCCGTTCTCCTCCTCCCTTTCCTCACCAGAACGGCGAATCCACCAAAAAGGGGAAAGCCAAACATCGTCACCTACCTTTTCCACCTTTACTCGCGGCTTGCATAGGATCGACGGCACCGGGATCCGCTGTTTTCGGCGCTTGAATTCGAGTTCCACGTGAAACCTATTTGGTTATAAACCTGAAGCCGAACGTCGCGCTTTTGCGGCCTCGATCCACCACAGGAACTCGTCGGCGAAGCACCCGAAGCCGCGCTCCAGCGCCGCGCCGCCCTCGCCCTGCGGCACATCGTCGGCGTCGAGCGTCTGGCCGATCTGGGCGACGGTGATCGTCGCGGGCACCACCGCCATGCCCATCTCGGTCAGCGTAGGGTGCCACATCGAATTGCTCCGCGCCCCCGCCAGCCGCCCGCCCGAATAGCTCACGATCGCCGCCGGCCGCCGCGCCCATTCGGCCAGGAAATGGTCGGTCAGGTTCTTGAGGCCCGGCTGCATCCCCCAATTATATTCCCCCGCGACGAACAGGAATCCGTCGGCCTTGCGTAACTTCTCCGCCAATTCCTCCATCACCGCCGGCGCCTCGCCCGGGGCGTAATCCATGTAGCGCTTGTCGAGCATCGGCAGCCCCACCGCCTTGGCGTCGATCAGCTCGACGTCGCAACCGCGCTCGTTCATCCGCGCGCTCATCCAGCGCGCCAGCCGGATCCCCATCCGCGCCTCGCGATAGGATCCGTAGAAGGTGAGGATTCGATGAGACATTCAGGGGCCTTTCGCTCGACTTCGCGTTTGCAGCATGGATAAAGGGCCGCGGGGGAAAAGCCATGTCGCAATTCGAGTTCATCTTCGCGCTGTTCGGCCTGCTGCTCGGCCTGTCGATCGTCGAGGTGCTGGGCGGCCTTGCCCGCGCGATCGAGGCACGGCTGCGTCCGGGCGCGACCTTGCGCATCGGCTGGCTCACCCCGCTGCTCGGCATCTTCGTGCTGCTCGACCTGCTCTCCTTCTGGCAGGCCGCCTGGGTGACGCGCGAGGTGATCGCGGTATCGGGGCATTCGCTGATGGCAGTGACGGTCTTCGCCAGCGCCTATTATCTCGCCGCGCACCTCGTCTTCCCGCGCGAGCCGGCGGAGCATGGCGAGCTCGACAGCCACTATTTCCGCGTCCGCCGGATCGTGCTGGGGGCGATGCTGGCGCTGCTCGCGTGCCAGATCGCCTATTATGCGAGCGTGCCGCAGCTCGCCGCGGCGCTGGGCAATCCGCTCGCGCTCGTGCTGACCGCCGTCCTTGGCGCGCTGATGATCGCCGCGATGCTCGTCCGCGGCCGCCGCGCGAGCACCATCGTCATGGGCCTGCTCGTCGCGCGCTATCTCATCGTCTATCTGCTGTGAAATCGCTGCGCCCAAAATGAAAGAGGCCACCGGGGCCATCCCTGGCACCCGGTGACCTCCGACATGGTCAGCGGCCGGAAGCTCCAGCCCGGGAGACCATGCGGGCCGCTTGTCCGCTGCTGGCGCCGTTGATTGGGGGAGGATACCCCCCGTGCGCCGTGCCGGTGGAGGGCTTCCACCGGGTGCAGTCAGAACTTAGCGGCGCGTCTCCCGAACGAACTGAACCGACCCCATTGCTGAACCATGAGACATCGGATCACCTCCTTTCGCTTGTTAAGACGTCGTACCCGGCCCGGGCACATCGCGACTTTGAATCATCCGGAATCGCAGAACAAGTCTTGTTTTGCATCGTGAAATCGGCGATTCATGGAGGTCTGGGCGTAGCGGATCGGATCGCGCCTCAGCCCCTGCAATCCTCAGCGACGCGCAGCACCTCGGCCCAGGCCGGCACGACCAGCGGCGGGCCGCCCGGCCGTTCGACGATGAAGCGGCCGCGGCTATAGCCCATTGCGTCGATCAACGGGTCATTGGCCGGCAGCGCCGCCCGCCCGGATACGATCGGCAGGACCCGAGTCGCGCTGCTCGTGCGGATCGTGAACGAGCCGGACGGGACGCCACCCAAGGCAATCAGGAACTGGCGCGCCTCGCGCTGGCACTGCAGAACGAGCGCGCCGCCTCCGTCGGTTCCGCCGTAGATGGCGAGCGAGCCACGCGCATCCGGACGGTAGCTCCAATTACCCGGCGTCAGCGGCCAGTCGCGCCAGTCGCTGCTCGCCGCGGGCGGCGGCGCAGGAGCGGGCGCGGGGGCGGGGGCAGGAACCGGCGGCGCCGGAGCGGGCCGCGGCGGAGGCGCCGAGGGCGCCACACAACCAGCAAGAACGGCGAGCGAAGCGAACGCAAGGACTACACGCATGCCCAGCCTTATGGGCGAAGGAATCCGCCGGCTCAACCGCCGCGGCGCTTCAACGCCGTCCCCCGCCCCACTTGCGCTGCACCTTGCCGAAGCGGGTCTTGCGCGTGCCCGGCTTGCCCTCGTTGCTGCGGCCCATCACCGGCGCGCGGCGCTCGTCGTGGGGCAGGCCCAGCTCCTCGGCCTCGAGGCTGCGGATCTCGTCGCGCAGCCGGCCGGCCTCCTCGAACTCGAGGTTCGCGGCGGCATCGCGCATCTTCTTCTCGAGCTCCTCGATATAGGCGCGCAGATTGTGGCCAACCATGTGCGCGGGGCCATCGTCGATCTCGACGGTCACCTGATCCTTCGACGCGACATGCGCGATGATGTCGCCAATGTTCTTCTTGACCGTCGCGGGGGTGATGCCGTGCTCGGCATTATACGCCTGCTGCTTCTCGCGGCGGCGGCTGGTCTCGTTGAGCGCGCGCTCCATGCTCCCGGTGATGCGGTCGGCATAGAGGATCACCCGCCCCTCCACGTTGCGCGCGGCGCGGCCGATCGTCTGGATCAGCGAGGTCTCGGAGCGCAGGAACCCCTCCTTGTCCGCGTCGAGGATCGCGACCAGCCCGCACTCCGGAATATCCAAGCCTTCGCGAAGCAAGTTGATGCCGATCAGCACGTCGTA
The DNA here is from genome assembly GCF_036402235.1 of Sphingomonas sp. Lineage (GTDB taxonomy): Bacteria > Pseudomonadota > Alphaproteobacteria > Sphingomonadales > Sphingomonadaceae > Sphingomonas. The sequence continues at coordinate 11,329 of NZ_DASWTG010000077.1, read as the reverse complement.
TACGCCGAGCCGCAGGTCGCGGATCAGCTCGATACGCTCCAGCGTCTCGACGTCCGAATGCATGTAGCGCACCTTGATTCCCGCCTCGTGCATGTACTCCGTCAGGTCCTCGGCCATGCGCTTGGTCAGCGTGGTGACGAGGGTGCGGTAGCCCATCTCGCTGGTCTTGCGGCACTCGACGATCAGATCCTGGACCTGCTCCTCGACCGGCTTGATCTCGACCGGCGGGTCGATCAGGCCGGTGGGGCGGATCACCTGCTCGCTGAACACGCCGCCGGTCTGGTCCATTTCCCATCCGCCCGGCGTCGCCGAGACGCACACCGTCTGCGGCCGCATCGCGTCCCATTCGTTGAAGCGCAGCGGACGGTTGTCGATGCAGCTCGGCAGGCGGAAGCCATATTCGGCCAGCGTGATCTTGCGCCGGTGGTCGCCGCGCGCCATCGCACCGATCTGCGGCACCGTCTGGTGGCTCTCGTCGACGAACAGCAGCGCATTCTCGGGCAGATACTCGAACAGCGTCGGAGGCGGCTCGCCGGGCAGACGGCCCGTGAGGAAGCGGCTGTAATTCTCGATCCCCGCGCAGCTGCCGGTCGCCGCGATCATCTCCAGGTCGAAATGCGTGCGCTGCTCCAGCCGCTGCGCCTCGAGCAGCTTGCCTTCGGCGTGCAGCTCCTTCAACCGCTCGGCGAGCTCGTGCTTGATCGCCTCCATCGCCTGCTTGAGCGTCGGCCCGGGGGTCACGTGGTGCGAGTTGGCGTAGACGCGGATATAGTCGAGGCTCGCGACCTTGGCCCCGGTCAGCGGATCGAACTCGGTGATCTCCTCGATATCGTCGCCGAAGAAGCTGATCCGCCAGGCAGTGTCCTCATAGTGCGACGGGAAGATCTCGAGGCTGTCGCCGCGCACCCGGAAGTTGCCGCGCGCGAAGGCGGCGTCGTTGCGCTTGTACTGAAGCGCGACGAGCTTGCGGATGATCTCGCGCTGGTCGGCGACCTGCCCCTTCTTCAAGTCGAAGATCATCGCCGAATAGGTCTCGACCGAGCCGATGCCGTAGAGGCACGAGACCGAGGCGACGATGATCACGTCGTCGCGCTCGAGCAGCGCACGCGTCGCCGAGTGGCGCATCCGGTCGATCGCCTCGTTCACCGAGCTTTCCTTCTCGATGTAGGTGTCCGACCGCGGCACATAGGCCTCGGGCTGGTAATAGTCGTAATAGCTGACGAAATACTCAACCGCGTTCTCGGGGAAGAACGACTTGAACTCGCCATAGAGCTGAGCGGCGAGGATCTTGTTGGGGGCGAGGATCAGCGCTGGGCGCTGAAGATTGTGGATCACGCTCGCCATGGTGAAGGTCTTGCCCGACCCGGTGACGCCGAGCAGCACCTGGTCGCGCTCCCCCGCCAGCGCCGCCTCGGTCAGCTCCGCGATGGCGGTCGGCTGATCGCCTGAGGGGGTATATTCGCTGACCAGCTTGAACGCCCTACCGCCCTCGCTCTTCTCCGGGCGATTGGGACGGTGGGGCACGAAACCGGGGCCGGTCTCAGGCTCGGCAAGGCTGGTGCGGATCTGAATCGACATGACGCGAATATGGGGCCTTCAGATGGGGGCGCAATCCGGTTTGGTTGACAGTTCGATTGACGAAGTTGACGCTTTTGAGGGGTGTCAGGACTTCAGCTCGAACGCTCCCTCCCTCATCGACGGATAGACCACCTGCTTGTCACCAAAGCGAGCTCGCAACGCTGCACGACGGCGTTCGCGGTCGGGCTTGGTCACATCGACCTCCTCGGGATATTTAAACGTCACCTCGAATTTCCCGGCTGCGATGGAGTATTCCATCACCGACCAACGCTTGCTCTCGTCGTCCCCGGCGTACCAGATGTCGAAGAGGATATCCGTCAGCCCGTTACCGCTGAGATCATAATAGCGAACAAGGGATCCTTCATCTTTGAAGATACTCGGTCCAACCCACCCCTCGCCGATTTCAACGTATAAAAAGACGCCTTCCGGATTGCCGCCGACAATCTTGGCGAGTTCGTTCCCAAGCTCGTTCAAGAATCGCCCCATGGCGTCATTATTCACGAGGCTTGCCCTTCGGTTCGTTGGGGAATCGTCGAATTTGCTTTTCGCCGTCGACTTCCCAGGTCACGGTTATGCTGCCTGGTCGCCTTGACGTGCCAATATAGTGAGGCTCCATCGTCACGAACACCTTGCGTCCGGTCCGCAAATCCTCAGCCCAGCTATCTTCCATGCGACGATAGGCGCCGCGATTGAAATTGGTGTCCTGTGCAAAATGATTGAAGGCGTCGCGAGGAGCCTTGAAGCGAATGCCGATATAATGGCCACCTTCATCGCTGAGCCGGCGATCGGGTCGCCCTGCGGGCCTGATTTCTCCGCGATCGGGTGCCCATCCCCACGACAATACACCGAAAATCTTACGTGGGCGCTCGAGCGTATCGATCCAATAGTCATAGCTGCCCCGCGTTTCCCGTCGCCAGTTCGCATCGAGAATCTGGCTTTGCAGCGAAGGCGGGTTCGCCGGATCTGGGGGCAATCGCCCGCCATGCGTCCGCATATAGTAATCGAGCGCGAGGACCTTGTTCTTGGCCTCACGCCCCGCATCCAGGAATCGCTGATGCGGCAGCTTGATCTGCTGCCCGATCCGGAGGGGTTGCTTCGGATCAAGCCCATTCAGCCAAACAAGATCGGATACCCGCAACCCCTTTCGCTGCGCAGCGATGCGGGTAAGCGTGTCTCCAGCCCGCACGGTATGCACCGAGTGATTTGTCGGGTTTCGTGGATCATGTTCGTCGAACGCCTGCCAACTGGTAGCCCGCCTTCCCCACGAACCGCTTGCGCCTCCCCGCCGAAGCGATCAGATGACGCCGACGCCCGCCACTCGCGCGGAAAATAGTTTCCCTGCCCGACAAAGGTGAACCGCCCGTCCTCCCGGTCGTGCCAGGGTTGAACTTCACCTCAATCGGTGAGTCTTCCATCCTTCGCCCGGTTCGCAACCAGATGCTGAATGCCGGCACCGGCACAGATTGTCTCTGCAAATTCGTCATGCCCCGCTCCCGCGAAACGGGTAGCGGAACATTTAGAACAAATCAAGAACATTTTACTTCTGAAGCATTGCGTAGTCGATGCTGTGAGTAATTCCGGAGAAATGCCCCCTGGAATATGTCTAAAATACGACAAATTCCGCCACATTCTTGACAAACTTTGTTCCGCATGCGTTATGCGCAACGGGCCATGCCCCAAGCGTAACGAAGCAGGAGCCATTTATGTCCCGTCTTACCCCGCTGATGTTGCTTTGCCCCCTCGCCCTCGCCGCCTGCGGTGGCGGCGGCTCGACCGTGAAGGGCGAGAATGCCTCGATCGACGAGGTCGCCAAGGCCACGAAAGATGCCGTGAAGATGCAGCCCGGCCAGTGGCAGACCCAGGTCAAGTTCCTCTCGGTCGATATGCCCGGCCTGCCCAAGGCGCAGGCCGACATGATGGCTCAGCAGATGGGCAAGGCGGCCGAGACCACCGTCGAGACCTGCGTCACGCCGGAGATGGTCGACAAGCCGCCCAGCGAGATGTTCGGCGGCAAGGCGGGCGGCGGCTGCGTGTACGACAAGTACGAGCTGGCGGACGGCAAGCTCAATGCGGTGATGACCTGCAAGCCGCAGGGCGCCGGCGGCGAGGTGAAGGCGACTACCACCGGCACGATCGGCAGCACCGCATACGAGCTGACCAGCGACACCGCGATGTCGGGCGCGCCGGGGATGCCGGGCGGCAAGATGACGATGAAGACTCAGGTCACCGGCAAGCGCGTGGGCGAATGCACCGGCCAGGCCAAGGGCTGATCTAGTCCATCGGGCGATAGGCGACCCGCCACATCGCCAGGGCGATCCCGGCCGCGGCCAGCGCGATCAGCGCGCTGGTCGCGGTTGCGCTCAGCCAGCGGAACAGCGTGGTGCGCCCGTCCGCGGAAGGCACGTCGAGCAGGCCGAAGCCGTGGGTCTGCCCGGCGACGAAGACGACCAGCGCGAGCAACGCACCGAGCGCGGCGGCGTGCCAGGGCGTCCGCCAGCCCATCACATGGAATCCAAGCCATAGCGGCGCAGCGACGGCGGCGATGCCGAGCGTCACGAACAAGGCGCCGAGTGCCCAAGCAGCGAGCAGCGCGGCTGCGTCGGCCTGTCCGCCGGCGAGCACCAACAGCAGCACCAGCACGCCGCCCAGCGCGCCGCCTATGGCGAGTGCGAACCCGGCGCGGTCCAGCGTCGTTTCATAGCGGCGCGGCGGCGCACGCAAGCGATCTTCGTCCACGGATCCCCTCCCCGGCGGCGCGCTGCATATCACTGGCACGGGTTGCCGCTCAAGCGGAACGGATCGTGACGGACGTAACCGCTTGCGCAGTGTATCAGCTTTGCGCCACACCTCCCGCCACTTGATAGGGAGAATCACATGTCCCGCTGGCTCCGCCGCGCGCTCGTCATCAGCCTCGCCACAACCACCGCTCCAGCGCTTGCGCAGGACGCTCCCCGGCCTCCTGTCGCCGCCAAGAAGCCGCATCAGGTGAAGGCTCCGTTCGGCGCCACCCGCGAGGACGAATATTACTGGCTGCGCGACGACACGCGGAAGAACCCGGAGATGCTGGCCTATCTCAAGGCCGAGAATGCCTATGCCGATGCGGTGATGGCGCCGACCAAGCCGGTGCAGGAGGCGCTCTACAAGGAGATCGTCGGCCGCATCAAACAGGATGACAGCACCGTCCCCTATCTCGACAACGGCTATTGGTACTACACCCGGTTCGAGACCGGCGGGAACTATCCGATCGTCGCGCGCAGGAAAGGTTCGATGGACGCGGCGGAGGAGATCATCCTCGACCAGCCCGAAATGGCGAAGGGTGCCAACTTCTTCTCGATCGGCGGGCGCCAGGTCAGCCCCGACAACCGCCTGCTCGCCTATGCCGAGGACAAGGTCGGCCGCCGCCAATATGTGCTCAAGGTCAAGGACCTGACCACCGGCCAGACGCTGGCCGACGAGATCCCCAACGCGCAGCCGGGCTTCGCCTGGGCAGGCGACAACAAGACGATCTTCTATATCGAGAAGGACCCCGTCACCCTGCTCGGCAAGCGGGTGAAGGCGCATGTGCTGGGCACGCCGGCGAGCCAGGACCGGCTGGTTTATGAGGAGAAGGACGACACCTTCTCGCTCGGCATCGGCACGACCAGCTCAGAGAAGTTCATCTGCATCTTCAGCAGCAAGACGGTGAGCGACGAGCAGCGCTGCGCCCCGGCCGACAACCCCGCGACCTTCACCGTCCTCGCTCCGCGCGAGCGCGACTTCCTCTACAGCGCCGATCATGTCGGCGACCGCTGGGTGATCCGCACCAACTGGCAGGCGCCGAACTATCGCCTGATGACCGTGCCCGACAGCGCGACCGGCGCGGGCAAGGCGGCGTGGAAGAACGTGGTTCCGCATAGCGCGGACACCTTCATCGAGGGGTTCCAGCCCTTCGACAGCTACCTCGCGATCGAGGAGCGCTCGGGCGGCAACAAGCGGCTGCGGCTGCTCGGCAATGACGGTAAGTCGAGTTTCGTCGAGGCGGACGAACCGGCCTACAGCATGGGACTCAGCACCAATGCCGAGACCGCGACCGACTGGGTCCGCTACACCTACAACTCGCTGACCACGCCCTCGACGGTGATCGAGGCGAACATGAAGACCGGTGAGCGCAAGACGCTCAAGGTTACGCCCGTTCCCGGCTACGACAAGTCGAAATATGTCACCGAGCGCGTCTGGGCGACCGCGCGCGACGGCACGAAGATTCCGGTCAGCCTGGTCTATGCCAAGGGGTTCCGGAAGGACGGCAGCGCCGCGCTGTTCCAGTACGCCTATGGCAGCTACGGCTATTCGACCGATCCGGGCTTCTCGCCGATGCTCCCCAGCCTGCTCGACCGCGGCATGGTCTATGCCATCGCGCATATCCGTGGCGGGCAGGAAATGGGCCGCAAATGGTATGACGACGGGCGGATGTTCAACAAGAAGAACAGCTTCACCGACTTCATCGACGTCACCGAATATCTGGTGAAGGCGGGTTACGCGAAGAAGGGCCGCGTCGCCGCGATGGGCGGCAGTGCGGGCGGGCTGCTGATGGGCGGGGTCACCAACATGGCGCCGCAGGACTATGGCGCGATCATCAGCCTCGTTCCCTTTGTCGATGTCGTGACGACGATGCTCGACCCGACCATCCCGCTCACCACCGGCGAATATGACGAATGGGGCAATCCGGAGAACAAGGCGGGCTACGACTATATGCTCAGCTACTCGCCCTATGATCAGCTGAAGGCCAGGGCCTACCCGGCGATCTTCGTCGGCACCGGGCTGTGGGACAGCCAGGTGCAATATTACGAGCCGGCCAAATATGTCGCGCGGCTGCGCACGCTCAAGACCGACACCAACCCGTTGCTGTTCCGCGTCAACATGGAGGCGGGGCATGGCGGCAAGTCGGGTCGCTTCGAACGGTTCCGCGAACAGGCCGAATATCTCGCCTTCGCGCTCGATCAGTTAGAGGTGAAGTGAGCTTAAGTCCCTGCATACCGACGGGCAGGCCGCTACAATCCTCCCCCGCCAGGGGGAGGTGGCAGGCGCAGCCTGACGGAGGGGGCGGAAGCACGACGGACGAGAGGGCGAAGCCGCCCTCCCCCCTCCGTCGCCTTCGGCGCTACCTCCCCCTGGCAAGGGAGGATTGTAGAATGTCGCTGCCTCCTCCCCTGAGGGGAGGGGCTTCAAAGCAGGCCGCAACCGGGCTAGCGGGGAGCCATGGAAAAGCTACCCGCCACCGATATCGACGCCGCAGCCGAACTCGAAACGCTGGCGAGCGAGATCGCGCGCCACAACCGGCTCTATCACACCGATGACGCGCCCGAAATCAGCGACGCGGAATATGACGCGCTGATGCGGCGCAATGCGGCGATCGAGGCGGCCTTTCCCCACCTGATCCGCGACGATTCCCCGGCAAAGCTGGTCGGCGCCGCGCCCGCGGGACACCTCGCCAAGGTGCGGCATGCGCAGGCGATGATGAGCCTCGACAACGCCTTCTCCGACGAGGAGGTGGTCGAGTTCGTGCTGCGCGTGCGGCGCTTCCTCAAGCTCGGCGAGGACGACCGTGTCGCGCTCACCGCCGAGCCCAAGATCGACGGCCTGTCCTGCTCGCTGCGCTACGAGAACCGCAAGCTCGTGCTCGCCGCCACCCGCGGCGACGGGCAGGTCGGCGAGAATGTCACGCCCAATGCGCTGACCATCTCCGACATCCCCACCGAACTCCCCGCCGACGCCCCCGACGTGTTCGAGGTGCGCGGCGAGGTCTATATGGCGAAGGACGACTTCTTCGCGCTCAACGCCCGGCTCGCGGCCGAAGCCGAGGAGAGCGGCAAGGAAGCGCGCCAGTTCGCCAACCCGCGCAACGCCGCCGCCGGATCGCTGCGCCAGAAGGATGCCACAGTCACCCAATCCCGCCCCCTGCGCTTCCTGGCGCACGGCTGGGGCGAGGTCAGCGCGCTGCCGGGCGACACGCAGTTCGCGGTGATGAAGGCGATCGAGCGCTGGGGCTTCCCACTCCACCCGCTGTTCATCGATTGCGTGCAGGTCGAGTCCGCGCTGGCTCAGTATCGCAAGATCGAGAAGCTGCGCGCGGACCTGCCGTTCGACATCGATGGGGTCGTCTACAAGGTCGACCGGCTCGACTGGCAGGCCCGCCTCGGCAGCGTCGGGCGCGCGCCGCGCTGGGCGATCGCGCACAAATTCCCCGCCGAGCGCGCCGAGACCACGCTTAACGCGATCGACATCCAGGTCGGCCGCACCGGCAAGCTCACTCCGGTCGCCCGGCTCGAGCCGGTGACGGTCGGCGGCGTCACCGTGACCAACGCGACGCTGCACAATGCCGACGAGATCGAGCGGCTCGGCGTGCATCCTGGCGACCGCGTGCTGCTCCAGCGCGCCGGCGACGTGATCCCGCAGATCGTCGAGAATCTCACGCGCGACGAAACCCGCGAACCCTGGCCGTTCCCGACCCGCTGCCCGATCTGCCAGTCCGAGGCCACGCGCGAGGAAGGCGAGGTCGACTATCGCTGCACCGGCGGACTGATCTGCCCCGCCCAGCGCCAGGAGCGCCTCCGCCACTTCGTCAGCCGCGGCGCGCTCGATATCGAAGGGCTGGGCGAGAAGACCATCGCCGAATTCCTCGAGCTCGGCTGGATCGCAGAACCCGCCGACATCTTCCGCCTAGCCGCGCACCGCGACGAGCTGCTCGGCCGCGAGGGGTGGAAGGACAAGTCGGTCGACAATCTGCTCGCCGCGATCGAGGCCAAGCGCGCGCCTGACGCCGCACGCCTCCTGTTCGGCCTCGGCATCCGCCATATCGGCAGTATCACCGCGCGCGACCTGTTGAAGCGCCTCGCCACTCTCCCCGCGCTCGCTGCACTTGCGGACGAGCTGATCGCGTTGCGCGAAAGCATCATCCCCGCGATCGGCGAGACCGACGCCAAATTCCGCACCCGGCGCGACAAGGCGATCGCCGAGCATATCGGGATCGAGAATGTCGGCGCCGCCGTCGGCCATGCGCTCGCCGACTTCTTCCACGAACCGCACAACCGCGACGTATGGAATGACCTGCTGGCGGAAGTGACGCCCCCGCCCTTCGTCGTCGAGTCCCGCGCGTCGGAAGTGACTGGAAAGACGATCGTCTTCACCGGCAGCCTCGAGACGCTGAGCCGCGACGAGGCGAAGGCGCAGGCGGAGTCGCTCGGTGCCCGAGTCGCGGGATCGGTGTCGGCAAAAACCGATCTGGTGGTCGCCGGACCTGGCGCCGGATCGAAGCTCAAAAAGGCGGCCGACCTTGGAATCCGGGTGATCGACGAGGCGCAATGGGCGGAAATCGTGGCTTCTGCGGGCTAGGCCGGGGTGATGCTTTTTTGCAACGCACAACGGGCTTGAATCAATTGTAACAATCCCGCAAAGAATCCTCCCCATGGGGCGGCGCAAGACGGTGAAATCACCGCAGCGCAGGCTTTCAAAAGCCGATCCTAAGGGGACACTAATGCGAAATCATCTGTTCATCGGTGCGGCCGTTGCCGCGCTCGCGATTCCGGCTGCAGCAAGCGCGCAGCAGATCACTTCGGGCATCGTCGGCACCGTCACCGATGAGAATGGTGCGCCGCTCGCCGGCGCCACCGTGACGGTCACCGACACGCGCACCGGCGCCGAGCGCACGCTGACCACCGGCTCGGCCGGCACCTTCAGCGCCCCCGGCCTGGTCACCGGCGGCCCCTACACCGTCGTGGCGACTGCCGACGGCTATGAGGGCCAGACCGTCAACGACATCAACACGACGCTTGCGGGCAACACCAGCCTGACCTTCGCGCTCGCCTCGGGCGGCGGCGAGATCGTCGTCACCGGCAGCCGCGTGCGCGCGACCACCCTCGCCGTCGGCCCGGGCACCTCGTTCGGCGCCGAAATCCTTGCCGCCGCCCCCAGCTTCAACCGCGACGTGCGCGACGTGATCCGCATCGACCCGCGCGTCAGCCTCGACCGCGACGATGGCGGCTCGGGCCAGGACCGCATCTCGTGCCTTGGCGGCAACGATCGCGGCAACACCTTCACCGTCGACGGCATCCCGCAGAGCGACATTTACGGCCTCAACGACACCGGCTTCTCGTCGCGCAGCTCGACCCCGCTGCCTTATGATGCGATCCGCGAGACGCAGGTGCAGTTCGCGCCGTTCGACGTCGACTATGGCCAGTTCACCGGCTGCGCGATCAACGTGATCACCAAGTCGGGCACCAACGACTACAAGCTCAGCGCCTTCTACGAATATTCGGACGACGATCTGCGCGGCAACGAAGCGGGCGGCCGCGCGGCCGCGCCGGTTCAGCCCGAGAAGCGCTGGGGCGTCGCGCTCGGCGGCCCGATCATCAAGGATCGCCTGTTCATCTACGGCGCCTATGAGCATCACGAGGCCGGCCAGTCGCAGGACGACGGCCCGACCGGTGCCGGCTATGCCAACCCGCAGAACGGCATCAGCCTGACGCAGTTCAACGAGATCCGGAACATCCTGAACACCACTTACGGCGTGGATACGGGCGATCTGGTCTACAACCGCGAATATGTGAACGACCGCTATTTCGTCCGCGCCGACCTGCAGATCAACGATCGGCACCGTCTCGAGGCGACCTATCAGCGGCTCGAGGAATCGACCGTCCGTCCGGATGACCTGTTCACCGGCAGCTCGCCCCAGGCGATCGGCGCGAACACCTATTACAAGAGCGGCACCGTCTCCGACTATTATTCGGGCCGCCTCTACTCGCAGTGGACCGACCAGTTCTCCACCGAGCTGCGCTATTCGCGTTCGGAGATCCAGGATCTGCAGGATCCGGTCGGCGGCGGCGAAGCGCAGTCGGGCAGCCCGATCCCGCGCTTCATCGTCGGCATCGACAACGCCACCGGCCCCGATGGCGCGGTTCTCGCCGGCCCGGGCAACTCGCGCTCGGCAAACGACCTGCGCACCACGGTGGAGCAGTATCGCGCGGTCGCCAAGCTCTCGGCGGGCAACCACAATTTCAAGCTCGGCTTCGAGATGAACAAGGCCGACCTGTTCAACCTGTTCGTGCAGAACGCGACGGGCACACTGGTCTTCCGCAACGTCGCCGATCTGCGCGCCGGCCTGCTCTCGCAGGGCGTCGCCAATGCCCCGCTGTGCAACGCCGCGACGACGACCACCACGCCGGTCAACATCATCAACGGCTGCACCTACGGCGCGTTCGGCAACTTCTCCTCGACCGGTGACGTGACCAGCGCCGCGGCGAAGTTCGACCGCACCATCTACTCGGTCTATCTGCAGGACGAATGGCGCGCGACCGACCAGCTCAAGGTCACCGCCGGCGCCCGCATCGACTGGTATGACGGCGGCGCGCCGCGTCATAACCCGGTGTTCGCGCAACGCTACGGCTTCAGCAACGGCAACGGCTTCAGCAAGCTCGAGCCGCTGGTGCTCCCGCGCGTCGGCTTCACCTATGACTTCAACAATGAGGGGCTGTTCAGCCGCTCGCAGCTGGTCGGCGGCGTCGGCATCTTCTCCGGCGGCGATCCGCTGGTGTGGTTCGGCAATGCCTTCCAGAATGACGGCCGTGGCTTCGCGACCGGCAACAACACCGCCGCAGGCTGCCCCGCGGGCCAGATCTCGGTCCTCTCCGGCGGCCGCTTCACCGGCGTGCCGACCTGCATTCGTCAGAACGCGATCGACACCGCCGCGGCCGGCCGCGGCTGCACCCAGTCGATCGAT